>CAZFDT010000001.1:0-177935 GCA_964518335.1 uncultured Phycisphaeraceae bacterium
CGGCACATCCCGCGACCATGGATCACTCAACTGGGGTAAATGTCTTCACCCTGGGACGCAACGGGAGGTCAACACGCCCTTGCCACAGTACTTGGAAGCGTTGGAGTCGCGGTGGTCGCTGGCCGTCAATCGCACACTGGCAGTTGTGGCAATGGTCGCCCATCGCCGGCGCCCAGGCGCGTGAAGTCAGGGCATCCCCAACCGCAGACGCACCTCGTCCACTCGACCGCGAAACGGACCAAACAACAGCGTCATCGATTCGTTAGCCGCACTCGGTGTGACTTGTGACGTACCCCATGCTTTGCCGTCCACAAAGAATGTCGCGCGCCCCTTGCCGTCGTACACGATCTGCACATGGCACCATTGTCTGCGGGGGAACTCATCGGCGAAGCGCTGGCTGGACACGTCGCCAAACTTCGGCGCGCGGGCCTTGTCCCAGGTGTCCTGATTCCAGCCCACGAACACCGACTTGGAGTTGCGCAGCCCCAGCAACGTCGGGTTGCCTCGGTAGCCCCACCCGGTGAACTCCTCCAGATACAGTAGCATGTCCAGTGCCATGGGCGTCGTGGCCGGCTCGCGCAGGGCCTGTGCGGGAATCTGGATCGAGAAGTGCTCGGCGCCGTCAAGGACGAGACAGTTGCCCGTGGGCCTGGCCATCCACATCGGCGGATCGGTGCTAAACGAGTACGCCGCCCGCTCGCCGGGGCGCGTGGTGTGAACTTCCAGCTCCGCCTCGCCGCGGGCGCTTTTTAGGTTGCCATCGAAATGGAACAGGGCCATCGTTCGATTGTCGAGCCGATGCGCCGTGCGTGAGAAGCTCACTTCGTCCATGGGACACTTGACCTGCACCACGTCGTACGCCGACGCGCCGTGAGCGTCGATAATCGTCACCGCTACTTCATACCGCCGTCCGGGATTGGTGAAGACGTGGCGAGGGGAGGGGTGGGTCGAGAACGTCTCGTCGCCGAAGTCCCAGAACACTTGGCGAATCTCGCCGTCTGCAGTCGCGGCATCAAGGGTGAACTGCACCGCGTGCGGCGCCGGACCCTGCAGTGCATCGGCCTTGATGGCGACTTTCGGCCGGGCGCGCGGCTGGGGGGCGACTTCCGCAAAAAATGCCGCCACCAGGGTCTCACGCATCATCGGCCCCATGGTGAACTCCGACTGCACGTTGAACCCGTCGTACCAGCGGTTCATAAGCGGCCAGTTGTTGGGATACGTCCCCTCGCCGACGCTGCGGCCATACTGGTTTAGCCAGTAGAACCCTGCCGACCCAATCCCCAGGGGAATGCCAGGCACCGGTTCGATGATCCGGTCGTACACGCTCTCTTGATCGACCACTTCGATGTTCCGCTTGGCACCCAGGCCGGTCTGAAGGAAGTAGCCAAATGGGTTAGCACCGCAGATATAGTTGAGGTTCGACAGCGCCACCTGCAGGAGCTTTTCGTCGCCATCGAGAGCATAGCCCATGAGGAGGTTGTAGCCTGCCAGGTCGCCGGGGAAGTACCAGCCGTAACTGCCGTGTGAGATCGATGGTCGGGGCATCGACAATCGGTACGGGTAGGCCGCGGCATCCTCCACGTGCATGCGGCAGGAGTCCCGGATGGCGCTGCGGCAGCGTTCGAGCATCGCCTCGTCGCGCTGCCTGCCTTGCATGAACGTGTAAGTCATCGTGGCGTTGCCTACGCCCTCGACCAGCGGCCACCAGCCCCACCGCTTCTCCGAGGGGTCGAAGTGTTTGAGCAGGTAGTCGTGATACTTCTCCGTGCCGGTGGCAGCGTAAAGCTCCGCAGCGGCCCAGTTGAGTTCGTCCTTATCGCCGAAGAGTGCGCCATAGTGGAAATACTGCACGTAGCGGTCATTCTTTTCCAGGAACGCCCATGCCGCCTTCGCTTTTGTGAGATAGCGAGCGGGCGCATCAGGGTAGTGCTTGCGGATCATTGGCGAACGTGCGGCCCTAGCCAATGCTGCGGCGTACGCTGCCGTGAACACCGTGTCCTTGGGATAGAGCAGTCGTCGCGCCTGTGCCAGCGGCATATGTTGCTCGTAGCCGCCGGTGTTGGGTTTGATGACACCGAACACGCCGCCGTCGCCTTCCGGGGGCGGGTCCTGCATGTTCTCAAGCCAGTCCAACTCCCACTTGACCTCCTCGAGCAGGTCCGGCACACCGTTGCCCGAATACGGCAGGCCGAGATTGTCCTCGTGAAACCGCTTGGGAAACACGTCCATCGCGTTGAGGGCTGAGAACACATAATGCGAACCGGAGATGGTGTATTTGCCATAGTCACCGGCGTCGTGATGCCCGTGAATCGCCTCATGTCGCTTGCCGTCGTACCGGGTCTGGTGCAGCGGCGGCTGCTTGGGGTTGACGAACTTGAGCGATTCGACCGCTTGATCGAGGTAGGCGTCGTCAAGGTGGCACGCCGGTCGATGATGGCGCGAGTATGTCGCGTCAATCTCCATGCCGCAGCGCTGGTGGTAATGGCCGCGCATGTAGTTGAGGTACAGCGGGTTCAGCGCCTGCGGGCCAATCTCGAACGGAGGTGAAAGCCCCACACCCGCCACCCGGATGTGGTACGTCCCCGGCTTTTCGAACGTGCTGAAATCCAGGTCGTACACCGTCTGGCCGACCAGTTCGTCGCCCACGCCGCGCGGTGTCACGCGACCGGTAAATGCGGTCTTGCCCTCACGATCCACCAGTTCGAACGCCTCGGTGCCGAACGTCATCGGCCCCGCGCTGCCCATGTACTGGCCCAGATACGCGATCTTGTCGTACCCCGGCAGGTAGCCGAGTTGGTTCAACCGGATGTTGTCGCTTATCTGTCGAGTATCGTCGAACAGCACCGCCTCCAGGGACGGCACCTGCACACCCAGATCGCCGATCTGCACCGCATACGTGCAGCCACGCGTCATCGGTGCAGGCAATTCGAGAAAGATCACCGTCTGCTTCACCAGCATGTCATGGCGCTGCAAGACCCGGATCGCTCGCGTGCGCGATCCTGTCCGCAAAGGTCGCACCGATCGGCCCGCCGCATAGGCCGCGTCGTCGTTGCTGGTGATCGTGTATTGCGCCGCATCATCAGCCCGCGACGGATCCACCGGCACATTGAACAGATACACCGCCAGCCACGACGCAGACTCCGCCTCCAGGCGGTTGTGATAGATGCGGTCCATGACCGGTGAAAGCAACGAACGCTCGAATGCCATCTGCGGCGACACAGGACGCACTTCGGCCGTTGTTGCCATAACGCCGCCACCCAACACACAGGTAGCCAGAAGGCGCGCAATCCACAACGGCTGAATGCCACATCGCATCATGAAACACTCCGGGAGTCATCCGTGCGCCACCGGGGCCAGCACTTTCAACGGCTGCACCCGCAGTGTCGGGTAATACACATCTACACGCCGAACGAAGGAGAACACCGCGACACCGGTCTGTGCAAATGCGATCGGTGTGTACGGCTGAATCGGCACATTGAGTAGAAAAGACGCCAGTCGCTGCAGTGATCCGCCATGCGCCACCAGCGCCACGCGGCGATCATCGTCGGGGGAGTCGAACAGGTAGCCGCCATGACCCGGTCGCACGCCCAGCCTGACCATTAGTTCAGTGAACCCGACGATGACGCGGTGCGCCATCTCCAGCGTGCCTTCACCCGCCGGCGTCTTCCAGCACTGCTCCGGCCGAAGCTCCGCCGCCGCCGCCATCATCTTCCCGTACTCGGCGGCGTCACATTGCTCCAGTGTCGGCGCGGGTCGCCACTCGATCAGCCAATCGAGCACGTGAATTTCGACACCAGACGCCTCAGCCAGCGGCTGGGCCGTCTCGATCGCCCGACCCAGCGGCGACGCGAAAATATGATCGAACGTCACACCCTCGAGCGCCTCGACCAGCTCGCGCGCCTGACGCTGTCCGCACGGCGACAGGCAGCCACTTACCGGGGGCTGATAGCGCCGGTGCGGATCACCCGCGATCTCACCGTGCCGAATCAAATACAGTTCCATGGGTTGCAACATCCTGCTCGGCGCTGCCGCGCCGCCACCCGCTAGGTCTACACCACGCTAAGTCGCGCATCGATGGCACAATCAGACCTCGATCATTACGCGCGTCATCGCACGCGGGAACTCGTCGAGTTGCCACGCCTCGACCGGCACTTCGCCCGGGCTCAGATCAGGAAAATCGCGCAGGAACCGGCCGCGGTAGAGGTATCGCTGCAACGATTGCAGTCGTGGATTCGCATTGATCAGGTAGATCGTTCGTGTCGCGTCTGCGGCCGCTGACGTGACTGTGACCCGTCCGGTTCCCGGCAGTATGGCCGCCGCCGTTCCACCCACGAGACTACCTGATTCCAGTCGCGTACCGTCTGCAGCTTCGAACCGAACCGTGCCGCCGTGGAATGGCGAGCCTGTCGCCACCGTCACGATCGTGCGCGTTTGCATCTTCGGGGCAAAACCCTGTCCGGGCGGGTGCAGATAGACCGGGTTGGTCACGGCGAACTGATCGAACCGTCGCTGATCCGTGTCCGCAAGACCCGGTTTGGCCGGCCCGAACGCGCGGGCCACGAGGTAGCCCCGCTCATCGCTGCCGTCCAGTTGCGCCCGGTAGATTCCGCCGGCTGGGTCGGTCACGTGCCACACCACTCGCCCGCCACGGCCGATCAACTCCACCCGCGAAAGCTGATGCCCTTCTCTGGCATCGGCGGTGATCTCCACCTGATGCACGTGTCCACGCCTTGTCGGAACGCTCTCGCCCATGGGTCGGCCGTCCACCCGCAGGTCCAACGTCGGCCCGCTGCTGACACTGAGGCGCCCACTCCCAAATCGTTGGGTGATCTGCGCCAGTGTCAGTTCGCCGTCGCCATCAACCGGCAAATGGTTCAGCAGCAATCGGTGAGAGTGCCAGGTTCCGGGCGACGAAAGCCCGCAGTCCATTTCCGCGGCTGCCGGAACGCGGTATCCGCGGTCGAGCATGGCGAACCACAGCGTCTGGTATGCCGGGCGATAGGCGTGATAGCCCATCACCACCATGCCGTCCACACCACCGTCCGCCGCGGCGTGGGCGGGCATCTCCGTCGCCAGGTTGGTGATGAATCGGCCTTCGTCGTCCCGCCACCAACTGGTGGGGTGGGCCCACACACCCAGCGCGCCGTGTCGGCGCTGGATCGCCACGATCTGTGCATAGGGCCGTCGCTCGTAAGGCACGGGCTCGTCGCTGTCGTCACCCGGCTGCGACTCATGCACCATCCACCGATCGAAGGGCTGGTCGTAGTCGTGCCACGGCGGCAGGTCGGGGTGATACCCGATCCACCACATGTGGCCGTAACGGCCCTTGGGCGTTTCGTTGTCCAGGTAAAACAGGCACGCGTCGCCCGCCATGTTCCGCAATGACGCGAGCATACGCTGCACTTCGTCAAGTTGCCGAAGCTCCGACGTATTCACCATTCCGCCGTAATACGCCTCCCGATCCGCGCCGTCGTAGCGATGCTGCACGTTCGCCGTCGCCGGCGTGTATGGCGAGCCCATGCCGATCGCATCGATGCCCTGCTGGCGAGCCCAGTCCACCAAGCGGAAATACGCCTCCGGGGGCGCGACGGCGCCGCCGTGGTCGGCCCGACCACTGTAGGTGTGCGTGTGGGTCAACACCCGCCGCCACAGCCGTGGAGCGCGCATGGACGCCGTAGGCGCCTTGCGCTGTTTAAACGTCCTGTCAACTACCGTAGTCATTTCAATTCCCGAGGCTCAAGCCGCGGTCCAAACACCCACCACACTCGCGACGCCAAGCCACTCATGGTTCGATCCAGGGCAATTTCCGATCTGTAGTAATCTCAATCAGCGTGCCGCGTGCCGCGCTCTCGGACATCGTGACCGCGTGACCGTCGAAGTACACGAGATTGACGCCGTTCTCCTGCGCATGGCGGAAGGTGACCCAGCGCCCAGCCTGCCCGCCTCCGACATACTCTTCCTGGGAGGCTTCGGTGATAACCAGCACCGACGAGGGCTGCCTGAGGTTACGAATGGACCCGAACTTGAGCGGGTTGGGGTACTGCCATTGATCGTTGCGGAGAGAGTACCGATCGCCGATGACCGATCGCCATGCGGCGTTCATAGCGTAGTCCACGCCGAAATTCTTGTGTGCGTTGGTATAGCCGGTGTACCGCTCGAACTGCAAGGTCGGCGTTGACCAGTACCGATTCGTGGGTGTGACACTCGGGCAGAACAGGGCCTTGGACGCAAATCCCAGATCCTCGCGGAAGTGGACATACCACGCCGGCACGTCGTTGGTGGGGCTGGTGCCGTCGTACCCGCTGGCCATTGGCATGAACTCGCGGTTGTCCCCCGTGTAGATCGCCACCGTGACACCGATCATGCGCAGATTGCTGAGACATTGCGCAGTACGCCCCGCGTCGCGCGCCGCTCCCAGCGCCGGCAACAGCAACGCGATCAACAGCGAAATGATCGAAATCACCACAAGCAACTCGATCAGCGTAAACCCGCCGGAGCACGAGCGCGGGACCGAACGCTGTCGGATGTCTGAGGTGCCATTCATCGTGGCGCTCCTTGATAGACGTTCCTGCTTGTGTGATGACGTCTCGTGACGATGATTCCGCCGGCGATCACCAGCAGGACCGAGGCGGGTTCAGGGATGGATGTGGCAAGAGCAAAGATGCCCTGACTTGCATCGAAGTAGGTGCCGCTTCCGGTTTCCTGCAATTTGATGGCTCGCACCATATATAGCCCTTGGTCCAGGGGATCGTCATCAATGAACGACAACCCGCTGATCAATTCCTCACTGATGCGAACAAATTCTGCATCCCAGCTACCCGCACGATAGACGTAATAGCCCACAATGTCCTCGTCATCGGAAGCTTCCCACGAAAGCGCGATCGAGCCGCCACTGTCCTCCGCGGTCAGTTGTGTCGGCGGCGTCACCGGAAACAGGCGAATGGACGGATCGCCCAATACTCCGGAGATGATGCTGTCTGCATAGTTGAGACTGGTGGGATTCAAGTCCAAGCCATTCTGGTTGATGGACATTTGAGCGGCATATCCAATCGTTTCACCCATTCCCAGTGCATACAAGACCCAGGCGGGATTGCCTTCATAGAACGTCGCCACCGTCTGCCCCTTGGCGGCCAGAATGGCGCGGAGAAAGGCGTTCTGCACATCCCATTCGCCGTAGTAGCTCGCCCAGGCCGATTGGATCGCAATGTTCACGCCCGGTGATTGAGCGAAATCCGCTGCGGTTCCGATGCCCCACGTGCTTGTGTAAGTGCCGCCGCCGCGATACCAGGTTGAGAGCCAGTAGGAGTTGTTTTCAGCTTCATTCCAATAGCCGGCCGAACGTGCCGCATCGATCGTCGGAACGAAGGGGCGATTGGCTGTTCCAAACAACGGGCCACTTGCGGAATAGCCTGTCAACGAATCTTCTTGAGCGACCATGAGGTTGGAGTTGAATGAAAACTCGTTGTGCCGGTACGCATGATTCTTCTCCAGGTATCGGCGCATCAGCTCCACTTCAGACTCAGCGAAGACCGGCATGTTATTGAACGAAATGCGGCCAATCTGCAGATCCAGATGGCTTGGCGTCTTGCTCTGATCCAGCTTGCCATCACCGGGGGTGTTCACCCACCACGGATGATTGCCGGACGTGTTGTTGCTGTTTCTGCTGCTGTCGGTCCAGGTGCCGTTCACGTCGGCGTAATACGAATCGGTGGGATAAGGCCGCGAACCGTGACCATCAGGATTCACCCAGCCCGAATGGGGCACTGGCACGTTGCCCAACAGTGTGACGGACTTCACAAGAGATGGATTCGCCTGATACGCAGCCACAATTTTCGCCTTGACCGCCTGAGGCGTGTCCGTGGGCGAGACCGAGATTTCCTGCACGCGGTAACCATCACCAATCAAATCCTGCTTGAATTGAGTGATTTCCGGCACAAGTTGCGGCGCGGTGACATTGTCGGTCACCAGCAGCATGATGCCGCGATTGTCCACCACAGGGGTGGCGATCCCCCCGGTCACATAGCTTTTCACCGTGGGGCGATCAGATGGCCCATCGGTCACCACGCGGTAAAGATATCGCTTGCCAACTTCCACATTCGTGTCCACATAACTGTTGGTCCCCCAGGGCAGTGATGCAACAGGCGAACTCCAGTTGCCCGCGCCGTCCAACGTGTCAACGCGATACACCAAAGCGTTGGTCTTTGGTATCGACCAATGATCCAGCCGGTGCATGTTGACCGTGATGGCTGGCGTAGGAGCACTCGGATCGGTCACCGAGACGCTGACGTAGTTATTGGCGTCGGCAGCCAGGACACGCAGCGGCCCAAGCCCGACGATTGGGAGCGTCAGCGACAGAAACGCTGAGCCAAGTGTATGAAAGCGCCGAGAAAACATATCACTCAACCTCTCTCTGCGCAGATGCATCAATGTGGTACTCAGCGAATATCCGGGCGGGATCACGTGTGGCTGCGGGAAGAGTTCCTTGGGCTGGGCGAACGAACGAGGTCCAAGGGCGGAAGATAAGCGTCACAGAGGCACCATGCATGGTTGCGCTCCTAGATGGACCCTGCACGTCCTGACGGTCGCCGCCCCCCGGCCGCGTCACCCTTCACGCCCTGCGGCGACGGCTGGCGACGAGTGCAACGCCCAGCCCCATGAGCGCAAGCGACGCCGGCTCGGGAATGGGCGTGTATTCGACGAGGATATCATCGATCGGAACCGCCGGATTGTTGCTGTTGGTCCAGATGAACACACTGTCAAACGCCGTCAACAACGGCTGATCGTCAGTCGCATCGTCCACACGAATCAATTGCACACCGCCCATATCGCTGGTCAGGGTGATCTGCGTGGCGCTGTCGCGCACCATCGTCAGGCTGAAGGTATAGGTGCCCGCGGCCAGATTCGGCGTGGCTGCGGCTGCGCCGATCTGGGAAACGAAGCCGGTGTTGATCAGATTATTCGCACCACCGAAACGCTGCACAATCTTGTTGCGAGCTGAATGCGCGCCGGCCAGGGGCGACGAGGCCAAGTATCCCGTGTAGGCGTTATAGCGGGAATTGTCGAATGATCCATCCACCGTCGGACGCGAGCCGGCCGTGGAATCGAGGAATCCGTACCAGAATTGGTTGTCACCCGTCTGTACACCAACCGGTATGGCGATCGAGAAGCTCAGCTTGAGCGTATCGCCCACGTTCAGCGTCAGGGGCGAATCGTCCGCGGTGAAAAAGCCCATGGCACCGCCTGTTTTCGCATCCGTGACCGAGGGAAGGACCAAAGCGCCACCGCTGACGGCAAGCGTGTTCGTCGCCGAACCGCCGAACCATTGGACCGACGATGGGAGACTCTGCGTGGACCTCTCGTTGTCGCTGAAGGTGTCGTTCACGAGGATGTCTGCCGAAGCGTGGGTACTCATCAGGGCCATACCCGTCAGAACCAGTGACACGGTCTTGAAGTTCCTCATTGCTCTGCTCTCCTGTTGGGGTGTGCGAGTGGTGCGAGTGGACATGGGTCATTTCTCCATTGGCATGAAAAGGGCGAGTGTGTTTGACTTGAGCGATCCTGCGGTGGAACTCCTCTCAACCGACGCGAGTCCCGGCGCGACGCCCCGGTCGGCGGGCCGACCATGTCAACCATACACGATAAGCAAAGATTAAGCAAGAGATAAATGGAGGTTCCCGGAAAAAAGCCCGCGATGGCAACAAAATGGCGCATATCCCCTCAGAGCGGCGACTCGTCGCCATTATCGACCTGTACCAGCCGAGGCGACAAGCGGGTGATTCCGCCCGCACCTTCTTCGCCTTCGAGTCTGGCCAGCACCCGTCCGGCGGCGATCTGGCCCATCTGATACCAGTCGATCCGCAGCAGCTTCGTGTGGCGTGGGGGTAAGCTCAGCTTGCTCACCACGACCTGTTCGAGCCAGTCCAGACTCCACGCCTCGAAATGAACCATGTCGAGTTGGGCGATGCGGGGCGGCACGGCTCGCTCTGCGGGCATCGGGTACAGTAGGCTGGGGCTGACAAAGCTGTTCTCCACGAAGACCGCCGTGGGCGGTTTGGGGAGATTCAGAAGTTGCTCGATCGCGATGCGGCCGGGCTGCAGTTCGCCTTGTTTTCCGGGCGGCGCCTCAACCACGTACTGGGGCGGCGTCTTGATCCCCGCCTCTTCCATCGCACAGCAGAACCCGGCATACTTCTGCCGGCTGGCGGGGTCCTCCTCCGCGCGCCACCGGATGGTGGCAATTCGCTCATGTCCCTTTGAAACAAGGTGTTGTGCCGCAGTGTGAGCGCCGCCGAAGCTATCCACCACCACGCTGTCCACTGCCGCGGTGCGCTGGACGTGGCCCAGTTGCACGGCCGGCACTTCCTCGTTGGCGAAGAAGCGAACCACCGGCTCCATCTCGTCGCCCAGGTCGGTGTCCAGCAGCACCGCGCTGGGCCGAAAAGGCAGAAGCTGTTTCAACTGGTCTTCGAGACTCGGCGAGCCGGGCATATGGAGCAATTCAAGGCGAAGCGGGATCGCTTCGGCGTGGAAGCACGCGTTGACGCCGCCGTACTTCGACAGCAACGGCTGGAGAACGTGCATATCGCGGAACGCGCTGTGGGTGCTGATGTACAACACCGGCCGAAGCTTGTAGCTGGGCTTGTAGCCCGACTCCTTGAGCAGTTTCTCAAGCTGGCTCCGCCGCCGGGTGGACATCCGACCGTTGCCGTGCAGCGCATACGACACCGCCGCCACGGATACGTCCGCCCGCTCGGCGATGTGTCGCAATGTCACTGACCGCTCTGCCATGAATCAGCATCCTTCGAGACGTTTTGGCACCTCAAGACGATACTAAAACCTAGCGTCAGAAGTCGCCAAGGTCAAGCAGCTTAAGCAACTAATAATCCACCGTGGCCCTCTCGCTGAAGCTTCACCGGGCGCCACTCAGCCCATACAGCATCCCGTACAGCATGGACGAGGCACCGATCGTTTCGGTGATGGTGAACTCGCTGCTGACCTCGGCTCCACCGTTGCCCAAGTCGCGCCATCGCCGCCAGGGCGGAAGGTCCTGGGGATACCAACTTGGGTTTCGGTCGGCCAGCCCATAGATGGTGATTCCGGACACTGTGGTACCCGTTTTCCCGGCGCCGGTGTAAAGGTAGGCGGCGATCTGCGGGTGTCGCGGCGGGCGGTCGCCCATGCCGGTGATGAAGGTCCTGGACAACGGGTTGCAGCCGAGTTGGAAGTCGGCGTTGAGGCTGGCCGCGTCGAGAAATCGCTGCTCGCCGGTGAGGTGGTGGGCAACCAGCAACGCGTTGGCGTAGTAGCCGCCACCGTTGAGGGTGCCCCAGCCAAACCCCCGATCGCGTGCGCCTAGCCCCACGCGATAGGCCGGCTCGTCTGTTTTCTTGAGGATGTCCGCGGCACGTCGAATCAGCTCGTCGCGCATCTGGTCACGAATGGCACGATCCACGTCGGGGTGTTTGCTGCGTACATATGCGCCCATGAATGTGGGCAGATTCACGGCATAGGAGTAGTGGTAGCCATTGTATCCACCTTCGTTGGACAGATTCTTGAAAGCCTGGTGGTCCACGGCTTTGCCAGTGGTGGCGTATAACTCGCCCGCCGCCCATGTCCGCAACAACTTGCCGGCACGCTCGGCCTGGTCACCGGCCTGAGGATTGGCCTGTGCCCATGCAAACGCCCGCTTGGCCGATGACAGGTATGTTTGCGCCAGCTTCGCATCGTGCCGATTGATGAGACGGGCAAATTGCGCAGCCACGGCGGCATATTCCGCGGACGAGGTCGTGGTCGGCGGGAAAATACCATACGGCGGGGCGGCACCATGCTGCCGCACATAGTCGCGTTGCGCGTCCTGCTCATTGCCGCGACCCAGCGGCACAGCACCGTCTTCCCGCTGCAGATCGAGATACGCCACCAGCGCCCACTGCGCTTCGTCCAGCACATCCGGCACCCCGTTGCCGCTTTCGGGGATGTTCAGATCGCCATCGGCAAACGCGTCGGGGAGCATCTCGTAGGCAGCCAGTGTCTGGGCAGTTGCTCGCAGGTGCATGGTGAACACATCAAAGTCTGCCGCATCGTGGTACCCGCCGCGAAAGGTTTGCGCGGGATCGTCGGCCGTGTCTGGGGTGTCGTCATCCGCGACGCGGCCGCTCCTGGTGACGCGATGATGATGCAGGGCCGTGGTGAACGTCGTGTACGGCTCGGTCAGCGCGGCACCCGCTCGCTGGTGGTAGTAAGCCCGATTGGTCTGTCGGTACAGGTCGGCAACACCCTCGCCGCCGACTGCAAAGCGACTAGACCGGCCAAGGCCCTCGATGGCGATGTGATACGTCCCTGCCTTGAGCGGGCTGAGGTCCATCTCGTACACGCGCTCGCCGCTCAGTAAGTCCTCGCCGGCGCGAAGCGTCATGTTGCCTTGATGCACCGACGTGCCCGTCACTTCGTCGATGACACGAAATCGTGTGAAACGATCGTAGTTGACTGGGCCGAGGTCCGCCGCCCACCATCCTAGGTACGCATAGCGACGTCGCGACAGGTCCGAGTACGCCACCTGATTGACTTTGATTGCCGGCGTGACCACCGTGTCATGGTCGTACTGCAGGGTCGTGCTGTTGGTGAAAGGGGCCTCGATCCCTGCCACGCGCACCTCGACGGATGACCCGACCGGCAGTGGCTGGTCCAGTTCCAGGTAGTACGTGTGCCAGTACAGAACGTTTTGTTGGAATGGGCCGATGTCGCCGTTCCAATGCTCGTAGCTGAGCCGTCCCACCCGTCCTGGGTGCGTCGGTTGCGAACCATTCACGCTGAGAGTGAATGTCTGGGGCGACTGCATCGCGGCGGCCTGCGCTTCGCCGGAACCCGGCCCGCGCGCCACCAAGGCATCAAGCGTTACCGCCAGCAGGTCCGGCGCGATGACCTCGACCCCGCGTACACCTTGGACCATCTGCACCTGCCGCATCGCCTCGAACACCTGCTCCCGTTCCTTGGCGAGTTTTTCATCAAAGTAGCCAATCGGCGCATCGGCCGGACGCTTGAAGTCGGCCTTCAACGCTCCACTGGCGTGGTAGTCCGCATCGTCGATCGTGATAGCGAAAATCGCCGGCGACGACATGCCCTCAGACGCAAGCGTGATGCTCGTGATCGGCTTGTCCGGATGCGGATTGGGCCACTGCATCGCCCATACGCCGATGTGCTGCTTCCACTTGCCGCTGTAGGCACTTTGCCCCATGAAGATCGGCCAACTGTCGGCCCCGCTGTTGTCCCACCAGTTGCCCGTCCACCAGTTGCGAAGATGTCGGCCGGCCTGCAGCGCGAACGGCTCGCTCGAACCGTCTGCGTAATGGACGGTGTATCGCGCGATCGTGTCGTCACCTCCGATGCCTCGCGGCATTCGCACCATGTTCTGCAGGAAGTAGATGTACTTGCCTCGCGCGTTGGGGGCGGTCACCGTCACCTCGGCCGGGAGATCCGGCAGCCTCTGGCCGCGCAGCATGATGATCGTATTGGGCTGCTGATCCGTGGGCGTCGCCAGTCGGAAGTGATGGCCGTTTCGCGTCACGTCACCGTGCCGCACCGGCGGATAGATGAACATGTCGTTGGCGCCTTCGTCCGACCATCCACCCTTGCCGTTGTCGGCGACGGCGTCGTCTTCCAGTTGGCGGTTCGCTACATCCGACAGGTCGAGATAAATCGGCTCGGCCGCCGCCATGCATGGCGCCCACACCACCATGGCCCACGCGGCCATTTGCAAGAGACGCACCCGAACGCCGCCATGTACGTACCGATAGCCAGCCGCATGGATATGGCACAGGTGGGTCTGCTGCATGGGTCACTCCTTCGGGATGGCGGGGGGGATGCGACCAATCCCGTCATGGTTCATGGACGGACGATTAAAGTCGGATTAATGATATAGCGCCATCCCTGCACGTCAACCACAACAGGCGCAGTTACCCCGTTGACGCTCGATCCGACCGCGACGAAAACCACGTCCTGCAGTGACCACATTATGCCTGAGACAATTGTATGCTGTCGCGCGAGGACGCCTTCCCCCAGCATCGCGCCCCATTTTCCTCATTGACGAGGACCTGAGACACCAGTATGATTAAAACTTGCTTAATGATCCGAGTCATGGTCCGAGGGCTAAGTGATGGCCACCGTCACCCAGTCCGGCACCGTCGCCACGGCACCCGAGCAAACGCCCGCGAGGCCTCGGCTCGTGGACACCGATATCCATCACTGTTTGTCGGGGCCACACGACCTGCTGTCATACCTCTCGACCTACGACCGCGCGCGACTTAAGGGGTTTGGCCGCGGCGGCACAGGGGACCGCTACGCTTACAACGGCGGCATCCACGGCCGACGGGTTGATGTGATCGACCCCGACGATGGATGGGTCGAACCGGGCAGCCAGATCGACAAGGTCATCCGCGACCACCTCGATCACAGTGCGTTTGATATCGGCATTCTCACCGGGCAATCGGTCTATGCGGCGAGCGCACTGGCGGACTACCACTACGCAGCATCGCTCTGTCGGGCGTTCAACGACTGGACGATCGAGCACTGGCTCACGCGGGATCGCCGATTCCGGTTCTGCATGGCGATCGGCACACAAGACCCCCTCGCCGCAGCCAGGGAGATTGATCGCATCGGCGACCATCCACAAGTTTGCGGCGTGCTGATGCCCGCTGGAGCGCCTCGCCCGTTTGGCCAGCGCTTCTATCACCCCATTTACGAAGCGTGCTGCCGGCATCGACTGACACCGGCCATCCATTTCCTCAGCGAAGGCGGCGGGATCAATCCATCGCCCACGCCCGCAGGGTTTCCCAGCTCCTACGCCGAGAGCCGCGCTTCCCGCTTCACCGTGTACCTAGCACACCTGGCGAGCCTGATCTATGAAGGCATCTTCGAGATATTCCCTCAGATGAAGTTCGCGATGCTCGAGTGTGGCTTGGCGTGGGTGCCTTGTACCCTCTGGCGGATGGACAGCGACTGGAAGGGCCTACGGCAGCAGGTGCCGTGGGTGAAGCGGCTGCCCAGCGAGTATGTCATCGATCATGTGCGCTTCAACTCCCAGCCCATCGACGAGCCACCAAACCGGCGAGACATCGAGCAACTGGTGGCGTGGATGCACGGGGAGCGCACGTTGATGTTCGGCAGCGATTTCCCGCACTGGGATTACGACGATCCGACCCACACACTGACTGAGCTGCCCGAGCCTTTGCGTCAGCGGGTCATGGCCGGTAACGCGATCGAGACTTTCAACCTCCTTCCCTTGGACCCGACGCCATGAGCAAGCTGCCGGTCTGCCCCGCCCACGAACTGCCGCCGGGGTCGCGGCGCATCGTGGAGGCAAGTGACAGGATCAGCATCGGCGTCTTCAACGTCGAAGGCCGGTTCTATGCGCTGCGGAACATCTGCCCGCATCGAAAGGCGCCGCTCTGCCTCGGACAGTTGAGCGGGCACGTCACCAGCGACGGGCCAGGCGATGCGCAGATGCACGGCCCCAACCGTATCCTACGTTGCCCCTGGCACGGTTGGGAATTCGACATCACCACCGGTCAGTCCGTCTTCAATCCGCACAACGTCCGCGTTAAGACCTACCCCGTCAGCGTAGAGTCTTCGTGCGAGGTATGCACACTCAGTGACAAAGAGGACCCGAGCATCGAGACGTACCCAGTGACCATCGACGACGGGGTCATCACCGTTCTGCTGAAATAACGTCAGCCCGACCCCGTCACCGCGCAGATCAGAATGAGTCTAGCCCCAATACGGTTCACTTAACCATCACGACGGCGGATGCGAAGGGTTTGACCCATGTGCCGCGGTCGTGTGGTTGTTTCTTGGCGTAATTGCTCATTTTAGTCTTGACGACACGGGGGTTGATGCGGCTCTGGCGCGACGGCAGTCCGAAGGACAAGACGTGGTTTGACTCCCACCACCTCTGCAACGCGCCCAGTTTCACCATCATCGGAGCAGACAACGCCTCGCACCCGACGCATGCGACACTCGACAATCCCTGGACCTGCACGCGTGATAGTGAACTGTTCTTCGATCTCGTCGCCTGCGGCATGCGGGCAGTTGAACCGCTTGTCAGCCACCACGTGCCTTTCAGTCAGGCAACAGAGTGGCATCCCCGACTGGATGTTCCCGGGAGTGACACGATGAAGGTCGTGTTGACTTGGTCCGAGTGATATACGGGATCACACCCAACACCAACTTGGGCAACGTTCGACCCGCCCTGTATAGCAGTTGTGGCGCATTGTTCCATACCTCCCTCATCGGGCCGCATCAGCGCCTTGTGTTCGCGCGTGCGTGGTATCGCTTCGTCAGGCTCTCTGACACATGATTCCCTCGAACCACCAGGTACAACTCCCCGTTGCGGATCGTGTCTGTCCATTCGACACCGCCGTGTGGCAAGGGGGCAGCGGCAAGCGATTCGAGGTTCCCATCGGCCACACGATATACCCGGTCTGGATTGAGCCAGGGCAAATCGGGAAATGAAATCACGGCATTTTCTACAGGCGATTGCTCAAAGCCACTTGCCTGGCTCGTGTAATTGTCGTTGACAACGACCACCAACGCGGCGTCCTGACCTGCCCACAGGGTCTGCGTCCATAGCGTCTCACGCGAGCTTGAGGCCCACTGCAGCGGATGTGACACATTGAGCAATGGCGCGACCATTTGCAACTCTCGCGAGTTCTCGCCCACTGTACGCCACATGTCGGGCAGTGAGTCGGTACCGTGAAACATGAGGTTGCCAACCATTTCGGTGCGGTCAGTCCATGCGAACAGTCCTCGCGCTCCAAACCCGATTGCGTATAACATCTGAATGCGCACTTCGCTGGGAGTGGGGCAGCGTCCAAAGCCGCGGACGCGCTTGGGGTCACGAAACGCGTCGAATCCGCCATTCAGCATTTCCCGACCGGAAACATAGCGATTCTGATTGATGCCATACTCCTCCCAACCCGACTGATACGTGTAAGTAAACGGCCCCGGCATGCTCGCACGGCGGATGTTGGCGAGGTTGTCACGGATGCTCCGGATCGACCATCCCGCGATGAGCGGATAGCAGTCGGGATTTGGAATGTCGCTGATGGGGCAATAGATGTAGTAGTTGTGTGGCGTGAAAGTCAGGTTGATCGTGAGCGAAGTAGGTGTCTGCGCGTCTACGGCTCGACAGCCCGCTTCGTAGGCAATCACTTGCGGCGCGTGCTGCCCGATGCGGTAACGCATGGGGACGTCCTTAACGCCGTGGTCCTTGACATCAGGCTCATCGACCAGGCCGTATGCGAAAATCGCCGGATGCCTCAGCGTGTCGGGGGAAGGTTCGCCCTTCACCAGGGGGATGGTGCGGACGCCCAGTCGCTGGGCCTGGTCCAACTGGACCATGCTGAGTCGGCGAAAGCTATTGTAGGCATCAAGCCCATTGGCTGCGTATCGCTCGAAGTCAGCCCCGCCGTAAGTCCCGAAGACAGCGAGATCGCCGAACGCACGGAGGCCGCCTGCCGCCACTGTCTGGCCCTGGGCCTCGAATCGGAATGTGTAGAACACACCTCTTTCAAATCCCTCCGGCAGGTTCACGACCGCGACGCCGGTGTCTCGCACGAAGTCATCGTGCAGCCATGTGACATGGTCTGTCACTCGCCGCCCATTGAGATGTAGTTCGGTCGGCAGCTTGGCCGACGCCTCTTGCCGCTCCAGGTAGATCGTGGCCTGCGATAGAGCCGCATCAAAGACTATGGTCGCGATGCGGCACATGGCCGCGATGGGTTGCACCCGCGCAGTCACGTGGAGGGCCTGACTCGCTGTCAACTCTACGTCCACTGAATCACGCAGAGTCTCGCGCAGGCAGAGGGTGAGTTCACCCTCGCCGCCGGGCGGGATGCGATCGGGACGCAGGCGGGTCCAGATCAATAGGTGGGCTGCATGGTGCTCCTTTGCGGTCTTGCCGTTCCACGCGATATCCTCAATGCCAACGGGTGTGGTGCTGTTGTTGCGCAGATAGATACGAACATAAGCACCGCCATCGGTGATTGATTCCTTCGCCTCACGAATCTCATCGTTACCTTCAGGTGCTGCGATCCGGACGGGCTGATTGGCCGTATGAAACGCCCCGACCAGCTCAAGCCCACGTACGGGCTCGCCGAATGCGGATGCAGGCCCTGTGACCAGGCATACAAAAGTGGTGACCCACATCAACAGACAGACATTGCAGAGTTGCAGCATCGTTGTTCAAACCTCCGGTTTCGGCGCAATCCGTGAATGAGTGCAAATATTGCCGGCAGACCGGGATGTGACAAGCAAGCGAGCGATCGTGTTACTCATCAGTCTGATTTGCCGGCAACAGAAAGAGTCGCGAGTCGCTGGCATCCAGTGATATCTGAAACCCAGGCAGATTTGGGCTTTCGTCCTGGACAGGGACCTCTTCACCGCTTTGGCGGGCGACCTCCGTAACGCGCTGGATGTCGGCGTCAAACACCACGGTTGCCCACGCGGAAAACGAAAAGCTGCCGTTGTTGATCATGACCGCCCGTCGGCCATCCTTATGACGGAAAGTACCGATCAGATAGTTGTGTGGCGGATCGGTGGATTCAGAAGGTCCAATGTGGCTGATCGCGCAATTCTCCAGCAGGCGGGATGCATTGTCGTGGGCGCCGATGTGAATCACCGCGTCACTCGTGAGATCCATCAACACCGGCCCGATGTTCTTCAATTCCAGATTGATGCGCTTGGCGTGCTCGTACTGGCGCGTCGTCCTGCCGTCGGCGGCGACGAGAGCGCCGCCTTTCCTGAACTCATGCCAATCCGGTAGTGTGTAATAGGCAAAGTAGAGTATCCCTTTGGTGCCATATGCAAGCGACGCGTTGATTTGCCAACGAAGCTGTGCCTCGGTTGGCGCAGTATGCGTGCTGTAGGGCATGGCGTTCACAAACACCCAGAACGGAATTTCCCGCTCCAGTGCTTTAGCACGAATCAGCGCGAGATTACTGTGGTAGCGAGCCCAGCCTGGCTCGATAGGCTGATCGGGGCGGATGAGCGGATAATGATCGAAGCAAAGTACATCGGGAGCGACGGCTGCCAGATATCGATCTACATATTCTTCATAGGCACTGGCCTGAAGTTGCTTCGTGGTGGCCCAGTTTGGATAAAGATTGGCGAACACCAGCTTGTCAGGGCGCAGCCGTCGAATCTCCCGTGTCTTGAGCGCCAGAGCCGAAAACTGGTCGGCACCCGGCTCGTCGCCAAGAAAATAGCCCATGCACTCCGCGCCTTGAGGAAGATCGCACAGCGCTTCAAAGGGGACATTCGCCGTATAAGCCATGAAACGTAGCTCCAACGCTTCCAGATATCTCACCATTTCCTGGCGTTGTGCGTCGGTGCCATTATGCAGTAGAGGAACCGTGTTGAAGTGGGCGTTGGCGATCTGCCGGTAACTGTTCTCCGAGAATGGCGGCGGAATCATGAAACTGATAACAAACTCGCGCTGCGGCACCGCTTCTGGATGGTCAGCCACCACTGCGAAAGGTTTGCTCGTCAAAGCAAACGCGGCAATGACGATTAGCAGATCACACTTCACGATGTTCTCCTGCTCTCTTCGCCCGCACTGACTTGGCCTGGGCTGTCCGACGCGCAATGCCCATCTCCGCAACCCAGACCGCCCCAGCTTCAAGCGTGAGGAATCTCCCCTGTAACTGTGTACCGGTTTGATGCCAGATGGTTGCCTGCTCGCACGGAAGAGTCATGCTGCCGAGTGCATCAGAGACATTGAACACGAACCAAATCGCACTGTCTTTGCATTCGCGCCGGCGCACCCAGATGCCACGATCCGCAGCATGGGCAGGTTCGATGTCCCAACCGCGGAGGATGTGATCCACAACCGACATGGCTGGATCGTCCCAACTCGCCTGTAAGGACAGCGACAGATTCATCCCCAGCGTCACCACATCACCCTTGCCGCTACCATGACGGACGGCTGCGACCGACCCGTCCGGCCACCACGCGAAGGGCGTGCCGCCATCGGGCGTCAGTTCGATGTGCCAGACCCTGGCGTTCACGGTTATGCCGTGGTCGAAGCGCACCGATTTCGCATCATCGTCCAATGCGATGCGCTGAGCCTCGCGGCATCCGGTGAGGTCGTGCAGTCCATGCGAAGGTCGATCGGGCGACACCCACGTGCGTGCATCGCGGCAGGCAAAGGGATACTCCACAATGACTCGCCCGCCGCCGCGAACGTACCTGCGTAACCGTTGGGCCAGCGCATCATCGATCATCTCGATAGCGGTCAGATGGACGACCGAGTACTTCTCCAGTTCATCGCCGGGCACGACGAAGTCGGTCACGTGCCCCAAGGCCTGATACAGAAAGTGCGCGGAGTGCAGCGATAGCTTGCAGGGATAGTCGGTGCGGATCCTGGCCTGTCGCGGGTCCGGCTCGTCAAATGCCATGCGTTCGACTCGGCCCAGAAGGTCGGATTCCCTGCTGTAGAGAAGTGCGATCTGTGCTGGGGCCCTTCGTGATGCCGCGAGTTTGGCGCCATGCTCACGCAGGACGGCCGCGATTGTGTCGCAGGCGTCGCTGCGCGGAGTCGGGTCGCCATTGATTTCGCGCATGCCCCAGCCATTACTCTCGTCGCCCAGGCGCTCGGAGCGATATTGCCAGAATGTCATTCCTGCCGCGCCGCCTGCCAGCGCCATCCAGATTAATCGGCTAAGCGTCTGCGGCTGGGGTGGACGACACCATGCGGTCTGGTTGGGGTAAAACTCGTGACACCAATAGTCGGGATCGACACGGCGCAGCCAGTCGCTTATCAGATCCGCCTCAGCGTGATGAGCGGGCTGGGTGGGCCGGAGAGTGAGAGGAAAGGATGTGCCGTAGCGATCGGCGGTCGCGGCGGTGAGCAGATCATCGTTGGCGTCACATGCCGGATCCTGCAACACGCTGCAGTAGCCCGCATGGACGAGAATCTTGCGATCGGGATCATGCGAGCGGATAGTCTGGACCACCGCTTGAACATGCCCGGCAACGGCGTGAGCGGCCCACTGTCGCCAGAGGAGCATCTCGGCATAGTCGCCGGCCGAGGCGGGCGGCCTGACGCTTGCCATGGATGACCATGCCTTACCGTAGGCCTCATTGAGCTGATCGACCGATGCAAATCGCGCAGTGAGCCAGTGCTGGTACGACTGCACGGAATGGACGCAGTGACACTGCCCCAACGGCTTGCTGCGAGGCTCGTTCCACGCGTCGTAAAACCACAGTGCTTGCCGGTTCTGATACCGCCGGACAAGCTGGCCGACAAAGTCGTTGGCGGCATGGAGGACAGCTGGGTTGTCAAAACACGGGAGCCAGCCTCCGACATAGAACGACCCGATTGCCATCGCACTGATCGGGATGCCGTGAAAGCCCACACGCGTGCCCCGCAGATCCTCGAACACCCAATCGGGCGCGGTCTCGAGCATGGGCTTGAGCACGACGCGCAAACCATGCTGTGCCGCGAGGTCGAACAGGCGATCCAGATCATCGAAGGTGTAACGGTCGCGCACGCGCTCGTGCCATCGCCATTGCGGACGATACTGCACATGGGTGTAGCCGATCGCAGCGATGCGACGCAGGTCATCGTCCCACTCGGTCGGGAGCGGCGTGGGAGCACGGTAGTACTGGACCCCGAAAGGGAATCCATCCAGACCGAACTCGTATCCCGGAGTGACATTTCGCTGCGCGGTCATTGCAAATCCTCTATGGCTTCCGAGCGGCGGTCGTCGTGCTACCAGGCTTCGGCGGCATCGATCGCAAATCCGTGACGCAGGTACTCTTCGGCCTGCTCGATCAACAGACCTTCACGCCAATGCGTGACGTGGTGGGTGCCCAGGACCTTCCACATGTCGCGGATGAACGGCCTTGTGCGCTCACGCACCTGTGGCTCTATCGCGCCGCGAGCAATGCCGATCCGTTCGAGCCAGTCTGCCGTCGACTCACCGGGCTGCCTCGGCGACATGTGTCGCGGGTCCACTGCAACCCAGGCATCTTCAATGGCGGCGCGGTGGGTCCAGAGCTTGAATAGATCGAGGCGGCGTCGGATCCCATCGTTGTCCGCCAGCGCGTTGGCCTGCTCATAGACCGCCAGACCCGCCTGCACCATCGCATCATCGATGCCAAAGTCGGCCGCTCGGCCGTAGCAGTGCCGGTCTTTGTCCAGCGTGCGGGCGTGAGTCGATATTCGATCAAGATAATGTCGTAGGGGCACTCCGGCCCGCCCATAGTGAAGTGTCAGGAACTCATCGAGTAATTCGTCGCCGTTCAGTGATGGGTTCCAGAGTAATCGGCTGACGACGTAGTTCGTCTCGTCGCCGAACGCACCGCCGGGCGATTGGCGATTTCCCTGCACAAAGAACTGGCTCACTCCGCTGTCCACGTAATGACGGATGTTGTCATCAAGAATGCTCAGCGATGGGCCGGGCAGAAGGAATTCCCAGAAGTTGGTGGCATAGGTCCAGACACTGATGTGGGCTGCACGCTCACGCCAAAGTCGCATGTATTGCACAAACTCGACATTGCGGGTACTGGTCGGATCGGTGAGTGGCCGGGTGACACTGCACTCGATACTGCAAAGCTGAATCCGCACGTTATCCCGAGCGCGCAGGGTCTTGGGAGGCTTGCTCGAGTACTTGTAGGCGAGTGTTCCGATCACCGCGTCAGGAAATTCCTGTGCCACAGCTTCGGCAACCTGATTCACGCCGGTGAGCAGCGCGCCCATGTGCGATTCCTCGCGTGCATCAATGGCGGCACAGCTATCGCAGCGACAGTAGTGCTCATTGTCGCCTTGCCCGAGTTGGATCAGACGTAAGGCTGGTGTGTCGCGCAGCTTCTGCAAGACGCGCTGCCTCAGAATACGGATCACGTCGGGGTTGGTCATACACAGTTGGGTGCCGTCGCCGTAGGCATCTCCGCCTCTGTGTGCGTGAACCGTGCTGGCCCTGCGTTGACCCTCGACAAGCGCGAAGTACTCGGGGTGGGTTTTCCCGAACTCCTTGGTGTTGATCCAGTGATGGAGCGAGTGGTTGATGAGTTGGTGCCGGCTGATGTCGCCGAGTTCGGGCCGGCCATTGGCCACGGCGTTGCAGCGCATGCGAGCGGCAAAGTCGGGATGCTCGTTGGTCGCGTGCCAGTAGCTCCACCGGAAGACAATCGGCGGATCGTAGGTACGGTCCACTGCAGCGACGGGTCGGCTGTCGCCGACGGGTGGGACGTGGTTGTGGTCGGGCGTGAGAAAGCGCACGCCCAGGTAGTCTTCGAGGAACGTGTACACGCCGTAGAGCGTGCCGCGCGGTCGCCCGCCGGCGATGGCGATGTTGTTGGGCGTGACGATGATGCGCAGCGCCTCTTCGCCCATGCTGCTGGTGTCGAACCCGACATTCGACGCCCGCATGGCCGCGCCGGAACCGACGAAGATGTGACGATCAGCCCGATCCGTCGTCGAGACAATGGGCAGTTCGACGCCTGACGCCTGCTGATAGAACCGCTGCAACTCGCTGGCCGCGTAGCGTTCGCTCTCGATCGCGTCGTCGGCTACCACGATCGTCCACTCGCGCAGGTTCGCCAGGTCCACGCCCTGGAAAGCCGACGTCGTGGCGGCAAACAGGACCAGGACCAAGCCAACGGGCAGGAGGGTGACAAGCATATTCATGACGAAAGATCCAATCGCCGACGATCTATGGGCGGCGCAGCAGCGCGATCACCAGGCTTCGCCTTCGGCCAACCCAAATCCGTGGCGGAGTGCCGCTTCCGCCACGCTGACCGGCATGTTCTCACGCCAGTGTGTGACGTTGTACTGACCAATGAGTGCGAAAACATCGCGAACATATGGCTGCGTGCGGCGTTGTACGTCGGCATCTACACATCCAAACGGGTGTCCCAGTCGTACCAGCCATTCAGCCACGCTCTCGCTGGGCTGTCGCGGTGACTTGCCCCACGGATTGATCGGCGCCCAAGCCTCGTCAATCGCCGCGCGGTACACCCACAGTTTGAACAGATCGAGTCGCTGCCTGACTGCATCATCATCCGCAAGCGTTAGCGCCTGCTCATAGGCGTCCAGCCCTGCCTGCACCATCTTGTCATCAATACCGAAACTCTTGGCGTTACCGTTACAGTATTGGTCGAGGTTGGCGGCGGCATACCGTTCGACCCGCAGGTCGAGATAGCGACGCATCGGTGCAGCAGCGTTGCCGTAGTGCAGCGTCAGGAACTCATCGACCAAAGCCTCGCCGTCGAGCGACGGATTCCACAGCAGCCGCCCAATGACATAGTTGGTCACATCGGAGAACGCGCCGCCCGGCGACTGACGATTGCCCTGGACGAACATCTGATTCACTCCGTGGTCCACGTAGTACCGCATGTTGGGTCCCCAGATGTGCAGCGTAGGCGCGGGCAGTAGAAAATCGTAAAAGTTCGTCGAGTATGTCCAGATACTGATGTGCGACGCCCGCTCCCGCCACCGCCTTAGGTCCGCGGCGAACTCGGCATTGCGGGCACTGGATGTATCGGTCAGCACCTTGGTCACGCTCGCTCCAATATTGCAGACCTGAATCACAACATTCTCGCGTGCACGCAGCGTCTTGGGCGGACGAATGGAATAGCTGTACGCCAGCGTACCGATCTTCACTTCAGGGAACTCGCGCCCGACAGCCTCGGCTACGGCGTTCACGCCCGTGAGCAGCGATCCCATGTGCGATTCCTCGCGCTCGTCGATGGCGGCGCAGGTATCGCAGCGGCAGTAGTACACATTGTCACCCTGCCCGAGCTGAATGACGGCAGTGTCGGGCTGGGCACCCAGCTTGGCAAGCACGCGCTCGGTGATGATACGGATCACGTCGGGGTGCGTCATGCACGGCTGGGTGCCGTAATAGTGCGAATCACCACCGTTGACATCAGCCCTGCGTTGACCCTCGACAAGCGCGAAGTACTCGGGGTGGGTTTTCCCGAACTCCTTGGTGTTGATCCAGTGATGGAGCGAGTGGTTGATGAGTTGGTGCCGGCTGATGTCGCCGAGTTCGGGCCGGCCATTGGCCACGGCGTTGCAGCGCATGCGAGCGGCAAAGTCGGGATGCTCGTTGGTCGCGTGCCAGTAGCTCCACCGGAAGACAATCGGCGGATCGTAGGTACGGTCCACTGCAGCGACGGGTCGGCTGTCGCCGACGGGTGGGACGTGGTTGTGGTCGGGCGTGAGAAAGCGCACGCCCAGGTAGTCTTCGAGGAACGTGTACACGCCGTAGAGCGTGCCGCGCGGTCGCCCGCCGGCGATGGCGATGTTGTTGGGCGTGACGATGATGCGCAGCGCCTCTTCGCCCATGCTGCTGGTGTCGAACCCGACATTCGACGCCCGCATGGCCGCGCCGGAACCGACGAAGATGTGACGATCAGCCCGATCCGTCGTCGAGACAATGGGCAGTTCGACGCCTGACGCCTGCTGATAGAACCGCTGCAACTCGCTGGCCGCGTAGCGTTCGCTCTCGATCGCGTCGTCGGCTACCACGATCGTCCACTCGCGCAGGTTTGCCAGGTCCACGCCGTCGAACGCCATGGCGGCGGCGGCTGTCGCCATGGCGGTCAGACAGACGAACAGTGGGTACGTCGCGGCAGTCATCCAATCATTCCTTGATCTCTCACGCCATGCCAAGGACTTCGGGACCAACGTGCTTGGGAAGGGAATTGTCACGACTGTCTTGCTGATCGTAGCCAAAGCATTTTAGCGATGAGGCTCATATATACGTTTAAGACACTGTAAATAATGGATTTGTGTTTATTATGCCGCACGACGTGTCGTCGTCACTAATTTGTTTATTCATTTGACAAATAAATTACCTCGCGATAATCTATCTGTCAATCGCCCAAGGATCGCCTGTGCCACAGCTCGATCACATCCTGGAAAACGAAGCGGTCACGCTGGTCCGCATTCTGGAGCAGATCCGCCGCGAGGGGCCGATCTCGCAAGTCGAAATCGGGCGAAAGCTCGGCCTCGGCCGGGCTGCCGTCAATGTCCACACCCAAAAGCTGATCGCTCAGCGCATCGTCATTCCAACCGGCGGACAGGTGCGCGGCCGCCGCATGGGTCGCCCACAGGTGCTGCTGGATCTGGCCCGCGAAGGCAAGGCCGTGCTGGGCATCAGCCTCGATTCGCCCAACCTCTGCGGCGCGATCATGGACTTTTCCAGCCGGATCGTCGTCGAGCACCATCTGGATGTGAGCGACGTCACCTCCCACGAGGTGCTTGCGGAACGGATCGAAGCCCTCGTGAAGCAGCTCATGGCGGCCGCAAAAGACCAGTCGCTCGAGATCTACAGCGTCTGCTTCAGTGTGCCCGGCGTGCTGGAGGTGGGCACGGGGCGGATCCTCAATTACGTGAACATGCCCGCGGCCAACGGGCTCGACGCCAAGCGTGTGCTCGAAGGCATGCTGGGCGTGCCGGTGTACATCGTCTCGCTCGGCGCCGCGATCTACTGGGGCGGCCTCGAATCCGACCAGGCCGACCAGCACATCTTCCACGTCATCTGGGACCTGGGCGTGGGCGTCATGTTCGGCCGAGGCTACGAGATCGGGTTCAAGGAATATGGGCACACGCCCGGTATGGTCAGCCACAACCTGCGCGACGTCGGCCATACCACGCTCTGGCCGGGAGGCCGACGCTGTTACTGCGGCCAGCGCGGCTGCCTCGAAGCCTACCTGGGCGGCCGCGCCCTCAACGATCGCTGGAATCAGCAACACCGCGACGCGCCGCTGTCGTTCACGCAGTTGCTCAAGCGGGCTGGCAGCAACAAGCGCGACGAACTCAACCTAATCGCACGCAACGCTCGACGGCTGGGCCAAACGCTCGGTTGGATCTTCGCCGTGCATCAGCCGCGCCACATCAAGCTCAGCGGCCAGATTCCGGATGCCGTGCCTGTCGCGCGCGATGCGTTCTGGGACGGCGTGTGCCGACGCATGGGCGGCGTACCCGGTGATATCAGCTATGACTACGTCGGCCAGACCCGCTCCGTCGAATTGCTGGGCAGTTGTCGCCTCGCGCTGCACGTGCGCTTCAACAAGCCGCTGCTCGACGTCGTCAGCCAGGAAGGCTCGATCAACAACAGTTCATCCACCATCGTGGTGGGATGACGAATCGCTGCGATGGGTCGTGTGACCCATCGCGAATGCAGGATACTCATCTGATAGGAGTGAGGGTCATGAACGCACGTCTCGGAATGTTACTGTCAGTTGTCGTCGCCTTGGGGGCGAGCTCCGCACACGCGGCTGTGTTGCTTGATTTTAACGGCTGGTCGGGGTCATCAGGTCCCACTCAATCCGGCTGGGACGGGTACACGCTAGGTGGATCTGGGGTGTACAGCGAATACACCGTCGCCGTGACCGCGATACCCACCTCCGTGCTTCAAGGCCGCGACCGAGGTGCCAACAATCCGCCCAACGGCGGGAGCTTCACGCTCTCCGACATGTATCGGGACTTCCTGTACGTGGATTCGGGTAACGGCGTGAATATTGTGATTTCCGGGCTGACTGCGAACGCCCAATACAGCGGGCGCATCTGGTCTTATGACTATGCACAACGCGCCACGGCGGCGTCCACATTCGCCACAGACTGGTCCGTGAACAGTGTGTTGGTCGCGGATAACTACAGCTTCGCCGGATGGGGTTTGCCCACGACTGATACTATCGCGTCATTCGCCTTCTCAACCACCGCAAACGGTGCAGGACAGATCACGATCCAGGGCCTTCGGGTGACAGGCAACGGCGTTGGTATCAACGGCCTGCAACTTGACCTGGTTCCCGAACCAGCCAGCGCAATGCTCGCCTCGCTGGGCGGGGTGTGCATGCTCGCGCGTCGTCGTCGCATGGCGTGCTGATCCGCGACAAATCGCTCTTCCCGCATGGACGGTCGGCTTAACCGGCCGTCCGTGCGGGCAAGCATGCTGCCCGTACTCTGAGGTATTCGCCTTCGCTTGCGTACGCCATCCATGAAGCTCCATGGCGATCCATCGGCGACCGGCTCGTTACGCTTGCCCCGCACCGCCGTGCGGGATCGGTTCTCCCTGAAAAGTCCACTGGCGGCAGCCATGTGCCACACCATCGCCAATCTGGACGGGCCGGGATGCATCGATCATCTGTGGTGTACGCTCCATCATCCCCACAAGACGGCGATGATCAACCGCAAGCTGATCCTTCGGATCTACTTTGACGGCAGCGACGTGCCGCATGTCGAAGCGCCGCTGGGCGACTTCTTTGGCGTGATGCACGGCGTCGGCGCGTACGACATCAACACGCCACACCTGTCGGTGAAGCAGTACAGCGGCTACAACTGCTACTTCTCGATGCCGTTTGCGCAATCCGCGCGGATCGAGGTGGAGACCGGCGAGGAAGCCAACCACATTTACTTGCAGGCCGACTGGCGACGGTTCGTCGATGAGCCACTGGACGAGCCGCGACGATTCTGCGCCCGCTGGCGCAAAGAGAATCCGACCCGGCGCTATGGCAGCGACTATCTCATGCTCGATGCCGACGGCCCCGGCGACCTCGTGGGCTTTGTCTATGGCGTCCGTCTGATCGACAACGAAGATCGCTGGAGCCACGGCGGCGCGGACAACATCTACATCGACGGCCAAGGCAAACATCCCGCCTACCTCCGCGGCATCGGCGGCGAAGATACGTTCGGCACCAGCTACGGCGGCGCTCATCATCCGCCGGAGACACACCTGTGGGCAGGCATCCCCTATTACGAACACGAAGACATCGGCGAGCCGCGCCGCGTGCAACGCCTCGTCGGCTATCGCTTCTTCGACCGTGATCCGATCCACTTCGACGAGTCAATCCACGTTCGCTTTGGTTGCATGCAGAACAACATCTGCTCCACGGTCTATTGGTATCAACACGGTTCACCCCGTCAGTTCGTGAAGCTGCCGAGCTTTGCAGGCCTCATGCCCGACGCCCCTGTCGCGGCGGATGAGGTGGCCGTGGCTCTACCCGACGCTGGCCGGTGGCACGTGTATGGGCCGCTGGACAACGAAGACGGCCAGGTTCTCGCTGCAGCGAAAAATGGCATCACGGCTGTCATAGGCCGTCCGTCCGATACCGCCATCGTCTGCCACGCCCACCACGGCTTTGTCGATTTCAATCACGTCGATCGCCCGCGTTGCCTGGGAGTGGGCACCTTTCACGAAGCCAAAGCGGCCGTGGCCCGCGCGACCCTTGTCGCGCCGCACGCCATGGCGGCGACGGTTCGATTCTCCTATGACGATCACCTGCTGTACCAGGTGAACGACGAGCCTGTGGTGGACATGGGCAATCAAACCATGTTTCGCACGCGCACGGTGCAGGCCACATTGCGTGCAGGCGCGAACGACCTGGCGGTGCTGCTGACCAACGCACGCAGCAGCAACCACGGCGGATGGGCGTGGGCTTTCAGCGCCATCGCGCCCGACGGCACGCACCTATCACCCATGGCACCGATTCAGCCTCACGCGGGGCAAGGAGTTCATCACTCGTGAGTCCGTATCTCATTCCCACAGTCATGTTGTGTTGCAGTGGACTGGTCGCAGCGTCAGGAGTCGATGCGATGGCGGGTGAGATCGTCCCGACGGTGCGGATGGAGATCGGCCGGGAATTGCCGATGCCGGCGCAGCGTGCGTCCGCGTATCTCACCACGGTGTTGAACCAGCGCAAAGTCCGTGTGGTCGCAGCGGGTGACGAGGCGGCCCTTGTCATCGTGATCGGTCTGCCCGGCCAGAATGACGCGCTGGCGTCCCGGCTTGATGCGTTGAAGCTGACGGTCGCACAGCCGGCTGAGTCGCTGCTGATCGCGGTGAATCCTGGTGAGATTATCGTGTCGGGCCGTGATGCGCGGGGGCTGGCGTATGGCGTCTACGAAGTGGCGGAGGCGATGCGGCTGGCCCCGCCGGGCGCGGACCTCGCTGCAGTGGTCCAGAGCCAGTCCGAATCCCCGCACCTGCCCGTGCGTGCGGTGCAGACGCAGATCTTCAACGAAGACGTGGAGAAAGGCTGGTACGAAAGCGAAGACTACTGGCACTGGTTCTTCGGGATGCTGGCGCGCAATCGCTTCAACAGCTACACACTGACTTTCGGCCACAGCACCAACTACATGGTCCCGCCCTATCCGTGGATGTTCGAGGTGCCCGAGTACCCCGACGTGCGCGTGAAGGGCCTCAGCGACGAGCAGCGCGCGAAGAACCTGGCCAACTTCCAGATGATCGCCCGCACCGCCGAGGCGTACGGCGTGGACCTGACTGTCGGGCTGTGGACACAGCTCCCGGCCAAGACGGCGTTCGACAAGATCAGCTACGGCGACTCTCCGGTCGAGAACGTCCCGTCGGGCGAAGCGGGGGGCGACTATGCCGCCAAAGGGCTGCGCAAACTGTTGCAGTTATCCCCCGGCGTGACGGGCGTACAGTTCCGCATGAATCTGGAGAGCGGTATCCCGCACGACAAACAGGAGTCGTACTACCAAGAGCAGTTCGCGGCGATTGCCGGTGCGGGCCGGCCGATCAAGCTCGACCTGCGCTATAAGAGTCTGAGCCAGCAGACCATTGACCTGGCCAAGCAGGCCGGACTCGACCTCACTGTCTCGACCAAGTACTGGTGCGAACACATGGGGCTGCCCTATCACCCCACAGCACAAGACCCGGCCTACTCGGCAAGTCGCTATGGCTATGGGAGACTACTCAAGCATCCGCGCGACTACAGAGTGACCTACCAGCTTTGGACGGTAGGCAGTTCGCGGCTGCTATTGTGGGGCGACCCGATCTACGCCGCACGTTTCGCCCGCAGTTGCACACTAGGTGACGCTGACGGTTTTGAAGTGTTTGCCCCCTTGACCAACAAGGGTTACGGCAACGACCCCGGCGAGTGGCGCATCTTCGCCGACAAGTCGCTGGAACACTACACGTGGGAGTACGAGCGGTACTGGGCGTGGTTTCTCGCGTTCGGCCGCTGGGGTTACAACCCCGACACCTCCGACGACGTATGGCGGCGCGAGATGACAAGTCGGTTTGGGCCCGCTGCAGTGGACCTCGACACCGCCTACCGCCACGCCAGTCAGGTGCTGCCGCTGATCACCGCCTCCACGCTGAGCAGTGCAGCCAACTGGCGCTTCTGGCCGGAGATGCTCCCGACGATGCACCTGGATGCATACCGCGCGATCCAGCCCAGCGACTACGGCCAGTTCTATGCCATTGCTCCCTTCGCGTCGCGGCCGGCAAATCTGTGGCGTGCCGAGGACTGGGCAGGACGGCACTCGGCGTTCGTCGAGGATGCAATCGCTGACAACGTCAACCCCAAGTGGACGGCGATTCAGGTGAGCCGCAGGCTCGATGAACTGGCGAATACGACGCTCGCGGCCGTGGACGCAGCGATCGCTCGCGCAACGGATCCCACCGATGCGGAATTGAAGGCGACGGCCATGGATCTGCGCGTTCTCGCACACCTCGCCCGCTATCACGCCGCCAAGAAGCGCGCCGCCACCGATCTGGAGTTCTTCAGGCTCACCAGCGACACGCAGCGGCTGACATTGGTGTGGCATCACATCCGCCAGGCTCAGGCCGCGTGGAAGAGGATCGTCGAGCTCACCGACGGTATGTACCACGATCGGCTGGTGATGGGTTTCTCACAGCAGCACTACGCGGACTATCCCAACAAGCTGCACGATCATTCCAGGCACTGGAAGGACTGGCAGGCTGAAGTCGATCAGGACGTGACGTACGTGGCGGAACTGCTCAAGAAGCACGGTGTTCGTCCCGATGCGGATCTCGCCGAAGTCGAACGGGCCCTCAAGCGCTACCCCGGCGAAACGCCGCTGGCTTCCCCGCCGGTGATCCAACACGAGCCCGTTCTCACTGCAACACCAGGCCACGCGGTGAGAATCACCGCCCAAGTCAGCAGCGCCCTGCCCCTGCGCGAAGTGTCGATCCACTACCGTGAAATGGATCAGACCAAGCAGTGGCGGCGAATGCCAATGAACGCCACCGCCGACGGAATCTACGTTGCCCAGATCCCCGGTCATGAGGTGGCGGCGCAGTACGACATCATCTATTACGTCGTCGCACGGGTGCAGGGCGGCGGGACGTTCTGGCCGGATTGGCAGCAGGAGCAGCCTTACATCGTCGTGAGCGTTCTGCGGTAGCTCTCACGACGGTATCAGCGGTCACACCAGGTTGACAGGAGCGTGTGCCATGAACATGCAAGACACGATTCATCATGAAACAAGAAGACGTCATCGCGCAGGGTTCACGCTGATCGAGCTGTTGGTGGTGATCTCCATCGTCGCGCTATTGATTGCGATCTTGCTTCCGTCACTGGCCAGCGCGCGCGAGCAGGCCAAGCGAATTGCCTGTGCCTCGAATGTTCGACAATTGAGCATGGCGGCGATCATGTATGCCGACAGCAACAAGGGCAGTCTCCCGATCATCAACGACCACATCACAGGCCGAGCGATTCTCTATCAGTGGGAGAAGACGACTCTTGTGGATCCGCTCGTGTCTTATGGCAGCACGCTCAAGGTCATGGCGTGTCCTTCGACGCCCTTTTTCAGCCCGCCGCTGCTGAGTGCGGGGGTCGTTGGCGACTGGGGACAGTGGGAGCATCACTCGTCGGGCCATAACCGCATCAATGATTACGGCGTGGCCTATGTATATGCTGGCGGCGCTGCGGACAAGAATCTCAACCAGTTCCCCGCCGTCCAATGGAACGACAATCCCCCCAGCGCCGCGGCGATCAAGCTGGCCAACAACACGTCCACTCAGGTCCTGTTTACCGACATCAACCTGTTCGCCGCCGGCGAGCAATGGGGCTTCTCCAATCATTCACTTCGCGCCAAGTTCTGGGGACCCGGGAGCGGCGGCAGCATCGAAACCTTCGCCCCCCAGGTGCTGGGCGGCAACCGCGCCTGCATTGATGGCTCGGCCAAATGGATCGGCCGCGATCGCATCGGCGCGAATAACACGCCCATCACCACCAGCGCCCTATCCTGCCGCTACAGCTGGGGCTACCTCGACCGCCCCTTCTGGTGGTGATGCCGGCCACGCCGCCGCTTCTCATGCCCGCATCCCTGCCAACGTGTGTGTTCCCGTTTGGCGCGCAATACCTGCGTGGCATGACCCCGCTGCGCGAGGATTGGGCTCGCGATATCGCCACGATGCGCGAGCTGGGGTTCAACACGATCCGAGTCTGGTTGGTGTGGGGTACGCTCGAACCGCGCCAGGGCGAGGTGGACGTTGAGCGGATCATCGCCCTGCTTGATCTGGCGACGCGACACGGTCTTGGCGTGGGACTGCTCTTTCACCTGCACGGTTGCCCGGAGTGGGCGATCCGCCGGTACCCGCAGTACTGGTACATCGACGAGCGAGGTCGATCGTTCGAGCCTGCTGCACGAGGCAACACGCCGTCGGGTGGCTGGCCCGGACTTTGCTTCGATCACACGGAAGTTCAGCAGTTTGAAGAGGCATTCATCACCACGTTGATGCGCGGGGTGGGCGACCATCCCGCCGTGGCATTCTGGGAACCAGTCAATGAACCGCACCAATGGATTGACATTGCTCAGTCGCCGCCTGGCGTGTATTGCTACTGCGGGGCGACGCGTCGGGCTTTCGGCAGTTGGCTGCGGAAGAAGTACCAGACGCTCGATGCACTCAATGATGCCTGGGGGCGACGCATGGGTGAATGGGAAGAAGCTCGGCCGCCGACGTGGCGATTCGGATTGGCCGACTGGTGCGACTGGCGTACGTTCACCGCTGAGAACGTCGCCGCAATGGTCCAGCGGCGTGCTGGAGTCATCCGTGCCTGCTCGTCACGTCCCGTGGTGGCCCACGCCTGGGGCGGAAGCTGTGTGACCTGCACCGAGTTGGGTTCGATGGCGTTTGACGATTGGAAGAACGCCGGGCCGACCGACATCTGGGGCGACAGCGCGTTTCCCCAGAGCGCGTCTTCGACCGTGCTGGTCGGACTAGGGACCGCAGCCACGCGGTCAGCGGCGGCAGGTAGACCCTTCTGGCAGGCCGAGTTGGGCGTCGCCGACTATCACGGAGCAATGATTCGCACCGGACGCCTGCCTTCACGCTGGCTGGAGATGTGGAGCTGGGAGTCCATCCGCCAAGGCGCCAAGGGACTGCTGTACTGGCAGTTCCGCAAGGAGCGCCACGGCAATGAATCGGGGGCCTATGGCCTCACCGACTACGGCGGCAAGCCCACCGACAACGCTCGCGCAGTGGCACGCATCGGCTCCCTGCTCCGTGACCACGCCTCATTATTCAGTGCGGCTCAGCCGATTCCCGCACAGGTGGCCATCCTGTTCAGCTATCAAAGCTACATGATGGCGTGGTCGCAACTGCGCAGTTGTCGAGTCAACGTCGATGCACTCAGCGGCTATTACCGCATGTTCTGGGATCGCAGCATTCCCGTCGATGTGATCCATGAAGAGCTGGTGACGGCACAATCGCTGGCTGGGTATCGCATGGTCGTATTGCCGATGCCGCTGTCGCTTTCGGTTGGTGCGCGCGTGGCCATTAAGCAGTACATCGAGCAAGGCGGGCATGTGCTGTCGGACCCCTACCTCTGTGCTTACGATCCAAACAAAGTGCTGGCAACCGAAGTGCCGGGCGATGGGTTCGCAGAAGTATTCGGTTGTCGTGAGCGCGATATTCGTCTTGCGGGGCAGGCGCCCATCGCGGTTGAGTGGGAGAAGGAGTCGGTATCGGTTGCGCACAGCTATTTCCTGGCGTTTTGGGAACTGAAGGGTGCTCAAGCCCTCGCCAGCTATGCCGACGGCAATCCCGCGATCACGCACCACCGTTGGGGCCGAGGGGAGGCGATCATGTCCGGACTCAACCTGGGCATGAGCGCTGCACCCCAAGAGGGTCTCGGGGACGACGTGCTTCGTTCGGGCCCGACGACGACGCATCAGGGCCCGGCCAGCATCGTCGCCGCCCTCGCGACTGCGGCGGGCGTGATCCCTCCGCTGTCAACGCCCGAGGGAATCGTTGCGAGCCTGTTGCGGATCGATGCAGACACCATGATGCTCATTGCAATCAATACCAGCTCACAGCCGCAAACCGGCAACGTGGAGATTCCAGGTGTAAAGTTCAGGTCCTGCAAGGAACTCCTTGGCGACAAACAGGCGAACGCAGTCTCAACGGCGACTATGCATTGGGAAAGCTATGAGACGAGGGTGGTGTTACTTGAGCAGCTATGATGCTTGCACCCACTTCCCATCTCCCCGGTAGCGCTCACGACAAAGGGGGCACTGCAGCACTGCGTTCGGGATAAGCCGCAGGTCTCTATGGACTGCGGTGGCATCGACACCGCATTTCACTCGCGGCGAAGCCGCTTTGATCGATGGTGCGGTTCGTGGCAACAGCCAAAGACGCTTCGCGTCGAGCCAAAGCGGCGTCGATGTCGTCGCCCTCCACGGTCGATCGCTCAGTTGCCGAATGCGCCCTGCACCTTGCCGGGCACGAGGGGTGACAGATAATCCACGGCAATGACGGTCGGCGTGCTGATGCCCGGGCCGGTCCACGCCACCTGAACGTGGTCGCTGCCGCTGGCTTCTTTGTGAACCACTTCGATGTAGTACCTGCGTCCGGCCACCAGCGGGATCGACGCCGATTGCTGCAGGCTCGGCCACTTGTCCCACTCGTAGATATTGGTAAACCACGGCATGCGGGCGATTCGCGTGGCGTTGGCGATGGTGGCGTCGGTGCTCAGCCACAGCTCGCAGTCATTGTCGCCGGCGATATAGAAGGTGTAGTTGCCCGTGGTCGGAGGATGAAGGAACGCGCGCAGGCGCCGGCCGTAGTTGTCGCCGATGGATGTGACCCGCTCGAGGGCCGTGGTGCTTTGCACGATGCTGTCGGGGTCGCCTGGGAACGGCGTGTGCGACGCCAGAGACGACAGTGAGCCGCCGCTGACGTCGTTCCAGATTTCCTCCGTGAAACCGCCATCGTGGTTGAACTCCACACGAATGACTGAGAGCGCCGAGCTGTTCGACTCCCTTGCGACAAAGCGATACACGCCATGATGGCGCAGCGCCAGTTGATCGCAGGACGCCAGCAGCTTGTTGATCCAGTACGACTTGCCGGCGGTGTCGAAATCGACGGCGCGGACGATCTTGCCGGAGGAGTCGGGCGTGACAAAGGTGATCACGCCGCTGGGATCACTGTGATGCACGGTGCGCGGCTGTCCGCCGGCGGGCGAGGCGACGCTCGAGCTCCACCAGTTGAGGTCGGGAATCCAGTAGCGATAGACCGATGGTGTGCTGTAGCTCTTGGGCCAGTATGACACGGCCGGCACGCCATTCTTGTCCCAGACGACGGCGGCGTGCAGACCTGCGTCTTCGATCGGGCCTTCCACGATATCCGCCTGATTCGTGCCGCTGTCCACACGCATGGGCAGGCTGGCAATGGTGCTGCCGTCGGCACGATAGAACGTCTGCCCGCCGTCGTCAGAATAGGCGTAAACGGCATGCGTCGGCTCGGCCTCGCTGTTGTCGTTGTTGATCGTTGAGGCGAAGTGCATGCGATTGTTGGCGTCGATTTTCAGCGTGCGTCCGAAGGCCTGGTAAAAGTTATTGGTTGTGCCTGCGTGCCCGTTGTTTTCCCAGAGGATGCATTTGAACTCTGCCGTCGGCGTACTCGGCGCCAACCCGCCCAACGCGGTCCACGACTGCGTGGACGCGTTGTAGCGAAACAGCCCGACGCCCATCTCTCCAGGTGCATGTCCGCCGGTGTGAACCTTCATCCGACAGGACATGAACAGCTCCATGTCAATGTCGTTGACAAACGCACAGTAGCTGAATCCGAAACCGATGACCGACCGATCTTCGTCATTGCCGACGAATGTGAAGCTGCTGATGTCTTCAGGGTCGTCCGACACCCAGTACATGATGTAGGAGCCGTGGTAGCGCGAAGGCAGATTGGCGGTGGTGTTGACGGAATGATTGTGCATCCCGCCCATCACGTGGATGTAGCCGTTCTTGTCGATGCCCAGCGAGAACTTGTAGTGCCCGTCGTTGTGGACCTGGTAATCGTTGCCCGGATCGAGTTGCACGGTGGTGTTGCCTGAGGACGTAATCTTGGTGATCTGCGGTCGGCGATCGCTGTCCACCCAGACAAAGTAGGTGTTGCCGTTGAATGTGGAGACTGATGTGTACGTGTTGTCCGAGAATCCCAAGGTGGTGGAGAAGCTGGACGTAGAAAACTCCGTCGTGACCGACATGGTCTCGTCATCGACATCGTAAGCCCATGCGGCAGGGCTTTGGAGACTTTGGCAGGCGACAAGCGTCAAGCAGGCAATGACGACAGTGCAACTGCAACGAGAGAGCATGTGCGTTCCTTTCGAATGAGACGGGGGTGATGTGACCGGCACAATCTGCTGCACGCGAATGCCGTCGCGGCGCGCTAGCGTCACGACGACGAAAAGGAGGTTCAGCACGTTGATCTTGCCCGCCGAAGCATGACCGCGCCACCTATGACCAGCAGCGCGACGCAACTCGGCTCGGGGATCGCAATCGACACGCCTTGAATATTCATGGCGGAGTCGATCTGGCCCATATCCCAGGCAAACGATGTGCCGCCGGAGACACTGGGGTCGAGGTTGGTCAAGCCCAGTTCGTATCCCACCGGAAGCCCAGCCGTGGTCCACGCGATGCCGGCGGCGGTCAGGGCGTTGGTGAAGTTCGCCAGCGTGCCGCCGTCGATATCGAGGAACACCGGCAGCGACGAGCCGGTGACGTTTGCCAAGTCCACGTAGCCGTAGTTGGAGCCTGCGAAACTGATCGACGTGACGCCGTTGACATCCAGCGCGCCCTTGTTGGCGGCGCCGGCGAGCGAGACCGTGACGGTGTCCGTCGCGGCATCGGTCAGGCCTGGCGTCCACAGCGGACCGGGGCCGGCGATGAAGTCGGTGCCGGCGTTGATCGTCGGCGCGGTGATTAGGTCGTACGTGCTCGTGGCGCTGAGCAGTACACCGCCCTTAAGCCCGACCTCGAGCGTGCCGCGGCGAAGGTTGCCCGCGGCGTGCCCGTTGCCGGTGAAGTTGATCGTGGTGATGTGATTAGCGCTGTTGTCCAGAACGAAGGACCACTTGGCATTGTCCTGATCGTAGGTGTTGACGCCATTGAGGTTGTAGTAGCGAAGTCCGCCGAAGCTGATGCTCGATGCGCCTGAGCCGATCACGCGAATGGTGCCGCCGGGGCTGGTCATGTCGTCGGTGCCGCGGAAGTACAGACCCGTGGTTGTGTTGCTCATCAGGATCGAACCGCCACTGATCTCATACGTGCCACCGCCTGCCAGGCGCAGTGAGCCGCCGTTGGTCGCACTGATGGCACCGCCGGTATGGCTGAACAAGCCTTCCGTGGTGGAGGTGGTGGAAGTGCCCTGGGGGCGGCCGACGGTTAGGGCTTCAAAGTTGCGACTGAGCGTGAGAGTTCCTCCTGTCATGCTGTAAACCGAGTCGCGTTGCACTTGAGCGAAACTTGCATTGACGGTGCCCGCGGAGGTGAAAGTCGAAGGCAGAATAGCGCCCGAGGTCGCGGAGCCCACCTGAATACCGCTGTTGAGCACGGAGAGCGTTCCATTAGCCGCAACCGCCACGCGCACATCGGGGCCGTTGTTCCAGAGTCGGAATCCAAAGGCGTTGGTGTTGTTGAGCGTGACGTTGAGCGTCCCGCCGTCGTCGATGCAGAGGCCGTTGCCGTTCGCATTGGCGTTGAGGCCCATGATGAACTGCGCGACAGTGACGGACGAGTCCACCAGCGCGACGCCTCCGTCACTGATGATCCGCGCCGTGCTGGCGGCGGTGGGCGCACTGTCGCCCACCCAGTTGGTGCCGATGGTCCAGTTCTGACTTGCGCCGGGTGGGAAGGTGGCGTCCGTGCTGCTCCAGTCCACATTCTGTGCGTGTGCGATGCCGGCCATGCCCAGGGAGCCTGCCGCCGCCACGAGATAAGCTTTGATGCCTTGTGTCCGCTTCATGTTTCGAGTCCTCCGCGAAAAGGGGTGAATGCTTGACTTGGTCTGCACGAGTGCGCTCCTCTCTGAAGTTGTGATGGCGAACCAGGTGAATCAGATCGCTTACAGAGTCGCTGACAACGGGATGCGAAATCCTGCGACGGACGGTCTGACGCCGCACCATCAATCGCGAGCCGCCTTGGTCCACGCGCCTTTGCCCACGACGCCCATCGTGCCGGTGCCGATGGTGGCCTCGGTCCGTAACGACGCGGCGCGGCCGTCGGCGAACAGCCAGCCGTTGTTGTGGTTGGGATGCGGGGCGAGGTAAGTGAAGCTGCCGGCGGAGACCCAGGTGTCCACGTCGTAGTCGGGCATCGGGCGCTGGTGGTACACGCTGCTGATGTGGGCATAGCCCCAGTTGTTCAGGTTGCCGTCGGCGATGGTCCAGAAGTTGCTTGGCTCCTCGATCCAACTGTCGCGGGTGTGGAGCACCGGGCCGGTGGGACTGTTGGCATTGACGGCGGTGCCATGACGGAAGAGCCCTTCGAAACGTCCCGTGCCGAAGTCGCGGTGGCCGTTCATGGCGTAGGATTTGGGGACCAGACCGTCGGCGTCGGCGCGCGGACCGTTGGGGTCGGACGGGCAGCGATAAACTCCGGTCATGGCCTTGCTGGCGGCGACGATCTCCATGTTGCCGGTCGGGGGCGCTCGGCCGGGCCAGACGTAGGGCAACAGCGCCTCGGTCCAGGCGTATCCGACGTTGTATCCGGAGGTGTGCGGGGCGCCGGGGTAGGAATCGGACGGGGCGCCTTCCAGGATCGAGGGGGCGGGATACCAGCCCTTGTTGTCGCCGACATATGCCGCCACAGCGATGCCCAGTTGACGTTCGTTGGACAGACACTGCACCGTGCGTCCAGCTTCACGCGCCGACGCCAGCGCGGGCAACAGCAACGCAATGAGCAGCGCGATGATGCTGATGACCACCAGCAACTCGATCAGAGTGAAGCCATTGGCTCGCTCGACGGCACGTGGCATTGTCAACCGTGACATCTGGCACCTCATAGCGCGGGGATGGATTCATCGACAATCGTCGGCTCCAACTGCAACGACTTGACGGGGTCGTCCGATCGGGCGGCGCGGGCCAGCAGCAGGTCCACCGCCTCCTGTCCCACGTCATCGATGTGGATGTCGATCGTCGCGGGGCGGGGACGTAGCGGCGTGAGGTACGGCTGATCGTTGTTGCATGAAATAACGTGCAGATCGCGCTGAGGCCTCACTCCCATTGAGTAGAGAAATGGATACGTGTGAGCCGCCAGCTCGTCGCTGTAGAGAAACAGTCCATCGATCGGCCGACCCGAGCGAAGCTTGCTATCCAGATCCTGGCGAAGGAGTTCATCGTCGATCGCAGAGTCCAGCGCCGAGTTGGCGGAGCTGGACTGCGTGTAGCGAGAGGCATCGATGGCATGCACGGTGCAACCGCGCTGCTCGAGCACGCGCGTCAGCTCGGTGGTGCGGGCCCAGCCGACGTGGCTGATCACGCCGACATTGCTGGCCCCGCGACCCACCAGCCATTCGGCGGCGATGCGACCGACCGCGCCGTCGTTGTACGTCACGTGATCGAAGCCAGGCAGCGGTGAGTTGAGTGCCTTGACCGCCGGCACACCCCGGAGCTCGTCCAAAGGCAGATCGTCCGCCTGGTCCCGAAAGAGAATCAGCCCTTCGCCCTTCTGAACGGACAGGCGCTGACGGTCATCTGACTCAGGCAGTGCGCGCAGCTTCAACGGCAGACCGTGGGCGTCGCACGCACGTTCGACGCCATGAATCATGTTGAAGTAAACAGGATGCCGCAGGACCGACTTGATCGACGCACCCAGGATGAGCAGGCTGACGGACTTGAGTTCGGCCACGCGGCTGCGGCCTGAACGAATGCGCCGGGGCTCATACTTCATTTCCGCCATGACCCGCTGCACCAGCTCACGCGTTTCGGGCGTGACCGGGCGGTTGTTCAACACATTCGACACCGTTCCGGTCGAAACCCCCGCTGACTTGGCCACTTCGATGATGCTGGGCATGCCATGCGCCTTTCTGCAATCCGCTGAACGCGACCATCTCGTCTTGCCAGCGGTGACAAGATACCACATTCAAATTGAATGTCAAGCTTGAAGTTCATTTGAAAATGTGTATGATGCTTCACGCAGGCCGGAGGGGGCTTGTAGAGCCAGGAGAAGGGACCCATGGGCATCGATAGCTTTCGACCGCAAGGGGTGCTGGTGCAGCCGGATGATCCCGAGGGTCTGTGCTTTCCAGCCGAGGTGCGTCAAGCGCTGGCCCAACTACTGCTGCTGCCCCCTGCTGGGAGGGTGGTACCGGATGTTCTGCTCCCTCATCCCGCCTGGCTCCGGGAGGCGCGGGTGATCGTGGGCACGTGGGGCATGCCACGGATCGACGAAGATTTGCTGGACCGGATGCCTCGACTGGAAGCCGTGTTCTACGCCGCGGGCACGACCGACACGCTCATGTCCCGCTCGGCGTGGGAACGCGGCCTGCGGGTGTCTTCCGCCATCGCCCTCAACAGTGAGCCCGTCGCCCAGTTCGCCCTGGCGCAGATCCTGTTCGCCCTGAAACTGGGCTGGCACCACGTCAGCATGACGCGGCACGACCGGCGGTGGCACCGCATGTCCAACGTGCCCGGCTCGCATGGAACACAAGTCGGCATCGTGTCGCTGGGGATCATCGGCCGCAGACTCGTCGAACTACTCGACCCCTTTGCCGTCACGCTGGCGGCCTACGACATTCATCGCGACGCACCACTGAGCGAGCGTCATCACTTGCGTTACATGAGCCTGCAGCAGCTTTTCGCCACAAGCCAGGTCGTCTCGATCCACGCACCTCTTCTGTCCGCAACCCGTGGCCTGATTGGCGGGGACTTGATCCGGCTGATGCCGACCAACGCCGTGCTGATCAACACTGCACGCGGCGCGGTGATCGATGAAGCATCCATGATCCGGGCTTTGTGTGACCGGCCTGACGTGATCGCGCTGCTGGACGTCACCGAACCTGAGCCGCCGCAGCCGGATTCGCCGCTATGGACGATGCCCAACGTGGTGCTCACGCCGCACATCGCCGGCGCGTTTGGCCGCGAACGCCGGCGCCTGGGTGAGTTCGCCGTGGCCGAAGTCCGTCGCTACCTCTGCGGCGAACCCCTGCTGGGCGAAGTGTCCCCGCCGGACCGCACCCCGCTTATTCGAACGATCGCTTCATCCGTCCCGATGGCTGCCCAGGCGCCATCGCAACGTCTTGTGTAGTGCTGACATCGAGGCTGCAAGTCATGAACAACGCACCCCCCCGTACGTACCGCCATGTCTCCTGCATGGCATTAATCGCTGCAGTGATCCTGGCGCTGGCCGGACCGGGCCAGGCGCTGGCTGATCATGTCAACGTTTTCTTCGTCGGCGGTCAGTCCAACGCCAATGACCAGCTCAGCCACGGCGTCGCGTCGGCACTGGCGGCCAGCGGGCGCTACGGCAACTTCCAGATCGTGCATATCAACCACTCCGGCAATCAACTCTGGCAGTGGATCCAGGCGCCCGGCGGCGTGCCCACGCCACAAGCCAACTACCAGGCTGACTTTTTCAACAGCACCCAGACCGGAGCGCTGGAGCAGGCGTTCGCCGACATCCGCCACAACGGCGACACGCCGGTGCTGCGCGGGTTCTTCTGGTTCCAGGGCGAGGGCGACACCGGCAGCGCCACCAACGTCAACCTCTACCGTCAGCGCTTCCTCGCCATGATGGAACTGCTCCGGCAGGATGTGCAGCAGAACGACCCGATCCGCTTCGCCCTTGCGATCATCGACGCCAAGGTCGACACACTGGACGCCGATCGTCAGCAACTCACCGATCAACTGCGCGCCATTCAGTTGCAGATTGGTGCGGATTTCGAACACGGCGTCGCCGTCGATTCTCGTCCTTTCGCCCGCTCGGATGCGTGGCATCTGGTGTACCCCACCGGCAGCTATAACTTCGGTGTCGAGCTGGGCGAGGCTTTCATCGCCAACGACATCCCCGAGCCGATCAGCTTCGCGATCCTGACGCCTCTGGTGATGTGGGGTGTGTTCAGGCGCGACAGGCGATGCGACACCCGGACCTGTGCGTCACGAGGGAATCGATCATGAACAACCTGTTCGCCGGCATCGCCATCGCTCCAGCAGTGCTTTTCGCTGCCGTGGCCTGGGGCGAGCAATCGCCTGTCATGAAGTCGATCGCCGCGGGGCACACCCCGTTCAGCATCGCGTCCCACGAGGTGACGTGGGCGGAGTGGCGCACCGTGCGCGAGTGGGCGTTGGCGAACGGGTACGACTTTGGCCCCGGCCGCGCCGAGGGCGAAGCCTATCCCGTGGCGACGATCACGTGGTACGACGCGATCAAGTTCTGCAACGCCGCGTCGCAGATGACGCAGCGGCAACCGGTGTACTACACCACGGCGAGCCGCGACGAAGTGTACCGTGCCGGTGAACTGGACCTGACCGACACGTGCATCCAGGTTGATGCCAACGGCTATCGCCTGCCGACCGAAGCGGAGTGGGAGCTGGCCTGCCGTGCAGGCACGACGACGCGGTATTACTGGGGCGATGTCGCCAATCCCACAGACAATCCCTACGCGTGGCACACGGCCGCGGCGGCGCGCGGCAAGGACGTGACGCCGCATCCGGTCGGACGCAAGCAGCCCAACGCGTGGGGACTTTTCGACATGAGCGGCAACGTCGCCGAGTGGTGCTGGGACCGCCCGATGCCGCAGGCGAACTGGCGTGTGCTGCGCGGTGGCTCGGTCTCGCTCGACAGCGACGTGTCTAGCGGCCTGCGTTCGATGACGATGCCCGACTATCGCGTCTTCGACGTGGGTCTGCGCCTGGCCAGCAGCGATGCGGCCTGCAAACCACTGGTCGAATCATTGCCCGTGCCGCAGGCGGATGCGGCGATCGAGGCGTTGCTGCCGCGCTACGACGGTCGGGATGCAGCCGCGGTGGCGCACACGCTCTTCCACCTGCTCGACCGCCACGAGCCTTCGCTTCAGGACGCACGTGCGCTGCACGAGCGCGGCGAGCACGAGGCGGCGCTGGCGGCGTACCGCGATGCGTTCGTGCGGCGGATGCGCGAGCATCTGACGGCGGTGGCGTACCAGCCCGACTGGCGCTTCTGGAGCGGGCCGTCGGGCTTGAAGGACCTGACGCCGTTCGAGCGCGATGCCGACCGCATCGTCTGGTTCGTCGCGGCGGATCGGCTGGACAATGCCTGCGACGGGCCGGCGTACCTGCAGAACGCAAGCAGCCTGGTCGCTGCGTGGATCAGGCAGCCGGAGGACGAAGCGCGCCTGGCGCAGTGGTTCGCCATCGCCGAGTCGTTCGCGTGGCGCGGCAAGACGGACTACGACAATCTCAGCGCCGATGACCTGACGATCAAGACCTGTTACGACGTGCCGCAGACTTGGCACATGGGCATGGGCCTGACGGAGTACGGCGACAAGTTCATCGAAGCGTTGTCGCGCATCATCGTCACCGCGCCCGACGATCGGATGGACCTGATCCCACCGCGGGCGCTGGCGAACATCCTGATCTTCTGCGTCACCACCGATGCCGCCAAGACGCTCAAGGACCCCCGCGACTGCGTGGGCAATCAGCAACTGACCATGGCGCGATCGCTCATAGAGCTCTCGTTCGTGCAAAGCGATTTCCGCGATGCGCAGGCGTGGTACGCCACCGGCCGCGACCGCATCCTGCACGGCGCGATGGAGTTCTTCATCCTCCCCGACGGCGGCGATCGCGAGCAGTCGTTCAACTACAATCCCGGTCTGTACGGCGCCTATCGCAACCTTGCGGACATCTTCAAGGGCCGCGCTTCGCCCGACTGGCTCGACCAGTTCCGCAGACGTGCGCTGTGGCGCAAGCGCATGTTTGCATCCGTGCGCATGGCCAGCGGTATCGTGCCCTCGGTCGGCAACAACTCCTACGGCCGCGACCTCGCCGACAAGAGCGAGCCCGACGACCCGCTGTACGACCCCTTGGTCGAGCAGATCCTCGACCGCATGCTCCACAATAGCCAGAAGGGCCTGCCCGCCCCGGCGTTCACTTCGATCGCGTTTCCTTTCAGCGGCTATTACGTGCAGCGAAACGGGTGGGAGCCGGACAGTTCATCGCTGTTCTTCAAGTGCAGCGCCCCATCGATCGGGCACGCCCATCCCGACAACAACAGCATCGACCTCGTCGCGTACGGCCGACACCTGCTGGTCAACCGCGAGTCGCCGCCCTATGGGCCGCAACACCTGTCGCCACCGCAGCGCAAGGACTATCCCTGGGTGCTCGAATATAAGGGCGAGCATTCGCCGTGGATGGAGAACACGCTGCTCATCGACGGCTGCGGCCAGACGATCGGCACGCTGCGCGAGGGCGAGCCACAGGCCCCGATGCCGAGCAATCGCTGGTACACGTCGCCTTCGCTGGACTACGTTGAAGGTGTGCTCACGCGCACGTACACCACGCCCCCGGGCATCAAGGAAGCGGACGTGCACGAGTATGCGCAGCTGCACGGAGCGACGCCCGAGGAACTCGCCCGGATGCTCGCCGCGGCGGAGGTGGTCAACCGTCAACCGCAGCGCCGCTTCGACGCCACGCACAATCGGCAGATCATCTACCTGCGTCAGGCGAATGCGTGGATCGTCGTCGATCGCGTGACGAAGGACGTGAACAGCGGCAACACACCCACCCGCATCACACAGCAGTGGCTGTTGCCGTCCCCGAGGCTGGGCAAGTCGCGCGCGTTCGATGGGCGATATGGGGGTTTCAATCCCTTGCTACCCGGGTTCGAGCCCGAGCACGTCGCCTGCGACGCAACGACGAACAGCATCGTGACGGCGAATCCGCAGAACGCGAACCTGGCGATCCGCAACGTCGTCGAACGTCCGATGCACTATGAAACCTACTTCGGCGACAAGTATCCCTATCGCGGGTGGGCCAACGTGTCGCCGAGCATGGTGAGCGACTATGTCCCGGCGGTCGATATCCATGCGACGTGCGACGTGGGCGAGCAGCCGCTGGTCACGCTACTGGTGCCGATCCCGCAGGGATTGGCGTTGTCCGATCGGCTGACCTCGCTGCGTCAGGCGTTCGACAACGGCCAATGCCGGTTCACCGCCACGTTCGACGACGGCACGACGGTGAGCTTTGCCGCCTCGTCCGCCGCGGCCGCGCTGCCGATCGGCGAACATCGCGTCACCGGTCACACGGCGCTGTGGCTGCAGTCGCGGGGTGGCCGACCCCACGGTCTGGTGATCGACGGCAACGAATCGTCGTATGCCTTCGACCTGATCGATGGCCAGGTGGTCGCCACATCACCGATCACTGCACCGACGGGTTTCGACTGGATTGAAACTCCCGAGGGCATCGCGCCGACCTACCCGTAGCCCATGAGCGAGATTCGCATGAACGTCGTCAGCCACTGGCAGGGCATCGGTCTGCACAACGTGGTGGAGCTTGAGCCCGCCGAGGGCGGCGGCCACTACCTGCGGCGGTTCCCTCGACACGTGCGCGACGCACTGAGTCCGCTGGGACGCATGGTGTCCTGCGACACGGCGGGCGTCGAGCTGCGCTTCGTCACGGACTCACCCAACTTTCGCGTCTCGCTGAGCAGCTTGCCGTCGGTGCTGTCGCCTTACGAGCATCATCACCAGGATCTGCTTGTGTTTCGCGGGGCGTTCTTCCATTCGCATCATCGTCTGACGCCAGGTGCGATCAATCATATCAACGTGGTGAACATTCCCGGCTCGGAGCCATTCGACGCGCTCGCCGTCGCATCGCGGACACAGTGCGGCTATTCGCATCGCGTGTGGCGGATCATGCTCGGTCGATATGCCGCGGCGTTGCACAGCGTCGATACCTACGGCGCACCGCGCCGGCCGCCGCAGCCCGATGAAGTGCCCGCCCGACGATGGCTGGCCTACGGATCATCGATCACCCACGGCGCATCGCCCACGGTGCATCACCTCTCGTACATCTATCACGCGGCCCGCGCGGCGCAGTGGGATGTCTGCAACCAGGGCCTGTCCGGCTCGTGCCGCTGCGAGCCCGCCGTCGCCGAATACCTCGCCTCGCGCGACGACTGCGACGTCATCTCGCTGGAATTGGGCGTGAACATGCGCGGCGACTTCACGCCCGAGCAGTTCCGCGATCGCGCTGCGTCATTGGTCGATCACGTCTGCCGCGGCAACCCCGATCGCCACGTGCTGCTGATCACCATTTATCCCAACGCCGACAGCCCGGGGTTCACCGCCCATCCCGATGCGCTAAGCACGACCCGGCAGGACGCCTTCAATGCCATCCTTCGCGAGCTGACGATGGATAGCGATCGCACCAACCTGACCCTCATCGAGGGATCGGACATCCTCAACAGCCCCGACATGCTGAGCGTGGACCTGATCCATCCCAACGACTACGGCCACGCCCGGATGGGCATGAACATGGGTGAACGTCTGGCCTGCCTGGACGCCGCGGCCGTCAGTGCGTCAAGCCGTTGATTCCTGCCGAAGCACGACCCATGGACGACCCCGTCATCAGAAGCCTCGCCGGATGGGACTACGCGGTGATCGTGTTCTACTTCACGTTCATCGTGGGGATCGGGTGGTTGTTTCGCCGGCTCAATCGCAACGCCAGCGATTACTTCCGAGGGGGCGGAAACATGCTGTGGTGGATGGCGGGTATGAGCGCCATTATGGCTGCCATCAGTACGTGGAGCTTCACCGGCGCCGCGGCCAAGACGTACGAGAGCGGGCTGCTCCTGCCCACGATCTGGATCATCTCGAGCATCATCACGCTGCCCATTCTCTGGTTCATGGCGCCCCGCTTCCGCCAGACGCGTGTCATCACGTCGATCGAGGCGGTGTTCCGTCGCTTCGGGCTGGGCACGGAGCAGATCTATGCCTACCTCGTGCTGCCGATGGGCATCTTCTGGGGCGGCGTGGGCCTCAACACGGTGGCCGTCTTCATGTCGGCGGCGCTGGGGCTGGACATGACGATGACGCTGGTGAGCCTGGGCGCGATCGTGACGGCGATGTCGCTGCTGGGCGGGCAATGGGCCGTCGCCGCCAGTGACTTCGTGCAGGGGTTGATCATGTTTCTGATCGTGTTCGTGGTGGTGTGGTTTTCGGTGAATCTGCCGGAGATCGGCGGGATCGCCAACCTGCCCCGCGCCTTGCCCGACCGACACTTCGACTTCACCGACGGGGCGCGCGGCGGCATCGTGACGCTGTGGATGCTCAGCCTCGTCGCCATGGCGATCCTCAGCTCGATGGACATGCAGGGCGAAGGGTCCAAGTACCTGCTCGTGAAAGACGGCCGACACGCCCGGGGCATGATCGTGCTGCGTGTCGTCGTGGGCCTGCTCATCCCCACGACGGTGCTGCTGCAGTTGCCCGCCATGTGCGCCGCGGTGATCTTCCCCGACATGAACGCCGTATTTCCCAACCTCAAGGTCCCCGAGGAGGGCGCGTTCGTCGCGATGGCGTTTCGAACCCTCCCGCAGGGCCTGCTCGGGTTCATGGTCTGCGGCATGTTCGCCGCGAGCATGTCCACCATGGACACCTCCCTCAACCGCAATGCCGGATACTTCGTCCGCAACATCTACATCCGCTACATCAACCCCGAGGCGTCGCAGAAGCGACAGCTCATCATGGGACAGGTCTTCACCGCGATCTTCGGCGCGCTGATGATCCTCGTCGCCGTGTCGTTCGACACGCTGCGCAGCGTCAATCTGTTCGACGTGTTCCAGTTGCTCAACTCGATGATCCTGGCCCCTGCGCTGATCCCGGTGGCGCTGGGCATGGTGTACAAGCGGACGCCGGGCTGGTCGGGCTGGAGCACCGTGCTGGTGGGCACGGCGACCGGTGCAACCGCGAAGCTGGTCTATTCGCCCGCACTCGTCGAACGCCTGATGGGCTACAGCCAGTCGCTGAACCCGCGCGAAGCCATCGACGCGCAGTTCGTCTTCATCTTCACCATCGTGACGTGCATCTCGGTCGTTTGGTTTTTCCTCACGTCGCTGGCGTACAAGCGCAGCACGCCCGAGCATCGGCGCCGCGTCGAATCGCTGTTCCAGGACATGCGCACGCCTGTCGATCATGTGGTGGAAGACGTCGTCAACCAGGACGCTGTGCAATACCAATTGGTGAGCATCATGTGCCTGACGTTCGGCGGGTTCACCTTGGCGTGCATGGCGATCCCCAACCCGCGGCACGGCCGCATGGCGTTCGCGTTCATCGGCGGCGTGATCCTGCTGATCGGCATCGTGCTGTGGTGGACCTATCGACGCAAACGCAAATCCTCAGCGCGAACATGACTGGCGATGCTGCAGCGGATCAGCGGCCTGCCAGTCCAAAGGTCCTCGCTCCGATCAAGAAACGCGAGCCGTTGACGACGCGATCGCTCGTAGTCTTCAACAACCATCCCCCATAGTCGCTCCAGCAGCGCACTGGCCAATCGAGCCCGCGCCAGGTCACGACCAAGCAGAAATCGCTTGACCTGCAGGCGGCCTGGCATGACCCAAACATGGCGCGCGAAAATAGCACTTTCAAGCGCGAAATTGACACTGAAAATAGCCCTTCCTGACCTGTCAAGGGGGTTCGCCAACTCGCTGGCTGCGGGAGAAAACGAACTTATCTCTTTATTACGCAATCATTTACAGCACACGTGCCGCGGGTCAATCAACGGAGAGGATGGGATTCGAACCCATGGTGCAGTTACCCGCACACGCGATTTCCAGTCGCGTTCCTTCAGCCACTCGGACACCTCTCCAAGGTGGGGTCGGTGATTATCGTATGGACTGGACGGGCAATGTAAAGGAGCGGCGATGGCGGACGCGGCAGTGGACATGCACGGCCTGCTGGTGGTGGACAAGCCACTGGGCTGGTCGTCGATGGACGTGGTGAGGCGAGTGCGGCGGGCGATTGCGTTGGGCCTGGCGCAGCGCGTGGCATTGCATCGGATCAAGGTCGGCCATGCCGGCACGCTCGATCCTCTGGCGACGGGCGTGGTGGTGTGCTGCGTCGGGCGAGCGACGCGGCAGGTCGAGACGCTCATGGGCACGGCCAAGGTTTACGAAGCCCAAGTCGATCTGTCGGCGTTCACGGCGACCGACGACCGGGAGGGTACGCTCGAGCCGGTGACGCCCCCGGGAGGCTTGCCGCCGGACGAGGGCACAATCGACGAGGCATTGGCGCGGTTCGTGGGTGAGATACAACAGCGGCCGCCGGCGTTCAGCGCGGTCCACGTGCGCGGGCAGCGGGCTTACAAGCTCGCAAGACGGGGCGTGACAGTGGACCTGGGCCTGCGCATCGTGCGCATCGATGCGATCGAGCGGCTGGGCTACGCCTGGCCGATGCTGTCGCTGCGCATTACCTGCGGCAAGGGCACCTACATCCGCAGTCTGGCGCGCGATCTTGGCGTGGCGCTGGGCACGGGCGGACATCTGGCGGCGCTGCGGCGCACAGCGGTGGGGCGGTTCACCCTGGCGATGGCGATCGACGAACGACGGCTGGCGCTGCCGATCACGCAGGGCGATCTGCTTCACTCGTCGGCGGAAGGGCGATAGGTGAATCGCATGAGCACGAGGCCGAACTCGAACAGGGCGTAGAGCGGTACGAACAGCAAAGCCATGCTCATGACGTCGGCGGGGGTGAGGACGGCGGCGAGGACGACGCAGATGAACAGGGCGTACTTGCGGTAGCGGGCGATCCAGGCGGGGTCCACCAGTCCCAGCCAGGCGAGGATGAACATGGCCACGGGCAACTGAAACGCGATGACGACGCCCAGGCCGATCATCGCCGCGCTGGTGACGTAGCGGCTGATGTCGGGATACGGGGTGAGCATGCTGTCGGGCTGGAGGGCGAAGATGCGGGTTTTGCCATCGATATAAGCCTTGAGGCGGCCTTCGGCGACGTTGAGCCAGACGTCGCCCTCGCGCAGGTCGGACGGATCGGCGCGAAAGGTGGGTAACTGCAGCGGAGACGGGGCGTCGGGAGGCGACGGCGGCGCCGTCAGTCCCCACCCGGCGGCCAGGCGGGTCATGAAGCCCGGCTCGGCCAGGTCCAGCTTCGGGTAGAACGCCGCCACGTTCAGAAAGAACACGATCGACACCGGCAGAAGGATGTAGTACGCAAAGAGCACGCCCAGTACCGTCATCACCGCGCTGAAGGGCCACAGCAGATGCACCGCCCGGCGCTCGTGCTCGTACAACCCCGCCGCGACAAACAGCCAGCCCTGGTACAGCACCCACGGAGCGCCGATCACCGCGGCGGCGATGACCGCCACCATCATGTAGGTCGAGAACCCCGCGCTGAAGTCGAAGGCGTAGAGTTGAGGCGTGTAACCCAGGGCGCGCTGGGCGTCGAGGTACGGCCGCGCCAGCCACGCGATGATATGGAAGCCGAAGGCGAAGGTTCCGATGCAAATGACCGCCACGCCCGCCAGCGCCATGAGGATGCGCCGGCGCAGCTCTTCGAGATGATCGCCGAAGCTCATCTGCATCTGGTCAGGATCGGGCGCGGGCATAGGTGGATTCTACATGTGCGGCCACGGGGAGGCAGACCCGGTGCGATTCACAACAACAGCATGGCGTCGCCGTAGGAGTAAAAACGGTAGCCTTCGGCGACGGCCAGGGCGTACCACTGCTTGAGCCGCTCCACGCCGACACCGGGCAGGGCGGCGACCAGCGCCATCAGTGAGGAACGGGGCAAGTGAAAGTTGGTCAGCAGCAGGTCGGTGTAGCGGAATGTGAACCCCGGAAGGATCATCAGCGTGGTATCGGCGGCATGTCCCTGCGGGCCGGTGGGGAGCGGGTCGGGCAGCGACTCGATCGTGCGGACGGTGGTGGTGCCGACGACGAGGATCCGCGCCTGCCGCTGGCGTGCGTGACAGATGGCGGCGAGCGTGTCGACGGGGACGTGGGTGGGCTCGCTGTGGAGGCGATGGTCTTCGAGTCGATCCGTTTCGACGGGTGCGAATGTGCCCAGCCCGACGTGGAGGGTCACTGCAGCGCGATGGACGCCGATGGCGTCGAGTCGCGCCAGCAGATTGGGTGTGAAGTGGAGGCCTGCGGTGGGGGCGGCCACGGAGCCGGGGTCATGGGCATAGACGGTGTTGTAGCGCGCGGCGTCGTCGGGACCGACTTCGGGCAGGTGCAGGGCTTTGCGGGCCTTGCGGATGTAGGGCGGCAAGGGGGGCGTGCCGATTCGAGCCAGGAGCGCGAGCGTGTCATGCGGGCCGTCGAGTCGGGCGTCCCATTGGCCGCGCTCGATGCGGCGGCGCAACGTGAGCGTGGCGTCCTCGGCCAGGCAGATGCACTCGCCCGGCTGCAGTGAGCCGCGCGACTCCAGCAGCGTGCGCCACGTACGGTGGGAAGGTTCGGCCAGGTACAGGCCCTCGACGCGTCCGCCGGTGGCCGCCCGCACGCCCTCGAACCGGGCCGGCAGCACGCGCGATTGGTTGACAAGCATCAGGTCGCCGGCCTGCAGCACGCCCAGATCGGGCAGATCGCGCACGCGCCGATGCTCGATCACTCCCGTAGCGCGATGCACGACCATCAAGCGGGCGGCGTCGCGCGGCTGGGCGGGGGCCACGGCGATCCGCTCCGCGGGCAGGGTGTAATCAAGTTCGCTCGTCAGCATCGCCTCACTCACGTGTCGAGCTGGGGCAACATCCGTCACAGACGGCGACGGCACGTCGCCGGTGCGACCTTCCGCAAGTTACCGCATCACACACGTTTGTGCCTCGCGTCGAGCGGCGGGCGGCCTTGGCGCGACGCTCGCTCACCGTGGGGTATGAAGATCCAGGGCCACGCCAATCTGACGATCCATCTGCTTCGCCGCTGTATGTTCGGCCCCGAGCGGTTCGATTGCGCCGCGCGATGGCAACGGGTGCGCCCGTCGTGCCCGCGCCAGGTTCCCGGCACTACGCCATGCGCTGCGCCGCCACGCGAGGAGGGTTGGCCTTACGACTCGGCGCTGCCGGTCGGGTTGCCTCGCCTGCACGATGGCGATACCCTGCCGACCCGCCCGGACGCGCATGCCCTCCCCCCGATTCGTCCCGGCCTGCCAAAGTACAGTCAGCCTTTTGCCGACTTGAATAGGAGCACGCGGCTCGACGCCCTGGCGTAGGCCGCGATCACGGAGGATCGCTGCATGGGTCATCACGACCTCGACGCCATGATCTACGGCCCGATCGACGCCATGATCGCGCGCATCGCCGAACTGTCGCGCGGCGACGTGAAGCGTCACCTTCTCGATTTCACCGCGCTGCGATTGGACTTCACCGAAGACTACCTCGAATCGCTGGCGACCGAGCAGCTTCGTCATGTGCTGGTGGCCGCGGTGTTTCAGGTGCGCCGCAGCGTCGAATCGGTGCGCCTGGCGGCGGCGGGATAAGCGACACCGATCCTCATCCGAGCAGATCGATCAACTCACGAGGCGAGGCGAGGATGACATCGGCGCCGCTGTCACGCAGCTCGGTCTCGTCACGAAAGCCCCATAATGCTCCGGCGGCAGTCATGCCCGCCGCTTTGGCCGTCCGCATATCGACCCCGGTATCGCCCACGTACAGCCACGCCCGCGGCTCGATGCCCGTCTGTCGTGCGATCGCCAGCGCTCCGGCCGGATCGGGCTTGTGCGGCTGACCGTCCACCTGGCCCTGCACAGCGTCGAAGCGCCAGCGGGCGAACACGTGCTTGACCATGGCGCGCGTCGCCGCGTCGGGTTTGTTGCTCAACACCGCGAGCTTGAGCGATCGCTGTGTCATGGCGTCGAGGGCGTCGGGGATGCCGTCGTAGGGTCGCGTCAGGTCCATGCCGTGTTCGAGTTGATAGGCGCGGAAGATGTCCAGCGCGCGATCGACGAGAGGGTCGTTGTCGGCTGCACCCAGCGCCTCGCGCACGAGGAAGCGCGCGCCCTGTCCCGCCAGATAGCGGTAGTGGTCGCGGGGCAGCGGCGGCCGACCCAACGTCGCCAGCGTGTGATTCCCGCACGCCGCGATGTCGCCCAGCGTGTCGGCGAGCGTGCCGTCGAGATCGAACATGACCGCGTGGTGGTTCATGGGCGGATTTATAGCACAGGCGCGCCGAGCGTTTTGCCATGATCGTGGCTGTGGCTTATTCTGCCGGGGCACAGACCTCCGTATGGACGCCAGCACCTATGGATGAACTTCTCAAGCAGCGGATCGGCGCGGCCCTGGGACGCATCCCCTCGGGCCTGTTCGTGTTGACGGCCCAGCACGAGGATCGCCGCACCGGCATACTCGCCAGTTGGGTGCAGCAGGTCTGTTTCGAGCCGCCCATGGTCTCCGTCGCCGTCGCCAAGGGGCGACCGATTATGCCGCTGATCAGCGAATCGCGCAAGTTCGGCATCTGCCAGTTGCCCGACAAGGACAAGCTCATCACCCGCAAGTTCGCCGGCGGTGTCGAGCCGACCGAAGACCCGTTCCTCGGTTACGAGATGATCCACGACGGTCCGCCCGGCGTGCCCATCCTGGCCCAGGTGGTGGCGTGGATGGCGTGCGAGCTCACCTGCCACATGGACGTGGAAGGCGATCACGATCTGTTCGTCGGCACGATCAGGGCCGGCGACTTCGTCGGCGGCGTGCCGCACGTTCACTTGCGCGACAACGGATTCCGGTATTGAGACTGCCGCCGCAGACCCGCCAGCGAGTCTGCCCGAAACGACGATGTCCATCACCGTTCCCATCGCCATCGAGGATCCGATCAACGCCCGCATCCTGGCGATCAGCGAGGACCGCATCGAAGGCTTCGTCGAGGATCCGTTTCGCATCATGGCCGATCGCTCGGGCGTCGCGTTGCCCGTCGTGATCGAGCGCATTCGGGCGATGCTCGCCGCGGGCACCATCCGGCGCGTGAGGCAGACGCTGCTGGCGACCAATCTGGCCGACGGCGCCCTGGTCGCCTGGCAGACGCCCGAGGACAATCTCACCGCGGCGTTCGACTGGATGTCGCAGCGCGACCCCTTCTCGGGCCACATTGTCATCCGCACGACCGACCAGGTGACGGCCGGCAGCGCCTATCGCCTGTGGACGACGCTCAAAGTGCCGCAGGGCTTCAGCCTCGACAGGCACTGCGGTCTGTTGATGCGGCTGACGGGGACCACGGCCTACCGCATCATGCCCGCCAAGGCGCTGTTCACGCTGGGTGTGGGCCACGTGCGGCGGCGCGGGCTGGAGCCTGGCAGCAAGAGCGAGGAGCCGGGCAGCGTGCAGTTTCCCAAGGTCGTCGAGTTGAGCGAGTTGCAGTGGCGCGTCCTCACCGCGCTGAAGCGCGAGTTCGAGGTGGACGAGGTGCGTGAGCATCCCTGGGCAGCCCGCGCCGAGGACGCCGGCGTGCCGCTGGCGACTTTTCTCGACGTGGCCGCCGAGCTGGATCGGCGCCGAGTGATCGGTCGATTCTCGACGTTCCTCGAGCACGTGAAGAAGCTCGCCGACGGTTCGCAGGTGACGCGATACAACGCCTTGTTCCACTGGGCCGTACCTCCTGGTCGTGAAATCGACGCCGGCCGACAGGTCGGGCGCTTCCACGTGATGACCCACGCTTACTGGCGCGAGGGCGGCCCCGAGTTTCGCAACGTCAACATCATGGGCGTCGCCCACGGCACCGACAAGCAGCTCGTTCTGGATCACAAGGCCGCCATCGACCGCCACTTGGCCGAGGTGGGCATCCCCGTGGCATACACCAATGTCTTCTGGGGCGGCCGCAGCGAGATCAAACCCAGCGAGATCTCTCCTCTTGCCTACCGACAATGGTGCTCGCGGCACGGCGTCGAGCCCGACACGATGCGCGGCTGATCCGCTGCGCTGAACCCGCCAATCGCTGCAGTCGTCATATCCGGCCCGTCTTTCTCCGCGCCTCCGCTTGCCTGCGTCAACAGGCCCCTACAACCGCCCGATCTGTCACCGGTGAACGGGAATTCCTTGCGGAGGGTTTGCTTCGTGGCCAAACGTATTGCTGTCATCGTTGCCTTGCTCGCAGTGCTGGGACTGACGGGAACCGCCCGCGGCGCCGGGCTGCAGTTCAACGATCCCCTGACCAATAATCAGTGGTATCTCGCACAACTGCACTTCAACGAGGCGTGGTCCACCATCTCCAACCTGCAGCAACGCGGCGATGTCACCGTCGCCGTTATCGACTCGGGCTTTCAGACCGACCACGGCGACCTGGGCAACAATCTGAACGGCGGCATCAATATCGTGGACAACTCGGGCAACCTCTCGCCCGTCCATCCCCACGGCACCGCGACCGCCGGCCTGCCCGGGTCCATCAGCGGCAATAACTTCGGAATCAGCCAGTCGGCGCTGTTCGCCAACGTCATGCCCATCCGCGTGTCCAATCGCAACGACGGCGGGGCCTACATCAGCGACATCGCCAAGGCCATCAAGTACGCCGCCGACAACGGCGCCCGCGTCATCAATATCAGCTACAGCGGTGTGGATCATCCGGCCCTGGAGAATGCCGCGGCGTACGCCTGGAGCAAGGGCAGCGTCGTGTTCATGGCCGCCGGCAACGACGGCCTCAAGCACAACGAGTGGGCCAACCACCGCCACCTGATTGCTGTGGGCGCCTCCACCGTGACCGGTCAACTCGCCGGCTTCTCCACCAAAGGCAAGTTCGTGGACCTCGTCGCACCGGGACAGGGTATCACCACGCTCTACACCGACGACCAGTTCGCCACGTGGAGCGGCACGAGCTTCTCATCGCCCATCGCCGCGTCCATCGCCGCGCTCATGCTCACGGCCAACCCCGATCTGTCGCCGGATCAGGTGGACGTGCTGCTGCGCGCCACGGCGATCGATCCCGCCTCGGCCGTGAAGTCCAACCGTGCCGACACACGCGAGAAAATGCGCCGCGTGAAGAACCCCGCGCGCAGGCAGGCGCTGCGCAGGAAGGTTCAACGTCTCACCGCCAAGGTCACTTCGATCGGCGAGGCCTGGGGCGCCGGCCGGATCGACGCTCTGGCCGCCGTCGAAGCGGCGCTGCGCGTCGAGGGCGCCTGGTCCTCCGGCGGCGATGGCAACTACGTGCCCAACAACCCCGGCGACTACTCGGGCCTGGTGGCCGGCCTCAGCGACACCCTCGTCCTGCCCCAGGGGTTCCTCGACGGTGTGGGTCTGGGCACGGCCGCAATTCCCGAGCCGGGCACGATCATGCTTGTGCTCGGCGGCCTGACGCTGCTGGCCCGCAAGCCACGTCGGCCACGCGCCTGAGAATCCTGTCGCCGTCGTACCCATCATCGTGCACGCATCGCTTATCATCGGGTCGTCCTGACGTGGAGTGACCTGATGACGCCGAGTCTGCCCGAACCGCTTGAATCCTTGCTGCGTCCGCTCTTCGATGGCCTGCCGTTGAATGACGCGATGACACAACTGGTGGTCAGCGGCACGACCGACGCCGCGATGGCCGCCCGCATCGAGGCGCTCGCCGACCATACGGCCATCCAGCAGCGTCCGGCCCTGCTGGCGGGACTGTGGCTCTACGTCGATGACCTGCCGCGCAGCCACGCCATCAGCCAGGGCATCGACAACGCCACCGGCTCGTTCTGGCACGGCATCATGCACCGCCGCGAGGGCGACTTCTCCAACAGCCACTATTGGTTCCGCAAGGTCGGCAAGCACCCGGCGATGACCCGCATCGACATCGCCGGCGGCGGCGCGGGCGCCGGCACCGAAGTCGCCCACTATGACTCGCACGCCTTCATCGATCGTGTCGAGGCCGCCCACCGCCTGGGCAAGACGCCGCCCGACCTCGTCGCACTCCAGCGCCACGAATGGCTAGCCCTCTTCGAGTGGTGCGCCCAGCGGTGAGCCCAATGGAGCCCACCCGCCATTGCGGGTGGGCTCGTCATCGGCCGCTGCATCAGTTCTGTCCCACCATCGCCGCCGCGTCATGGAAGACCATGGCGGCGTCGTTGCCTGCAGTGGCGGCGGTGTCGTTGTCGTTGGCGAAGAGGCTGTCAGTGGTCACGGTCGCGCCCGAGCCGTAACGCGTATGGGCGATCTGGTGCGTCGTTTCGGTCTGGACGTGGTTGTCGCCATAGACCGCGCCGCCGCGCCACTGGCCGCTGTCTTTGCCGGTCCAGACACTGCTGACCTGTGAGGTGGCGTTGGCGCCGGTGTTACGGTCGGTCAGGACGACGGCGTTGCTGTTGAGCGTGTCGCGCCACTCGGCCCCGCGGCCGTTGCCGTCGGTCGTGCCATCGGCGTTAGCGTCGATCGCCAGCATGGCGTAGCTGTGCTGGTCCTTGGTGATGTTGGCCAGGCTCTCGGTCCAGGGCGTGCGCGTCTCGTGCGGGCTGATGATGTATTCGCCCGTGAAGTAGCTGGCCTTGAGCATGATGAGCAGGCGAGCGCGGGGCACGCCGGCGTTCACGTCGGCGCCGTCGATCGCGGCGGCGGCCAGCAGCTTGCCGTCGCTGTCGAGCCCGGGGAAATAGCCGCGGTTGCCTTGGGCGTACGTGACCATGCCCTGGTGGATGCCGCGCAGGCGCGTGTTGCTCTCCATCAGGCGTGCGGCGATCCTGGCCGCGCCGATCGCCGGCAGCAGGATGCCGATGAGCAGCGCGATGATGCTGATGACCACGAGCAGCTCGATGAGGGTGAACCCGCCCACGGCGGGGCGGGGACGGACCTTGCGTGAGTGCGTGTATGCGCGCATGGAAGCGCTCCTTTCGCAAATGGGGAACCTGACGGGGCGACCCGCTGCGAACGGCAACACCGACCAGCGCGAATCCACGCCCTCTCCAGACGGAGCGACACCGGCCCTTCGGCTGACACAGGCGCGCACCCTGCGCGCCGCGGCGAAGGCGATCACCGGCGAGACAGGCGAAAGCCGCATCGATAAGTGAATGGGAATAGGACGGATGAAATCGCGGCTTGGGCGGCCGTCGCGCGGGCAACCCGAATTGTGGAGGGGCGGAAGGTTCCCGCACGTGCGGGGCCGCCCCTGATCCAGCGGCACACCTCCCTTCGCGTCAGCCGGGCCTTCTGCCGCACTGCTGCAGATGACCCGCTATCTTCATTGTATCGGCCCCTGCCGCCGAGGAAAGAAAAATCTGCGGCCATTTCAACCGTTGCGCAGCGACTGAATCACGATGAGCACGTCGTACAGGGCGTGCGTGGCGGCGACGATGCCGAAGCCCCGCACGATGTATATGCCCGCGAAATAGACGCCCGCCAGGGTGTAATACAGCGCCAGGCCCAGCTCGAAGCGGTTCTCGTTGGAGAAGTGGTACAGCGAGAAGGCGATCGCCGAGCCCGCGATCGCGCCGATCGCCCCGACGTGGTTGGGCAGCGCCAGCACATCCACCAGCAGCAGGTGCAGCAGGGCGATGCCGATCAGACGGAACAGCAGTTCTTCGTAGATGCCCGCGCCGATGCTGAACACCAACTCCGCCTGCCATGTCGGGTCGTGCTGCCCGTCGGTGAGCATCTGCAGCGCTCGTGCCGCGGCGGGATGTCTGGCCATGACCAGCCCGAACACGAACAGTGGAACCGCCAGCACCAGCGACTCGGCGAACATCAGCCCGTAGAGTCGCGGCTCGATCCGCCATGGGTCGCGCCGCGCCGCGTGCCACGACAGGAGCACGACCACGGCGATCAGGGCCGGCAGGTAGTACGCCGCCACGCCAAAGAGGTTGAAGAAGTCGCGCATCAGCCACCGCGCCGAGATGTCCTCGCTGCCGGTCACGTACAGATGCACCCCCAGCTCGTAGAGTGCGATCATGGGCAGCAGAAACAGCAGCGACTGCAACGGCCGCTGCGACCGCTCGAAGTAGCTGCCGAAGAAGATCGTGGACTGGTGCGGTTTGCGGGGCATGGGGGTAGGCGTGAGTGGTGCGCGGCCAGCGGGCCTCGACCACGCACTGCCGCTCTTCACTCGATCGTGATCACCGCGTGAACGTGGTCGTACTTGCCGAGCTTGGCGCGGCCCTTGAGAAAGGCCAGCTCGATGAGCACGGTGACGCCGGCCACTTCGCCGCCGAGCTTGTCCACCAGATCGACGCAGGCGCGCATGGTGCCGCCGGTCGCCAGCACGTCATCGACGACCAGCACTTTCTGGCCCGGCGCGATGGCGTCGCTGTGAATCTCCAGCCGGTCTGTTCCATACTCCAAGTCGTAGGTGATGCCCGTGGTGGGTCGGGGCAGCTTGTTGGGCTTGCGCACGGGGATGAACCCCGCCGACAGCGCCTGGGCGATGGCGGTGCCGAAGATGAATCCGCGGCTTTCGGCGCCGAGCACGAGCTGCACGCCCTTGCCGCGGAACGGCGAGGCCATCAGCTCGACGGCCATGGCCAGCGCCTGGGCGTCCTTGAGCAGCGGGGTGATGTCCTTGAACACCACGCCGGGCTTGGGCCAGTCGGGCACGTCCTGGAGGTATTGCGTCAGGTCCATCGCGGCAAAGGTTGTCTGCATCACCGGCTCCTGGCGGCCCCGTGGCAGGCCGGTGGGTGTTTTACCACGACCGCCGCCCACACGCTCACGTCCGTGGAGTTATCTGCCGATGCTGACGATTGAGCGGATCGGGCAAGGTGTTCGCGGAGGCCGCGGGCGGGCGCGGTTATCCCGGGGCCGCCGCCGGTCGATAAGCCCTTGGTGTTGTTGTGTGGCCGCTCGGCGCCGCCACACGCAGGCTCGCACCGCCGACTGTGAGGCATCGCATGGAACTGGACACCATTCTCAAAACAGCCCTGGACATGGGCGCGTCCGACATCCATCTCATCAGCGGACACGTGCCCTACGCCCGCATCACCACGGTGATGACCCCGCTGGACTATCCCGTCATCACGCCCGAGAGCGCGATGCGCATGTTCAAGGCCATGACCAGCGAGGATCATCAGAAGCAGTTCGACAAGATCAAGGACGCCGACTTCTCCTACGAGATCCCCGGCGTCGGACGTTTCCGCGTCAACGCTCACATGCAGCGGCACAGCGTGGGCATTTCGCTGCGCGCCATCAAGGAGAAGATCCCCCCGCTGAAGGAACTTAACCTCCCCGAGGTGATCTCGCGTCTGACCTACCTGCCGCGCGGCCTCGTGCTCGTCACCGGGCAGACCGGCTCGGGCAAGTCCACCACCCTCGCCGCCATGATCCAGGAGATGAACAAGCGGTATCACCGCCACATCATCACCCTCGAGGACCCCATCGAGTTCACGCTCGAAAGCGAGAAGTCCGTCATCGAGCAGCGCGAGTTGGGCGACGACGTGCCCAGCTTCGCCAGCGGTCTGCGCCACGTGCTGCGTCAGGACCCCGACATCATCCTCGTCGGCGAAATGCGCGACCTGGAGACCACCTCCGCCGCCATCACCGCCGCGGAGACCGGCCACCTGGTGCTCTCGACCCTGCACACCTGCAACGCGTCGCAGACGGTCGAACGCATCATCGACATGTACCCCGCCGATCAGCAGAACCAGATCCGCGCCATGCTGGCGACCACGCTGCAGGCGGTGATCTCGCAAACGCTGTTCAAGCGGACCGACAAGAAGGGCATGTGCCCCGCCATCGAGGTGATGCTCTGCACCCCGGCGGTGCGCAACCTGATCCGCGAAAACCGCGTGTTCGAGATTCCCAACGTGATCGAGACGAATCGTGCCCTTGGCATGAATACGCTGGATAACGCCATCGCCGAGCTCTACTTCAACGGGATGATCAGCCGCGAGGACGCCATCGCGCAGGCGGCATACCCCGAGAAGCTGGAGCGAACGCTGGTGGCGTGAGCGGGCTGGCGACGGATCGCGCTGTGGGGGCGTGGTTGATGGGACGCGGGAGTTTGTGACATGCCCCAATATCGATATCAGGCACGAACGACAGGCGGCGAGATCACGGCCGGCGTGATTGCCGCCGACAGCGCCCTGGGCGCCGCGCAGCAGTTGCGTGCGCAGGGCGGCCAGGTGCTGCAGCTCGTGCCACTGGGCGGCGGCGCTCGCAACGTCACCGACAAGCTCAAGGCGCTCAACTACACCTCCGGCCCGTCGCAGCGCGACATCCTCAACATGACCACGCAGCTTGCGGTCATGATTCGCGCCGGCATCAGCCTCCGCGCGGCGCTGGAAGGCATCGCCGACCAGACCGAGAATCCCAAGTTCAAAGCCGTCCTGATGCAGATCAAGCAGGACGTCGAGTCGGGCAAGCAGTTCTCCGAGGCGCTGACCCGCCACCCCAAGCTCTTCGGCCCGCTGTACGTCAACATGGTCCGGGCCTCGGAAATGTCCGGCAGTTTCAGCCACATGCTCGAACGCATCGCCGCCTACCTGGCGCAGCAGATCGAGACACGACAGATGGTCGTCGGCGCCATGATCTACCCCGGCGTGATCGGCTCGCTGGCGGTGGCGGTGACGGTGTTCCTGCTCACCTTCGTGCTGCCCAAGTTCGCCGAGGTGTTCCGCGGCAAGGAAGCCGCCATGCCCTGGCCCACGCAGTTCCTCATGGGCCTGTCGGCGTTCATGGTCGAATACTGGTGGGCGATGCTGCTGTTGGCGCTGGCCGGTGGCGTCGGCCTGTTCATGTTCATCCGCACCGAGCCCGGCGGATGGTGGTTCGACGCCACCAAGCTCCGCGTGCCCATCCTCAGCAGGATGTTCCGCGCGCTCTACATCAGCCGGTCGCTGCATACCATGGGCGAACTGGTCAACGCCGGCGTGCCCATGCTCGACACCATCCAGATCACCGGCGACATCAGCGGCAACCGACTCTACCGCCGCCTCTGGGCCAGCGTCTATGCCTCCGTCAAGCAGGGCAAAAAGATCACCCAGCCCCTGACCAAGACCCCGCTGCTGCCCAAGAGCGTCGTGCAGATGGTCAGCGCCGGCGAAGAGTCGGGCAAACTTGGAGAAGTGCTCGACGAAGTCTCCAGCTTCTACACCAAGCAGCTTCGCGACGCCATCAAGACCGTCACCAGCATGATCGAGCCGATCATGATCATGGTGATGGGCGGCATCGTGGGCTTCATCGCCATGGCGATCATTCTCCCGATCTTCAAGCTCTCGACGCTGGTGAAGTAGCGGCTGCCGCGCAGGTTTATTCCGGTTGTGACGAAAGCGCCGGTCGGGAACAACCGATACCACGACAAAGATGACCGCGCGCGCGACCGATGAATCGTCTGATTATCGGGATAGAAGCGCTGCAGTCGGCGAGCGACGCATGACACCCCCGATCCCGCATCCCCGAGCCACGATCCCCCGCTGTCGGCGGGCGCGGGGCTTTACGCTCATCGAGGCGGCGCTGACGACGGTGATCGTGGGCGTGGGCGTGCTGGCCATCGTGGCTGCCCAACAGGCCTATCATCAGAAAAATCAATGGTCGCAGCGCGTCGGCACGGGTCTGCTGCTGGCCAACGAACTCCGCGAGTTGATCCTCACGCTGCCTGTTCACGATCCGATCACCGGCGCCAGCAACCTCGGGCCGGAGTTGGGAGAAAGCGGCATCGCCCATTACGACGACGTCGATGACTTCGCGGGCTCCGTCAGTGGTGGGTTCGGCAGCGGGACCACCTTCTCCCCGCCGGTCAACGCCCTGCGCCAGGTCATCCCCGACATGGCCGGGTGGTCGCAGCACGTCGAAGTCATCAACGTGCTGCCCGATCGGATGGACGTCACCCCCGCTTTCGCCCAGCCGCTGGGCACGACCGACCTGATGCGCATCACCGTGACCACGCGATACCAGGGGCCCAACGATCCCCAACCCGTGACCATCTCGCAATTGACCTGGGTCATGGGACGACAGTGATTGGCAATGCCTGCTGAATGATGTGAAGAAAGGGAAGACTCGCCAGAAACTACGAAGGACGACGGACATGCCGCTCTTACATCATCCATCATCCATCAGACATCATCCATCTCCCCGCCAGCGCGGCGCAGCGGCGATCCTGGCCATGATGTTCCTGGTCATCTTCTCGTCGCTGGCGGCGGCGATGGCGATCGTGTCACAGGGCAATCTGGCCACCGCCGAATCGCATCTGAAAGTCAACCGCGCCCTGGCCTCGGCGGAAACGGGCATGCAGTGGCTCATCTATCGTCTCGACCAGGTCACGGTCAACGTCAAGACCCGCGACGGCCTGATCAGCGCCACCAACGCCCCGGCGCTGTGGCAGCAGACGCGCGATGCCCTGGTGCTGTCCCTGGCCGGCGAAGGACACAATCTCGATGAACCCTACGTCGTCGGCAACAAGCTCCACGTCGGGCCCGTCAGTCTCGGCCAGGGCTCGCCTCCCTTTACCGCTGAGTTCGTCCCTCACCCCATCGCCGGCGAAAACTACAACAGCTCCTACTACCAGCGTCCGCCTTACAGCACGATGACGCCCGCCGTCTCCAACGCCACGCCACTCGACGCCACTTGGGTGCGCGTCAAAGTCGTCGCCACCGACGGCAGCGGCGACGCCGCCATCACCCGCGGCATCCAGATGGACTTCAAGATCGACAAGAAAATCAAGTTCGCCATCCTCTCCAAGAGCCGCGTGATGATCGGCCGCAACGTGATGATCGAAGGCCCCATCGGCAGCCGCTTCCAGGAAACCCACCTGCAGAACGGCCACCCCGTCCAGATGATGTCCGACTTCCGCGGTCTCGACAGCGACCTCGACGCCTCACTCGACAACTTCACCGATTGGCTTAAAACCAACGACAGCGACGGCGACAACCGGCTGCAGGTCGCCAACACCGCCGAGACCGACGGCATCGCCGACCCCGCATCGCTGGATGTGTCCGGCGACGGGTTCATCGATGAGTTCGACTTCTTTCTCGCACGGTTCGACACCAACGGCGACGGCCGCGTCTCCGCAACCGAACTGAACACCAGCGGCAGCATCGACGCGGCCCAGCTCATGGAACTGATCGATACCTTCGGCGATTCGTCGCGCAGCGGGTTCGACGACGGATTCATCGACGCGGATGATCGCTACGTGAAAGTGCGTGGGGCCGTGCAGATCGCTGCTGATCTCTCGGGATGGCAGGATGGTGCCGCCGGTGGCAACTATCAGGACTACTTCCAGGGCTCGATCCAGGCCAAGCACGGCGAGGCGCCGCTGACCTTCGAGTCCGCCGAGGCCCAGGCCCATGCCTTTGGCCCCGATGACTTCGACGTGTCGGCGTTTCAAACCAAGGCCAGTGGCGACCTGCAGGCCCAGGCGTCCACGCAAGTGTCGTCCGCCGACCCGAGCGACCCGGAGCGACCCCGCTACGACAACACCGGCGTCCGCGAGGAAGTCCCCTTCGGCTCGGCGTATCCCTACGACTACTACCAGCGCCCGGTGTACGAAAACATGGTGTTCGAGAACGTCACCATACCCAAGGGCACCAACGCGCTCTTCAAAAACTGCGTGTTTCGCGGTGTCACCTTCGTGGACACCGAGGCGTCCAACACCGACACCAACTACAACTACGCGGGCATGGAAGAGGCCGATGGCTCGCCCAAGCACCCCGATCGCAAGGCGATGGTCAACGGCCAGGAAGTCACCAACACCAAGACCATCTCCAACAACGTGCGCTTCGACGGCTGCACGTTCGAGGGCGCCATCGTGTCCAACGTGCCCCAGGAGTTCACCCACGTCCGCAACAAGATCGCCTTCACCGGGCGCACTCGCTTCGACATCGACAGCTCGGCGTGGCTCAGCAGCGAGGAGAAGACCCTCTACAAGCGCAGCTCCATGCTCATGCCCCATTACTCCGTGGAGATGGGCACATTCGTCAGCCCGTCCGACTCCAACGAGACGGTGCATCTATCCGGCGCCATCGTCACCGGCATCCTGGACATGCGCGGACAGGTGAAGATCAACGGCATCGTGCTCACCACCTTCGAGCCGGTGAGCAATCAGGGCCCGGTGCTCGGCGAAACCAGTCCGCAGTTCAACACGACGCTGGGCTACTTCCCCAAGAGCGCGGGCGACCTCGAAGCCGAGTTGCCCTCCAACGGCGTGGGCGTCATCCAGGTTCGTTACGATCCCAAGCTCCCCCTGCCTGACGGCATTCTCGGCTCGATTCAGGTCACGCCGATGGTCAGCACGTACTTTGAACTGGGGGCGCAATGATGACGATACCAAACAGCGAATCTCCCATTCCGATCACCAGATCGCAGCCAGCGCGCCGACGGGGCGTGTCGCTCGTCGAGATGCTGCTGGCGCTGGCGATCAGTGCGCTGCTGCTCACGGCGACGATGGTGGCCCTGGACGCGAGCTTCCACGCCTATGCCGTGGCGGCGGAAACGGCCACGACACAGGCCTCGACCCGCCTGATGACCCATCGCCTGCTCACGCTCATCCGCACCAGCACCGCCCATGGCCCGCTTCAGCCCGACGCCACGAGCAGCCCCCCGGCGACGCTCAGCGGCGACACCATCGACAGCCCCTACATCGAACTCATCGACCCCAACGACCGTTTCATCCGGATCGAGTACCGCCCCCTGGTCCAGGAGTTGTGGGCGATCACCCAGCCGGCGGGCGGCGGGCTACCCCTGGCGCAGCCCATCCTGCGCGGCGTGACGGCGGCCAACTTCTTCTGCAATCGTCGCAAGGACGCCGACGGCGTCTGGGTCCTCGCCCGCGCGACCATGGACCTCACCGTCGAGGCGACTGGCGACACCACGCTGCAACTCGAGTCGGCAGACCTTCCTCCCATTCGCATCATCGCCTCGACCAAGCCGCGCAAACTCGACTGACGCGGCGACCCCCGCGACCCCCGGGGGTGACGCGGTGTGCAGATCGGCGTCGCGAGGGGCTTGAACGCGTACCGCGGCGCGGTATGATGTTTGTATTATGTTCGGACTCGGCGACGGCGCCGGGCCGGGTCGTTCTTTGGCAAGTGAACAACGGCGACGACCGGCCGGGGCGGTTGTTAGGGTGGTGCGGATGAAGGGCGGATGCTTCGCTGCGCACCGGCGAGCGTGTTCGGCTGGCTCGCTTGCTCCAACGTCAATGCCGGTCGGCAGATACACTCTTCGCACAGGCAGGGAGGCGGCATGAAGCTGTTTCGATGTCAGTGTGGGCAGACGGTGTTTTTCGAGAACTCGCAGTGCGTGAGCTGCGGAGGCGTGCTGGGGTATTGTCCGTCGTGCCGGCGGATCGCACGGCTGCGGCCGCACGAGCGTGGAGTGTGGCGCTGCGAGGAGCCGTCCTGCGGGGCGTGGGTGCGCCAATGCGCCAATTACGAGACGCACGGCGTGTGCAACCGGTGCGTGGCGGCGCCCCCGGAAGGGGCCGGGGCAGTTCCGGGGACACTTCCGGGGGCAGTTCCGGGATCATTTCCGGGGGGGCTGTGCGACTGCTGCTCGCTGAACCGGACGATACCCGACCTGTCGGTGGCGGGGAACCTGCTGAAGTGGTCGCGGCTGGAGGCGGCCAAGCGGCGTCTGATGTACGGGCTGGAGCTGGTGGGGCTGGAGGTGGGGCGGGCGGACAACGCGATCGAGCCGAAGCTGCGGTTCGAGTTCAAGGCCGATGTCGAGCACGCCCAACGCGGGTGGGGCAACCCTGACGAAAGCGAGCGCTTCTTCACGGGCCACCTCCATGGCGTGATCACGATCAATATCAGCGAGGCGGACGACGTGCAGCGCGAGCAGGCGCGCGTGAGTCTGGGCGAGCGCTATCGCACGCTGCTGGGCCACTTCCGGCACGAGGCGGGGCACTATTTCTGGGACGTGCTGGTGCGGGGTCGCGACGAGGATCACTGCAGCGCGGTCTTCGGCGACCATCGCGATCCGGGTTACGAGGCGGCCAAAGCGGCGTACTACAACGGCGGCGCCCCCGCCGACTGGCCGACGCGCTTCGCCACGATGTACGCCGCCATGCACCCCTGGGAGGATTTCGCCGAGACGTTCGCCCTGTACTTGGACATGCACTCGGCGCTGGACACGGCCCACCACTGCGGGATCGGCCTGCCGGGCTATCTGCAGCGCGACCTGCGGCGCATGGTCGCCGACTACATCGACCTGGGCACGCGCATGAACGAACTCAACCGCAGCATGGGCCTGCAGGACTGGCTGGCGCGGCTGATTCCACCGGCGGTCACGACGAAGCTGGCATACATCCACGACCTGGTGTCTGCCGCCGCGGCCCACAACAAGGAAGCCCGCGGTTCATGATCCGCGGGCTTCCAGAGTGTTGGGCTATGGGTGACTGCGACTCAGTCATACAGCGGGCTGACGGTGGTCGGGGCAACTTCCTTGAGCGTGAGCGTGGTCTCGATGCGGAAGTTCGACTCGGTTGTGTGGCGCTCGGCGAAGAAGAAGTCGAGCTTGTAGTTGCCGCCTTCGACCAGGCCCAGTTCGGCGGCCTTGGTGTCGAGGTCCACGGCCTTGCTCGTCTGGCCGTGCACGCCGCCGATGTCCACCGCGAGCTTGCCGTTGATGAACACCCACACGTCGTCGTCGCCGGTGAACTTGAACTCCAGCGGGTAGCTGCGCTCGCTCATCGGTGTGTAGGTGAACTCGGTGTGAATCTCGTAGGTGAAGTAGAAGTTGCGCCAGTTGCCGTTGGCGTCCTTGGCCTTGTCGTTCCAACCCAGGCCGTCGATCGGGAAGAAGTATTGGGGCTTCTCGATGGCGAAGATATAGACGTGCGGCTTGAGCGGGTTGCTCTTGGTCAGCGTGATCGTGTAGGGGATGGTGATGTTGACATCCGGCACGTCGCGGAACCACTGGTTGAAGGACGTGGGTCCGGCGATCATGCCCAGGTTGTAGTTGGTGCCGGTGTTGAGCACAGGCTTGCCGTCCTCGCCCAGCGTGGACAGCACCAACCCGGTGCGCACGCCGAAGTTCTTCGTGGCGTACTCCATGTCGGGGTGGCTGACCTTGAAGTCGCGGATGACGCCCGTGAGTTGGATGGAGTCGTCGGCCTGGGCAGCGGAGATGGGTCCGGCCACGCCCGCCAGCGCCAAGGCGCCCAAAAGTTGTTTGACGGTCCGATTCATCGTTCGACCCTTGAAATGCCTCACAAGTGCGTGTCCGCGACAAAGCTACGATTCAGGTCCGATACGGGCCAGCGCGCAATCAGGCAAAAGAGACACACAGGGTTTGCCCAGTCGTTGCAGATGGCCGGTCGTTCAGCGCTGGTAAAGTGGCCGGGGGGTGTAGGACGTGTGCAGGAGGCGATGCGCCTCCGGGCCCAGGGGCTTGCCCGGGAAGCGGTCATAGAGTGTGTGGACGTGGGCGTTGTGGTGGGCGCAACGGTGAGACCGGGCGCGGTCGTCGCGGTAGAGCCCGGCGGCGCGCTGGGCGCGGATGGCATCGGTGATGCCGTAGGGTTGGCCACCGCCGCCGACGCAGCCACCGGGGCAGGCCATGACCTCGATGAAGTGAAAAGGCGGGTCGTGACCGGCCTGGCGTGCGGCGCGAACGCGATCGAGGACGCTGGCGACGTGGCCCAGGCCGTGGGCGACGGCCAACTGCAGCACATGCCCGTCGATGGGCACGCTCGCCTGTTTGACGCCGCGCAGGCCGCGCACCGGCTGGAACTCCAGCGCGTCGCCGGGGAGGTCGCGCCCGGTGATGACCCAGTGCGCGGTGCGCAGGGCCGCCTCCATCACGCCGCCGGTGACGCCGAAAATTGTGCCCGCGCCCGAGTAGTCGCCCAGCACGTCGTCCGCTTCGGCGTCATCGAGGCCGGCGAAATCGACGCCCGACTGCTTGAGCATCCGGGCGAACTCGCGCGTGGTGAGCACACAGTCCACGTCCTGTCGGCCGGAGGCGAACATGTCCCGCGAGCGCTGGATCTCGTATTTCTTGGCGGTGCACGGCATGACCGACACGCCGTAGATGCTTGCCGGGTCGATGCCTGCCTGCCGGGCGAAGTAGGTCTTGGCGAGCACGCCGACGATGGCGTGCGGGCTCTTGACCGTGGAGAAGCAGTCGATGAGATCGCCGTAGTACTTTTCGAGGTAGTCGATCCACGAGGGGCAGCAGGAGGTGATCAGGGGCAGCACGCCCTGGCCGGTGAGCAGGCGCTGGGCCAGCTCGTGGCCCTCTTCGACGACGGTGACGTCGGCGCCGAAGTTGGTGTCGAACACGGCGCGGAAGCCCAGGCGTCGCAGGGCGTGGTAGATCTTGCCGGTGAGCAGCGTGCCGGGCGGGAAGCCGAAGGCCTCGCCCAGGGCGACGCGGACGGAGGGAGCGATCTGAGCGATGCAGAATGCCGCCGGATCGCGCAGGTGGTCCCAGACCTCGGCCGTCTGGTCGAACTCGCGGATGGCGCCGGTGGGACAGTGGGCGGCGCACTGACCGCATCCGACGCAGGGCGACTGGGCCAGCGGGATGCCGCCCGCCGGGCTGATGTGCGTGCCGAACCCGCGATCGAGAAACGACAGCGCCCACACGTTCTGCACGTTCTGGCACACCTCCAGGCATCGCCCGCAGGTGATGCACTTGCGCGGGTCCAGCACGATCGTGCCCGTGGACGTGTCGAGCTTCGACTCGGGCACGATCGGATCGAGCGTCTGATGCACGATGTTGAACTCGGCGGCGATGCGCTGCAGTTCGCACGTCAGGTTGCGCCCGCACGACAGGCACTCGGCCGGGTGACGCGACAGGATCAGCTCGATCACGGTGCGGCGGACCTGCACCAGTTCGGGGTCCTGCGTGTGAATCACCATGCCGTCCTCGACGGGCGTGCAGCAGGCGCGGGGCTTGCGCGTCGAGCCCTGCACCTTGACGATGCACAGCCCGCACGCGCCGGTCGGCGGCAGATCGGGGTGCTTGCACAACTGCGGCACGCGCACGTGAACCTGCTCGGCAGCCTGAGCAATCGTCGTGCCCGAGGGCACGGACAGCGCGTGTCCGTCGATTGTGGCGCTGACCCTCGGCATCCGCATCATGGGCGACCTGCCTTTCCACCATCGACGAGTGCCGCGTATTCGTCGGCGAAACTGCGCAGCGTCGAAAGCACCGGGTTGGGCGCCGTCTGGCCCAGGGCGCAAAGCGACGCCGCCTGCATGGCGTGGCCGACGCGCTGCAGCGCCGCCAGATCCGACCGCGTGCCCCGACCGGCGACGAGCTTGTCGAGGATGTGCAGCATCTGCTTGCCGCCGATACGGCACGGCGCACACTTGCCGCACGACTCGGCGACGCAGAAGCCCAGGTAGAAGCGGGCCAGCTCGACCATCGAGTCGCTCTCGTCCATGACGATGAGCCCACCCGAGCCCATGATCGAGCCCAGCTCGCGAAGGTGCTCGTAGCTCACGGGCGTATCGAAGCAGGCGGCGGGGATGACGCCGCCGGACGGTCCGCCGGTCTGCACAGCTTTGACCGGTCGGCCCGAGGCGCTGCCGCCGCACATGTGCTCGACGATCTCGCGCAGCGTCGTGCCCATGGGGACCTCGATCAATCCGCCGCGCGCCACGTGGCCGGACACGGCAAAGACCTTCGTGCCCGTCGAGCCGTCGGTGCCGATGCCGCCGAACCATGCCGCGCCCTTGAGGATAATCCGAGGCACATTGGCCAGCGTCTCGACATTGTTGATGGTGGTCGGGCAATCGAAGAGGCCGCGCTGCGACGGGTAGGGCGGTCGCGGTCGCGGCGTGCCGCGGCGGCCCTCGATCGACGCGATCAGCGCGGTCTCCTCGCCGCAGACAAACGCCCCGGCGCCGAGGCGCACCTCCAGGTCGAGGCTGAACGTGCTGCCCAGGATGTTGCGGCCGAGCAAACCCAGCCGGCGCGCCTGCGCCAGGGCGTGCCCGATGCGCTGCACGGCCAGCGGATACTCGGCCCGGATGTAGAAAAACCCGTGCGATGCGCCCTGGGCATAGGCGGCGATGGCCAGCCCCTCGATCACTGCGTGGGGGTCGTCCTCGAGAACGCAGCGATCCATGTACGCGCCGGGGTCGCCTTCGTCGCCGTTGCAGATGACCCACTTCTCTTCGCCGGGCGTCTCGCGCGTCAGACGCCACTTGGTCCCGGTCGGGAACCCCGCACCGCCCCGGCCCCGCAGGCCGCTGGCCTCGATCTGCTCAATCACCTGTTCCGGTGAATAGTGCGTGAGGCACCGGCTCAGGGCCTGATATCCATCTGCGGCGATGTAATCGCCAATGCTCTGGGGATCGATCACCCCGCAGTTGCGCAGCACGATGCGGTATTGGCGGTGCAGGGTGTCGCCCCGCTCGTTCTTGGCGGGGGGGTCGTCCTCCGGCCGCACCAGCTCGCTGAAACCTCGCACCTTGTGTTTGTCCGCGATCCGCCGCGCCTGCACGTGCGAGTCCAGCAGCCACTGGGCAATCCCGGCGTCCACGTGGCCGTACATCGTCCGCGGCACGCCTTCGACCTCCATCTCGACCAGCGGCTCGTCGCTGCAGTTGCCGGCACAGCCCGTACGCAGGACCGGCACATCCAGCCCCCGATCGGCAACCCCCTGACGCAGCGCGTCGAACACCGCCTGGGCGCCGGCGGCACGACCCGACGTGCTCAGCCCGACCTTGATCCACTGTCGCGGTCTGGCGCATGCCGCTCGCATCTGATCCAGCGTCTGCGGGGTCAACCTCGCCATGACACACCGCCTTCACGTCTCTTGCACCGCCGTCGCCGCCTCCCCGCGACAGTCGGCGATCAGGGACGACACAGTCGCCGCAGTGCAACGCACGTGTACCCGACCGTTGATCATCACCACCGGCGCCAGGCCGCAGCAGCCCAGGCAGCGCACCGTCTGCAGATGAAACTGCCCATCTGCTGTCGTCTGTCCCTCGCCGACGCCCAGCGCCTGTCGGAACGCGTCATAGACCTCGCCGCCACCCTTGAGATGACAGGCGGTGCCCTGGCAGACGCTGGTGATGAATCGGCCGGGCGGCCGCAGCTTGAAGTAGTGATAGAACGTCAGCACCTCGAAGATGCGCGCCAGGGGCACGTGCATGACCCGCGCCACCTCCTTGGCCACGTCCCATGGCACGTAGCCGTGATGGCCCTGAACATCGTGCAGCACCATGATGAGATTGCCCCGGCGCCGCGACCATCGCCGGACGATGATCGCCAGCTCGGGCGATAAATCGACGACCGTCCCCGGAGAAGCGTTGGCGCTATGGGCGGGAGGGTCGGTCAAGGCGCCGCTCCCAAGGATGCGTGGCGTCCCTATATCATACCAGATAGGATTGTGTTTGGAATGCGGCGGTCGCGGTTACGCCGATGGGGACGGCGCGATCGCGGTGTCGGCGTGGCGCACGGTTTTGCAGAAGGCGCGGATGAGGGCCGTGTCCTTGACCCCACGCGACGACTCGACGCCGCTGGACACATCCACTGCATACGGCCGCAGCTTGCCAATGGCGTCGGCGACGTTGGCTGGCGTCAGGCCCCCGGCCAGGATGAACGGCGGGGCGTGGCGCAGGAGACCGGCGTGAACCAGCCGCGCCAGGGCGTCCCAGTCGAATCGTCGGCCGGTCCCGCCACGTTCGGCGGCGACGGTGTCGGGCGACGGCGGCGGAGTGTCAAACAGCACGCCCGCCACGTTAGGCACCTCGCGCCACGTCGCCAGGCCTTCGCTGACGTGCCGCGACTCGAAGGCGATCGACTTGAGCACGCGCAGCGGCGTGAGCTGACTCACGTCGCGCGGCGATTCACTGCCGTGCAGTTGCACCGTGCGCAAGCGCAGTGCGTCGGCGGTGCGGCGGACGGCATCGACATCTTCATCGACGAACAGCCCCACGGGCTCGACGAACGCCGGCAGCGCGGCGACGATGTCGCGAGCCGCCTCGAGTGTAACCTGCCGGGGTGAACCGGCGACGAAGACCAGGCCGATCGCGTCGGCGCCGGCCAGCGCCGCGGCCAGCGCTGTCTCGGGTGTCGTGATGCCGCAGATCTTGATGCGCGTGCTGGGCATGATGAGCCTGATCTTACCCGCGACTGACGCCGCTATCGCTCGATGCGCTGCAGGTTGGCGTACTGCAGCACGAGGGTCTTGATGCCGGCGGTGTTGAACTCGATGCGGGCGCGGGTGCTCGTGCCGGTGGGCTGGACCTGGAGGATGCGGCCCAGGCCGAACTGCGGGTGCCGCACCAGCGTGCCGGGGGCGTATTCGCCGGCGGCGCGGCGGGCCTCGTCGCGCTGCAGCCGGCTCTCGACGGGATCGGGCTCGATGTCGCGGTCCCAGCTCGCCGACGCCTCATCGAGCAGCTCGATGGCGTCGCGCGGCATCTCGCCGAAGAAGCGGCTGGCGATCGTCGCCTCCGTGCGCCCGAAAACGGTGCGCCACTTGGCGTGCGTGATGAACAGGTGCTTCATCGCCCGCGTGATGCCCACGAAGCACAGCCGCCGCTCCTCCTCCAGCTCGCTCATGCTCTCCTGCGCCCGGTGATGCGGCAGCAGATTCTCCTCGACGCCGATCATCGCCACCACGGGGAACTCCAGCCCCTTGGCCGCGTGCAGCGTCATCAGCGTGACGGCGCCCTCGTTCTGATCCACCGAGTCCACGTCGCTGACCAGCGCGATACGCTCCAGCAGCGAGTCGAGCTTGTGCGCGATCGACGCCTGCTCGCCCTGCTCGCTCATCTCGGCGTCGATGTCGTCCTCGAACTGCTGGGCGCTGCTGACCAGTTCGCCGAGGTTGGCCAGGCGCTCCTGGTCGGGATCGCTCTTATCGTTGGCGTGCAGTTCGTGCAGGCCCGACTCGCGGATGATCATCTCGACGAAGGCGCGCAAGGACAGGACGTGCTCGCTATCGGCGGCGCCCTCGACGATGCCGGCGACGCCGCGCCAGCGATCGAGCTGGTTGGCGAACGTGCCCACGGCATTGACGGCGCGGGTGTTGAGGCCGGGCACCGCCAGCGGGGTCTTGAGCACGTCTTTGAGCGTCAGGTTGTGCGCCAAGCCATAGGCCTGCAACGTCTTGACCGTGTTGTCGCTGATGCCCCGGGCCGGCGTATTGATGATGCGCGACAGATTCACCTCGTCGGCGGGGTTGGCAATGGCGCGCAGGTATGCCACGGCGTCCTTGATTTCCTTGCGGTCGTAGAACGCCGTGCCCCGCGCGATCTGGTAGGGAATCCCCGCGTCGCGCAACGTCTCCTCCATCACGCGCGACAGTGAGTTGATGCGGTAGAACACGGCCATGTCACCCCACGACAGCTCCTGCTCGTCGCGCAGGGTGCGGAACTTGTCCATGACCCATTGCGCCTCGTGTCGCTCGTCGCTGGTGGTGACGATCCGCACGGGATCGCCTGCCGGATTGTGCGTCCACAGCGACTTGTGCTTGCGCTGGCGGTTGTTTTGGATCAGCTTGTCGGCGACGGCGAGGATCTGTGGCGTCGAGCGGTAGTTCTGCTCCAGCCTCACGACGCTCGCGTTGGGGTAGTGCTTCTCGAACTCGAGGATGTTGCGGATGTTGGCGCCGCGCCAGCCGTAGATCGATTGGTCGGGATCGCCCGTGGCGCAGATGTTGTCCTGCAGCCCGCCGCCGGGCGCCAGCACGTTGGCGATCATGAACTGGGCGTGGTTGGTGTCCTGGTACTCGTCGATGAGCAGGTACTGCCACCGCCCGCGAAGCTTGTCGAGAACCTCCGGCCGCTTCTTGAGCAACTGCACGGTCAACCGCAGCAGGTCGTCGAAATCCACGGCGTTGTTGCGGTCGAGGATATCCTGGTATTTCTTGTAGATCTTGGCGACGTTGCGGCTGTAGAAATCGCCCACGGACCTGGCGAACTCCTCGGGCGATAGCAGCTCGTTCTTGGCCTGGCTGATGGCGTGGAGCACCTTCGCCGGCGGGAAGTGTGTCGTGCTGATCTCCAGCGATTCGAGGGCCTGCTTCATCGCCCGCTGCTGGTCGGCGGTGTCGTAGATCGAAAAGCCCGGCGTCAGACCGGCCAGATCGGCGTGCTCCCGGATGATCCGCGCGCACAGGCTGTGGAACGTACACACCGTCACCGCCCGCGTCTGCTTCTCGCTGAGCAGTTGCCCGATGCGCTGCTTCATTTCCCCGGCGGCCTTGTTGGTGAAGGTGATCGCCAGGATGTGCCACGGCGCCAGGCCGACGCGCAGCACCAGGTGAGCCACGCGGCGGGTGATGACGCGCGTCTTGCCCGACCCGGCGCCGGCGAGCACCAGCAGCGGGCCGTCCACGTGCATGACCGCCTCGCGCTGCGGGTCGGTGAGGTCGGCCAGCAACGGGTCCGTGTCGATGGGGGTGGAGGTCGCATCCATGCCGCTCGAATCGTAGCACAATCTGGTGGCCGCCAGCCGTGATCAGGCCAGGGCGTGCTCGAGCCCCTCGCGATAGGACGCAAAACGCGGGCGCCACCCCGTGCGGGCGCACGTTGGGCCGTTGTCGCACCGCTTGTTGGCTGACTGGCGCAGGCGTCGGATGTCGAGTCCGAATGTCGCCGCCGCCGTCGCGTCGTCGAGCACGATGGGCTCGGGCGCGCCGATCATCGCCGCCAGGCGGCGGTAATAGTCGATGCGGGGCGACGGATGGTCGTCGCAGCCCAGCTCGATGCGGCCCGCCTGCGGCGAGGAGATCACGTCATAGAGCAGGTCGGCGGCGTCGTCGACGTGGATGAGATTGAGCCACGCCTGCGGATCGCCCACGAGCGGCGCGGCCTGGAGGAGCATGTCGCGTCCGATGACGCGGCCGGGGCCGTAGAGTCCCGCCAGGCGCACGACGTGATACGCGGGGCCGGCGTCGAGCCAGAGTTGCTCGCCCTGGGCCAGCAGTTGCGCGCGTTCGTGTGTGGGTGCGGCGGCGGTGTCGGCGGTGACGGCGTCGTTGCCGGCTTGGCCGTACACCGCGGTCGAGGAGGTGAGGATCGCCTTGCGCACGTGGGCACGACGCAGGGCCTTGACCATGTGCGCGATGCCGCCGAGGATCACCTGTCGCGGCGTCGGGCCCGCATCGCTCCGACCCGGCGGCACCAGGTAATACACGTCCAAGGACGCCGACTCCAGCGCCGGCCGCAGCGAGGCGTACGTCACCGGCTGCGTCACCTGCAGCAGCATCGGGCGCACCCCCATGGCAAACAACCGCTCGGCGTGCTGCGTCGAGCGTGTCGTGCCGTACACCCGCACGCCCTCGTCGATCAACTCGCGCGCCAGGACACGGCCCAGGTAGCCGCAGCCCACAATCAACGCGGTGTCAGCAGGCGAAGCGATCGTCATGTCCCCCATGGTAAGGTCAATTCAGCCCAAGCCCATCGTCGGTCCGCGGCGGCAGGTTCACCTCCTGCTCCACCAGCCGCTGGCGTTGACGACGCAGCATTTTGACCAGCCATCGCGCCCTTGCCGCCACATCCGGCTCGGCGAGCATGGCGTAGCGGCATTCCCGGTCACTGCAGCACGTAAGAATCACGAGGTCGATCATCACCACCGTGGGAATCTCCTTGCTCAGCCAGTTCTGCACTGCGCTGACGCTTTCGAGCTGTGTCAGCGCGGGATCGGCCAGCAGGCTTTCGATCGTCTGCCGTGACTCGTCCAGATCGATCTCCATCGCCCGATTCTTTTCGGTGGCTTTGAGCAGGGCGATGCGGTAGGGGTTGTGCGGTATTTCCTGTCGCACCCGGGCGCGGGCCATGCCCTGCAACAGCAGGTTGTAGCGGCCGTCGGCCAGCTTCTCGTGCCGCACCACCAGGCCCACGCACACGCACGGCCGGATCGGCGGCTTGCCCTCGTAGTCGGCACGCCAGTCCTCCCCGTCAAACGTCGCCATGGCGATCAGGCCCGCCCCATCGAGCACGTCCGCCATCATCGCCCGATACCGCGGCTCGAACACGTGCAACGGCACCGTCGCATGTGGCAACAGTACGCAGTCCTGCAGGGGAAACAGCGGGATCGGCTTCGACCAGTTGATGGCCAGCGCGTCGGCCATGGACAATGATAGGGTCGAGGAGGAGCGAGGAGCGAGGAGCGTGGGAAGTGCCCGTCGGTCGTGGGTCCGCGCCACCAAACTCAAATGTCGTAGTTGGCGAACGCCGCGTCATCCCCGGTCTTTTTTCGTTTCTTCATCGGCTTGATCTCGAGCTCGCGCTGCTTCATGGTCACGGTGTGGTGGGGCGGGACGCTGTGGGTGAGGAAGACCGAGCCGCCGATGGTCGAGCCTTGGCCGATGGTGACGGTTCCGCCGAGAATGATGGCCCCGCCGTAGATGGTGACGTCGTCTTCGAGGGTGGGGTGTCGTTTCATGCCGCGCCACTGTTGGCCGCCCTTGGTGGACAGGGCGCCGAGGGTGACGCCCTGGTAGATCTTGACGCGGTGGCCGATGTGGCTGGTTTCGCCGATGACCACGCCCGTGCCATGGTCGATGAAGAACGACTCGCCGATGGTCGCGCCGGGATGGATGTCGATGCCCGTCTCGTTGTGGGCGTACTCGCTCATCATGCGCGGCAACAGCGGCACGCCCAGCGTCTGCAGCTCGTGGGCGATGCGATAGATGAACACGGCATCGACGCCGGGATAGCAGAAGATCGTCTCGTCGGTGCTGTGGGCCGCGGGGTCGCCGTCGAACGCGGCCTGCACGTCGAGGGCCAGCAACCGCCGCAACTCGGGCAGGCGGTCGAGGAAAGTCATGGTGACGGCCTCGGCCTTGGCATCGCAGTCATCGCAGGTGTCGCCGTTGCCCGGGCCCAGCCGGTTCTCCTCGTAGCGCAGCGCCTGACGGATCTGCTCGTACAACTGCTCGCGCACCTGGTGGAGCAGCTCACCGGCGTGATACTGGATGGTGTCGCTGGTCAGCCGCTGACGGTCGAAGAAGCCTGGGAACATCAGGCGTCGGAGGAGTTCGACCGTCTCGATCGTGGCGGCGCGATTGGGCAGGAACGTCGAGTCCAGGTGCTGGGTGCGTTCGTCGGCCTTGTAGCTGGCGACGAGGCGATCGACCAGGTCGGCCAGGCGTGCTTTCTTGTCGGTGTCGGTGGCCATGGAAATATGGTAGCCGTATCCAGTGTCGCTGATCGGGGCGCAAAAAAACGGCTCACCTGTCGGTGAGCCGTCTGCGTGAAGATACAGTCTCGCGCTGCCGGGCCGGACGGTGGATTTGCTCCAACCCCAAACTAACGTGGGTGCGATATTCAGGTCGTCCCGGCCTTCCACTCAGAGGAGGCTTGGCCATCGCGCCCGTTCACGCTCCCTTTGGGGTTTCATAGGTTGGAGCAAATATCTGACACCGCTGCGACCCGGCAGTACGGGAGTCTTCTTCACTTGTCACCCCGATTATATCGTGTCGTCGCGTCGCCACCAATGAAAATCAGCGCGGCATTCGCACGGCCGCGATCTCAGCCGTCAGTCGCCGTGCTTCTGGCGCAGCCGCGCGGATAGCCGCAGAATCAGATGCACGCGCTCGAATTCGTTGACCCAGTCGGCCAGCTCGGCCTTGAGCTCGTGCGTGGGCACCGGCGCGCCCGGCAGCGGGCAGTTCGCGCCCAGCGCCTTGGCCGCCACCGCACGGTAGCGGCTCAGCGGCTTGTCCCCGTACCAGCCCACCAGCTCGTGATCCTCCGCGCAGAACACCACCACCGGCACGCGGTTGCCCGCGTTGACCTTCACCCGTTCCTGCAGGTCCATGTGCTCGTCGCGATCCACCCACTTGAGCACGATCCGGCCGCCCGACGCCTCGGCGATCTTCTGGAACATCGGCCCCTGCCGCACGCAGTCGCCGCACCAGATGCCCGACACCGCGATCACGTTCATCCGTCGCGTGAACCCGCCGACGAGCGATCGCTGCTCATCGGTCAACTGCAACTGATCGTACATCTTGCGCCACGACGCCTGCTGCTCGGGCTTGCCCGTGGCCACGTAAGCGTCGTAGTCCAGGCCCGCGTCGTGCTTCTGCTTGAGGAATGCTGCGTCCATGGGGGTCGCTCCAAGGGGATCGGGTCGGCATGTTACGCCGCATCCGCCTCCTTTGCCGGGATATGCTCGGTCAGGAGCTTTTCGACCATCGGCCGCGCCAGCCGCGCCGCGTCGTCGCGGCCGTGGACGTGACGCATGATCAGCACGCCCTCGAACATCGCCGTGAAAAGATCGGCGAACACATCGGGATCGGCGGCGCCGGCCTTCTTCGCCATGGCGCGGAACCAGTCGCGTGTGGCTCGCTTGTGCTCGGCGGCGACCTGATGCACCGGGTCGCTGGGGTTGGGAAACTCCGCGGCAGCGTTGATGAACAGGCAACCGCCGAACTCCGGGCTGTTGAACCACACGTCCAGCACGTCGAACACGCCCAGCAGTTGCGCCCGCGGATCGTCGCCCGCCAGGCGCTTGACCGCGCGCTGCCACGCCCGGCTTTCCCATTGGTCGCGCGTCTTGATCGCCTCGATGAGCAGGTGGTCCTTGCTCTCGAAGTGCTTGTAGAACGTGGTCTTGGTCACGCCGGTGGCGGCGATGATCTGGTCCAGGCCCACGGCGTTGAACCCGCGGATGTAGCACAGGTCGATCGCCGTGTTGATGAGCCGATCGCGCGCGTTCTTGGGCTTGACCCGCACGCCGAACAGCTCGGTCACCGGCTTGTCGCGCTGAACGATCCCCACGGCAGCATCCTCGCTGTGTGTGTACCTCAAGTCAACCCCCGGTGTACCTGGAGTGCTCTATCCGAAACCGCCGATGCGGCGTCTAATCGTGCGTGGCTGGCGAATGGTTCTCCGGCCGACGCATCCACCACGAAAGGAACCGCATCATGGCAACGGCAACGGCAACGGCAACTGCAACAGCAACAGCATCGGAACACACCCTCATCAACGGCATCGATGTCCAGGCCCTCCGCGGCGCCATCGACGCCATCAAGGCCGATCCCGACAAAGCCCAAACCCAGTGGAAAATCACCAGCCGCTGGCGCGGCGGCACCCGCAGCGACCACTTCGTCAACGGCTTTTCGATCGGTGGCCAGCACGTCGATCGCAACTTCGTCATCCGCATCGACGAGCCCTGCGAGCTCACGGGCACCAATCAGTACGCCAATCCCCAGGAGTACCTGCTCTCGGCCATGAACGCCTGCATGATGGTCGGCTACGCCGCCGTCGCCAGCGTCATGGGCGTCACGCTCACCCGGCTCGAAGTCGAAACCACCGGCGACATCGACCTGCGCGGGTTCCTGGGCATCGACCCCGCCGTGCCGCCGGGCTATGAAAAACTGCAGCAGACCGTCCGCATCGCCGGCGACGGCACGCCCGAGCAGTTCGCCAAGATGCACGAGGTCGTTCATCGCACCAGCCCCAACTACTTCAACATCACGCATGCCGTTCCCGTCGACAGCCGCCTGGTCGTCGAATGAGGGGGGCGGCTCGACACCCCTTCGCACTCGGCCGCGGATCGCATCCGCGGCCTTATTGGTGGTCGTCCGAGGTGGCGACGCGGCCGGGAGACTTGACGGATGGGGTCGGCGCGGCGAGCCTGTGAGCACTCGCACATGGAGCCGCCGGGATGTCTGAGCTGCCATCATCGTCCAAGCCCCTGGAGGCGCCGCCGGCCGAACCGCCGCCCCGGCGCGTGGGCGAGCGTCATCTGTGGGAGTTCACGTGGGTGCGCGACCTGCTGTGGCTCGGCGGTTTCGTGCTGCTGCTGGCGCTGATGTACCTGGCGCGGAGCATTCTCGTGCCGGTGTGCGTGGCGCTGGCGCTGGCGTACGTGTTCAACCCGCTGATCACGTGGATGCAACGGCGGTGGGGCTGGCCCCGGTGGCTGGGCGTGACGGCGGTGTTCGTCGTCGTCCTGCTGATCACCGCCAACGTCGCGCTGGTGACGATCCCGCCGCTGGTCGGCCAGACGCGCCAGCTCATCCAGAGCGCCCCCAGCTACCTCCGCCAGGGCGCCGAGCGGATGAACATCAACTACGAGCAATGGCAGAATCGCGTGGAGGGCCTGATCCATCGCATTCGCAAAGAGACGGACAAGCAACTCGAGCCGCCGCCGCCCAGCGCCACCGACGGCGTCGTCACCGAGGACGAGCCCGAGCTGCCCACCCCGCCCGTGCAGGCCCAGGAGCAGAAGCCCGCCGACGTCCCCTGGCAGCAGGTGGGCGAGGTCCTGCTCCGCGGCCTGGGCGTCGGGTTCGACTTCGTCACCGGCGTGCTGGGCTTCGTGACTTACCTCATCCTCTTCATCTTTCTCACCGCCATCTGTTTCTTCTTCTTCTGCTGGCACTTCCAAGGCGTCATCGACTGGTTCAGGCAGTTCATCCCGCAGTCGAGCTATGACCGTAGCGTCGAGATTATCGGGAAGATGGACCGGACGCTGTCGGCGTTTATCCGCGGGCGGCTGGTGCAGTCGCTGGTGCTGGGCGCGGTGCTGAGCATCGGCTGGTGGATCGCCGGCGTGCCCTACTGGCTGCTGCTGGGCATGGGCTGCGGGTTCCTCAACCTCATTCCCTACGCGGCGTTCGTCGGCTGGCCGCTGGCGATCCTGCTCACCTGGGCCGATCAGCTCGGCGGGCAAGGGACGGCGTTCAATGTCTGGGGCATCCTCGTCTGGCCTTCGGTGGTGTACCTGATCGGCCAGGCGCTGGACGGCTGGGTCGTCGAGCCCCTGGTCCAGGGCAAGGCCACCGCGCTCGACCCCCTGAGCGTCCTGCTGGCGGTCATGATCGGCGCCGCCCTGGCGGGCGTGCTGGGCATGCTCCTGGCCATCCCCGTGGCCGCGTGCGCCAAGATCCTGGCCCAGGAGGTCATCATCCCCAGGCTGCGCAACCGCGCCCAGATCGTCACGCCTCCCTGATCGGTGACGCCGGACCATCCGCACTTCATCCGCACTCACCGAACACGGGGGTGCGGCTGCCACGCTCAGAACGAGGTATGCCATGGCGTTTCTGCCTTGATGAGGGACAGTCCCAGCCGTCGAGGCCGACCGTCGAACACCGCGGGCCGGGCCACAAAGTTAGGTTTATGTTAGCATACTCGCCGCCGCCGGTCAAGATGATCTGCAGCCCCGGTCGCAGCCGGCACGGGGTGCGCGGGCCGTGCGAGGCGTCACGCGCGGCGGAGGATCAGGGCGGCCAGGGGCGGGAGGGTCACGTCGGCGGCGACCTTGTCGCCCGTGACGGCGTTGAGGTGCGGGCCGCCCAGGTCGATGCGGTGCGGCTGGGTGTTGAAGTTCATGACGAACAGGTGCTCATCGGGTCCGCTGCCGCGGCGTTGCACGCTCACGCCGGGGGGCGTGTCGGTGGGGACGTTGCGGCGCAGGCCCAGCGACGTCGCCACGCCGCGCAGCAAGTCGGCCTGGAAGCGCTCGTCATGGCGTGAGGCGATGTGGATCGCCTGGCCTTGGCCGACACGGTGGCGGGTGACGGCGGGCCGGCCGGTGTAGAAGTCGCCGGCGAAGGTCGCCAGTGTCTGGGCGCCCTCGGCGTGGACGAGGTCGACGTAGTGCCTGGCCTCGTACTCGCCCTGCAAGCCAAATGCGTTGTCGCCTGCTGCAGTGACCTTCTGCCGCCGCGGCTCGGGCAGGGCGTCGATCTCCTCGACCCATAGGCCCAGCAGTGTTCGCAGCCCGTCGCCCGGCCAGCCGCCCAGCCAGCACAGGTCGGTGTCGTTCACCAGCCCGGTGAAGTACGTCGTGATGAGCGTGCCGCCGCCGTCGACGAAGCGCGTCAGCCGTTGCGCCACGCCGGGCTTGAGCATGTAGAGCATCGGCGCTATCAGCAGCTTGTACTTGCTGAAATCGCAAAGGCTCTCGATCACCTCCATGCTGATGTTGAGCTTCCACAGCGGGGCGTAGAAGTCCCACACGACGGTGTCCTCGTACTGCTTGTGCCGATTCTGCGGGCCCTGCTCGACGTCGATCGCCCAGCGGTTCTCCCAGTCCAGGATCAGCCCGACCTCGACGGGCGTGGTCAGGCCCACCAGGTCGTCGAGCCCGGCCAGCGTCCGGCCAAGTGCAGCGACCTCGCGGAAGACGCGGTGGTGCTCCGTGCCCAGGTGATCGACCACGGCGCCGTGGAACTTCTCCGACGAGCCACGGCTCTTGCGCCACTGGAAATACATCACGCCGTCGCTGCCGTGCGCCACCGTCTGCAGGCTCGCCAGCTCGTGCAGCCCCGGCCGCTTCAGGGGCGACACCGCCTGCCAGTTCGTCTGGCTGGGCGTCGATTCCATCAGAATCCACGGGCGATCGGGCATGAACGCCCGGTACATGTCGCCCACAAAACCCTGGTAGCAGGCGCTCTTCCACAGCTCCCACTCCCCGTGCCAGTTGGGATAGGCATCCCACGCCATCACGTCCACGTGCGGCACGAACCGCCAGTAGTCCAGCCCCGCGTATGTGCCCATCGTGTTGGTCGTCACCGGCACGCCGGGCGCGATCCGTTTGAGCGGAGCGATCTCGTGCTTGAAGAAATCGACCGTCTGGTGCGTGACGAAGCGCTTCCAGTCGAGCGTCAGCCCGTGCACGCTCGGATCGATCGCGTCGATCTGCGACCAGTCGGAGTAGCGGTGGCTCCAGAACGTGCTCCACCAGGCGTGGTTGAGTTCGTCCAGCGAGCCGTAGCGATCGCGGAGCCAGGCGCGAAACGCTTCCTTGCAGAGGTTGCAGTGACACTCGCCGCTGTACTCGTTGGACACGTGCCACATCACCAGGGCTGGATGCCCCCGGAAGTGCTCCGCGAGTTTGGTATTGATGATCGTGACCTTGTCGCGGTACACGGGGGAGGTGTAGCAGTGGTTGTGTCGGCCCTGCTGCGGGTCGCGCACGCCCTGGGGATTGCAGCGGCGAATCTCGGGATATCTGGCCGCCATCCAGTTGGGCTTGGCGCCGCTGGGCGTGGCGAGGTTGACGCTCACCCCCGCCGCGGCGAGCTTGTCCATCACGCGATCGAACCAGTCGAACTCGAAGCGACCCTCCTGCGGCTCGAGCATCGCCCAACTGAAGATGCCCACGCTGACGACGTTCACCCCCGCCAGCTTCATCAGGCGAACGTCCTCGTCCCAGACGTGAGGGTAGATTTCGGGGGGCCACTGCTCGGGGTTGTAATCGCCGCCGTGAAGCAGGTGGGGCACGCGGGTGACGGGTCGGGAGGGAGTCGTCATGGTGGAGGGTCAGGATATGACTCGGACAAATGCTGCACAACCGATGGGGCCCAGCGCCGATATAGCCTGACCATGCCCGTGTGCGATCATGCGACATCGTTTGTGGTTTTCGCCGACGACTGGGGTCGGCATCCGTCGAGCATGCAGCACCTGGTGGGGCAGTTGGAGGCGCGTTATCCGACGTTGTGGGTGAACACGATCGGGACGCGGCGGCCGACGCGGAGCAAGGGCGATGCGAGGCGGGTGCTGGGAAAGCTGCGTTCGTGGGCGGGGCTGGATCGTGAGACGGCGCCGACGCCGGCGAACGTCGTGGTGGTGTCGCCCGTGATGTACCCGGGGTTTCGCAGCGATCTGCAGCGACGGATCAACACGTGGCAGATGGCCAAGGCGGTGCAGCGTTACGCCAGCCGGCCGGGTTGGCGCGAGGACGCCGAGCCGGTCTATCCGCGTCTGGCGCGGCGGCGCGTGGCGATCACGACGCTGCCGATTACGGCGGGACTGGTCAGTCAGTCGCGGCGGCTGGGCATCGATCAGTGGGTGTACTACTGCGTGGACAATCTGGCGGCGTGGCCGGGGCTCGACGGGCACGTCATGGCGGCGATGGAGTTTCAGCTCGCGCTCGACTCCGACGTGATCCTCTGTGCCTCCGAGCATCTGCGGCAGCGCATGGCGGCGATGGGCCGCGACGACGCGACCACGCTCACGCACGGCATCGACCTCGACCACTGGTCGCACGCCCGCGCGGCGACGATCGACCCCCGCAAGTTCCTCGGCGACGTGCATCCGCGATTCATGTTCTTCGGGCTCATCGATCCGCGACTGGACATGAAGTGGTGCCTGGCCCTGGGCGAAGCCAGCCTCGGCACCGCGTGGCTGGTCGGCCCGGCCCAACCCGGCGCGATCTGGTGGCAGATGACCGATCACCTTCGCTTCACCGGCGCGGTTCCGTTCGAGCAGCTTCCGGGCGTGGCGATGCGGGCGTCGGTGCTGGTGATGCCCTACGCGGACGTGGCGGTGACGCGGGCGATGCAGCCGCTGAAGCTGCTGGAGTACCTGGCGACGGGCTGGCCCGATGCCATGCGGCCGGTGGTCGTGCGCGATCTGCCGGCCACGCGGGCTTGGGCCGACTGCTGCGACGTGGTGACGACGCAGGCGCAGTTCGTCGAGGTTTGCCGCCAGCGCGCGGCGACGGGCCTGCCGGACCATCAGCGCGATGCGCGTCTGCGACGACTGCCCGGCGAGGCCTGGTCGGCCAAGGCGGAACTGTTCGCCCACCACGTCACACGTCCGATAGCCCGCGTCGCTGCCGAGGCTCGCCATGCGGCGGCGGCCCGGTCGATATCTCCCCGGTCCGCGGCATGACTCGCGGCGGGAGGTGTCGGCGTGTCCATGGTGGGATCGCTCAAAATCGTCGGGCGCATGCTGGGCGTGCTGCGCGCGCTGCCTTACGTGTGGCTGTACCGCGCCGAGCGATGGCTCCTGGGCGAGCGCCACGCCCTGCTCGAAGCGACCCAGCGGATGGGCATGATCCCCGGCACGTGGGGCGTCGCCACTCGGGCCGCGTTCTACCGCCGCGTGCTCGACGGCGTGGGCGAGGACCCGACCGTGGGCTTCCTGACCACATTCAGCAAGACCGCCGCGACTCTGGGCGATCGGGTGTACATCGGTCAGCGCTGCCTTATCGGATGGGCGCGGATTGACGATGACGTGAAGATCGCCGATCGGGTGCAGGTCCTCAGCGGGCGGCATCATCACACGCAGCCGGACGTGGAGGAGGTGGCGTTCTCGCCGGTGCGGATCGGTCGCGGGGCGTGGGTCGGCGCCGGGGCCGTGGTGATGGCCGACGTGGGTGAGGACGCGATTGTCGCGGCCGGGAGCGTGGTGGTGGATCCGGTCCCCGCCGGGGCGTGCGTCGGCGGTGTGCCGGCGCGGATGCTGGCGCCGCGGGCCACTGCAACACGGGCTGTCGCCGCGTGACGGCGGGCGTGTCATGATCCAGATCGTCGAACAACTCGAACCCGCCTTCGAGCGCGCGCTGCGGTCGTTCCTCGTGAAGGCCCCGGCCGAGCATGGCGTCACGCCCGAGCACGACCCCGGCTGGCTCACCGTGCTGCGCGAGGGGCTGGGCCATCGCACCTTCTGCCTCATCGCGCGCGACGACCAGACGCAGCAGATCGCCGGCTACCTGCCGGTGGCGCTGGTCGCCAGCCGGCTGTTCGGCCGCTTCCTCGTGAGCCTGCCGTACCTCAACCGCGCGGGCGTGGTGGCCCCCGACGCCGACACCGCCGCCGCCCTCATCGACGCTGCAGTGACACTGGCGCAGCAGCACGACGTCAAGTACCTGGAGCTGCGCCACCAGGGCCGGGGCAGCGACCATCCCAAGCTGTTTGTCAAGAAGGCCGACAAGGTCCGCATGGCCATGGCGCTGCCGGGGATCGAGCATGCCCGTGACGGCGACGCGGTCCACGCCCTGTGGGAAAGCTACAGCCCCAAGGTGCGCAACGCCGTGCGCAAGGCCGAGCGATCCAAGTTCGAGGTTCAGTGGGGCGGGGGCGAGCTGCTCGACGAGTTTTACGATGTGTTTGCGGTGAACATGCGCGACCTGGGCACGCCGGTGTACCCGCGCTCGCTGTTCTTGTGCATTCTCGACACGCTGGCGCCGCGCGCCGAGCTGGCGGCGGTGACGCTCGACGGCCGGCCGGTCGCCGGGGCGCTGCTCGTTCACGACGCCGCCGCAGAGGGCTACTGCGCCACGACCACCGTGCCTTCGGCCAGCAGCCTGCGCCAGTTCAACAGCAGCAACGCCAACATGTGGATGTACCACCAGCTCCTGCAGCGGGCCGTGCAGCGCGGCAGCCGCGAGTTCGACTTCGGCCGCTCCAGCGTCGATTCGGGGACCTTCAAGTTCAAGAAGCAGTGGGGCGCCCGCCCCGAGCCCACCACGTGGCAGTACCACGTCCGCCACGGCGACGTCGGCGCCATGCGCCCCACCCACCCGCGCAACCTCCGCCGCATCCAGACCTGGCAGAAACTGCCCGTCTGGCTCACCCGACTGGTCGGCCCGACGATCGTGCGCGGGATTCCCTGACCGCGCACACGCACGGCGCCGCTCAGCGATCCTTGTAGAGTCTGCGGCAGGCCAGCGGCGTCTTGCCTGTCGCCGCGCGGATGGCCTTGGACATGCGATCGGGCCGACCGTAGCCCGATTGCATGGCCACCTCGGCCATGCTCAGTGTGGTGCTCGCCAGCAGGTCCATGGCCAGAGCAACGCGAAGGCGATGAATCTCGTCCAGCGGGGAGCGTTGCAGCACCTCCTGAAAGCAACGCTCAAGATGACGGCGGGAAACCCCCAGGTGGTCGATGACCTGCGAGACGTTGACGCCCTGGCCCAGGTTGTCACGGATGTAGTGGAGGGCATCTGCAACGATGGGGTTCTTGGCGGCGATTACATCGGTGGAGAGTCGAGAGACCACGCCCACGGGAGGAAAGATGACGGTTCGCGTCGGATCGCGCCGGCCGCTGAACTGATCGTCGAGCATCTGGGCGGCGACGTAGCCGCGCTGTTCGGAGGCCGTGTCAATGCTTGACAGGGGCGGGTTGGCCGTCTCGCAGAGAATCTGGCCGTTGTGAACGCCCAGGATCGCCACTTGTTCGGGGATGCGAACGCCCGCGAGCTGGCATTCGTTGGCGAGATCGAACGCGACAGGGTCGTAGGCGGCGAAGACGGCGATGGGTTTAGGCAGATCGAGAAGCCATTGCAGATCGGAGGATTTGATGGGTTTGCCGTGCATGGCGTCGTTGGCGCGCGTCAGGACGCCGGCGCGCAGTGGGAAGTAGCAGAAGTCAGTTGCAGCTTGCTCCAGCCGCTGGCGGAAGCCACGCTCGCGCTCCGACGTATAGTTGGCATGCGGTTGCACTTTGCGCGGGATCGGCACCATGGGCTCGGCCCGGAGGTAGCCGAAATTGGTGAAGCCGCGGCTCAGGAAGTATTCGGCGGCCATACGTCCGCATTGATAATCGTCCACAAGGACGCAAGGCAATCGTCCGACATGGCTATTGCGGGTCATGTTGACGGCAGCCAGGCGCCGCTGTCGGATCACATCGAGATACCGATGGTGATTGAGCAGGCCTATCATGCCATCGATCTTTGCTTTGCGAAGCGAGTCCTGTCGTGGGGGTTTACGCGGATCGCAGAATGTAATCACCCATCGGCGATGCCGTGCGAACCGGCAGATGCCGCGCACAATCTCCCAGCCGTGGATGTGCCCGGGCATCAGAACCAGCCAGACGTGCTTGACCACCGGCTTCATGGCTGAATTGTAGTACCTCACTGGTCCGGGCGGTGTGACGCATTTTCGGTAGAAGTGTGGCGCACTTGTGTCTGGCATCGTGGGGATCTCGAGGCTACATATAAAAACGTTGACTCGTGAAAGGCGCACGTGCAACCGGGTATCGGCAGGTCTGTGGAGAGTCTGGCGCGTGCGACAGTGGACTTCGATTCAACGGATACCGCACCGTGTGTTGCGGCAGGTCATCTTCTACATGAACGGAGGTCAACGATGCGCATGAACAGAATGGGGATGCTGTCCGGACTGCTGGGCTGTGCAGGCTTGGCGCTGGCGTTGCCCGCGCACGCTGCGGTGGTCTATCTCGACCTGGGTGCCAATGCGATCCAGGGCGGCGCTCCTCCGGCAGGCTACGAAAGCCACGTCTATTCGTGGAACACGGTCCAGCCCACAGGCGGTTTCAGCATCGCCGACCTGGTGGACAGCGCGGGCAACAGCACGGGCCTGGGCGTAACGGTCAGCGATCAGTTCAAAGGCACCAATTCCAGCGGGCCCACTGCGCCGGCGGGCAGCGGCATGGAGTTCTGGCAGGGCGCCAACGATTCGCTCTACCTCGCGCGCAACAACGCCCAGCCCCCCAACGAAGTGACCGGCGGCATCACATTCACGGGGCTGGACCCCAATGCTACCTACGACATCAAGATGCTCGGGGCGCACAACAATCTCACCCTGTCGGCACGATACCTATCCATCACCGTCACCGGCGAGAGTGTTACCAACCTGCCGGAGTACCTGACCACCACGCATAATGGGAGCAACACCATCTCGGCTCTGGATATCGTGCCCAGTGAAACCGGCACTATCGTCATCGACTTCGCCTTCGGGCCTTCCACGGCGGCAGGGGACAGTTTCGTTTACATCAACGCGATCAAGTTGACCGCCAACGCTATTCCCGAGCCGACGTCGATAGCGCTACTGGGTGCAGGTGCCGTTGGTCTGCTTGTCCGCCGCCGTCGCTAGGCCCGCGTGCTGGATTGCCTCCTTCCGCGCGGGGGTCATCTGCGCGTCCCTCCGATGATCCCCACGCTTTCTCCGCGCCTTGTCTTTTGTTCCTCAGGCCAACTCAGGAGTCTTCCGATGCAATGCGAACTCGCGTGGTGCGCGGCCTTTCGTCGGCTCGCCCGACTGGTGAGTCTCATCATGGTGGGCATGGTCACATCAACGCCTGTTCTGGCGCAAGGCACGACCTACAACTGGGACGATCCCAACTCCAGCCGCCTCACCCGAATGTGGGTTCCCCAAAGCCTGTCCACCGTTCGCGGTATTCTCATCATCGGCAACGGCGCCGGCGGAAGCTCGCTCAGCGAAACCAGCGCCGTGCGCAATCAACGTTTCGCCGAAGAGCATGGGTTTGCCGTTATCGGAACATCCGGCTGGGGCTTCTTCTCTGGAGGCACCACCGAGATCAGCGTGTGGAACCAGCAGTTGGCCGATCTGGCTGCCGTCAGCGGTCATCCCGAACTCGTCCACGCGCCTTGGGCTCCGATCGGGCTGTCCAACGGTGGTCAGATGTCCTATGGCTTCAACTTTCACCATCCCGAGAAGACCATTGCCTTCATCGCCAACAAGGGCGAGTTCTATACCGGCGGTTTCCCGCCCAGTGGTCATGCCGGCCTCATGACGCCCGGCATTCTCATCGCCGGCGAGAACGACACCACCTCCCGTCGCAACAGCATCAGGAACATCTTCACCAACAATCGCCCGCGACCGGCGCTGTGGGCCTGGGTCGAGCAGGAGAACACCGGCCATTCCAAGCTCGCCAACGACCTCGTCTTCCCGTTCATGGCTGAGGCCATTCGCCTTCGCTATCCCGCCAACCAGGCCCCCACGGCCACCAGCGGCGTCACGCTGGCCACGCTTAGCGAACAACAGGGCTGGCTCGCAGACAACACCACGTGGACCACGGGTTTGACGCACATTGATTCCTGGCAGAATTACAGCGGCACCAAGTCCTCGGCCAGTTGGTTGATGAATGAAAACATGGCCCACATCTATCGCGCGTTCTCCTCGTATGACAAACTCGTGGATTTCCAGTTCACGCCGTCATCGGTCGGCAACACCGAGGTGTTCTACAGCAACGACAACCTGGTGAGTTTCGACGACCCGCTGACCGTGACGCTGCGTATCAATACGTCTCAGGTTCCCGATTGGACGAAGGTGGAACTGTTCAACTACGCGCAGAGTCTGGCGGTGATTGCGGGTACGGGATCGCTGCAGAACGACGCGATATTCAACGTCACGCTGCCGGGGGCGGGGGTGTACGGCCTGTCGGCACTGGTGACGCACGCCGATGGCGTCACTGTGAGCACCACCGGCGTGAAGGCGTTTATTGCCGTGCCCGAGCCGTCAAGCCTCATGCTGCTGGCGGCAGGTGTGCTGCTGCTGCGTCGTCGTGTGGAGCGGACGGGGTGAACCTTGTGGGCCAGATTGCGGCTGAGCGTCAATGGGCTTTGGCCAGCTCCGGCATCAGCGGCGCCGTTTGCGGCTTGAGTTCGAAGGGGAGGATGAGGCTGAACGTGGCGCCCTGGCCGGGGGCGGAGTCGAGGTCGATGCGGCCGCCCAGGAGTCGGGCCAGGTCGCGGCTGATGGTCAGGCCCAGGCCGGTGCCGCCGTGTTGTTTGGTGACGCTGGGGTCGAGCTGGGTGAACTTGTCGAAGATGCGGTCGTGGTCACGTGGGTCGATGCCGGGGCCGGTGTCCTTGACGCTGATCTTGACGTGGGTGGGCTCGAAGCCGTCGCCTTCGCTGCGACGAGCGGGCATGGGAGGGACGGTGTCGGCGCTGACGTGCACCGAGCCGCCGTCGGGCGAGAACTTGACCGCGTTGGACAGGAAGTTGAAGAGGATTTGCTGCAGTCGGCCCGCGTCGGTGCGCAACAGCGGGATGCCCGGTCTCGACCGCAGCACCATCTCGATGTTGCGTTTCTCGGCCTGCGGACGCATCAGGTTCACCAGGCCCTCGCACGTGTCGGCCACGCTCACGGCGCCGATGTTCAGGTCCATGCGGCCGGCCTCGATCTTCGCCAGGTCCAGCAGGTCGTTGATCAGGTCCAGCAGTCGGCGGCTGGACGTGATGATGTTGCGCAGATAGCGCTTGCGCTTGTCCACCGCCGCGGCCTCGACGCCCGCCGGAGGGTCGGCGGGCAGCGCGTCCTCGAGCACCTCGGCGAATCCGATGATCGAGTTCAGCGGCGTGCGCAGCTCGTGCGACACGTTGGCCAGGAACTCGCCCTTGATCTTGTTGGCCTCGAACAGCGCGACGTTGGTTTCCGCCAGCTCGTTGAGCCGCAGGTCCAGGCTCTTCTTGGCCGACGACAGGTCGTCGTGGCTCTCCTCCAGGCGATCGAGCATGGTGTTGAACATGTCCGAAAGCTGCTCGAACTCGTCGCCGGTGTTGATGTCGCTGCGCGTCTTGAGGTTGCCTTCGGACACCTGCTCGGCATAGCGGCGCAGCAGCCGCACGGGCGAGAGGATCAGCCGCGTGGTGATGAACCAGAACGTGCCGATGGCCAGCAGCCCGGCGAGCAGGCCCGCAGCGATGACGTAGATGCGGTTGAGCATGAGCTGTCGCCGCACGTGCTCGCCGCGCAGGTCCACCACGAGGATGCGTCGCAGGGGATCGGCGTCAGCCGCGTCGTTGGCGGCGGCGGGACGCGGCACGCCGTCGGCGTCCGGCTCGTTCGTGCGCTGCACGTGCGACTGGCGGATCGCCCGCACATAGCGCAGCACCGGCTCGCCGTCCTCGTCGGCCAGATCCTTGCTGTATTCGCTGCTGCCGCGCGTCCGCAGACGATGCACCGCCTTGGCGATGAACTCGTCGCGCTCGCCCGCCGCGGCGAAGTCGGCCTCATCGATCAACGTCAGCCTCAGGCTCCGCGCCGTCGCAGCGCTGTCGCCCGCTTCGGTCGCCGTCACCTCCGCGCCCAGCTCGATGCGGCCTTCCAGCCACGCTTCCGCCAGCTTCCGCGCCGTCGCCTCCTGACCCTCCCGCACCAGCGTGCGCATCCGCAGCCAACCCACCGACAGCGCCGCCACCAGGATCAGCAGCACCGCGCCGCCGAACAGCAGTTGGCATTTGTTGGCGAGACTGATGCGAACACGCTTGGCCACGCGATGATTTTAGTGAGACACCCGTCCCGATGCCTGCAGCCCGCACTTGACGCGCATCGCCCGACGCCGATTCACTTGTTGTTGTCGCTGCCGGGCTTCTTCACGATCCGGCGCAGCATCGGCAGCAGCGCCTCCTCGAACACGTTGTCCCAGCCCATTTTCGCCACCAGCGCCTGGCCGCGCTGGATGAACTCGCGGCGGGCCTTGTCGTCCCAGGGCATGCGCACCATGATCTGCGTCGCCACCGCCTCGGCCACATGCTCCTCGATCGCGTCGCGCTGCAAGCGCGTCATGGCTTTGAGTTCGTCCATGGACATGCCCTTGCCCGGCGAGGTGAAGTCGGCGCAGATCACGTTGGGCGTGTCCCTGTGGTGGGTCACGTGCTCGACGAAGCCCTCGCAGCCGCACACGTTGCTGATGACGCAGATCGCCCCCGCGCCCAGCGGTTCGAGCGGGCTGATGCCGAACGGTTCATACGTCGCCATGCCGAACTCGACGTCCGTCGCCGTGCGGAAGTGCCCGATGTGCATGCCCGCCGGCAGCCTCGATCCGATGCGGTCGCGCGACCAGCCGAACTGATTCACCAGCACCACCTGCACATTCTGATGACTCTTGTTGAACGGCTCGATCATCTGGTGCAGATCGACCTCCGGCCCGACCAGGTCGGGATAGCCCTCGCGGTGTTGGCGCGGCCAGCCGTAGCTCTGCTCCATGTTCCGCACGTCCTGCGGCCGCCGCACGCCCCCGGCCGTCGTGAGAATGTACAGCACCGCCTTCTTGCCGATCTCCCCGAGCTGCGCGTCCAGGTGATGGCACACCTTCATGTCCCGCCACAGACCCTTGCTGATGACCGGCCGCGTCACGTGCGTCAGCAGCACGTCGGGCGTCCACTCCAACAGTGCCGTGGAATAGTCCAGCAGCATCTTCCGCGCCGCCAGCTTCTCCTTGAGCGTCACGTCGTGGGCCGGCAGCCCGTTGTACACCACCTCGATCGGGTGCTCGCTAAACGGCTGGTTGAGAAAGCGCAGCTCATCGCGCGTGCGGTCGCCCACCGCGATCACCCCGTCGCACAGGTGCGCCCGGCTCACCAGCGCGTGGCGCAGGAAGTGGTCGAGCTTGCCGAACACATCCTCGACGAACTGGCCCCGCGGCATCGCCTGGTCGAGCACGTTGTAGAACATGGTGTCGTGCCCGGGGTGGTCCTCGACGATGCGCCGCGCCGTCGAGCACTCGTGGGCGTGAAACACCGTGCGGAACGCGTTGTGCCCGTCCAGGATCGCCTGCAACGCCGCGGGCATGCCCATGAACTCGTGGCTGAACAGCACGCACGGCAGCTCCTCCTCGTCGAGCAGCGCCAGCAGCGCGTAATACGCCGGCTCCGCCAGGCGGGCGTACTCCTCGAAGTCCCACGACTTCTCGTACTTCGACGAATCGATCCCGAACGTCTCCCACAACCGCAGCTTGAACACGTTGAGCCGGTCAGGATTGGCCCGGAACACATCAATGAGCAGCACCTCGGCCTCGCCCGTCAGGCCCGTGCCCGGCGGGGCGTAGTGCCGCTTGCCGTACACGATCGCCACGTTGAACGCCCATTCGACCGGCCGAAACTTGCCCCCCAACCCCAACACGTCGATCCCGTCGATCGAGCTGTACAGCACCGTGCCCTGCTCGCCCAGTCGCTTCTCCGGCGACACCGCCAGGTGCGCCTGCGTCGGCCCGACCAGTATCGAGCGGCGAACATGCTTTTGGTACACCGCGCTGGTCATCAGCCCCTCGAGCACCGTGCCGATGCCCCCGAGCTGTTCCACCGCCTCGTGCGTCACGTGCGCCAGCGTCAGGCGATGATCGTTCGCCTTCACCGACCGCTTGGCTTTCCGCTTGGTCCTGGCCGCCGGCGGCAACGCAGGCTTGGCCCGCCCCTTCTTCCCCGCCTTCTTCGCAACCTTCTTGCCCGCCGCCTTCTTCTGATGCTTCTTTGCCATCCGTGGTCGTCCTTGTTTCAATTGCAGGCCCGGCCTTGACCGGCCGAGGCGCCCGGCAAGAATACCACGTCCACGCCGCCCACGTGGAACGCCCCCCCGGGAAGTTTTCCACAGGAATCGGGTAGCCTCAGCTTCCGGGGCTAATCGGAATCACTGGGTTTTCACCTTCACCACACGATGCTCCTGCCAGCATGGCAGGGCTCTTTCGGCGAAATGTCGGCCGCCGGATGCCGAACGTCGAATGTAAAAATGCACCACCGCATGTGATCCGCTCCCATTGCCATGCGCCTCCGACCCCCGACCCCCGACCCCCGAACCCCGCCTCCCGTGCCCTCCCCATTTTGCCCTTTGCATTTTGCATTCTTCCTTCCGACCCTGTTCCCTGCTCCCTGACCCCTGCCCCTCCCCCCGTCCACTGCAACACTTCATTCTACCCCCGCCCGGTGCGGCGCATAGTCCTCGCCGGGGATTTTTCCGGTGCAGGGACGAGGGATGAGGGACGAGGGACGAGGGCCAAAGCCCCGGCAGACGTCGTCGCGGGGCGCTGCGCTTGCCCGCTGATCCCTGATCGCTGGTCCCTGTCTCGCCGCCGCCGAGGGTACAATGGTTCCGCATCGTCTCCGCCGGGAGGTCCTACATGCATCGCCCACGGGCCGTGCCCGCCGCCACCTGCCGCACGATCAACGCCAGCGCATCCCACGGCTGCTGCAGTGAACCCATGTTCAGGGGCCGGCCCTGTCTCGGTACCCCACTCAACTGCTTCTGGCTTGTTGCGCTGGCTCTCGCGCCCGTTGTAGCCTGTCCGGTGCGGGCCGACGCCCAAGACCCGCCTCTTCAGATGACAATGGAACTCGCCAAGGACGAGATTGTGCTGGGGGAGCCATTACCGGTGCGTGTGACCCTGCGAAATGTCTCGGACCAAGTGCTCTACGTGTCGAGGTCGATCGACGCATTCGAACTGCTGGCAGGACCAGAGGGAGAGAAACTCAAGGATGCAGGTTTTACGCGAAAACACAGAATTGCAGGGGTGAGACCGCCTGTTGTTCTGGAAGAGAAGCAGAGTCATGACATCAGCGTCACTCTCTTCTTGTCATTGGATAATGCAGAATTGACGGGAGACGCGCAGGAAAGCCTGGTGTTCGACAAACCTGGTCTATACAAGGTGGTGGTGCGCTATGACATTGGGGATGTGGTGCTGGAGGAATCGTCTTCCATCCGGGTGAACGCCCCGCAAGGTGAAGACGCGCAGGCGTGGGACGTGTATCGAGATCAAGGCGTTCTCTTCTACTTGCACTACAAAGGCGTGATGCCACCCCAAGCCGTGCAGATCCTCAAGCTCGATCTGGTAGAGACGAACAGGCGTATCGATGACATCGTCGCGCGGTTTCCCGAAACCATCTATGGCCGAATACTTCAGGCGCAAAGAGAGGCGGAGAAGCCGCTTTTTCCCGATCCGCAAGCGGAGTTCGATCGGATTATGGCCAGGCTCAAATCCCAGCGGTATGACGTTGACGCCATCTGCATGGCGAACCGGGCGCTATACGACCAGGAAGTTAGACCCAGACGCTTGGCTCTGATCAACGAGGCGGCTGCGGGCCGTATCAGTTGGGAGCAATTTTATGCAGAACATGGAAGGCTTATTGAAGCGTTTGTCAAGAAGCACGGATCGCCCATGTCCGAGGAGAAGTGGAACGAGGTGCAGCAAATGAAGCGCGACGCCGGTATTGACGTTCCAGCGCAGCCTGACGCGGAATCGAAACCGTAGTGGTATGGCTCGGCCGCAGCCGGGGGTACTGCCTGTGGTCATGGCGAGGGCAGGCCCAGGCGGGTGAATTGCTCGGGGGGGGCGTGGCATTCGTGCATGAGGCGGGTGAGGTGGGCGAGCATGTGGGATTCGAGTGCGGGGTCGGCCAGGGGCGTGGTCTGTTGGGGGTCGGTGTGGACGTTCCAGAGGGTGGTTTGTCGTTGGGAGTCGCCGGTGGGGCCGCCGATGCGGAGGAGGGGGAGGCCTTTGGTGAAGGGGAAGGGTTCGGCGAGTTGGGCGAGTGCGAGGGCGTCATGGTGGGCGAAGCCGCGCATCTGGGTGGGGATGAGGGTGTATCGGTAGAGTTCGGCGTGTGGTCGAGGGGCGCGCATATAGACGTGTCGGCCGTCGGTGACGTTGACGTGCTGGCCGTGGTATCCGAAGATCGCCGCGTCGCGGACGGTCTGGTCGCGTTGGATCACTGCAGCGAGGTCGTGGCCGAGCATATCGGGGGTGGGGTCGAGGCCGAAGAAGCGCAGGAGGGTGGGGCCGAGGTCGATGGCGGGCTGGACCAGTGCAGCGCGGCGTCCGCCCCCGGAAGTGGCCCCCCCGGAAGTGGCCGCCCCGGCAGTGGCCGCCGCCCCGGGAGTGTTCACGGCGTCGGGGCAGCGTGGGTCGTACACGAAGAAGGGGGTGTGGGCGATTTCCTCGTAGAGCGGCATCCAGTTCTTGGCCCAGCAGCCGTGCTCGCCGAGCATGTAGCCGTGGTCGGTCCAGACGACGAGCATGGTGTCCTTCCACAGGTCGTGTCGGTCCATGGCGTCGAGGACGTCGCCCAGGGAGGCGTCGCACTTGGAGACGAGAGCGGCGTAATTGCGGCGGGCCTTGTCGATTTGGGCGGGGGTTTCCTTGACGGGCGCGTAGGCCGGCCAGTCGAAGAGGGTGGGGTCGTCGTCGGGCGAGGGGTAGAGGTCGCGCCAGCGTCGGTCGGTGGTGAAGGGCTCGTGGGGGTCGAAGCATTCGATCTGGAGGAACCAGCGGTCGTCGCGTGCGTTGCGGTCGATGAAGGCGAGGCCGGCCTTGAGGGTCTGGGACTGGGGGTAGTCCTCGTCGCGTCGGATGTACATGCGGTTGACCCAGTCGGCGCGTCGGCCCTTGCCGTTGAGGTTGGGCGGGATGACGGGATCGGCGACCTGGCCGATGAAGGGGTCGCCCTCCTGGCCGCGGAAGAACTCCCAACTGTTGTAGCGCGTGTGATAGGTCGAGCCGCCGTCCTCCCAGTAGTGGTAGTGGTCGCTGGCGAGGTGGGTGTAGATGCCGCGGTCCTGGAGGATCTGGGGGACGGAGTCGTCGAAGGGCTCGATGGGTCCCCAGGCGTTGTGGAGGAAGTTGGGGCGGCCGGTGTGGAAGTCGCGGCGTGCGGGCATGCAGGGCATGGAGCAGACGTAGCTCCTGTCGAAGGTGACGGCCCGGTGCGCCAGGCGCTGGAAGTTGGGCGCGAGGACCGGCGACTGGTCGTTGTAGGGCGGGAGCATGTGGCGGTTGAGCGAGTCGAACATGAGCATGATGCACTTCATGGCGGGCTCCGGCGAGTCGTGGCAAGGCGACAGCGCAGCATAAGACGGTCGCGTCGGAGTGCAAGGAGCGTGCAGGCGGCGCACCGCGGTGCGGCGGGTGCGCGGGAGTGAAGCAGTCGGTTAACCGAGTGGGGGCGACGGGGACGCGGCGAAGGGCGTTGACGGGATTGGTCCGTACTTTGCATGGTGGTGGTTGTGGTCCAAGGATTGGGCTGCGAGCCGTGAGGCGAGAAAGGCGGTGCGAAGCGACTGACGTAAGGGGCCACACGAACCCGGGGGAGAAAGGAGTGCGTTGTTTGTGAGCCATTGCATGGGGGGTGAGAACGGGGCCCGAGGCGAGGCGAGCGCGGTCGGCAGGGGGTGCGCGACCGAGACACGCGGCGCGTCGTCATGAGCCCTGGGGGGAAAGAGCCACGGAGCGGCGCCGCGAGGCCCTGCTCCGTGGTTTTTTCGTGGGTGAGCTGGGCGTGGGGCTTTTATAGGACGGGCGCACGGCGGGTCGATGCGGCGCGGGGCGGTGAGCCGATGGAGGCGACATGGTACGGCCCGGTCCGATGCTCACGTCCCATGGGGGGACGGGCGCGGTGATGTTCGCCTGCGCGACGCTGTGGCTCGCGGGCGGGGCGGGGCTGTGGGCGCAGGGTGCGGCGGCGGCGGACGACGCCGACCCGGTCGTGACGGTCCGGGCGATCGAGATCGATGGGCTCAGCGGCCGGGGGCTGACGCAGGCGCAACTGCTGGAGCGCGAGATCGCGTTGCGTGACGTGTCGCCGGGTCATCTGCCGCCGGAGCGCGACGTGCCGATGGTGCGGATGAAGCTGGGCGAGGTGGCGGGTCGGCCGCTGCACTTGTCCACGATCGAGCACCTGGTGCGCGAGGTGTCGCGTGCGCACACGGAGCGACACCTGGCGGCGGTGCGGGTGTACGTGACGCGCGACGATGTGGCGCGTGTGCGCGAGGGCGATGGCGTGCTGGTGATCCGCGTGGACGAGGGCCGCGTGGGCGTGGTGACGGCGACGCCCGATGCGGAGCGCATCGCCGCGCGTTCGCCCGTGCAGCCCGGCGACTTGATCGACCTGCGTGCCGTGGAGCGCTACACCCGGCGTCTGGAGCGCCAGCCATGGCGCCGCGTCGATGCCGCCCTGTCGCAGGGCGACGAGCCCGGCCAGCTCGCGCTCGAATATGTCGTCGCCCAGCGCAGTCCGCTGCTGCTCTATGTCCAGGCGTCCAACACCGGCACGCCCGAAACCACGGACTGGCGGCAGCGCTTCGGCCTGATCCACTACAACCTCACCGGCCGCGACGACGTGCTCAGCCTCGACTACGTCACCGGCGACTTCGACCTCGTCCACGCCTTCTTCGGCAGCTACGAGCGACCCCTGCCTCACAGCGACGACTGGCGCGCCAAGGTGTACGGCGGGTGGAACCGCTACGACGCGTCGCAGGTCGGCCTGCCCGACGCTCGATTCACCGGCGAAGGCTTCGACGTCGGCGGCGAGCTGCAGTGGACCTTCGCCCACGCCGGCGGCTTCTTCCTCGACGCCGTCGGCGGCATGCGCTTCAAGCACGTCACCACCGACAACGTCCTCGCCGACCTCCAGGGCGACGCCGATTTCCTCCTGCCCTACGTCGGACTCCGCGCCGAACGCGCCGAGCCACACGCCGTCACCGCCGCCTCCCTCACGCTGGAGACCAACCTGTCTCGACTCGTCGGCACCGACGAGGATGACCTGGCCCTGCTCGGCCGCGCCAATGTCAGCGACCAGTTCACTGTGCTCCGAGGCGACGTGAGCCAGTCGCTGTACCTGGCGCCCTTCTTCGAGCCCGACACCCCGCCGGGGGCGCACGAGCTGTTCGGCTCGATTCGCGGGCAGTTCGTCGTCGATCGCCAGCGCGTCGCGCCCAACTTCACCGAAACCGCCGGCGGGTTCCACAGCGTGCGCGGCTATCCCGAGAGCTTCATCGCCGGCGACGACGCCCTCATCGGCACCCTCGAGTACCGCCTGCACGTGCCCCAGCTCTTTCCCGCCAGTGACGAGCCCGCCCGCGTCCTGGGCAAACCCTTCCGCTTCGCGCCCACGTCCGGCGGCGCCGCCGACTGGAACCTCATCCTCCGCGGGTTCGTCGATGCTGCAGTGGTCCACTCGATCGACAAGCTCTCGTTCGAGAGCGACCAGACGCTGCTGAGCGCCGGCATCGGGGCCGAGCTTCGCCTGCGCACCCACGTCACGGTCCGCGCCGACTGGGGCTTCGCCCTGCGCGACGCCGACTCCGGGGGCGGCGACGACCGCGTCACCGCCGGCAGCAGCCGCGTCCACCTGCTGTTCACCGTGACGTATTGAGTCGCCATCGTGACATTCAGCCGCCAAGTGGTTGAATTTCAACCACTTTGTGGACGGATTTCACAACGTTATCGGCTCCGCGCTGCGGACGTGGGGGTTAAGCCGGGGGTCGGATCGGTCGATGCCCGTGGTAGGGGTTGTAACGACTGTGAGGGCCGTGCCGATGATTCGGGCCCGACGCCGGCGGCTGCGTGCCGCCGGGACCATGTTGACCGCCGCCGCGATGATGAACCTCATCATCCCGCCTGTGGCTCGCGCCGCGCCGACGGGCGGCGGCAAGGACATCAAGGTCGATCGCGTGGTGCGCGGCGACGTGCGGCTGGACCGCGACGGCGGGCGGACGAACATTACCGCCTCGCACAACGCCATCATCGACTACCGCCGCTTCAACGTGCCGCGCGGCCAGGAGGTGCGGTTCATTCAGCCGGCGCGCGACAGCCGCGTGCTCAACCGCGTGCTGTCGAACGATCCGTCGCGCATCGACGGGGCGCTGCGGGCCAACGGCATCGTCTATCTGGTGAATCCCTCGGGCGTGATCTTCGGCCCCGGCAGCGTGATCGACGCCGGGCGCCTGTACGCCGCTGCGGGGCGGATCAGCGACGGCGACTTCCTCGCCGGCGCCGATCGCTTCACCCACCTGCAGGGCACGATCCGCCAGCAGGGCGCGCTCGACGCGCAGGACGGCGTGGCGCTCCTGGGCCAGCGTGTCATCAACAGCGGCCAGATCACCACGCAGCGCGGCACGGTCGTGCTGGCGTCGGGCGACCGCGTCTATCTGGCCGAGCAGGGCGCCCGCCTGATGGTGCGCGTCGATAACCTCGACGCCGACACCGGCCGCGGCGCGGGGGTCAACCGCAACGTGAACGACAAGGGCGGCGTGACCAACCACGGCCAGGTGCGCGGCGACGACATCGTGTTCGCCGCCGGCGACGTGTATGGCCTGGCGGTCCACAACGCCGGCCGCGCCCAGGGCCAGCGCGTCACCCTCACCGGCCACGGCCGCGTCACCAACGACGGCGACATCGCCGCGCCAGGTGGTCAAGTGCAGCTCCTGGGCGAGCACGTGGGCCACATGGGCGGCACGATCGACGTCAGCGGCGACGCCGTCGGCGGTGGAACCGTGCTCATCGGCGGCGACTTCCAGGGCAAGGGGCCCGCCCGCAACGCCAGCATCACCTTCGTCGATCGCGACGCCACCATCCTCGCCGACGCCCTGCGCGGCGGCGATACGCCCGGCCGCGTCATCGTCTGGAGCGACGACACCACACGCTTCCGCGGCGTCATCCGCGCCCGCGCCGAATCGGCCGGCGGCTTCGTCGAAGTCAGCGGCAAACGCTACCTCGACTACCGTGGATTCGCCGACCTGCGCAGCTTCGACGGCACGACCACCGGCACGCTCCTGCTCGACCCGCACAACCTCACCATCCGCACCGCCGGCCCCGACACCCACGTGACCGCCGGCTCGCCCTTCACCACCACCGACGACAACGCCGTGCTCACCGTCGCCTCCATCGAGGCTGCACTGGCCCTCGCCGACGTGCTCATCCAGACCGGCGCCGGCGGCACGCAGCAGGGCGACATCACCCTCCAGAACGCCATCACTCACCCCGGCGGCGTCACCAGCCTCACCATCGAGGCCCACCGCCACATCAACCTCAACGCCGACATCAACCTCGCCGCCAACGCCGCCACCGGACTCCTGTCGCTCCGCGCCGACGCCAACAGCAGCGGCGCCGGCGCCATCCTCGACGGCGGCGGCGTCCTGCGCCTCGCCGGCGGGCCACTGCAGCTCCGCGCAGGCTCCGGCGCCGGCACCAGCGGCAACCGCATCCAGACCACCGGCGTCACCGACCTCGCCGCAGCCTCCACCACCGGCGGCGTCTTCCTCAACAACACCGGCTCCAACGTCCACATCACCTCCGTCAACGCAACCACCGGACTCTCCGCCATTTCCAGCGGAACCGTCTCACTCCAGACCACCGGCGACATCGTCATCACCAGCGCCGTCAGCTCGCCCAACAACGTCGTCCTCCGCACCACCGGCGGCGAAATCACCAGCTCCGTCAACCTCGCCGCCAACAGCCTCACCCTCGAAGCCGCCGGCGGCATCACCAACGGCGGCGGCGGCAGCCTGGCCATCACCACCAGCATCCTCGATGTCGTCAACACCACCAGCGGCGACATCCGACTGCTGGAAACTAACGGCATCAGCGTCCACCGCATCCATCAGCAGGGCCCCGGCGCGACGGTCCTGGCGACCGTCGCCGGCGACATCGACCTCACCGCCGGCCAGTCCGGGGTCACTGCAGCCGCCGGCGACGTGTCGCTCACCGCCGCCGGCGCCGGCGCGCTCATCAGCGTCAACGCCCCGATCAACGTCAGCGGGGGCAACCTGTCGCTGACCGGCGCCAACCGCGTCACCTTCTCCGCCGCCGGCGACGTGACCACCGGCGGGGGCGACTTCACCGTCACCGCCACCGCCGCCGACATCGCCATGAACTCGGGCACTGCCGTGAACGCCGGCGCCGGCGCCATCGCGCTCACCGCCAACACCACCATCGGCCTGGGCGCGCTGACCACCACCAACGCCACCAACGCCGCAGTAACACTCGCCGCGGGCGGCGCGATCAACGACATCGGCGCGGGAACCGAAGTCACCGCCACCAGCGGCCGGCTCGTCATGACCGCCGGCAGCGGCATCGGCAGCGCCAACGCCCTGGAAATCAACGTCGCCAGCGTCGATGCCCAGAACGGCAATAACAACATCGGCCTCACCGAAACCAATCACATCGACGTCGTCCGCCTCGCCAACAGCGGCGCCGGCGCCATCACCCTCGGCTCCAGCGCGGGGGCCATCACCATCGCCGCCGGCGAAAGCGGCGTGTCCGCCAACGCCGGCGCCGTCACGCTCACCGCACGCGACGGCATGAACGTCAACCACCACGTCACCACCACCGGCGGCGTCATCACCCTCCACGCCGACACCAACGCCGCCGGCGCAGGCGACCTGGCCATCGCCGCGGGCGTCAACATCACCACCGGCGCCGGCGCCGGCGCCATCAGCGTCACCGCCCTGGACATCGCCTTCGGCGCCGGCTCGCTCGTCGATGCCGGCACGGGCGACATCACCCTCGCCCCCTCCGTCGCCTCGCGCACCATCGGCGTCGGCGACGGCGCGGTCGGCCAGTTCCACATCGACACCACCGAGATGACCCAGCGACTGGCCAGCAGCGGCACCATCGTCATCGGCGCCGCCGCGGGCACCGGCGCCGTCGGTATCCCCGCGCTGGACCTGTCGGGCCAGGGCTTCAGCCTCAGCGTCCGCGGCGGCGCGATGACCCCCGCCGCCATCACCATGGCCAACGGCCGCAACCTCTCGCTCACCAGCAACGGCGCCGTGGGCATGACCATCGCCGACGATCTGACCGCGCCCGGCGGGTCCATCACCCTCGCCGCCGACCGCATGGACATCCAGGCCGGGGCCTTAGTCACCGCCCCGACCGTGACGCTGCGCAACGCCGCCAACGGCACGGCGATCGACATCGGCAGCGCCACCGACGCCGCCGCCGGCACGCTGGAAATCGCCAACGTCGAGCTGGGCCGCATCGTCGCCGACACCTTCGTCCTCGGTTCGACCACCGCCGGCGCCATCGCCATCACCGACGCGCTCACCGCTGCAGTGACACCCACCCTGCACCTGGTCGGCGGCTCGACCGTCACCCAGACGCCCGGCAGTTCGATCACCGTGACCAACCTCGCCATCGGCGGCGGCGCCTCCGTCACGCTCACCGAGCCCGCCAACAACGTCAACACCCTGGCCATCAGCCTCACCGGCGCGGGCAACGTCACCTACACCGACGCCGACAGCTTCACCGTCGGCACGGTCAGCAGCGTCACCGGCATCACCCTCGGCTCCTCGGGCACGAGCACCCTCACCGCCACGACCGGCACGATCACCAAGACCACCGCCACCACCGGCGGCGGCGGGAGCCTGGCCCTCATCGCCGACGACATCGACCTCCAGGCCGGCGGAACCATCAACGCCGCCGGCGGCAACGTCACCCTCGCTCCCGTTACGCCCGGCGTCGCCATCGCCGTCGGAACCGTCGGCGACGCCACGCCCGCCACGCTCGAACTGTCCGACGCCGAGCTGGATCGCATCACCACCACCGGCACGGGCACGCTCCGCATCGGTAACGTCGCCGCCGGCGACATCACGCTCACTGCAGCAATCACCAACTCGACCCCCGCCAACCTCCACTTCATCACCGGCGGCAGCGTCGCGCAGAACGCCGGGGCGACCCTCACCGCCGCCAACGTCGCCGTCACCGCCGACGAGGCCCTCTTCAACCTCACCAACAGCGTCAGCGGCCTGGCCGCGGCCATCGGCGGCGCCGGCAACGCCTTCGCCTTCTCCGACGCCGATGGGTTCACCGTGCGCACGATCGACGGCGTCGGCGGCGTCTCCACCAATGGCGGGACCATCACCCTCACCGCCGGCGCGGGCAACAACACACTGACCAATCTCGCCGGCGCGACGATCGTCTCCGGCGGCGCGGACATCACGATCACCGCCGACCGCATGGACCTGCAGGCCGGTTCGTCGATCGACGCCGGCGCGGCCCGCGTCACGCTGCGCACGGCGACCGCCGCTCGGCAGATTCGCCTGGGCAACAGCGACAACGCCACCCGCCTGGGCCTGCTCGACAGTGAGTTCGACACCATCGCCGCCGGCACGCTCATCGTCGGCGCCGCCAACGCCGGGCAGATGCTCGTCGATACGCTCATCGACCCGGCGGGCGTCGATACGCTGCACCTGCACACCAACTCGACCATCAGCGGCGCGGGTCGCATCGGCGTGACCAACCTCGCCATGCGATCGGCGGGCGCGATCTCGCTCGATCACGCCTCCGGCAACGACGTGACCAACCTCGCCGTCGCCGTCGCCAACGCCGGCGCCGCCGTCACCTTCGCCAACGCCGCCGATCTGACCATCGGCAGCGTCGATGGCGTCACCGGCGTCACCACCAACGGCGCGACCATCACCTTGCGCACGCTCGCCGTCAACAGCACCTTCACCAACACCGCCAACATCGCCAGCGGCGCCGCCGGCATCACACTCGATGTCAACCGCGTCGATCTGCAGCCGGGCTCGACCCTCACCGCCACCGGCGGGTCCACGGTCACCATCCGCAACCGCAACGCCGCCACCGCCTTCGACCTGGGCAGCGCCACCGACCTGGCCCACGACACGATCGAGCTGTCCGCGGCGGAGATCGACACCATCAGCGCCGCCAACCTCGTGATCGGCCGCACCACCGCCGGCGCGATGGCCATCACCGACACGCTCGCCCCCACCGGCGCGACAACCCTCTCGCTCGTCAGCGGCAGCACGATCGCGCAGTCGGCGGGAGCCGCCATCGTCGAGACGAACCTGATGCTGCAGGCCGCCGGCGACGTGACGCTCACCGCCGCGGGCAACGACGTGGACACGCTGTCGGCGACGATCGCCGGCGGGGGCGGGCTGGCGTTCACCGACGCCGACGGGTTGACCGTGAGCACGGTCAACGGCGTGGTGGGCATCACCACGACCGGTGGCGACGTGGCGCTGACGGCGGCGACGGGTCGGATCACGACGTTGCAGGCGTTGTCGTCGGGCGGGGGGGACGTGACGCTGATTGCGGACCAGATGGCGATCCAGGCGGCGGGCACGATCGACGCGGGTGCCGGCGCCGTGACGCTGCGGCCCAGCACGGCGGGAACGGCAATCGATCTGGGCTCGACGCTGGACACGACGCCGGGGACGCTGGAACTGTCGGCGGCGGAGCTGGACCGGATCACGGCGGGATCGCTGACGGTGGGCGACGCTGCAGTGGGCGCGATCGCGTTGACGGCGGCGCTGGCCCCGGCGAACACCGACACGCTGGCGCTGGTCAACGGCGCGTCCGCCATCACGCAGGGCGCGGGCGACACGCTGACCGTGGCCAACCTGTCGATCACGTCCGGCGGGGACGTGACGCTGACGCAGGCCAATGACGTGGACACGCTGACGGCGGACGTGGGCGGCGCGCTGGCGTTCACCGACGCCGATGCGTTGACGCTCCACGGCATCACGACGAGCGGCGGCGATGCGACGATCACGGCAGGGGGGCTGCTGACGCAGGCCGGGGCGCTGACGACCGACGGGGGCGACACGACGCTGATCGCCGACCGCATGGCGCTGGCGGGCGGGACGATCGACGCCGACACGGGGCGTGTGACGCTGCGCACGCTCACCGCCGGCCGTGCGATCGACCTGGGCAGCGCGACGGACGCGGCGGCGGCGCTGGAGCTGTCGGACGCGGAGCTGAACACGATCACGGCGAGCGTGCTGAGCATCGGCGATGCGCTGGCGGGCAGCGTGACTGTGACATCGGCGATGACCGTGGATGGCACGCTGCGCCTGACGACGGCGGGGACGGTGACCCAGACGGCATCGCTGAGCGCCGACGCGCTGGCGCTCGAGGCCGGCGGGGCGGTGGCGCTGGAGCACGCGGGCAACGCGGTGTCCACGCTGGCGGCGACGGCGCCGAGCCTGGCGTTGCGCAGCAGCACCGACCTGGCCATCGCCAGCGTCGATGGCATCGACGGCGTGACGACCAGCGCGGACGCCGCACTGACCAGCGACGGCATGCTGACCAACCACGACGCCATTGCCGCGGGGGGCGACGCGACGCTGATCGCCGACCGCATGGCGCTGGCCGGTGGGACGGTAGCCGCCGACGGCATCACACTGCGTCCGCTCACTGCCGGTCGTGCGATCGACCTGGGCAGCGCGACCGATGCGGCCGCTGCGCTGGAGCTTTCCAACGCCGAGCTGGCCACGCTCACCGCCGTGACGCTGGTCATCGGGCACGCCACCGCCGGCGACGTCACGCTCTCGGCCAACGTCGCGCTCGACCCGCTGGCGATCGATACGCTGCACTTGGCCACCGCCGGCCGCATCACCAGCGCCACGACGCTGACCGTCGAGAACCTCGTGCTGTCGGCGGGCGACGTGGTGTCGCTCACCGGGACGCAGGACGTGCAGACGCTCGCCGCCACGCTCACCGGCGTCGGCGCGGGCCTGACCTTCGTCAACGCGGGAGACCTGACGCTGCTGGGCGTCGCCACCAACGGCGGCGACGTGGCGATCACCGCCGGCGGCACGCTCGCCAATGCCGCCGCACTCGACACCGGCGACGGTGACGCGACGCTGTTCGCCGACCGCATGGCCCTGGCAGGCGGCACGATCGACGCCGGCGCGGGCCACGTGACGCTGCGCACGCTCACCGCCGGCCGGGCGATCGATCTGGGCAGCGCGACCGACGCGGCCGCTGCACTGGAACTGTCGGCCACGGAGCTGGACACGATCACCGCGAGCGTGCTGAACATCGGCGACGCGACGGCGGGCGACATCGCGCTGACGGGCGCGATCGCGCTCGACGCGGCCGCGGTCGAGTCGCTGCACTTGCACTCGGGCGGGTCCGTCGGCGGCGTGGCCACCCTCGCCGTCGAGAACCTGGCGGTCACGGCGGGCAACGACGTGACGCTTACCGCCGCGGGCAACGACGTGGATACGCTGGCTGTCACGACGGCCGGCGGCGAGGTGACGTTCGTCGATGCGGATGGCTTCACGGTCGCGGGCATCACCACGACCGGTGGCGACGTGGCGCTGACGGCGGCGACGGGTCGGATCACGACGTTGCAGGCGTTGTCGTCGGGCGGGGGGGACGTGACGCTGATTGCGGACCAGATGGCGATCCAGGCGGCGGGCACGATCGACGCGGGTGCCGGCGCCGTGACGCTGCGGCCCAGCACGGCGGGAACGGCAATCGATCTGGGCTCGACGCTGGACACGACGCCGGGGACGCTGGAACTGTCGGCGGCGGAGCTGGACCGGATCACGGCGGGATCGCTGACGGTGGGCGACGCTGCAGTGGGCGCGATCGCGTTGACGGCGGCGCTGGCCCCGGCGAACACCGACACGCTGGCGCTGGTCAACGGCGCGTCCGCCATCACGCAGGGCGCGGGCGACACGCTGACCGTGGCCAACCTGTCGATCACGTCCGGCGGGGACGTGACGCTGACGCAGGCCAATGACGTGGACACGCTGACGGCGGACGTGGGCGGCGCGCTGGCGTTCACCGACGCCGATGCGTTGACGCTCCACGGCATCACGACGAGCGGCGGCGATGCGACGATCACGGCAGGGGGGCTGCTGACGCAGGCCGGGGCGCTGACGACCGACGGGGGCGACACGACGCTGATCGCCGACCGCATGGCGCTGGCGGGCGGGACGATCGACGCCGACACGGGGCGTGTGACGCTGCGCACGCTCACCGCCGGCCGTGCGATCGACCTGGGCAGCGCGACGGACGCGGCGGCGGCGCTGGAGCTGTCGGACGCGGAGCTGAACACGATCACGGCGAGCGTGCTGAGCATCGGCGATGCGCTGGCGGGCAGCGTGACTGTGACATCGGCGATGACCGTGGATGGCACGCTGCGCCTGACGACGGCGGGGACGGTGACCCAGACGGCATCGCTGAGCGCCGACGCGCTGGCGCTCGAGGCCGGCGGGGCGGTGGCGCTGGAGCACGCGGGCAACGCGGTGTCCACGCTGGCGGCGACGGCGCCGAGCCTGGCGTTGCGCAGCAGCACCGACCTGGCCATCGCCAGCGTCGATGGCATCGATGGCGTGACGACCAGCGACGCTGCACTGACCCTGACCGTCACCGGCACGCTGGCGACGACGCAGGTCCTGGCCGCAGGCGCGGGGGATATCACGCTGACGGCCGACGACGTGGCGCTGGGCGCCGCCGTTGCCGCGACGGGCACGCTCACGCTGCAGCCTCGTCTGGTCGCGACGAGCATCGGCGTGGGCGATGGCGGGGGCGATTTCAGCCTCACCCAGGCCGAGATCGATCATTTGGCCGACGGATTCGCGGCGATCCGCATCGGACGCGCCGACGGCGAGCACGCGATCGTGGTGGGCCTCGGCGGGGCAACGTTCGCCGATCCGCTGACGCTTCGCGCCCCCGCCGGCACCGGCACAATCACGATCGACGGCCAGTTGACGGGCGCCGACGACGCATCCCTCCTGCTCGACGGGCCCGGCGCCACCACCTACCTCAACGCCGACATCGTCACCGCCGGCGGCGATATCACCATCAGCGACAGCGTCGTCGTCGGCGACGGGCTGAACGTTGCACTGGCCTCCTCCGGCGGCGACATCCGCATCACCGGCACAGCCCACAGCACGGCGGCGGCCACCCTCACGCTCGACGCCGACACGGGCGACGTCCGCCTCGATGACACCGTGACCGGCGCGCTGTCCATCCTACTGGCCGACGCCGCCGACGTGACGGTCGCCGCGTTCAACACCACCGGCTCGCTCACCAGCGGCAACGCGCTGACGGGGACGTTCACTGCAACAGGACGCCTGACGGTCGGATCGCTCGATCTGGCGGGCGTGGACTTCGACGTGACGCAGGGCTTTGCCTCGGCGGGGACGACCACATTCGCCAACGCGGGCCTGTTCGCGCTCGCCGGCCAGCACAGCACCTCGACCGGCGCCTTCGCCGCCACCGGCGACGCCGACCTGGCCGTCAACATCACCACGACCGACAGCGACCTGTTCATCGGCGGAACGCTGGCGCTGAGCGGCAACGTGGCGCTGAGCACCGGCGCGGGGGCGGGCGATATCACCGTCGTCGGCGCGATCGACGGCGCCCGGACGCTCGCGCTCGCCGCCGGCACGGGCGCGATCGACCTGCAGGGCCACGTCGGCGACACCGTGGCGCTGGCGGGCCTGGACGCCTCCGCCGCCATCATCGACGTGCGAAACGTGCGCACCACGGGCACGCAGAGCTACGCGGCTACGCTGACCACGCTGGGCCATCTCACGACCGCCGGCGGCGACATCGCCGTCACCGGCGACGCGGCGCTGCGCGGCGACACGACGCTCGCCTCCGCCGGCGGCGATATCAGCGTCACCGGCGTCCTCGACGGCGCGACGCCCGGCGACGACTCGCTGCTCGTCAACGCCGGCGCCGGCGCCGTCGCGCTGGGCGGGCACGTCGGCGGCACGACCGCACTGGCCGACCTGACTGTCACCGGTGCGACGATCAGCGTCCATGCCGTCACCACCGCGGGGGATCAGAGCTACACCGGCACGACGACGCTGCACGGCGACCTGACCACGGCCGGAGGCGACGTGGATCTGCACAGCGCCACGCGGCTGGGCGACGACGTGGCCATCGCCACCGCCGGCGGCGACGTGACGTTCGACGCCACGCTCAACGCCCTGATCGCAGGTCAACAGCAGCTGAGTATCGATGCGGGCGCCGGGTCGGTGGCGTTCGGCGGGGGCGTGGGCGCGCTGGCCGCGCTGGAGGCGATCGACGTGGCCGCCGGCGCGATCGCGCTGCGAGCGGTGACGACCACGGGCGACCAGACCTACACCGGCCCGGCGACGCTGATGGGCAGTTTGAGCGCGGCAGCCGGGGACGTGCGCTTCGACGATGCGGCGACACTGGCCGCCCACGTCGGCATCGCCGGGCGCGACGTGCACTTTGCCGCGGCCGTTGATGGCGACGCGGCGACGACACGCGACCTGGCCATCACGGCGTCGCGCGACGTGGCGTTCGATGCCGCAGTGGGCGGCGGGGCGTCGCTCCGCACGTTGACCGTCGCCGCGCAGAACCTGTCGCTGCGGAACGTCACGACCAGCGGCGAGCAGGATTACACGGCCCAGACCACGCTGGCGGGCCAGCTCACCACGACGGGCGCCGCCCAGCCGATCACCTTCACCGGCGGCACGGCCCTCGCCGGGGCGTCGGGCGCAACCACCGCCGGCGGCGATCTCACCTTCACCGGCACGCTCGACGGGACGCACGCCCTGGCGATCAACCTCGGCACGGGCGACCTGGCCATCACCGGGCATGTCGGTCAACTGCAGCGCCTGGGAGCCGTCACCGTCACGCAGGCGCGAGACATCGACGCGCAGCGATCGCTGCACGTGGGCTCGCTGGCCGTGACCGACGCGCGCGACGTGCTGCTGCGCAGCGCAGTGACGACGGCGGGGGGGCACGTGACAGTCGCCGCACGTCGGAACGTGACGGTTGGCGGGACGATCGACACGCGCGCCGCCGCGGGCAGCGGACTGGCAGGCGGCAACGTCGATCTGCGCACCAGCGGGGGCCACCTGACGGTCAACGCGATCCGCAGCGACGGCGCCGACGGCGCGGCCAACGGGCAGGCCGGCGGCCACGCGGGGTACATCCTGCTTCAGCCCGACAGCGGCCTGTCCCCCGGCGGCGCGGGCCCGGGCGATCTGCGACCCGACGGTCGCCTCGTGCTGCTGGGCGCACTGTCGGCCGTCGCAGGCCGGGGCAACAACGCACCTGACGGCGGAGGCGGGCAGGTCTTCCTCGCCCCCTTCGGCCGCGCGGCCGTACCCTCCGTCGCCACCATCCACACCAACCCCGGCTCGGGCAGCCTCGCCGTCACCGCCACCGGCAACATCAGCATGGGCCAGAACGAAAAGCTCGTCGTCCCAGGGGGCAACAGCAGCACCAGTGGCTCACTGTCGCTTCACTCACTGGGCGGCGACATCCACGTGGGCGATCTGGCGGCGCGACGCGGTATCAGCATCACGGCCGACAGCGGCAGCGTGGTCCTGCTCACCCGTCCGCGCGGCGAGGTGCTGCTGGCCGATGGCACCACCGTGCGCGACAACGGGCTGGACTTCTACGCCGGCAACTCGATCGCGATCAGCGCCCCGATCCAGCTTGGCGGCCTCGGCGGCCCCAAGCCGGAGTTCGCCTCCAAGTCGCCCACGAGCATCAGCTCGCCGCCGGTGGGCGACAACCGCTTCATCGTCCGCAAGTTCACCGGTAGCGGGCAGTTGGTGGACGGCGGGGCCACGGTGCTCGATATCGCGGTCGGTGGCGACACGTTCGCGGCGCCGCCTCCGACTGCGCCGGACGGCGCGGGCGTGACCGAGCTGGTGGCCGGCGCGTCGCGCGTCGAGCTGTCGCCCGTGGACGAGGGCCAGATCCAGGCGACCGCGCTGCTTCGCCGGTTGGATGCGTTCGTGTCGCAGCGGACGCCCGCGTTCGAGGCGGCGCTGCGCGAGGTGTTGGCCGGCGATGCGGTGTCGGCGTTCGTCGCCGGCGACATGGACGGCGCGATGGCCGCGGACGTGGCGGCGATCGCCGGGATGCTCGATGAGGCACAGCGTCTGGCGCTGCCCCCGCAGCGGATCGCGGCGGTGCAGGCGACGATCCTGCAGGTGGTGGCGCCATCCACGGCCACGCCGCAGCGCGTGGCGCAGCTCGTGGAGGCGTGGCGTGGCGGGGGCGAGTCGCGCCCGATCGAGATGGCGACGGTTCCCACGCCGTGAGGCGTCAGGCGGCGAGGGCGACATCGACGGCGACGGTGACCTCGTGGCTGCCCCCGCCGAGGATGACGCCGCGCATCGGGGTGACGTCGCCGTAGTCGCGTCCCCAGGCGAGGGTGATGTGGTGGTCGCTCGGCAGCGTGTTGTTGGTGGGGTCGGCGTCGATCCAGGTTCCGCCATCGAGGGTGGGGAGGAACAGGCTCACCCAGGCGTGCGAGGCGTCGGCGCCGACGAGTCGGGGCTTGCCGGGCGGCGGCTGGTTGTGCAGGTAGCCGCTGACGTACCGGGCGGCCAGGCCCAGCGAGCGGAGCATGGCGATCTGGAGGTGGGCGAAGTCCTGGCAGACGCCGGCGCGATCGGCGAAGACCTGCTCGATGGGCGTGGCGACCGTGGTGGAGGCGGGGTCGTAGCGGAACTCGCGGTGGATGCGGCCGGTGAGGTCCAGGAGCGCGTCGAGTGCGGGCCGGCCGGGTGTGAACGATGCGGCGGCGTAGTCGTGGAGCGTCGCGCTGGTGCGCACGAAGCGCGAGTCGAATCGGTGCTGGATCGCGTCGATGCCGCCGGGCATGCGGCAGGCGTCGGCGGCGGTGAGGGCGTCGCGGACGGCTTCCCAGGGCGGGGTGGCCCGCGCGCCGGGCAACTGCAGCGGCGACAGCGCCACCTCGCTGGTCGCCAGCACGGCGACCTGCTCGTGGCGTTCCTGCACGTGAATAAAGCTGGCGGTGTTGCCGAAGTAGTCCAGCCGTGTGACGAGCACGTCGGGCCGGGGCGACACGTCGATGCGGCAAGCGACGACGCGCTGTCGTGGCGTGGCGCGCGGCGTCAGCCACAGGGCGCTCTGGCTGATCTCGACGGGATCACTGTAGCGGTACTGCGTGACGTGACGAACGCGGTAGCGGATCATGCGGCGCCTCCTCGCCGGTCGGCGCGTTCGCCGACGCTGACCATCGGGCTGGACGCGGCGTGGCTGAGGTAGGTGCGGGCCAGGGCGTCGCTGAGTCGGGGCAGGCGCGAGGCGAGGTTGTTGAGCACGAAGGCGAGGCCGCGGCGGAACCCGTCGTCGTCCACGGCGGCGAGCTGGCGCGGATCGCTGACGCGCAGATCGGTGAGCGCGGCCAGCACGAGCTGCTGCTCCTCGCTGCGGCTGGCGCTGCCGGGCCCGCCGCCCAGCGCGTTGGGCAGGTTCTCCACGTGGTTGAGCAGCGCCGCCATCTGAAACGCCAGCGAGCGCGGGTTGGTCTCGTCGATCAGCAGCAGGTCCAGCACCGCCGCCACGCGCAACGTCGTCTGGTAGCGCGAGCGATAGGTCATCGAACTGTCGGCGACTTCGAGGATGGCTTCGAGCACCGACGGCTCGTGCGGGTGGGTGCGGCCCAGGGCGCTGGCGACCAGGCGGATCGTGTGAACGCCCCGCTCGATGCGGCGTCCGATGTCGAGGAACCGCCAGCCCTGCCCGCGCGTCATGCTCTCCATGCCCAGCCCGCTGAACGCGCTGAGCGTGATCACCAGGCGGTTGAGCAGCGTCGCCACTTCGCCGACCACCGGCCGATCGCCCTGGGCCGTGGACACCTCGCGCACGTCCAGGTGCAACTGGTTGATGATCCGCCAGGCGTCGAGCGAGATGCGGTCGCGCACGACCGAGGCGAGGTTGAACGCGCGGTCGAGTGTGGCTCGCAGGCTGGTGTAGTGCTCGCGGTCGAGCAGCAGCGTGCGGATGCGGTCCTCCAGGCGCAGGGGATCGGTCAGGGGCAGCGCGGCGTGGTGCATGTCATCGCCGAACGACCCGACGCCCATGGCCTGGGCGGCGGCCAGCAGCACGGGCAGCTCGGGCGTGCCGCCGAGCGAGTCGATCGTCAGGCGGTCGAGGATGGCGCGGAAGAGGCGGACGGTGTCCTCGGCGCGTTCGACGTAGCGTCCGAGCCAGTAGAGGTTATCTGCAACGCGGCTGGGCAGCTCGGCGCCGCGGCGGACGACGGTGACGGCGCTGTGCTCGGGTTCGAGAAGGCTGAAGGAGCTCACGGGCCCGTCGGCGAGGACCCAGGTGTCCTTGCTGCCGCCGCCGCGCTGCATGGAGACGACCAGGGACTCGGCGGAGATGCTCGTGCGGGTGAGTCCGCCGGGCATGGCGCTGTAGGAGTCGTCGCAGCGGACGACGTAGGTGCGCAGGACGACGTGGCGTGGCTCGACCTTGCCGCCGCGCCACACGGGGGCGGTGGACAGGGGCACGCGTTCCTGGGCGATCCAGTGGTGCGGCCGGGCCTCGATGCGGGCGATGAGCTTGTGCCGCTCGGCATCGGAGAGCATGTCGCCGAAGTGCGGGTCGCTGCCCAGCGCGCCGAAGGCCGGCTTGACGACGAGGCGGTCGATGCGGGCGGTCACCTCGCGGCGCTCGCGCTGCTGGCCGCACCACCAGGTGGCGACGGAGGGCAACTGCAGCTCCTCGCCGAGCAGGTGTCGGCACAGGCCGGGCAGGAACGCCATCAGCGCCGGCGACTCGACCACGCCGCTGCCCAGGGCGTTGGCGATGGTCACGTGGCCCGCGTGGGCCGCCTGCACCAGCCCGGGGATGCCCAGCGTCGAGTCGGGGCGAAGGTCCAGCGGGTCGCAGAAGTCGTCGTCCATGCGGCGGATGATGACATCGACCTGCACGAGGCCGCCCAGGGTCTTGAGGTAGATCTTGTTGTCTCGAAAGGTCAGGTCGCCGCCTTCGACGAGGGTGTAGCCCAGGTAGCGTGCGAGGTAGGCGTGCTCGAAGTAGGTCTCGTTGAACGGGCCGGGCGTGAGCAGGACGATCTTGGGATCGTTGCGGCCGCGGGGCGCCAGGTCGCGCAACGTCTCGCGCAGCTTGCCGAAGTAGGTCGCCAGGCGCTGCACATTGCAGTCGCGGAAGGCCTCGGGGAGCGTGCGCGAGACGACGATGCGGTTCTCCAGTGCGTAGCCGGCGCCGCTGGGGGCCTGCACGCGATCGCCCAGCACCCACCACTGCCCGTCGGGTGAGCGGGCCAGATCGGCGGCGTACTGCACCAGGTGGGCCGCGCCCGGCACGGGGATGCCGTGGCACGGCCGCAGAAAGCCCGGATGGGCGAAGACCAGCTCCGGCGGGAGCAGGCCATCGTGGAGCAGGCGCTGCGGGCCGTAAAGGTCGGCGATGATGAGGTTCAGCAGCGTGGCGCGCTGCACGAGACCGGCCTCGATGCGACGCCAATCGGCGGGGTCGATCACCAGCGGCAGCGGATCGAGGGCCCAGGGTCGGTCCATGCCCTGCGGATCGCCATAGACGTTGTAGGTGACGCCGTGCTCGTGGATGAGCCGGCCTGCGGCCTCCCAGCGGCGGGGCAGCTCGTCGGGGCGCATGCGATCCATGGCCGTGAGCAGCGCGTGCCAGTGCCCCCGCCGCACGCCCTGGGCGTCGGTCATTTCGTCGAACACGCCTCGGACGGTGCGATATCCGCGACAAAACACGTCGCCCGGCGCGGTCTCGACCCGTTGTGTCGCCATATCGCCCATTGCAGCCGGACTCTTCCCGGCGTCTTCGCACCCGAGCAGGCAGGACCGAAGCGCCCAACACGATATCGGCAGAATCGCCCTTTGGCGACTGGCGCCGGCGAACGTCGCGACGCCCGCGGCGGTTGTGATAGGCTTTTCCGCCATGAAGATCGTCCGACAGGCCCGCCCCACGCTCACGCCGGTGGAGTTGGACGTGGGCGACGAACTGCAGTTGACGCTCGCCGATGGCGTAATGCGACGCATCGTGGTGGCCGCTGCGCACGCCGGCGTGGACCGCCGAGGCGTCGTCGCCAACGGCCAGCGAGAGGGCGTCCTGAGCTATCGCATCGCGTGTACGCTCCAAATCGACGGGCAGGTGGTGCAAATGGTGCGGACGATCCCATCGCAGGAGAACTTCCGGCCGCCGCCTCGGGCGCTGGGACTGCGACTGTGGCTCGATGCCGTGGACGACATCTTCAGCTTCCTCGAGGAGAAGCATGGTTCGTGTCGGCCCAAGCGCAAGGTGCGCCTGGCGGTGTGGGACGAGCGATCTCGCATCTGTCCGCTGCTGTTGCACCCGTGGTGTCCGCTGCCCGAAGGCGGGCTGCGCGTCGAGCAGTGCTATCGCGGCGAGGACACCTGGCTGGGTCCATACGACGGAGACGCGGCGCATGGCGGGCTTGACATCAACCATCCCGCCGGCACGCCGCTGTGGACTCCACTTCACATCGACTCGCACGAGCTGTTCGACCGCGTGGGCATGGGCGCCAACAACAACCGCTGGCGCGGGCTGCACCACTGGCCCGACGGCTCGACGTGGGTGCTGCAGTCGCACCACCTGATCCGCCTGCTCGTGCCCGAGGGCGAGCCGATCTCCGCCGGCACGCACTACGCCGAGGCCGCCGGCGTGCTCCCGGGCTTCCACGAGCACAGCCACTTCGTCTTCCGCGTCCGCACCGAGGGCGAAGAAATCTCCCTCGACCCGTGGCTCCTGTTCTGGCAGATGTACGAGGACCGCAGGGCTACTGCAGCACGAGAGGCGCTTTCATTCGGGAATCACCGTCAGCCGCGCAGCTGACGTCGATAAGACTCGCGGACGAAAGCGGCTGTCCTTCCATCATGTCTTCGATGGCGGCCATGCCCGTATTCCACCGGTCAGGCCGGTTGGGTCAGGCCTGTGTACGCGGCGCCAGCTCCTCGTGGGCGCGGGTGATCAGCGCGGTCCAGCCGGTCTGGTGGGCGGCGCCCAGGCCGCGGCCGGTCTCGCCGTGGAAGAATTCGTGGAACTCGAGCTGGCCCCGGAAACTGGGGCGGCCCGCCAGCGGGTGGTCGGCGCCGAAGCACGGACGCACGCCGTCCCTTCCGGGGGCGGGGGCGGGGGCGGGGGTGAACAAACTCGCCATGCGGCGGCACAGCTCGGTGGCGACCTGATCGAGTGTCATCATCACGCCCGAGCCCGTCGGGCACTCGACGCGCAGCGTGTCGCCGTAGAACAGGGCGTACCGCTGCAGCGCCTCGACCAGCAGGTAATTGAGCGGCAGCCACACCGGCCCGCGCCAGTTGCTGTTGCCCCCGAACAGGTCGGTGTCGCCCTCGCCCGGCACGTAGCGCACGGTCCACTCGCGCCCGTCGTGGCGGAAGACGAACGGCTCGCGCTCGTGGACCTTCGACAGCGAGCGGATGCCGAAAGGCGACAAGAACTCGCTCTCGTCGAGCATGTAGCGCAGCACGCGCTGCAGCCGCTCCTTGGTGGGGATGGCCAGCAGGAACTGGTCGGCCTGCTGGGCGCTTTCCTCGAGATAGGTGATGTACTGGGCCAGGTCGTGGCGGTACTGCACGAACCACCGGGTGCGCTTGCGGAACCCGTGCAGCGCGTCGAAGTCGGCGCGGTCGAACAGCTCGACGGCCAGCAGCGGGATGAGCCCGACGATCGAGCGGACGCGCAGCGGCGTGTTGGTCGTGCCGATGCGGACCTGGTCGTAGTAGAACCCGTCCTGTTCGTTCCACAGTCCGCTGCCGCCGAGCGTGTTGATGGCGTCGGCGATGTGGATGAAGTGCTCGAAGAACTTGGAGGTCATGTCCTCGTAGCCCGCCCCGTGCCGCGCCAGCTCCAGCGCCATCGACAGCATGGTTCCGCAGTAGAACGCCATCCACGCGGTGCCGTCGGCCTGCTGCAGATAACCTCCCGTGGGCAGCGGCTGCGAGCGGTCGAACACGCCGACGTTGTCCAGTCCCAGGAACCCGCCGCTGAAAAGATGGCGGCCCTCCTGGTCCTTGCGGTTGACCCACCACGTGAAGTTCAAGAGCAGCTTCTGAAAGCACGACGCGAGAAAGTCGATGTCGCGCCCCCCGCGCGGGCCGGTCATCTTGTACACCCGCCACACCGCCCAGGCATGCACCGGCGGGTTCACATCGCACAGCGCCCACTCGTACGCGGGGATCTGACCGTTGGGGTGCATGTACCACTCGCGCAGGAACAGGCACAACTGCGACTTGGCGAAGTGCGGATCGAGGTGCGCAAACGGGATCATGTGGAACGCCAGGTCCCACGCGGCGTACCACGGGTACTCCCACTTGTCGGGCATCGAGATCACGTCGCGGTTGAACAGGTGGGGCCAGTCGGCGTTGCGCCCCTTTTTCCGGGCCCGCGGCGGCGGAGGCATCGCCGGGTCGCCGTCGATCCAGTCCTCGACGACGTAGTGATAAAACTGCTTGGACCACAGCAGCGACGCATACGCCTGCCGCGACACCAGGCGCTGATCCTCGTCCAGGCCCGCCGGCATGACGCTGGCGTAAAAGGCGTCGGCCTCCGCCATCCTCGCCGCCAGCACCGCGTCGAACGCCTTCGCCACCACGCGCGACTTGTCCCCCGGCTCGCCACGCGTCAGCCGCAATCGCACCGTCGCCTCGCCCCCGGCAGGCAACTGCAGCACATAATGCGCCGCCGCCTTCGTCCCCTTCGCGTCGGGCTTGACCGCGCTCGCGTCGCCGTCCACCAGCCAGCGATGAAACGCGTCTTTCACGTAAGGCGTGTACGTCGCCGCGCCGTACAGCCGCTGCGTGTTCGTCTCGTTCTCCGTGAACACCACCCCGGGGAGCGTTCCATCCGGGCCGGCGCCGTGCTCGAACGTGAACTTGCCCAGCGTCTCGTGATCGGTCACCAGCCGCGACTCGTCGTGACGCCGGATCACCGGCTTAAGCGTGCAGCCCTCGTGCCGGCAGCCCCAGATCCACGTGTTGCGGAACCACAGCGTCGGCAGCAGGTGCAGCGTCGCCGCCTCCGGCCCGCGGTTCACCGCCGTGAGGCGAATCAGCATGTCGTTGTCGTCGGCCTTGGCGTACTCGACGAACACGTCGAAGTAGCGGTCGTCGTCGAACACGCCCGTGTCCGCCAGCTCGAACTCGCGCTCGGACTTGCCGCGGCGGCGGTTCTCCTCGACGAGTCGACCGTAAGGAAACGCCGCCTGCGGATACTTGTAAAGACCCTTGGCATACGCGTACGTCGGCGTCGCGTCGAGGTAGTAGTAAAGCTCCTTCACGTCCTCGCCGTGGTTGCCCTCAGGCCCCGACAGGCCGAACAGTCGCTCCTTCAGAATCGCGTCGCGCCCGTTCCACATCGCCAGGGCAAAGCACAGCCGACACTCGCGATCGCAAAACCCGAGGATGCCGTCCTCCCCCCAGCGGTACGCCCGGCTGCGCGCCTGATCGTGCGGCAGATAGTCCCATGCGCTGCCGTCAGCCGAGTAGTCCTCGCGCACGGTGCCCCACTGCCGCTCCGACAGATACGTTCCCCATCGCTTCCAGTTCTTCGTGCGCTGCGCGTCCTCGTGCAGCCTCGCGCGCTCGGCGGCGATCGACATGCTCCGTCCGCTCATGGGGAGCAGTGTACCAAGCGGATCGTGCGCTCGCGGTGACTCCTATTCGGACGGGGCTGGTTCCAGGTGCCGGCGCAGGAAGGTTACGGTGCGCGACCAGGACGCGGCGGCGGCCTTGGCGTTGGCGCCGTCGCGGCCGTCCTGCTGACGCAGGAACCCGTGCCCGGCGCCGTCATGCACGATCGCTTCGAAGGATCGCTCGGCCGCCTTCATCGCCTCCTGCGTGGCGGGCACAGTTGCCGTGACCCGCGCGTCGTCGCCGCCGTAGTGGCCCAGCACGGGGCACGTCACCGTACGCACGGCGTCGGCGTCGGCGGGGCCGCTGCCGTAGTACACCACCGAGGCCTTGAGCCCCGGCAGATGCGCTGCGTACTTGAACGCCACGCTCCCGCCCCAGCAGAACCCGATCACCGCCGATCTGACCGACGTGGAAGGCAGGTCGATGGCATACGCGCGCACCGCGTCGAGCCTGGCCGCCACTTCCTCATCGCTCAGGTCGCGCACCGCCGCACGCACCGCGTCGCCCTCGAACGCTTGCGTCCCGCCGCCGCCCGGCCCCTTGCCCGACAGCAGGTCCGGGGCCACTGCAACAAACCCCTCCGCCGCAAGCGCGTCGGCCACACCGCGCACCCAGTCCGTCAGCCCGAAAATCTCGTGGATCACCACCACCACCGGCGCGGGGTCCGCCCGCTCCGGATACACCACCCACGTCCGTATCGCCGTCTGGCCCTTTCGCATCTCCACATCCACCCACTCCCCATGCCGCGGCGACTTCACCAGCGCCTCGCCCGCGCCCTCCCCCGCCGCCGGCAACGCCCACGCCGCCGCCGCACACACGCACACCACCGCCGCACTCGCCAAGGTCATCTGCAGCATCATCGATCTCCTTGTGTTGGCTATAGGGCATGAACGTCCAGACCGATCAACTATAGCCCCGGCCCTGGCGTCTGCGGCCGTCAGTCCTCGATGAGGCGATGTGCAGCGACCACCACGGGATGCCCCGGTGCGATGGCCACGGCGCGGCGAACCAGCCGAGCGGCGCGAGCGCGGCGGCCGGCGACCCAGTCGTGATAGGCATCGGCGATGAGGCGCACTGCAGCAGCATTGCGCATTGCCTGCTCGTGACGCGACGCCTCCATGTCGTGCAGTTGCGTCAGGACGTGGCGAATCTCACCGTGAACGTCTGAGGGGGCGGTGATGATGAGGCTGCTGGCGACCATGCGGCTCATGATGACCTCGCCCCCGAGAGTGTGCCATTCCTCAGGCCGGCCGCAGGTGTTCTGAATCAGCGTGACGAGTTCCTCGACGATTCCGGCAATCTCCGGATCGATGGTATCGTCGGGAGCAGGGGGAACCCATTGCGGGGTCGATCCGCCCGAGTTCGTGCCGGACAGCGCGTGGCTGAGGTCGAATACGGGTTGAGGCGGCATGGTTCGGAAATAGACGTCAAGCCGGCGGTTCAGTTGAGCTTCATGCCGGCCGGCTTCCTCGGCGGAGACATACATCGCCGGGCGGAGCATCGCATGAACCAAGCCGCGCATCGGATAGACCACGCTCACGCGGTGACGGCGACGGGCAAGACGTTGCGTGGTGACATGGATCACGCCCTCCGTGACGACGTAGTCCAAAGGGTCGAATTCACTGATCGTGCAGTGATCCAGCCCCTGTCGCAAGACGGCGCGGGCTGGCACGTCGTGGAGGACAAGCGTGACGGGGAGGTCGCCGGTGACGCCGACGACTTCGAGGTTCGGCCAGTCCACGGTGACGTTGATCCCCGAAACGTCCCGATATTGCTCGATGAAACGGGCCAGTGTCGTACCGGTGACGTCCATCGACATCGCTCGGTCGAGTTGCCGAATCACGCGCCGATCAGCTTCTGACATGGGTGGGACAGGCAGGGCCGGCCAATCCGGGGACGCCGAGGGCGCTGGTCGCACATTGCACCCCGTCGCCAGCAGAATCACAGGTAGAACCAGCGTCGCTGCCCATCCCGGCTGCTTGGAAGTCATGGATGCAGTGTACCGTGTCGGGGCAGCCGGGGCCGGGGACGGCCCGGCTCGCTGGGAGGTTGCGGGCGGGGGCGGCGAGAGATACAAAGCAAGCATGTGCGGGGGCGACCATCTTTTTGCGCAACTCGATCCGCATCTGACGACCTGGCACATCACGTGGGGAACCTACGGCACGCGCCTGCATGGCGGGCACGCTGCGACAGTGGACCGCGACCACAACAAGCCGGGGCAGTCGTTCGTCACGTTCGACCCGGTGCGCTATGAGCTGTCGCGCCAGTCGCTGCGATTTCCGCCGGTCGTGCTGACTGCGGCGCAACGGCAGTTCATCGAGGACGCGATCCCGTCGCTGAGCGATCGCGGCGGGTGGGGATTACGCGAGTGGGCGGCCCAGCCGAACCACGTGCATGTCGTGCTCGACATCGTGCCGACAATCCACGGCGAACGAGTACGTCGGCTGCTCAAACGCTGGGTCACGCAGGCGCTGGACACGCCATGGCGCAGACGCCTCGGCGCGTCATGGTGGGCGGAGCAGGGATCCAACCGCGTGGTGGGCGACACGGCGTACCTGCACCAGGTGCTGCCCTACGTTCAACGCCAGCGAGCCCCGCGCGACGCTGCGTGATCGAGCCGGGCCGTCCACGGCCCCGGCGTGCCGGTGACGGCCGATCACACCCCGATTTTTCCTTGACAACCCTCGATTGGGGGGCATACTTTTGTGAAGACGGAACCCCCCTCGTGGAGGATGATTGGTGTGGTGATGTCCCGGACCTTAAAACGATGGCTGTGCGCCATGGCGGCCATGGTGTGCCTGTTCACGTGGGGGACGGTGTCGCATGCCGCACTGCTCACCGGCAACGCCGTCGCCAGCCCCACGATCCCCGCCAACCTGACCGAGATCGGCACCACCGACTGGGCCTACTGGAACAGCACGTCGAGCACTGGCGTCACTTCCATGGCGCCCGGCAACGTCAAGAGCGGCGGCCCGGGCGTCATCGGACCCGCCACGAACATCGGCGGCACCGGCGTCCGCGGCTCCACGACCGACACCGCCATTCAATTCACCTTCACCGACGGCACGTCGCCTACGTCCGGCACGGGGCTGGCGGTCCCCGGCGTGTTTAATGTCGCGCTGACTGGCGTCAACACTGGCGTCCAGGTCATTGTCACCCTGCCCGACACGCAGCTCTACGACGTCGCCATCTGGGTCAGCGGCTTCAACTCCACGGGAACTTTCACCGCCCTGCTCCCGGGCGCGACCAACTTCTCGGACGCCAGCTTCACCTACGGCAGCGGGACCAAGCCCGCGCGGCTGTACGAACTGCAGGTCCAGGCCGACCAGCCCGGCGACAGCCTCACCCTCCGCTACGTCATGACCGCCAGCCACGGCGCCAGCTCGCACGTGCTGATCGCCGGCGTCGCCCTGGCGGTCATTCCCGAGCCGGCGTCGCTGCTGCTGTTGTCCGGCGCAGGCCTGCTGCTGTTGCCCCGTCGCTCACGAGCGTAGGCGCGATGTCACCACATGACCTGACGGACGGCGACTCACCCCGCGTGGGCGAGCACGATCGGCGTCAGCTCGGGGCGGTGGCGCAGGAAGGCGCGGAGGTCGGCGGCGGCGATCGGCTGGTTGCCGATGCGGCTCACGGCCACGGCGGACGCCGCCGCCCCGACGTACCCGGCCTGGGGCAGCGTCGCGCCCGCCAGCAGTGCCAGCGTCGAGGCTGACAGAAATGCGTCGCCGGCCCCCAGGGGATCAACGCTGTGCGTGCCCAGCGCCGGCAGGTATTCGCTGCGCAGACGCGACGCGAACCAGTGCTCGGGCTGCTCCTCGCGCGGCCGGAACAGCACGCAACCGCGGCTGCCCATCGTCACCGCCAGGTTCGGCACGCCCAACTGCTCCATCAGCCGGGCCGCCACCGCCGGCAGGGACTGCTCGAAATCGGCACACGCCTGGCGCAGCTCGCGCTCGGTGGGCGTGAGCAGCGTCGCGCCGTGATACGCGGTGAGGCTGTGGCTGCGGCCGCTCACGTCACCGGCGACAATGCTGCACTTGTCCGACAGGATCGGCATGAGGTCCTTGAGCATCGCCGGGCCCAGCACGCCGCAGCCGAAGTCGCACAGAATGGCGCCCCCGGAAGTGTTCGCCACCAAATCCCGCACCGTCCCGACCAATTTGCGCTGCGTCGCCGTGTCCAGTGGCTGCACCTCGACGCGATCGACCTTCAAGAGCTTCTGCGTCTCGACAAGGTAGCGCATCTTCGTCGGCAACTGCTGGCGGATGTCGAACGTGGTGCGCTCGATCCCCATGGCGTCGAGGCGGTCGAGCAGTTGCCCGCTGGCGGCGTCGTGGCCCACGGTCGTCACCAGGTGCGGCACGGCGCCCAGGGCCTTGAGGTGCGCCGCCACGATCGCCGCGCCGCCCAGGAAGATCGCGTCCTTGAGCGGCTTCACAGAGAGAATCGGAGCCTCGCCTGCCACGTCGCTGGCGTCGCACAGCACGTAGTGGTCGAGCATCGCGTCGCCGATGACGACGACGCGCTGCCCCTGAAAGTGGTCGATCAGTTTCCGCAGCGTCGCATGATCCACGCCCCATCGTCGGCAGCACGCCCCGAGGCGCGCGGTGTCGTCGAACCCGTCGCGCGCGATCGCCGCGCCGAGCTGGTCGAGGATCGCCGACGACGAATACACCACGTCGCCGGAGCTGAACACGACGCGCCCGCCCAGCGACTCGACCAGGGTCTTCTCCGCGAGGAACCCCGGGTGCGAGGAGTGCTCGTACTCGCGCCCCTTGATGTACACGTCCGGCCGCAACGCCCGGATCACCGGCTCGGCGGTCGGACCATCGACGATGACCACGCGATCGACGAACTCCAGGGCCGCCAGGTTCTCCGCACGGTGCTCCTGCGGCACATACGGCCGGGCCCCGTCGCCCTTCTCGATCGCGTCGTCGCCGGTGATCGACACCACCAGCACATCCCCCTGCTGCCGGGCGAACTGCAGGTAGTGCAGATGCCCTGGGTGGACGATATCGAAGCACCCGTGGCAAAGCACGACGCTGCGACCGGCCGCGCGATCGATCGCCGCCAGCTCACCCAGCCGGGCCTGCGCGCACACTTTGCGCCGAAAGTCGAGAGACATGCCGCTGTTATCGGGCACACCGCCCCCGCGCATTGAATTGCGACGGCAGCTTACGCCAGCGCGTCGATCAGCCGGTCGATTTGCTCCGGTGTGTTGTAGAAGTGCGGGCTGGCGCGGAGGCGGCCTTCGCGGACGACGATGATGATGCCGTGCTTGTCGAGATCGGCGACGAGTCGTTTGGGGTCCTGGCCGGGTTTGGGATGCCACACCACGATGCCGCTGCGTTCATGGGGGTCGTCGCGCGGGGTGAAGAGGTGGTAGCCTTTGTCGGTCAGGCCTTTGCACAGTTGCGTGGTGAGGGCCTCGATGCGCGACCAGACGTTGTCGATGCCGACTTCCAGGAGCAGTTCGAAGCTGGCGCCCAGGCCCAGCACGCCGGGGATGTTGTAACTGCCCGGCTCGAACCGCCGCGCGTCCATCTGAAACTCGTAGCGGTAGTCGCCGTAGTTCCCTCCGGAACCGGCATCGACCATGTTCATCCAGCCGACGACGTTGGGGTGCAGCAGCGGGCACAGGTCCTCGTGGCAATAGAAGATGCCGCAGCCCTCGGGCCCGAGCATCCACTTGTGCCCGTCGGCGGCGAGAAAATCGATGCCCATCGCCCGCACGTCCACCGGCAGGGCGCCCACACTCTGGATCGCATCCACGCACAGGTAGCCCCCGACCCGATGCACCATCTCGCTGATCGGACGCAGGTCGATCCGGTGCCCGCTGGCATATTGCACGTGCGACACGCTCACCACGCGCGTGCGATTGGTGACGGCATCGGCGACGTCGTCGCCGTCGATCCGCCCGTCGGGCAACTGTCGCACCTCGATCACCTCGACACCGAATCTCTCAAGGTCGATCCACGGGTAGCGATTGGCCGGATACTCCACGTCGGTGATGACGACGTTGTCGCCCGGCTGCCAGTCAATGCCCCCGGCCACGAGCGACAGGCCCGCCGAGGTGTTGGGCACGAACGCGATCTCGTGCGGCCCCCGCGCGCCGATCAGCTTCGCCGCAAGCCGCTTGACCTCGCCGGCGCGGCGATACCACCCGCTGTCCACGTAAGCTCGGGTGGCCGCCTGCTGCGCGTATTGCCGCATCGCCTCGGCCGCTCGCCCGCTGATCGGCGCCACCCCCGCATGATTGAAAAACGCCAGCTCCCGCAGAATGGGAAACTCGCGCGCCCAATCGAGATTCAGATCGCCACTCGCCACGCCCATGGTTTTACATCATCCATCATCCATCATCCATCAGACATTCCCCTCGCCTAGGATATGCCGTATGAAAACGACATTCGCCCTGCTGCTGGTGCTGCTTGCCGCGGTGACGCTGCGGGCGCAGGTGGACGAGCCCAGGCCCGAGGGCGAGTCGCGGCCGCTGCGGCTGGACCAGGCGCCGCAGCCGCCGAGCGCGCCGGACATCGAGCTGTCGCCGGTGGTCACGCGGCTGCTCGGCGACGAGACGATCAGCGCGGCCGAGCGCCGGCGTCTGCGGCTGTTCCACGGCGTATGGGACGAGCTCGATGAGCTCACTGCAGCGGAGCAGGCGGCCATGGCGCTGATCCGGCTCGACCCCGGCGACGCGGTGTTCGAGGACGAGCAGGTCCCCGCGCTGCTGCGGGCGGAGGCGGCGCTGCTGGCGGGCGATCCGGCGCGGGCGGTCGAGCTGTTGACGGGCGAGGCGTCGGCGCGGGGGGCGCTGCTGCGGGCGCGGGCGCTGGTGAGCGTGGGTCGCACGGCCGAGGCGATCGCGGCCTTGACGCCGTGGCGGCTGGCGCTGCAGCACGAGTCGGTCGAAGACGCGGCGGAGCTGGTGTCGGCGGCCGAGGGCGTGGTGCTGCTGGCGGAGCTGGAGGGCCGGCCGGCGCAGGACTACCACCTGGCGGTGTCGATGTTCGCCAAAGCGCGGGACGAGCTGGACCGCTACTACTGGCCGGCGCACATTGCCGAGGCGAAGCTGCTGCTGTCGAAGGACAACCCACAGGAGGCCGGCGAGGCGCTGCTGCAGACGCTGCAGTTGAACCTTCGCGCCGCCGAGGCGTGGCAGCTTCTGGGCGAGCTGTCGGCGAGTCACTACGACTTCGATCGCGCGGGCAAGGCGACCCAGAAGCTGCGCGCCATCGACGGCGCGACGCTGCCGGCGGCGCTGCTGGACGCGCACGTGAAGCTGATGCAGCGCGACGCTGCGGGCGCGCGGCAGGCCCTGGCGCCGGCGCTGCAGCGCTACCCGCACAATCCCGACGCCATGACGCTCGATGCGGCGGTGTGCGCCATCGCCTACGACGAGGCCGGCGCCGACGCTGCACTGGCCCGGTTCGACGCGCGCTACCCCGGCCACGCCCACGCCCACGCGGCGGTCGGGGCGTACCTGTCCAACGCGCGGCAGTACGACTGGTCGCGGCGGGTGCTGCGCCAGGCGGTCGACCGGCGTCCGAACTGGCCCCAGCCGCGCATCGAGCTGGGCCTGATGCTCATGCAGGCCGGCGACGCCCCGGCGGCGCGCGTCGAGCTGCGCGAGGCCGTGCGACTCGATCCCTTCAACAAACGCGCCGACAACCAGCTTCGCCTGGCCGACGCCCTGCTGGGCTACAAGACCCTGGAGACCGAGCACTTCATCGTGCGCTTCAAGGCCGGCATCGACGAGGTGCTCGCCCGCGACATGCTCCCGGAGCTGGAACGCATCTACCGCGACGTGACCGAGGTGTTCCAGCACCGTCCCGAGGCGAAGACGCAGATCGACATCATGCCCGACGAGCAGTGGTTCGGCGTGCGGATCACGGGCATGCCCGACATCTGGACGATCGCCGCTTGCACGGGCGACGTGATCGCGCTGACGCCGCCGCGGCACGGGCCCAGGCAGCGCGGGCCTTACAACTGGGCCAACGTGGTCCGCCACGAGTACGTCCACACCGTGACGCTGAGCCAGACCGCCAACCGCATCCCGCACTGGTTCACTGAAGCGTGCGCCGTGTCGCAGGAGACGACGGGGCGGACGTACGACACGTGCGAGTTGCTCGCCGCCGCGCTGCACGCCGACAAGCTCTTCCCGCTGGATCAGATCAACTGGGGGTTCATCCGGCCCAGGACACCGCGCGACCGGCCGCTGGCCTACGCCCAGAGCGACTGGATGCTCGAGTTCATCGCCGTGCGCTACGGGCACGGGGCGATCGTGAAGATGCTGGAGATGTTCCGCCACGGCGCCGGCGACCTGGAGGCGTTCCAGAGCGTGACCGGCCAGACGCCCGAGCAGTTCATGGCGCAGTTCCAGGCGTGGGCGAAGCAGCAAGTAACAGACTGGGGCATGGACCCGCCGCAGGACGACCGCATCAAGGCGCTGCTCAAGCACCGCGACGCGCACCAGCGTCAGGAGCTCGACACGCTGCTGGCCGAGTTTCCCAACCAGCCTGATCTGCTGCAGTTGTCGGCGCGACGTGCGCTGGCGGGCGACGACCCGGCGGCGGCGCGGCAGGCCGTGCTGCAGTACGCCGCGGCGCGCCCGGTTGATCCCTGGCCCCACCGCCAGCTTGTCATGCTCGCCGGGGAGGCCGGCCACCCACAGGAGGCGATCGCGTCGCTGGAGATGCTCGATCGCGTGGACAATGAGTCGGGCGCGTGGTCGCACCAGCTCGCACTGGTGCATCGGGCGCGCGGCGAACTGCCCCAGGCCGCGGCGGCGATCCAGCGCGCCCTGTGGCGCGAGCCCTACCACGGCAGCTACCGCGAGCTGGCGGCGGCGATCGCTCTGCAGCAGAAGGACCACGACACGGCGATCTTCCACCTCGAGTCGATGACGATGCTCGAGCCCGACCGCGCCACGCACCACGTGCGGCTGGCGGCGGCCCTGGCCCTGGCCGGCCGGCCCAACGACGCCCGCCGCGCCGCCGAGCGTGCCCGCGCCCTGGACCCCGCCGCACCCGTCGAGCGATTCATCCACTAGCGCCAGTCCTGGCCGTCATGGACGCCAGCGGCAACAGGTGGGCGAGTGATGCGCCAGGCCTTGCACGTCGGCATGGAATCCCCTTGATCCCGCGCCGGCGATATGCTAAAATTAACCTAACAACTTAGCCCCTCTCCGCGTGGGCCGCGCTGCGGGGGAGGCGTTGACGCGCGGCCTGGAGGCGACGGCCATGATGCATCCGAGCGAGCTGTCCACGGGGGGACCATGGTTGGCATGGCCCGATCGGGCAGCCGCCGCGGCGGCGCATGGGGCCACGATGGAGCCATCGAAGGGCATCACCGCGGACGGCGTTCCGTGCCGGCCGGTGCAGAGGAAGCTGGGCGGGGTGCATGACCGCTCGCGCAGGCAGTCATGCACCCGGCTGGGGGCTGTGATGCCGTCTTGCTCCGTAGTGCGATGGCGTTTACTCTTTTCGACTCGGCATGGTCCTTTCCCCTCGAACGTAACAAGGAGTGCAGTGATGGCTCAAGTCAACGCGGCCCTGGGTGAGACCGGCATGGAGTCCGTGCTCCACGAGCAGCGCAAGTTCCCGCCCGCGGAAGCGTTCGCCGCCGGGGCGCACATCGGCAGCTTCGCCAAGTACGAGGCGATGTACGCCGAGTCGATCGCCAATCCCGAGAAGTTCTGGGGCGAGCACGCCGCGGACCTGCACTGGTTTACGCCGTGGGGGAAGGTGCTGGAGTGGAACCTGCCCGACGCCAAGTGGTTTGTCGGGGGCAAGACGAACGTGTGCTACAACTGCCTGGACCGACAAGTCGAGGCCGGTCTGGGCGACAAGACGGCCATCATCTGGGAGGGCGAGCCCGCGGAAGCGGATGGCAAGCCGCTGGTGCGCAAGCTCACCTACCGCGACCTGCTGGCGGAAGTGAGCAAGTTCGCCAACGTGCTCAAGTCGCTGGGCGTGAAGAAGGGGGACGTGGTGACCATCTACATGCCGATGGTCCCGGAGCTGGCCATCGCGATGCTGGCGTGCGCGCGGATCGGGGCGCCGCACTCGATCATCTTCGGTGGGTTCAGCGCGACGGCGATCCGCGACCGGGTGGAGGACGGCAAGAGCCGGATTATCGTGACGGCCGACGGGGGCTATCGCCGCGGCGCGACGGTGCCGCTGAAGGCCAACGTCGATGAGGCGCTGACGATGACGAAGCTGGTGGAGAAGGTGGTGGTGCTCAAGCGGACGCGGCAGGACGTGCCGATGGTCAAGGGGCGCGACCTGTGGTGGGACCAGCTTGTCGCCAACGCCGACGCCGAGTGTCCCGCCGAGCCGATGGACAGCGAGGACCTGCTGTTCGTGCTCTACACCTCCGGATCGACGGGCAAGCCCAAGGGCATCATGCACACCACCGGCGGGTACATGGTCTATACCTACCTCACCAGCAAATACGTCTTCGACCTGCACGAGGACGATCCCAAGGAGCTGTACTGGTGCACCGCCGACATCGGCTGGGTCACGGGCCACAGCTACATCATCTACGGCATCCTGCCCAACCGCGTGACGACGTTCATGTACGAGGGCGCCCCCAACACGCCCGGGTCCGATCGCTTCTGGGACATCATCGAGCGCCACAAGGTGACCAAGTTCTACACCGCCCCCACCGCGATCCGCGCGTTCATGAAGTGGGGCGAAGACCACCCCCGGAAGCACGACCTCTCGTCGCTCAAGCTCCTGGGCACCGTCGGCGAGCCGATCAACCCCGAGGCGTGGATGTGGTATCACCGCGTGATCGGCGGCGAGAAGTGCCCGATCGTCGATACCTGGTGGCAGACCGAGACCGGCGGCCAACTCATCACGCCGCTGCCGGGGGCGACGACGACCGTGCCCGGATCGTGCACGCGGCCGTTCTTCGGCATCGACGTGGCCATCGTCAACAAGGACGGCGAGGAGCTGCCCCCCAACGCCGGCGGGTTCCTGGTCATCCGCAAGCCCTGGCCGTCCATGCTGCGCGGCATCTTCGGCGACCGCGATCGCTTCATCAAGACCTACTGGAGCGAGATCCCCGGCTGCTACTTCGCCGGCGACGGCGCCCGCCGCGACCCCGACGGCAACTTCTGGGTCATGGGCCGCGTCGATGACGTGATCAACGTCAGCGGCCACCGCCTCGGGACCGCCGAGGTCGAGTCGGCGCTGGTAAGCCACCCCGCCGTCGCCGAGGCCGCCGTCGTCGGCATCCCCCACGAGATCAAGGGCACGGGCATCGCGGCCTTCGTCACGCTCAAGGCCGGGTTCACTGCAACAGACAAGCTCAAGGCCGAGCTGGTCAACCACGTCGGCAAGGAAATCGGCGCGATCGCCAAGCCCGACCAGCTCCGCTTCACCGACGCCCTGCCCAAGACGCGCAGCGGCAAGATCATGCGCCGCCTCCTGCGCGAGCTGGCCGCCCCCGGAAACAAGGGAGAAATCAAGGGCGACACCACCACGCTCGAAGATTTCGGCGTGCTGGCCAAGCTGCGCGGCAGCGAGGAGTAGCCGGCGCCATGCCGAGTCTCGCGACGCTGCTGATATACTCTGCGGTGTGACAGCCCACATGGGGGGGTTTATCCAACCTGACGGGGTCCATCGATGAAAAAGCTGCTGATTGTTCTGGGCGTGGTGCTGGGTGTGTTCCTGGTGACGTGCGTGGGACTTCCGACGCTGTTGGTCGTGATGCGTGGCGGCGCGTCGTCCGTACCGACGGGGCCGGGGGCGGCGGCGTTCGACGCGGCCAACGATCGCATCACGCGCTACAGGGCGGGTCAGCCCGAGGCCCACGGCAACTCCGAGGTCGCCCGCAGAATCGCCGAGGAATACGGCCTGGCGATGAAGATGCTCACCGGCATCATGTTCACCGGCGGCAAGGAGAGCAAGCTGTCGTTCACCGAGGGGCATTTTCTCACTTATTGCCAGCTCAACAGAGACTCGGTCGTGCTGCTGTTGCACGTGCCGCAGCTTCGCCAGTACCAGGGCGACGTGCGCGGCGCGCTGGCCGAGCTGGCGTGGGGCGCGGCGAAGGTCTCGGCCGAGAAAGTCGCCAGCCCCGGCGATACGATGGTCGTCGCCCTGCGCGGTGCGGCGATCTACGGGCCGATCATGGTGGGCAAGGTCGGCGACGAGAATCCGCCGCCGCGAGCCACGGGCACGCGCGAGATTCTGCACCCCTACTTCGCCGCCGAAGATCAGGCCCCCGTCACGGCTGAACCGTGAACGGCACGCCCGCTTCGCGGAGGAACCGCACGATCGCCTCCTGCGTGACGGCGTGACGCGTGCCGGCGTCGGCTTCCCAACTGTTGTGCAGGGCGACGATGTGGCCGCTGCTGTTGACCAGCGGCGCGCCGCTGTGGCCCCAGTAGGTCCACGCGTCATGGCGCGTGCGACCCAGGCTCTGATCGCCCAGGCGGTCGGCGTCGTGCGCGACGATGCGGCCCAGCGAAACGTGGAACGCCGCATAGGGCGACGGTCGCCCGTCCGGGTGGTATTGCGACGGGTTGCCGATGCACAGCACGAGCGTGTGGGCCGCCGCCGGTCGGGCCGCCAGCGTCGCGTGGGCGAATACATGCTCGCCGCGCACGCCCAGCAGCGCCAGGTCGAGCTTGTGGTTGATGGCGAAGCACGCGGCGACGACGCGGCCGCCGTCGGCGAACTGCACGTAGGTCGGTCGGCCCAGCTCGAGCGCGACGTGCGCGTTGGTGAGGATGTCACCGCGCGCGTTGATGCACACGCCGCTGCCCGACCCGACGATGGCGCACGCCGGCCGCACTTGTTGGAGTGCAGCCAGCCACGCCGGATCATCGGCGACGTCCGGCGGCAGCGCGGCGGCCACCGACGTGCGGATCGCCCCCGTGGGATACGACAGTTGACCCTGCGGCAGCGCCGCGCGCGACAACAGGCGAGTGCGGCCGTCAGCCGCTTCCGCCCGCCCGTCCAGCATGTCGCGGCCATATCGCCCCGCCATGAAGCTCATGGCGCCCACCGCCGCGATCCACAGCAGCACCCGCACGGCTCGCGCCGAGCGCCGCCGCGAGGATGGCGTCGCGTCAGTCATGCCCGCTACGTCAGTTGGCCGTCGCATCGGGCGGCGGGCTCGTGGGCGAGTGCCCGCCGCGGTCCGCCATCATGGCCATGCGCACCAGCATGGCCACGCTGTCGGCCTCCATCTTCTCCATCACGTGGGCACGATGCACCTCGACGGTCTTGTGGCTCAGACCCAGCGCTTTAGCGATGTCCTTGTTGAGCTTGCCCGCCACCACCATGCCCATCACCTCGCGTTCGCGCGGCGACAGGCGATCCATCCGCGCCCGCAGCTGCATCTCCGCCACCCGCGCCGCTCGCTGCCGCGCGTCCAGGTCGATGGCGTCATGCACGCGGTCCAGCAGCGTCTGGTCGTTGAAGGGCTTTTCGATGAAGTCGATCGCGCCCGCCTTCATCGCGCGGACCGCCACCGGCACATCGCCATGGCCCGTGATGACGATCACCGGCAGGTGAATGCCGTGGTCGGTCAACGCCTGCTGCAGGTCCAGCCCGCTCATCCCCGGCAGCCGCACGTCCACGATCAGGCAGCCGGGCATGTGCGGCTCGTAGCGATCCAGAAACTCGTCAGCCCCCGCAAAGGTTTCGGCGTGAAGCCCCACCGACTCAAGCAGCCACCGCAGCGACTCGCGCACGGCACGGTCGTCATCGACCACAAACACCGCCGGTTGCGGAACACTGGCCTCGCCCCTGTCGGACACCACGCTGGTCGCCACAGTTTTCACGGGCAGGTCACTCCCGCACGGCTTCTCGACACTGCATTCTACGCACGATACCGCACTCAGGCGCGCCGACGGCCGGTGTCCCGCCGCAGCATCAGCAGACCCGCGGCCACCCATGCACTCAACAGACCCGGCTCGGGAATGATGACGAGATTCACTTCGCCCGACGTCTGGGTGTCCAGCGCGAACGCCAGGTGCGGCGACAGGGCCGGCAGCAACCCCAGCGTCAGACCAAGATCGGTGAGCGTGCCGCTGTAGTTGACCAGTCGCCATGAGTCGCCGAGCTGGGCGTCGAGAAACGTGGCGGCGGCCGTGACGTGAAGCGTGCCGGCCAGGGTGAGATGGGTCACGCCGGTGATCAGGTCGTTGACGCCGCCGCCGACGGTGTGGTTGCCGCCATGCAGTTCGAAGGCGAGGATGGAATCGTCGTCGAGCGTCAGGGCGTTGTTGATGGTGAGCGTGCCCGACGACAGACCCGGTGCGATGGTTCCGCCGCTGCTGTTGACCGGTCCGTGGATGACGCCCGTGCCCCCGAGCGTCGCCCCGGCGGCGACCACCACCGTCGAGGACGAGACGAGTGAGCCGGTCACGAGCAGCCGGCCCTCGTGGACCTGGGTCTGGCCGGAGTAGGTGTTGGCCGCACTGAGTTCGAGCGTGCCGGCGCCGAGTTTGGTGAGCCCGCCGCCGCCCAGCGCTCCGGCCAGTTCCGCGTCCACGTCGGCCGAGCCGTCGCGCACATCCACAGGCCGCTGCTGCCCGTTTAGGAGGATCGGATTGCGGAAGATCAGCGTGGCGTCGGCGTCCGGCGCGGACAGGATGAACGTCGAGTTGCTCAAGGCGGTGCTGGTGGTTCTCAGGAAATTGTTCGTGCTGTTCCATGTGAGAGTGGTCGGGGTGGCGCTGCCGCCCAGATTGACGGTGCGGTCGGCGCCGTACGCGGCGAACCCGGCGCTGGCGTTGCCTGCGCCGCTGTCCGTGGTCAGGCGAACCTGGCCCGTGCTTGTTCCCAGAGCTCGTGTGAAGTCGTCGGCGGTCGCACCGTTGAGGTCGGCGCCGATGCCGATGACGCCGCCGCCGTGGACCGTGATCCGCGCGGGAGCGACGGCGCTGGCGGCGTTGTAGCGCAGGACGCCGTCGCTGACGATGGTTTCGCCGGTGTATGTGTTCGTGCCGCCCAGTTGCTGCGTGCCGGGGCCGGTCTTGGTCAATGCCATGAGGTTCGGGTTCGTTCCACTACCTCCGATATTGCCGTCAAAATCGGGCGATTCGCCCGCGGCGACGTGGAGCGTCAGCGTGCTCTGCGACGAATTGCCGTTGACGACCGACCCGCCCTGGCCGGTCGTGGCAAGCCCCGCGACAGTGAGCGTGCGTGGCGAAGCGGGAAAGTTGAGCGTCAGCAACCCGCTGCCGGCGGCGCTGCCCAGAGTGACGACATTGCTGCTTGCCAGGGCGTTGGCGACCCCGACCTGGATGATGCCGCCTTGGATGCGGATGCCGCCGGTGACGGTCGAGGCGGTGTTCAACTGCAGCGTGCCAGCACCGGCTTTGGTGACGCCGACGCTCCCGCCGAGCACGCCGGTGAAGGTGGTCGCGCGCCCTGTGGCGATATCGATCAGACCCACGCCGGTGTCTGCCAGTTCCACGCCGCCGCTGAAGGTGATCGTGCCTTCCTCGATGGTGATGCTGCGCGCCGAGGGCGTGCCGCTGCTGCTGATGGTGAACGTGCCCGTGGCGTCGCTGCCGGCGGAAAAGACGACGTCGCTTGCGGCGACATACGCGCCGGTGGCCGCGGCGCCGGCGGGATCGGTGGACCAGAACGCGCTGGCGCCCCACGTGCCGCTGGCCGTCGCACTCGCCGCCGCCCCCGGCGTCGCCCCGTCACTGTCCCAGTACAGCGTCGCGGCCAGGGCGTTGCCCGTCAGCGCAGCTGACAACCACAGCCCACCTGCCCCAAGAACCCGGCCTGCCGAATTGTCCATCGATCGCTCCCGAAACAGAAGGAAAGGAACCCCGCCTCACACCGCCGCCCCCGAGACGGGCTGATTCATACGGGCAGATCCTACCTGCAACACAGGCAGACGCCAAACGCCATCCCGTCCGCCCGCGCGGGTCTGCCCAATTTTCCGGGGGCGCTGGACGGTGGAGTCCGTCATGCCCGCGAAGGCGGGCATCCAGTGGCGTGGCCGGGGGCGTAGGGCGCGTCCTCTGGATTCCCGCCTTCGCGGGAATGACCGTCGGGGGGACACGTGCCGGCCAGCCCCCGGAGAATTGGGCAGACCCCGCCCGCGCCATCGCCAGGGCAATACAGGCCGCATGGCGAAATAGCGAACTTCTGTGGCAGCAGCGAGTTGCGCGATTCGATGGGGTGACTCTGACGAGACCGCAGCCCTTTCGGGTTGGCCATGAAGATGGAACGCACACCTCGCTAACGTGCGACCTTTGGCTGGGATCGCCACGAATCCGTGAAGCCTTGGACACGAACCGTCTTGCCTCGCTGCAACACCACGCCGTAGCGACCGTCGAGCTGCACGCCTCGCACGGACATGTGCAACGCTTGGCGGTGGCTGAAGAACACCAGGTCGTCGATACCTTCGCCCGTGATGTGAGCGCCGACCACGCGGCCTTCCCACACTATCGCCGTCGCGGCGAGCGGGAGCCGTCCTCGACTCAGGGGGCGCAGCACCGCCAGGTAGTTGCCCGGCCGCAGACGAGTGAGGCGCAGATGCTGCAGTTGCACCAGCTCCTCAGGCGCGCCACGGTATTCGATCAGCGGCATCGGCTCGGCCGTGGCGGCGTCGAACGCCTGTCCGGGCAGCAGCACCTGCAGGTCGACGCCGAAACGCCCCCGGAAGTGGAATCCCGAGCCCGCGTCGCCGCTGCACCCATCGGCCAGCACCTGCAGGTGCCAGTGCGACGCGACCGGCTCGGAAGGCCGCAGCTCGTCGTGGACCACGACATAGTCGCACCCGACGCGCAGCACCGACCGCACGTTGGCGGGCTTCGGCTCACTGTAGCGGCGATGCGCCTCGGCGATCAGTGAGTGGTGGCAGTCGTCACTGAGATAGATCGGTTCGCCGGGACCAATGATAGTGGGGTGAACGCCCTGCACGAAATCTAGGCCGGGCAGCGCGGCGAAGCGCTCGACACGGCCGGCGGACATCGGCGTGTGCGTCTCGCCGAACGACAGCGTGCTGTGCCGCCAGACCTCGCCGGCCTCGCCGCCGTCGAATACCAGCGGCCGGCCGTCGGCGAACAGCAGGAAACTGCCCTCGCTGCCGTGGTAGCGGTACCCGCCCGGGCCCTGCTTGAGCAGGAGGTAGAGCTCGTCGGGCTCGCCGACGCGGTCGCGCATCACGGCCCCGAAGCCCTCGAGCCGGCGGCTGACGAGCGCGGGCATCTGCAGCGGCGGTTTCAGGGCGTCTGGGTCGAGCGCGGCGAACAGCAGCGGCAGATTGCCGAACGCCCCGCCGTCGGCGCCGCAGGCGCGGTAGGCCCACAGCAGCTCGTCGGCGAAGGCGGGGTCACTGCAGCGGTAGAGCGTCGCCATGAGCGCGAAGTGCTCCGGAATGGGCCGGCCGATCGTGGCATGGTCGCCGATGGGCGGGATGCGCCGGGCCTTGGGCAGCTCGTCGTAGGGACGGTCCGACCCCTCGCGCAGCGTCGCGGCGTCGGCGGGATACGGAGGGGTCAACAGCAGCACGCCCCAGCGCAGGAAGTCCTTGAGTCGCGGGATTGCCGTCGGGTCCATCGCGCCGTGGCGGGCCAGGTGGAACGTCAGGTTCGTGCGGCACTTGAGGGCCTGCAGGTAGTAGCACGCGGGGTTCTCGTACCACTTGCCGCTGCCGGGCGTGCAGTAGGTGTCGAGCGAGCGGCGCATGAGGCCCGCGGCGTGGGCGACGAAGGTGTCGGCATCCGGGTTGCCGCGAAACACCAGCCCGATCGTGCCCACGACATCGACGCGGTCGGCCTCGAAGTTGGCGTTGCGCGAGCCCAGCCGCCAGTTCATCAGGTCCGGCTCACTGTAGAGGTGGCCCATGAGCATGAGGAACTGCCGCACCAGCCGCTCCTCGTCGGGCGTGAACGCGCCGCTGGGCGCGATCAGGTCGTAGTCCTCGGCCCACTGCGTGACCGGGCGCGCTCCCACAGGCGAGTACATGTCGCCGAACTCGCGGCCGAGCAGGCTCATGCGCGCACGGATGTGCGCGACGCCCACCAGCTCGCGCTTCTTCCGCCACGCCACGAGCGGGTCGCCCTCGACGGCGAAGCGCACGCCCGTGGCCGGGCCGGGCACGTTTTCACCGGCGATCTTCGACCAAATCGCGTCGAAAGGCGGCGCGTACTTCTTGCGCCGCAGCGAGAGCAGCTCATCGCGCTTCACCACCACCGACGGCCGCGGGTGGCGGTCCTGCTCGTCGAGGCGCCAGTCCTTGAACTCCTGCAGCCGCGGCGACGAGAGCTTGTGCTGCACCACCGACAGCTCGGGGATGGGCAGGTCCAGTGCAGCGCGGGTCGAGGCGAGGATGCCCCACTGACGCTGCCCGTCGAAGAAGCCGAAGCGGAAGAGGGCGTCGCCGCCGCGGGTGGTGCGGGCGGTGATCATCGAGATGGTGGACCCGACCATCTCGGGGTAGGGCCAGTCGAGCTCGCGGGCCTCGGGGGCGTCGCCGGGTCCGTTGCAGATGGCCTCGAAGGCGCGGTCGATCCACTCGCCGCGACGGACGGTGAACACGGCGATCGCGTCGTGGTTGTCGTCGCCGGCGGTCGCCATCGCATAGGCAAAGCCCTGCGGCGGAACCCACCACGCCACCGACTCCTGCAGCCGGGCCAGCTCGCGGTCCTCGGCGGCCAGCGGCTCCCAGCGATAGCGTTCATCGGCCTTCCAGTGCAGGTGGCCCCGCCCGCCGACGCACTCGGGCAGCGAGAACTCGAACGCCGCGTCCTCCAGAGCCGGGCACGTCTCGCGCACGAGCAGGTAGCGCTCGCCATGGTGGGCGGTCAACTCTACGCTGTACGTATCGCCCTGCCCCAGGCTGTAGTCGATGCGCACGGTGAGGATCAGCGGCCCACTGCGCACGAGGTTGGTGGTGCGATCGAGCACGCGCCGCCCCGGCGGCAGGCGCAGTTGTCCGTGGCCGCGCCACACACTGTCGGCGCCGCGCAGACCCAGCAGCGGGGCGGCGCCGTCGCTGCAGTGGCCCCAGGGGATGCGGAACTGCACCTCGCCGGTGTCGATGATGGCCGTTGCGCCGCCCGGCTCGACCTGCGGCGTCCATGCGGGCGGCGTCTGCCCCGTCGACGACCGATGATAGATCGCCCACCAGCGATCACTCACCCCGAGGAGGTCGGTGAAGAACGTGAGCGTTCTGTCGTCGATTTGAAAAGGCTGCGCAACGCCAGGCCGCGCCGAGTCGAGCACGAGCAGCTCGTCGGCGGAGACGTTAAGGTCCACTGTCACGGGCTGTCGCGGGAAGTCGTAGTGGAACGGGTTGTGCAGCGGGACGACGCGGACGAGCCGACACGCGACACCCTCGTGCGTGAGCGAGTCGGGAAATGGGCAGGCCATGGTGCGCGGCGGGGCGCTGTGCCACGGCGGATCGATGCACAGGTTGAGGGTCGTGGCCCGCCCCGGCTCGACGACGACGCCGTGGACGAGGAAGCGTGTGGCGATGTCGTGCTGCAGTGGACCGAGTCGCACGGCCAGGAACTCGTGCCGCCCCGCGGGCACGGCGTCGAGGTGGAACCGCCCGTCGCTGTCGGTGCGACCGCCCATCGCCGCCTGCTCGCCGATCGTCGGGTAGTAGTGCATCGCCGGGTCGAGGTACGTCGCCGGGTCGCGCTCACCGACCTCGACGCGCAGACCCAGCACGACCTCGGCGTCGGCAACTGGCGACCCGTCGGCGTGACGTAGCGACCCGGCGACGGAACCTGTCAGTGGCAAGGGGGACGCGATATGCATTGACAATAGTCTAATATCAAGTGATAATAATCTAAACCAATGCCGCTTATTGAAGAATTCCAAGAGGCTTCATCGCCCCGCAAGCACGCCCACATCCGTGACGTGCTGCGGCGGGAGATCGTGTCGAGCGTGCTTGCACCCGGCGCACAACTGCCGACGCGGGACGATCTTATGGTTCGCTTCCACGCCAGCAGGGCCACGGTGCAGCGTGGACTGACGCGACTGATCCGCGATGGGTTCGTCCAAGCCCGCGGCCGGGGCGGCACGTACGTCGTGGACCACCCGCCGCATCTGTACCACTACGGCCTGCTGCTGCCGGGCCGGCCCAACAGTCCCAATTGGTCGCGATTCTGGACCGCTCTCGACCACGAGGCCGCCGCCTTGAGCGTCCGCGGCCCGCGCCGGGTCCGGGCGTTCTACGGCATCGACGAGCACACCGACACACACGCATACAAGCGACTCGCTCGCGCCGTGCGAGGGCAGCGTCTGGCCGGGCTGGTGCTGGTCATGCCCCCGCAGATGCTCGCGCACACCGCGGCCCTGCGCCGTCGCGGGCCGAACTGCCCCGCGGTGGCCATCGCCCAGCCGCATCAAGGCGGCGACGTGCCCGTGGTCGCGCTGGATGGCGAGTCGTTTGTCAGCCAGGCGTTGGAGCATCTGGCCGCGCGGGGGCGGCGACGGATCGCGATCCTCGCCGTGCCCGGCCAGCCGCCCGAGACGCTCGAACTGTGGCGGGCCGGCATCGCGTCGCGCGGCATGACGACCCGCCCGGCGTGGGTCCAGGCCGTCGCACCCGCCCATGCCGCGTGGGCTTCCCATGTCGTGCAACTGCTCGCCGCCGGGCGAGAGGCCCCCGACGGGCTGATCGTCACCAACGACAACCTGGTCGAGTCCGCCGCCGCGGGGCTGATGGCGGCGGGCGTGACGGTGCCCGACGCCATGGACGTGGTGGCTCACTGCAATTTCCCCCGCCCAGCCCACAGCGTGCTGCCCGTGCGACACCTGGGCTACGACGCCCGCGAGGTGCTGGAGGTGTGCCTGGACCTGATCGAGCGGCAGCGGGGGGGCGAGCGTGTGCCGAGTGCAAGCTTCATTGAAGCTCGCTTTGCGACGGTCGCCGAACGCGTCCTTCAGCCGGAGTTTCCACCCTGACGACGATCGTCCGCCAATCCGAAGCCCCGTCGGTGGCGTCGTCGCTGCAGTTGCATGGCCTGCTCAGTGACGGCGTGGTGCTGCAACGGGATGCGGCGGTGCGGCTGTGCGGTCGAGTCGAGCCCGGGGGAGAGATGACGGCGGCATTCCGCGGCTACCAAGCGACGACGGCCGCCGACGCGTCGGGGCGATGGTCGCTGCAGTTACCGCCAATGGCGGCAGGTGGGCCCGATGTATTGGCGTTTGGCACCAACGGTCAGGAGCCGCGCGTCGTGCGTGATGTGCTCGTCGGCGAGGTGTGGGTATGCGGCGGGCAGTCGAACATGGAACTGCCGTTGCGCGACGCCGACCCGGGCGAGGCTGCGGTTGCGGCGAACGCTGACCTCTATCTGCGGCTATTCGACGCGGCGAAAGTCGCAGCGGACCGGCCGGCGGACGACATCGCCGGTGGGCGATGGTGCGGCGCCGATGCAGCGACGGCCGCGGGGTTCTCGGCGGTGGCGTACCACTTCGGGCGTGCGCTGCGGCGGGCGCTGGGCGTGCCGGTGGGGCTGATCCACACGAGCGTGGGGGCGACGGGCGTGGCGTGCTGGACGCCGCGCAGGACGATGGCGGACGAGACGTGGAGGCAACTGCAGCGAGATCATAAGGAAGCGGCGGCGTACCACCGCTGGGCGATCACGGCCCACGCGAAGGGGGTGTCGCCGCTGCCGTGGCTGTCGCCCGACCCGTGGCTGCGCCGCCCGACGGGGCTGTACCACGGCACGATCGCGCCGCTGCAGGTCCACGCGGTCCGCGGCGTCATCTGGTCCCAGGGCGAGTGCGACGCGGGCCGCCCCGGACGCTACGCCGAGCTGTTCCCGCGGATGATCGAGGCGTGGCGTGCAGACTGGGGGTCGCTGCAGTTGCCCTTCATCTTCGCGCAGCTCGCGTCGCACGACGGCGAGCGGACGCGCAGGGAGGACTGGCCCGCCCTCCGCGAGGCGCAGGCCCGCGTCGCCAGCACCGTGCCGCACACGGCGATGGTGGTGACGCTCGACGTGGGAGACGCGCAGGACATCCACCCCCGTCGCAAGAAGGCCGTGGGCGAGCGCATGGCGCTGGCGGCCCGGGCGATCGCGTACGGTCACGGCGTCAACTGGTCCGGCCCGCGTCCCGTCTGGGTGCACTACGAAGGCCCGCGCGTGATCGTGCGGTTCAGCGACATCGGCGAGCGCCTGCGCAGCGATGGCGGCGCGGTCCGCGGCTACGAACTCGCCGGCGCCGACGGCTGTTACCACTCCGCCGAGGCGTGCATCGACGGCGACACGGTCATCGCCACAACCGCTGCAGTGAGCCGACCCGTCGCCGTACGCTACGCCTGGCGCGCCTGGCCCGACGCCAACCTGTTCGGCGACGACCTGCCCGCCGCACCCTTTCAGCACGGGAGCACCTGACCCATGGTCTTCAGCTCCCACTTGTTTCTCTACTACTTCCTGCCGCTGGCGCTGGTGCTGTACTACGGCGCCCCGCGCCGCGGCAAGCACCTCCTGCTCACGCTCGTCAGCTACCTTTTCTACGGCTGGGCCAACCCGCTCTTCGTCGTGCTCATGCTCGTCTCGACACTGATCGACTACGTCGCGGGCCTGTACATCGTCGGCGGCCTCCGCAGCGCGTGGGCCCACCGCGAGCTACCCATCCTCGTCGAGAACGGCCCGCGCACCCGCTCGCAGCGCGTCGCGCTGGCCGTGTCGATCTGCTCCAACCTGTCGCTGCTGGGCTTCTTCAAGTATTTCAACTTCGCCACGGAGAACTACGACGCACTGCTCGCCACCCTTGGCCTCGACGCGCTGCAGTTGGACGTGGCGTTCCGCATCACGCTACCGCTGGGCATCAGCTTCTACACGTTTCAGTCGATGAGCTACTCGATCGACGTCTTCCGGGGGCACGCGCGGGCCATGCGCAACTTCATCGACTTCGCGTGCTACGTGTCGATGTTCCCGCAGCTCGTTGCCGGGCCGATCATCCGCTTCAGCGAGGTGGACGATCAGCTTCGCAATCGGACGCACACGCTGGAGAAGTTCAGTCGGGGCGTGGCGTTCTTCGCGTTGGGCATGGCCAAGAAGGTGCTGCTCGCCAACGCCTGCGGCAAGGTCGCCGACACCGCGTTCGACGCCGCATCGATCACCACCCTCGACGCGTGGGTCGGCGCTGTCGCCTACGCTTTCCAGATCTACTACGACTTTTCGGCCTACAGCGACATGGCGATCGGCCTGGGCCTGATGATGGGCTTCGTCTTCGCCAAGAATTTCGACTCGCCCTACAAGAGCCAGTCCATCACCGAGTTCTGGCGTCGCTGGCACCTGTCGCTCTCGACGTGGCTGCGCGATTACCTTTACATCCCACTGGGGGGCAACCGCAGCGGACCCAACCGAACCTATGTCAACCTGCTCACCGTCATGGTGCTCGGCGGCCTGTGGCACGGGGCGTCGTGGAACTTCGTCATCTGGGGCACGATCCACGGCGTGATGCTCGCCTTCGAGCGGTTGCAGGGCAAGGACAGCTTTTACCGCCGTCTGCCGGGGGCGGCGCGCGTGGCGATGACGTTCGTGATCGTGTTGTTCAGCTGGGTGTTCTTCCGCGCGGCGGACCTGCCGTCGGCCTTGGCTTACTGCAGCGCGATGCTCGGACGGCAGGACACCTCGCCCGCCGCGCCGCTGATCCGCGGACTGATGTATCAGCCGTACTACCTGGCGATGCTCGTCGTGGCGGGCGCGATTGTGTGGACCTGCCCGCAGGTGTGGGACTGGACCCGCCGCATCACCTGGGCCAAGGCCGCGGTGATCGTCGGCGCATTCGGCCTGTCGTGCGTGGTGCTGGCGACGCAGTCGTACAACCCGTTCATCTACTTCATCTTTTAAGGCGAGGCGATGACGACCTTACTCGATTCTCCGCCGATGCCGACGCTCCCCCAGTTGCCGCACATCCCGCCGACGCCGCAACCGCCGCCGTCGCGCGAGGAGCAGGCCAAGCGCGAGATCGGCGTGACCGACATGTCCGTAGGCGTGCAGTGGATACTGGCGGCAGTGTTCATACTCGCCGTGGTCAGCGTGCCGGTGGTACAGGCATGGCGCGAGTGGCGCGTACAGGGCCACGTGCAGGCGACGACGATCCTCAGCGCACCGCGCGCGGCGGTCGCGGCGTACTGGCAGCGCGAGGGGCCATGGCTGACGCGCGCGTTCACCGCCAACAACGCGCTCTTGCGCGAGATGGAGGCCTACGAGACCATGCTGGAGGACGCGTCCGTATTCGGTCGTGCGGTGCGGCCGACGGTGCAGGCGTGGCTGACCTGCGCGGGCGTGGGCAACGAGAAAGCCTACGTCGGCCGTGACGGCTGGCTGTTCTACCGGCCCGACGTGGACCACGTGACCGGCGCGGCGTTCCTCGATCCCAGGCAGTTGGCTAAACGGGAGCATTCGGGGTCACAGGCCGTCGCCCCGCCCCAGCCCGACCCCCGGCAAGCGATCCTCCACTTCAGGCGGCAGCTCGACGCGCGGGACATCGTGCTGGTGCTCGTGCCCACGCCGGTGAAGCCGACGATCGAGCCCGAGCGGTTCGCGGGTCAAGTGCAGCACCGTGCAATTCAGAACCCCTCGTTCGCCGCGTTCGTGCGCGAGATGGAGGCGGCAGGGGTGGCGGTGTTCGACCCGACGCCGCTGCTGCTGGACGCCAAAGTCCGCACGGGCGAGTCGCAGTACCTGACGACGGACACGCACTGGACGCCTGGAGCGATGCGACTGACCGCCGAGGCGCTGGCGGCGTTTCTGCGCGAGCGGGGGTTGGTCGGCGACGGCTCAGCACAGCCGTACCACGTCGAGGCCGTGGACGTGGCAGGCGTGGGCGACATCGCGGCGATGCTGCAGTTGCCCGATGGACAGACGCTCTACCCGCCGCAGTGGGTCGAGCTTGAGGTCGTGCTCACGTCCGGGGGCGAGGTGTGGCGACTGAGCAAGTCGTCGTCGGTGCTCGTGCTGGGCGACAGCTTCAGCAACATCTACTCGTTGGGCGGCATGGGCTGGGGTGACTCGGCGGGGTTCGTCGAACAGTTGGGCTTCGCGCTGCAGTTGCCGATCGATGCGATCCTGCGCAACGACGCGGGGGCAATGGCGACGCGGCAGGTGCTCAGCCGCGAGCTGGCCCAGGGCCGCGACCGGCTCGCGGGCAAGCGCGTGGTCGTGTGGCAGTTCGCCAACCGCGAGCTGTCCAGCGGCGACTGGAAGCTGCTGGATATGACCCTGGGTGAGGCGGCGCTCAGCAGCTTCTTCGTGCCCGAGCCGGGACAGACGGTGCGCGTCACCGCGACGGTCGATGCGGCGTCGCCGATTCCGCGGCCGGGCAGCGTGCCATACAAGGACCACGTGTTCACGGTGCATCTGGTGGACATGGAGCAGGGTCAGGCGATGGTGTACCTGCGGAGCATGACAGACGGGAAGCTGACCGAGGCGTCGCGGCTGCGCCCGGGCGACCGCGTGACAGTGGACCTGCGGTCGTGGGCGGATGTGGCCGAGCGTTACGACCGGTTCAACCGTAGTGAACTTGACGATCCGATGCTGCAACTGGAAGAGCCCTGCTGGGGTGAGGTGATGACGCCATGATGATGACGCTGTTGACAGTGATGGTCGCTTGCGCGACGGCGCAAGCGGGTGGTGGTGACGCGTTGCGTGATGCGATGGCATCCAGGCTGGCGGGTGATCCGCCGGTGGTGGTGGCGGGGCGCGACGGGTGGTTGTTTCTGCGCGGGGAGCTGAGGCACGTGAGCGTGGGGGAGTTCTGGGGCGACGCGGCGGCGAAGGTCAGCCGCGCGTCGCGGCCTGACGCCGCCGACCCGTTGCCGGCGATCGTGGATTTCAAGCGTCAGCTCGACGCGCTGGGGGTCGAGTTGATCATGATGCCCGTGCCGCCGAAGGTGGTGGTGTATCCGGACATGCTCGACGAGGGGTTGTCGCCGACGCCGCGGGGCGATGCGGCGCTGCAGTTGTTCTATGGTCAACTGCGCGAGCAGGGGGTGACGGTGTTGGACATCACCGAGGCGCTGCTGGCGCTGCGCGAGCGCGAGCCGGCGTACTGTCGGACGGACACGCACTGGTCGGGGACGGCGTGCGTCGAGGCGGCGAAGCTGGTGGCGGCGGCGGTGCAAGACCGGCCGTGGCTGCCCGAGGCTCGCGCTGCGGTGGCCCACGCCTGGCGCGACGCGACCATCAGCGGCGATCTGGGCGCGATGAGCGGAAGCCCGCAGAGCGAGACCCTGCGGTTGCGGTTCGTCGGCCGGGCGGAAGCGGACGAGTTGACCCCGATCCCCCCCGACAAGGCCAGCCCCGTCGTGCTGCTGGGCGACAGTCACACCTTGGTGTTCCACCTCGGCGGGGACATGCATGCGACGGGAGCGGGTCTGGCGGACCAGCTCGCGGTAGAGCTTGGGCTGCCCGTCGATCTGGTGGGCGTCCGCGGCTCCGGGGCGACGCCGGCCCGCATCAACCTCGCCCGGTCGGCGCGCAGCGACACTAACTATATGTCCAGTAAGAAGTTAGTCATTTGGTGCTTCTCCGCCCGCGAGTTCACGGAGAGTACGGGCTGGACGAAAGTCCCCCTCACGCGCTGACCGCCAGTTTCTCGCTGCAGCGGATGCATTTTGCTTGACTCGTTCGCTAATTTCGATATATTGTTGTTTATTCAAATAGTGTATTTATACAACAAGGTGTGATTTTGGCCCTTTCACCTCCATTCGTGGCGTCCAAGAAAGCCCTCCCCGGTCGGCCCGCCGCCAAGCAGCGCCGCATCGTCATGGACCTGCGCGACAAGATCGTCCGCGGCAAGATCCCGCCCGCCGGCCGGCTCCCCACGCGTCGCGAGCTCGTCGCCCAGTACCGCGCCAGCCTGCCCACAGTGCAACTGGCCCTGGATGACCTCATCACCCGTGGGTTCGTGCGCAGCAAGGGTGTCCACGGCACGTTTGTGTCCGATACGCCGCCGCACTTGTGCCGCTACGCCCTGGTGTTCCCGCACCTGCCCACCGGCCGCGACCCCTGGCCCCGCTTTTGGACAGCTCTGTCCAACGAGGCCCTGGCAATCTCCCGCGCCCACGGCCGGCAGGTCCCGGTGTTCTACGGCGTCAACGGTGACGACGACAGCGAGGACTATCACCGCCTGCTCGACGAGGTCGCCAATCACACGCTGGCGGGGATCATCTTCGCCTGGCCGCCGGAGATACTGGTCCGCACGCCGCTGCTGACCGCCGACGTGCCGCGCGTGGCGATCATGGCGCCGGGCCGTGCCATTGATGACCTGGTGGCCGTCTCGGTCGATGGCCAGTCGTTCATGGACAAGAGCCTGGCGTATCTGAAAGAGCGAGGCCGGCGGCGGATCGCCCGCCTGGCGGTCCCCATCGGCGACGGCGTGGAGCAGTGCCGGCAGTTCGAGGCGCAGTTGTCCGCCATGGGCATGACCACCCGCCCGGTCTGGCAGCAGTACGCCATGCCCGAGGCGACGGCCCCGTGCGTCCGACACCTGATCCACCTGCTGATGAGCAGCTCCGAGGAGGACCGCCCCGACGGGCTGATTGTGCAGGACGACAATCACGTCGAGGCCGCCACCGCCGGCCTCGTCGCCGCGGGCGTCGGCGTCCCCGACGACCTGGACGTGGTGGCTCACTGCAACTTCCCCTGGCCCACGTCCAGCGTGCTCCCGGTCAAACGCCTGGGCTACGACGCCCGCGAGTTGCTCGAGGCCTGCCTCACGGCGATCGACGCGCAGCGGAAGGGCAACAAGCCCACCCCGGCCCCGGTCGCCGCGCGCTTCGAGAACGAGGCGGGTGAGTACGCGGCACCCATTTCCCGGGGAGCATTCGCGTAAACGGCTCGCGTCTTTGTTGGACTTGCTCGCATGCGACGACCACATGCTCTGGAATGGAGGAACTCGACAATGGAATGCAGACACCTCATCATCGCGTGCATTCTGGCTTGGATGCCGGCTTCCTGGTCGCAGGCGGCGGTGATCCTGGACCCGACCACCGTCGGCGGCAGCAACGCCATCGATCCGTCGGGCGGGCTGGCGGTCAACCGGAATGCAACTGGTGTCACCCCGCAGGCCACGCTTGAGGCGCTGCCGGGACTCCAGGCGATTCAGGATTGGGCCGGCTGGGCCGAGCTGGGCGTCAGTGGTGTGACCGAGAACTACGTCGTTTTCACCAACCCGACGTTGCCCGACATCAAGTTCACCGCCGACAATCACGCGGCATCGGATAGTTGGGAGCGGTACGACGGCGGCACCTCCGATGAGGGATCGTTCGATGCCATCGCGGTTCGCGCCAACAACAACACAACCACCCTCACGATCGACTTCGGTTCGGCGACGTTCAGCAGCGGCAACGTGACCGCGTTCGATGGATCCCTCAACAGCGTCAGCGCGGCCGGGTTCACGCTATCAAGCACCAGCACGGGCCAGACGATCACCGTCACCTACCATCTTGTCGGCGGCGGTACGGTGGTGTTCACAGAGACCGGCGGCGGCAGCGGTACGGAGAACATCTACTTCGGCTACGCCAGCGGCTCTTCCAACATCGACAAAATCACCTTGCAGGTCGCGCAACCGTCGGGCGCGCAACGCTCCAAATTCGACGACCTGGCGTTCACGCCCATCCCCGAGCCGGGGAGTCTGGCGCTGGCGTTGGCGGGGCTGGCGATGCTCGCGTGGCGCAGAGGGATCACCACTTGAACTCCTAACTTGTCACCTTTCCGATGATCGGTGTAACCAACCAGACTCGAGTATGGAGGAATCAGGCAATGACAAATGGAAGCTACAGCTCCAGTCGCATGGTCGTACCCGCAATGCTGTTCTTGGCGATGGTCAATGTCGCTGAACCTGGGTATGCCGTGCCGACTAGCTACACGCTTAAATCACTGGGTAGTGGTGACACAACCACCACCTCGCTGGATTGGGGCAGCAGCGGCACGTGGGACCCGGCGGGCGTTCCCGGCACCGATACCGGCGACAACGCGACATTGCCCGGCCGCAATACAAACTTCGGCGGCGTCAACGGCGTGCTGGCAATCGATCTGGGGGGGGCACCTTTCAGATCAACAAACTGACGGAAACTCAAGCCGCGTCCAGCAGTCGATCATATGCCGTGGCCAACGGCACGCTGTTGCTCAACACGCTGGAGAAATCGGGCAACGCCGGCTTGGGGATTCAGAACACGATGGTGCTTGCCGCCGCGGGTCAGACGATCGACTTCAACTGGATCGGCACCCACACGGCCACAACGCCGACCACGCGTGCAACTATCAATGGTGTGATTGGTAATGGGAGCGGTGGCGGCAGCTTCGCCGTCAACTTCAACGGCAACACGACCGGCTTCGGTTCTTCTTGGCGGCTGGGCGGACAAAGCACTTACACCGGCGCAACCAGTGTCACGCAAACCGCCGTGACGCCTGCCACGGACAATGCGCTACCGACAGCAACGACGCTGAATCTAGGCACCAACGGCATTTACAACGTAACTGTCTCGACAGGTATCAACCAACGTATCGGACATCTCGCAGGCATCGGCTTTGCGGAGTTCAACATCAGCTCACGCATCACCGTTGGCGCCGGATCCGCGTCCACCACGGACTGGCTCACGCTTAACGGCGGCAGCATCTCGCCGGGCGCTTCCGGCAACGGCACCGGCACGCTGACCGTCCGAAACTCCAACACCGGTTCCACGCAAACCGCCCGCGTCGCGCTGACCAGCGGCACACTCGCCATCGACCTCAACAGCGACACGGCATTCGATGTGCTTGCTATTTCCACCGCCAACAGTACCGCCAATTCAATCTTGACCCTCAATGGCGGCGACACGAGCGGAGGTGGATCGATGAACCTGAGTGTGGCTCTGGGCTACCTTCCCTCAATCGGAACACTCTTCAGGATCATCGATCTCGAGGAAGATGCAGCCAATGGTGCGTTGATCACCGGAAAGTTCACTCAAGTTGATACGGTTGTCAGCTCGTTCGGGAGTTACGACGTCACTTTCAACATCCTCTACAACAGCAGCCTCGGTGGCGGCGACGGCAACGATGTGGTGCTGGAGGTGGCCGACATCGACATCATCCCCGAACCGGCGAGTCTGGCGCTGCTCGCAGCGGGTTCTGCGCTGATGGCGTGCCGCAGGCGCAGGCGGTGAGAGGATGTGGGAGTTTGCCCATGCGAGACAGGCGTGGTTTCACCCTCATCGAACTGCTGGTGGTGATCAGCATCATCGCCGTGCTGATCGCGCTGCTGTTGCCCGCGCTGGGACAGGCCCGCAAAGTGGCGAGGCAGTCGCTGTGCGGCAGCAATCTGCGGCAGATGATCATCGGCTCCAACGCCTACTTCGTGGAGCACAAGGACTTCATGCCGCCGCAGTGGAAGGGCGGGGCGGGGAACATTGACTATCCGCAGGACATGCGGCCGCAGACGTTTAACGGTTTCGGGCCCTACGTGGGCTTCCCCTTCGTGCAGATGACGGTGAGCGGCAGTGATCTGCCAACAAAGCTGCACAAGGCCTGGTTCTGCCCGGAAGTTGTGTCGATCCAGGCGACGCTGGGCCCGAAAAACCCAGGCTCCGGCGTGCATTACTACACGGGCTACATGTACACCGCCCGGCTTAACGAAGTCAACGGGATCAAGGTCGCCGGCACCTACGCCACGCGACAGGCCGCACCGGCCGAATCAATCTGGTCCGATGGGCTGGTGTATTACCCGTCATCCAGCATGGCGTGGTTCTATTCGCATCCGCCGGGCCCGGACACGAGCAACTTCATGGGCGCGCGCCATCCCACCGATGGGAAGCTTGAAGGCCAGCACGTGGGCAAGGTGGACGGGTCGGTCCGCTGGCGTCACAGCAGCCAGATCAACCTGTCGCTGACGGGGTACAGCTACTACCAGGGCGGGGCCAGCGCCAGCAATGGGCAGAGGTCTTACTTTTGATGAGCCGATCGGGAGCATCCGCGTGAGCAAGACGTTGCGTGAGGCGCCGCGCGAGGTGCCGGTGGTCGAGGAGTGCGACCTGTGCGTGCTGGGGGGCAGTTGCACGGGCGTGTTCGCTGCAGTGGCCGCGGCTCGGCTGGGGCTGCGCGTCGCCATCGTCGAGCAGCATGGGTTTTTCGGCGGCGTCGCCACCGCGGGCCTCGTGAACATCTGGCACTCGATGCTCAGCACCGACGGCGAGCACGTCACCATCGCCGGCATGACGCGCGAGGTGATCGAGCGCCTGGCCAAGCGCAACGCGGTGGACTTCAAGGACCCGCTGGTGTGGCACGGGTCGTTCATCCTCGCGACGGACGTGCTCAAGATCGTGCTGGACGAGATGGTGACGGAGGTTCCGGGGGCGGGGATCAGGCCGTTCCTGCACACGAAGTTCTGCGCGCCGCACGCGGAAGATGGCGTGGCGCGGGCAGCCATCATCGAGGACAAGACGGGGCGGCGTGCGATCCGGGCGCGATACTTCATCGACGCGACGGGCGACGCCGACTTCGTGCATCGCTGCGGGCTACCCACGCGCAAGCCCGCGCACCTGCAGCCGCCCACCGCGTGCGCAATCCTGCGCGGCTTGGCCGATGCAGCCAAGAGCAACCCCTTCCCCGAGTTCGCCAAGGACAAGTTCCCCGGCCTGAACATCCACGACATCATCTTCGACAAGCGGTTCCCCCAGGCCCTGCGCGAGGGCACGGCCTGGTGGGCCAAGGTCCCCGGCAGCACCGACGAGACGCTGCTCGCCGGCACGCGCGTTTTCGGCGCCGACTGCAGCGACGCCGACCAGCTCACTGCAGCGGAGATCGAGGGCCGGCGGCAGATCGCCCGAGTGGCGGACCTGTTCCGCGAGCACTTCATGGGCGGCAAGGGCCAGCCCCTGGCCATGTGCGCCACGCACATCGGCACACGGCAGACCCGCCACGCCTGCTGCCTGCACAGCCTCGGCGACGACGAGGTACTCCGCGGCCGCCGCTTCGACGACGCGATCGCCAACGGCACGTACCCCGTCGATATCCATCACACCGACCGCGAGGGCATCACGTTCCGCTGGCTCGACGGCAAGGAACTGGTGCGCGACCCGTCGGGCTGGCGCGACGGCCGGTGGCTGGCCGAAGGGGAGGCGGCGGCGACGTACTACCAGGTGCCGTACCGCAGCCTCGTGCCGCAAGGCTCGCGCAACGTCCTGGTCGCCGGCCGGCCGATCGACGCGCAGGAGGGTGCCTTCGGGGCGGTGCGGGTGATGGTCAACTGCAACCAGATGGGCCAGGCGGCGGGCGTCGCCGCCGCGCTGGCGCAACGCCGCGCCACGGACGTGGCCGACGTGGACCCGGTGGAGCTGCGCGGCGTGCTCAAGGAGCAGGGCGCGGCGGTGCTGTGAAGGACTCGACCGATGCGAGCCAATGGCTGGATGATCGTAACGACCGCAGTCTTGATAACACCGGATGTGTCGGCCCAGCCGGACTTCACGCAGGTGCCGGGCGTGGTCGTGGCCCATAGCCCCGCGTCGAGCGGGGTATTCATCGGGTCGCCTAGCTTGGCGCAGTTGCCCGGCGGCGGGCTCGTGGCATCGTACGACCTGTTCGGGCCCGACAGCGGCATGGACGACAGCGGGCAGACGCGCGTGTGCCGCTCGGCGGACCGCGGTCGGACGTGGGAGCAGGTCGCCCAGATCGACGGGCAGTTCCACTCGACGCTGTTCGTCCACCGCGGCGACCTGTACCTGCTGGGGACCAATCGCGTGAGCGGAAACGTGGTGATCCGGCGGTCGAGCGACGGCGGCGCGAGTTGGACGACGCCTCGCGGGCCGGACACGGGGCTGCTTCACGAGGGGGTGGGGTTTCGCGCGGCGCCGACGCCGGTGGTCGAGCACGGCGGGCGCTTGTGGCGGGCGATGGAGCGGCGGGTCCCGCCGACGGAGAAGGCGCCGAACTTCGCGTGCGTGCTCTCGGCGCCCGTCGACGCCGACCTGCTCCGCGCCGCGAGCTGGACCTTCAGCAACTTCCTCGAAGGCCGGAGGCAGTGGCTCGACGGCAACTTCCACATGTGGCGCGAGGGCAACATCGTCGTCGGCCCCGAGGGGCGGGTCGTCGAACTCATCCGCGTCAACACGAACGTCACGGCGTACCCCGAACAGGCGGCGCGCATCGGCGTCAGCCCGGACGGCTCCCAAATCTCGTTCGACCCCGCCCGCGACTTCATCGATCTGCCCGGCGGGTCGAAGAAGTTCACCATCCGTTACGACCCAGTCGGCAAGTGCTACTGGACGCTGTCGAATGTCGTCCCGGTGGCCGAGCGCAACAGGACGATCCCCGATCGCATCCGCAACACACTGGCGCTGGTGCGATCGGAGGACCTGGTGCAGTGGACCGTCCGCGGCACGCTGCTGCGGCACCGGGACCGGTCGAAGCACGCCTTCCAGTACGCCGACTGGCAATTCGACGGCGACGACATCATCGCGGTCTGCCGCACCGCGTACGACGACGGCCTGGGCGGGGCCAAGAGCGCGCACGACTCGAACTTCCTGACCTTCCACCGCGTGGAGAGCTTCCGGGCGATCGATGATCCGCTGCAGTGAGCCAGGTGATGCCCATGACGGATGCCGTGTACGACGTGGTGGTTGTGGGCGCGACGCCCGGGGGGATCACTGCAGCGATCGCAGCGGCGCGGGGCGGGTGCCGCGTCGCACTGCTGGAGCGCCAGCACCACATCGGGGGCCTGCCCGCCAACGGGCTGGGGGCCACGGACATCCAGACCCGCGGCGCCGTAGGCGGGCTGTTCCTCGAGTTCGTCAGCCGCATCAAGGACCACTACGTTCAGACCTACGGCGCCGACTCGAGGCAGGTCCGGCTCTGCAGCGACGGCTATCGCTTTGAGCCAAGCGTGGCCGAGCACGTGTTCGAGCAGATGTTGGCCCAGCACGCCTCGATCACTGTGCTGCGTCGCCGGCAGTTCGACTCGCATCGCCAGCACGTGACGATGGACGGCCAGCGGCTCACGGCCATCGACGTGCTCGACCGCGATAGCGAAGCGTACGAGCGATACGAGGCGAGGGTGTTCATTGACGCGACGTATGAGGGCGACCTGGCGGCGGCCGCGGGGGCGCCGTTCCGTGTGCGGCGGGAGGGGCGCGACGAGCACGACGAGCCGTATGCCGGTCGCGTGTACCTGCGGTGGGGCGGGCCGCCGGGCTCGGGCGCGATCTTCGAGTTCGACGAAAAGACCGGCCGCACCGTCAAGCACGACGGCGGCGTCCCCGGCGAAGGCAGCACCTTCCAGGGTGACGACACAATCCAGGCCTACAACTACCGCCTGTGCCTGACCAACGTGCCCGACAATCGGGTGCCGATCGAGCGGCCCGCGGCGTACGACCGCGGCGAGTACGCCTCGCTTGTCGACGACGTGGCGAGCGGCTTCGTGCACGGCTTCATGACGCCGCACTGGCTCATCCCGGCCGTGGTCAATCCCTGCCCGCTGCCCAACGGCAAAACCGACTGCAACAACCACCACAGCGCGATGATCTCGACCGACCTGCCCGAGGAGAACTGGCCCTGGCCCACCGCCGACTGGACGTGGCGCGATCGGTTTGCACAGCGGCTGCGCGACTACACGCTGGGGCTCTTGTGGTTCTGCCAGCACGACGAGGCGCTGCCGCAGGCGTTCCGCGACAAGGCGATGCAGTGGGGCCTGGCGAAGAACGAATGCGCGGACAACGGCCACTTTCCCCGTCAGGTGTACGTGCGCGAGGGGCGGCGCATTGAGGGTGAACACCTGTTCACGGCCCACGATGCGCTGCCGGTTCCTCGCACCTCCGATGGAAGACCGCCGGTGCATCGCGACAGCATCACCGCCAGTCACTACGGCATCGACTCGCACGCCCATCGCAAGCGCGAGCCCGATCGCATCGGACTCGACGGGTTTCTCACGTACAAAACGCAGCCCTACACCGTGCCGTACGGCGTGATCGTGCCCAAGGCGGTCGAAGGTTTGCTCGTGCCGGTAGCGGTGTCGGCGACACACTTGGGCTTCGGCACGCTGCGCATGGAGCCGTGCTGGATGGGCCTGGGCCACGCCGCGGGCGTCGCCGCGGCGCTGTGCGTGCGCGGCAACACCGTGCCGCGCCGGCTCGACGTTGCAGTGATCCAGGCGGAGCTGCTGCGGCAGAAGGCCGTGCTCTTGTATTTCAAGGACGCAAACCCCGACGACCCGGACTGGGCCACGATCCAGCAAGCGGCGTTGCGCGGCGAACTGACCGGCTGGCACGCACGAAAAGACTGATCGTGGCCTCCCCTTTGGAGCATCACGCCGCCATGACGCCCGCACCCCCGGCGAACCCTCACCTGACTTGCTGCTGAAGCAGCAAATCTGTCCTCTCCCTGGGAGGGAGAGGAGACAACTGCAGCTTCGCTGCAGGCTTCTTTCTCCTCCCCCTTCCAGGGGGAGGACAGCTTCAGACGCGAAGCGTCGGAAGCAGGTGAGGGTTCGCCCCTGTGACAGTGAACCAACCCGCAACGAAAGGACCTGCCCCATGCCCTCGACCACCTGCCAGCCCACTGCAGCCCAGCAAACCTGGATGGCGCTGGGGTACGGCATGTTCATCCACTTCGGACCCAACACGTTCAGCGGCGCCGCCTGGGGCGACGGGCAGTTCCCCGCGGCGCAGTTCGACCCGGCGCGGCTCGACACCGACCAGTGGGCCGACGTCGCCGTCGAGGCGGGCATGCGCTATGCCGTGCTCACCGCCAAGCATCACGACGGGTTCTGCCTCTGGCCCAGCCGGCACACCGACTACTGCACCAGGCACTCGCCGGGACAGCCCGATGTCGTGAGGCGGTTCGCCGACAGCTTCCGGGGGCGCGGGCTGAAGGTCGGGCTGTACTACTCGCTGTGGGACCGCAACTACCCCCGCTACGAAGACGACGCCGCTTACGCCGACTACATGAGGCTGCAGTTGATCGAACTGCTCGCCGACTACGGCGACGTGCTGGAACTCTGGTTCGACGGCGGATGGGACAAGGACCACCCGACGCGACAGTGGCCCTATGATCCCGCCTGGGAGCGCGACCCCGCCAGCGGCCTCACCCATGGCGAGCGCTGGCGCTGGTGCCAGCTCTACGACCACATCCACTCGCTCCAGCCCCAATGCATGGTCATCCACAACAGCAGCAGCGACCGCCCCGGCGGCGTGAAGTACCACCCCGTCGATGTCCGCACCGCCGAGCACTTCCATTTCGTCTGGCAGGAGCGCGTCTGCGAGCCCGACACCCGCACCATCCACCGCGACGACGCCGGCCGCGACGTGTTCTTACCCCTCGAATACTGCGCCACCCTCACCCCACGATGGTTCTGGAACGAGGGCAGCGGCTACAACCACCCCTCCGCCCCCGCCATCGCCCACTGGCGAAACACCGCCCGGCAGCACCACGCCAACCTGCTGCTCAATCTCGGCCCCGACAAGACCGGCCGCATCCCCACGTACCACCTCCCCTTTCTCCGCGCACCCTGTTCGGTGACGTGAAGTCGACCACAAGCGGGCACACACAAATCGTCGCGCGTTGGTCGTTGAAGTCGAACGCCACCAATACTCCGACCTGTTGCGCCCCGGCGTCAGATGATTTCGAGTTGCTCGATGCCTGGCAAAGCCGGGAACGGTGCGGTGGGGAGGGTCTGGTACCAATAGGCGACGGAGGCCATGTCGTCCTGTTGGGGGAGGTATCGGCCGTGGGTGCGCCAGCCCAGGGACTGGATGGTGACGGCGATGTCCTGGTCGAAGCGGATGGGATCGGTGATGTGCCAGCGGTAGAGGCCGAAGCGTTGCTGCGAGTTGTACACGCCGTCGGGTCGGATGACCTGGGGCATGCCGGCGTAGGGCGTGGTGAACTCGCGGTAGCCGGGCTTGCCGCCGTCGGGCGGTTCTTTGCCGACGTCGAAGTTGTAGGCGCCGCAGAAGTAGTCTTCGGTGCCGGTGCCGCAGAGGGTGGGGAAGCCGCCCGGAACGTCGCTGCTGCCGCCGCCGTGTTCGGCATACTTGCTCCCGGGGGGCAGATCGCCGTCGAGGTAGAACTTGATCTCGCCCTCGCCCCACCAGCCGCAGTTGTTGACGCCCCAGGCCATGTAGGTGCCGGCATAATGCCCCCGGCCGCGCACGCCGTCGAGGATGGTGTACACCTCCTTGTGCGGCAGGGGGTTGACGCGGCGGAACTGCGCGTGGAAGTAGGCGGCGTCGGCGGACACCGGCGCCAGGGCGTAGTTCACCTGGTAGAAGAGCGTCATGTCGTCGGGGCTCTTGTTCTCGATTGTCATGCGGCAGTGCTTGCGGAACGGCATGGGCCAGTAGCAGTTGAGGCCGCGGGCGGGGTTGACGCACACGGCCAGCGAGGAGACCTGGGCGTACTTGCCCCAGCCGTGGGCGAAGAAGTCGCCCAGCGGACACTCGACGGAGGGTTGCTCTTGACCGTCCCACCACATGCGCAGGATCGCCAGGCGACAGTTGCCCGCGTAGGTGCACCAGATCTGCTGAATGGCGCCGGGGCCGTCGATGTCGGCCATGGTGAAAGTCTCGCCGGCGGGGATCTTGACGCAGGGGCTGACCTTCCAGCCGCGGCCCAGGTCGCGCGCGGATTTGGCGCCCGTGCCTTCGGTCGCCATGCCGCCCTTGCCCTTTTCACCGGTGAAGTTTTCGGCGCTGAGCGAGCGCGTCTTGGCGTCGGACAGCAGGTGCAGCGTGCTCATATCTACGACCAGACCGTCAAACGAACTCATGGCGAAGCTCCAGGTGGGTGGGACGATGTCGGGCCACGAGTGTCGCCTGCGGGCGGTCGGCCCGCCATGGCTGGGATTGGGATTTCTTTGTAGGATCTTCAGGTCGTTATGCTGCAGGTGAAGTATCTCCATGCGCGGCCGCTGTTCCGCACGCCGGGCCTGAGCGTGCGGGGAGTTGGCGTTCACGAGGTGATGCCGCCGTCGTTCGTGCAGCGGCCCCGGGGGACAGGCGACTATCTGTTCATGCTGTTTCACGACGCAGTGCGTTGGGGGCCGGCGCCGGGCACGCGCGATTTGCCTCCGGGAACGGTGGTGCTCTGGGGCCGTGGGGCGGGGCATTACTACGGCAACCCGGCGGCGCGGTGGAGCCACTCATGGGTGCATTGCGACGGCGAGCAGGTGCGGCAGTTGCTGCGGCGGGCGCGGGCGGCGTGCGGCCGGCCCCGCGTGGCCGCCGACCCGGCGCGCATCGACCAGCACCTGTACGATCTTCACGAGGAGCTGGCCGGACCGCACCGGCCCGATGCGGTGATCGTGCGCAACACGCTGGAGAACCTGGTGCGCCAGGCGGCGCGCGGAGATGGTCAACTGCAGCGACGCGCGATCCCCGAAGCGATGCTGCGGGTCAAGCGTATCATCGACACGGGCTACGATCGGCGACTGGCGCTGCGCGAGCTGGCGCGGGAGGCGGACGTGTCGATCCCGCACCTGTGCACCGAGTTTCGCCGCCATTTCGGCGTGCCGCCGATCGCGTACTTGATCCGGCGGCGAATGCACGCGGCGGCGACCCTGCTGCGCGAGACGGCCACGCCGGTGGGCGAGGTCGGGCGGCGCGTCGGCTGCGACGACCCGTTCCACTTCTCCAAGCTGTTCAAGGCGTGCTTCGGCGTGCCGCCATCGTCGCTGCGGCGCGCTGGCGCACCTCGACGCACACCCCCAGCCCGATAAGCCCCACGCCCAGGGCCACGCCGGGATTGTCGTACAACAGCCCGACCGACGGATGCACCAGCAGGGCAATCACGCCGAGCATGCCCGCTCCGAACGCCACGGTGGACAGAATAGTTCGCATGGCTGCCTCCTCGCCGGAGTGAAGCAGACGATATAACCCGTGCGGACGCAAACTGATTTTCGCGCGGGGTGGCGGCGGTCACGGCGGGGGCGACAGGTCGGCTTCGACGTACACCAGGCGATGGATGCCGCTGCGCTGGCGGGCGCGGTCACGCACCCACTGCCGTAGCGCCGGGTTGGGGCAGTCCTGCCAATCGAGCGCGGCGGCGACCAGGGCGTCGTGGTCGGGCCAGTTGGACAACTGCAGCAGCGCGGCCTCGGCGAGGTGGTCCGGGCCCCAACCCGCGAGGCGGACAAGATCTGTGAGATAGGCGTCATCGCCATTCGAGGCGATTGCTTGGTCTGCAGCAGCGGCGGCGATCAGGCACGATTGCGGGCTCATCGCCTCGGGTGTCGCCAGCCACGCGCGCCATTGGTTCTGCCACGTCGTCCACTTTGGAAGATCGAAGAGGTTGGGCGCCGCCTCGACACGGCCGGTGAGCCGACGCAGTCGCGCCGCCGCACGGGCCCGATGCCACCAGCGCGCGTCGGTCAACTCCGCCGTCGCCGACTCGACCGCCTGACGCCACCACTGCTCGCGCGGCTGGTCGCCGTGCGCCGCGTACCACTGCGCCCAGCGCCGCCGCAGGTCCGCCACGTCCTTCGCCTGGTCGGCGAACTGCACGAAGAACACCGGCTCCAGCCACGCCTCGGCCGCGCACAGGCGTGCGGCCATCGGCGTCGCGCCCAGGTCACACAGCGGCGCCAGCGGCAGGGCGTGATCGTAGCGGCCCGGCAGCGACAGTTGACCATCCATCGCCACGCTCAGCCGCGACAGGTCGGCACGCGGCGGCGGCGCGGCCGCATCCGTGCGCTCGCTTTCGCCCGGCAGCGCCAAGCGGTCCAGCCGCGGCCCCAGCAGATCCGGTGCGGCGTACGTCAGTGCCGCTCGCCACGGCAGGGTCACTGCAACTGTGTCGGTTTCGTCGGCCATGGCGAACATGGAAGCGCGACGACCGGCGCGGCGCGGTTGCGGATCGGCGTCGGCCAGCGCCATCGCCCGCTGCAGGACCAACTGCGCCGCAGTCAGCTCGACGGCGCGGCGCAAGTCCACCGCGCCCGCGTCACTGCCCAGCAGCCGCAGTACGCACGCCAGCTCGACGCGCTCGTCAAAGTCGGAGGCGGCGCGGAGGGCAGCCGCGACTGCGTCCACTGCGGCGCGGCCTCGGATCGCGCCCAACGCCCATGCCGACTCGGTGCGCACGCGCATCGAGCCGTCGCGCAGCTTGTGGGCGATGTCCGTCGCCAGTTCATCGAGCCGCATTTCTCCCGCCGCTCGCATCGCCCGGATGCGTATCGCCTCGTCCTCATGCCCGAGCAGCGGCCGCAGGGCCTCGACCACCGCCGGCGGCGCAGCGGCGTAAGGCATCGACGGCGCCACGTCCGAAAGGTAAAAGGCCACCGCACCGGCGTCGTCGTCGCCGCCCGCATGCACTTGAGCGGTCATCATTCCGGACCAGTCCAATTCGATGTCGTCCGCATCGTCGTCCGCTTCCTCGTCGCTGCCGCTGGTGACCCATTGCACGAGCATGCGCACCTTGTCGTCGGGCGATGAGGACTGTGTCATGTCGGCGACGGTCCACGGCATGCGGAAGGCCGACGACGTCTCGAACGGACCACCGTACTCGCGGTGGTTAGTGAGCGTTTTGGCCAGCGTGGCGCGGTCGTCGCCCTGCTGGCTCATGGCGGACATGGCGGCATCCCACGCTGCAGTGGGCCTTCGATCGGGCGGCAGGTCCAGCCAGAGCAGGATCAGGTCGGCGGCGCCGGTGCTGCCGCTCTGCTGGGCGAGGTGGTAGTAGCGACGCGCCTGCGATGATGATGACCACAACGGCGCGGCGGCGACGGGATCGAGACGGGTGATCACGCCGACGATCTGCTGGCGCAGCATCTGCTGCTGCCAGTCGTGATCGTCGGGGTTGAAGGAGGCCAGGTGCTCGATGAGCGGCGCTGCGTCGGTGGGGTGGCCGATGATCGCCAGGGCCTGCAGGGCGATGCGCTGCGCCGCCTGTTGCCGCTGTTTGCCGCTCTCTTTGGACTGGCCCGCGGCGGCGGTCACCAGCGGGGCGATGGCCGGCTCGTGGTTCCAGCGGATCGCCGCCGTCGCCGCCGACACCACGCCGCCGATCGTGTCCGGCGACGCCCGCGCGACGATCGCGTCGTCGGGCGCGTCGCCAGCCCACTGCAGCACGATATCCAGCACCGAAGTCCCGTCGGACGTGGACCCGTGATAGTAGTAGCTGCCGTGCAGATACTGGCCCGGTGGGTGGTAGTGAATCGTGCGGATCAGGCTCATCAGGTCGCCCGGCTGCGGTGGATCGAGCAGGCCGCGCGCCGCTAGATCGCCCAGCATCGCGTCCTTGCCCTCGGACTTGCGCGCCGCATCGATCAGCGGCGCCATCGCCTGGCGCACGGCAGGATCGGCCGCGTCCAGCACGCCCCAGTCGATCGCCTGCTTGACCGTCGTCGCGTCGCCGCGCTCGACGGCCAGACGACCGACCACGTGTGGCCACGCCGTCATCGCCTGCGACATGAGGACCTTGTCCGGCCCGGCGCCGGCGCGCACGGCGTCGATCGCCAGGGACGCCAGCGCCGGCTGCTGCAGTTGGCGCTGCACGAACGCCCGCTGCTCGGCCGTTGCCTGGGCGCCGCACGCCGCGGCGTGACGCAGCTTCGCCGCATCGGTGGAGATCGACTCGGCAGTCACAGCCTGCAGCGCCGCCGCATCGCGCTGCCACAGAGCCTCGGCCGCCAGATACGCGACCACGGCATCTGCATCGGCGACGGCCTGCAGCAGCACGCGCCGCTGGGCGTCATCGAGCGGCCCGTCGCCGGCCAGTGCGGCCAGCGCCAACCCCCGTCGCGCCGCGTTCGCCACCGCCGCGTCGGCGTGATCGACATAGGCCATGGCCTTGGCCACACCTTCTCGCCACGCCCCCGCCGCTGTCAGCACATTGGGTAAGGCCGCCGTGTCGAGCTTCGCCAGATCCGGCTGCAGCGCCGGGCGCTCGGCGGTCACTGCAGCAATGCTCATCGCCAGCAGCACGTTGGCATGCGCGTCGGTGGTGCGCGCGCCGATGAGTAGCGGCAGTTCCGGAGCCCGCGCCTGCGACACCAGGCGCTGCAGCAGGCCCATCCGCGCCGCCGGCGACAACTCGTCGAGCACCGGCAGGAAGCGTCCGGCAATCGCTTCCGGCGGCAGCCACGACGCCACCTGCAGCCAGTACGGCCCCGACAGTGCCTTGGGATTCCTCGCCAACGTCACCAGCGGCTCGATCAGATCGTCCCGCGGCGGCAACTGCATCAGCACCGCCATCGCCGTCACCTGGCGCTGCTCGTCGCTGTGGGCCAGCAGGGGCACGAGCGTCGCCACGCCCTGCGCGCGGTCCAGCGCCACGATGCGCAGCAGCAGCTTCGCCTGCTGCTGGTTGTCGTAATAGTCCTGCGCCGGCCGGCGGGCGATCTCGACCAGCAGGGGCAGCGCCGCCGGGTCGTCGAGGGTGATGGCGACCTCGTCGATCGCCGACTTCACGTAGCGCTCGACGCGCGGCACGCTGCGCAGGCGCAACAGCAGCGCGGCGACGCCAGACGTGTTCTGGCCCTTGAGCGACTCGAGCATGCGGCGCTGCTCGTACTGTTCCATCTTCGACCATGCCTCGACGATCAGGTCGTGGGCGCGGGGATCGGCGGCGCGGGCCAGTGCAACAAACAACGTGCGATTCGCCGCCAGGTCGGCGCCGGCGGCGCGCTGCAGGAGCAGGTCCATGTGCTGAGGGCGATCACTGGCGGCCAGGACGATCAAGGCGCGGTTGCGCACGGCCGGCGGGGCCGTCGGAGCGGACAGCGCCTCGAGGTCGAGGCGGTCGAGAAACGGGCCGGGCTGGTCCTGGATACCCGCCATCGCCGCGGCGCGCAGGCCGTCGTCGTCGGCGACGAGCGATCGGGTGAGTATGGCGGCGACAGTATCGCCCTGATCGAACCGCCCGCGGTAGAGCACTGCCGCCGCCAGCGTCCGCACGCGGTCGTCGGCGTGATCCAGCAGCGGCGCCAGCGTGCCCGTCCAGTCCGGTGACGGGGCGACCGGTGAGGTCACTGCAGCACTCGCGCGTCCGCTGCCCATCAGGAGCATCATGCGGTTGACGTCGCGGTCGGCGTTGCGGCGAGACTCGGGCGCCTCGGCGTCGAACGGCTCCTGGAGGTGATGAGCCGACAGCAGCGCGATCGCGTAGGCGGCGACGGCGGGGTCGGCGTCGCGCGTCGCCGTCGCCAGGCGAGGCCAAAGGTCGTCCCCGTTCCACACGTACACCACAGACTGCGCCCACAGCCGCTGCTGCGCCCGCGGCGAGGCGAACATGCGATCGAGCTGTGCGGCGGGAAGCTGGTACTCGTCCAGGTGATAGCGCATCCACGTCCACGCCGCCTCGCCGACGGCCGGGTCCTCGTCCTCGAACATCGCGGCGACCTGCGGGACCAGTGCGTGCCCGCTGCGGCGCCAGCCGATGAGACCGATGGTCTGCGCCCAGGTCGTCCGCCGCGCGGGGTCGGCCAGCACCTGCTGCAGCAGGGCATCGACGGCGGCGTCGTCGCTGTACCCGGCCAGGAGCGTCAGCCAGTGCAGACGCTCGCCGTCATCGGTCGCGGCGTGGTATCGCTGCAGCAGCATGGTCCGGGCGCGGTCATCCTTCATGCGCACGAGCGTGTCCAGGGCGACCTCCTCGCTGAGCCGGCCGGCCGCCATCAACTCGTGCAGCCTCGCCGCGGCGCCGGGGTGCTCGCTGGCGCCGACCAGGCGCACGGCCGAGGCTCGGACGAACTCGTCGGGATCGTCCAGTGCCCGCAGCGCCGCCGCGGCGATCTGCGCCTTGGCCTTGTCATCGCGAGTCAAACCCTCCAGCGCCTCCAGCGCGGCGGCGCGCACCCGCCAATCGCGGTCGTCGAGCATCCGCGCCACCGCGGGCACGGCCTGGGCCTTGCGGCTGTGACCCAGCGCCAGCAGCACCGAGCGGCGCAGCTCGTCCGAAGGATTATCCAGCAGGCGTGCGAACGGCTCGACGGGCACCTCGCCGAGCTGCGCCAGGGCGTGGACGGTCGCCAGCAATGGCTCGGGCTGCGTCTGGTCAGACAGGCGCTGCAGGAGCAGGGCGGTGACGGCGGGCTTGGCCGATTCGTTGCTCTTGCCCACCGCGACGAGCGCGTCCATCGCGCGGCGACTGACGTAAGGTTGAGCGTCGGCCAGGCACTCACGCAGCAGCGGGACGGTGGCGGCGTCGGCGGACGCCGCCAGCGCATCGACCGCGGCGGCGCGCGCCGTCTCGTCGCCGCCCGCCATCGTGTCGATCAGCGCCGGATGCTGCGTCAGCAGCTGGTCGTTCATCACCCGCCGCCACCGCACACGGTCGGCCAGGCGCGCGGCGCTACGGCGCACATCGAAGTCGCTCCCGAGCGAAGCCAGTTTCAACGCGACCATCGCCTCGTCGCCCAGCCCCGCCAGTTGCAGCTCGATCTGGATGACGTGCTCATCATCGGCAGCGGCAAGCTCGGCGATGAGCGCCTGGGCCTGGGCGCGGCGGGCGACGCGATCCCTCAGGGAATCGGGTGGCACGGGGGGCGGGGCGGGCGGGTCAGGCGCGGCCTCGTCCTGCTCCTGCTCCTGTTCCTGCACCAGCTCCTGCGATACCGGCAACTCGATGTCGATCAACTCCACCTCGCTTCGCCCCGGCAACGACAGCGCCGCGACGATCGCGCAAGACGCCAGCAGGCTCACGCTGGCGGTGCTGCAGTTGGCTGGCCCTCGGTCCATCCGCAAGGGTCCTATGGCTGGGGATCGTCGGCGGGCTGGGCGGGTTTGGGCGGCACGACGCTGCCGGGCGCGGCGGTGCGGCGGTGAGACGCCGGCATCGACAGACCCTGGCTCGCCAGCCACTGGCGCCACGCCTGCGTCATGGGCAGGCGCGCCTCCACATCGGCAAACGGGTCGAAGGGGAAGCTCTGCCCGGTGGTCTGGACGAGCACGTCGTACGCTGCCGCCCGCGTCGCCAGTCGATCCGACGACAGCGCTGCCACCAGCGATGGCCAGGCGCGACGGCCGGCGTCCTTGAGCTTGGCGATCACCTCCGGCCGATCACCGGCCTCGCTGTCGGGCAGCAGCGTCAGCATCCGCGCCACCAGTTCGTCGGCGCTCTCGCCTTCCTCGGCCTCGGCCAGCTCGTCGGCGGCGCCCGCCAGCTCGCGGTAGGCCACCTCCATCGTCGAAGGCGCCTCGGCCTTGTCGGCGTGCTCGCGCAGCAGATCGACCATCGCACTGGGCGTCAGATAACCCGCCCGCGCCGCGAGGAACTGACCCTTGGCGTTGAGCATCACCGTCGCCGGCACCCCGCTGACGCCGAACACCGCCGCCAGGTCCGGCCGCTGATCGATATCGACCTCGGCCCACACGAAGCGGTCGGCCAGCTCCAGCACTTTGGGATCGCGCAGCGTCGTGCTCTTCATCTTGCGACACCAGCCGCACCACGGCGCCCCGAACTGCACGACGATGACCTTGCGCTCCGCCACGCCCCGGGCCACGGCCTGGTTGAGGGGCTGGAACGCGATGTCGTCCTGCGCCCGCGCCGCCGACGTGACCGCCGCCGCCGCCAGCAGCCACACGCACGCACGCAAGACGGATTGCATCGGCATGGTGACTCTCTCAGTGCGTCAGGGCATAGGCGAGGATGTTGACGTTGAGCTGACGGGCCGACTTGACCTCGTTGCCGCCGCAGCAGCAGCAACTGGGACCGGCGTTGGCGGTGTCGTTGAGCCCGTCGGGGGACCAGATCATGACGGTCTTGCCGTCCACGTCCAGGCCGAACAGGTCCGGTAGCTTGTTGGCCCCGGATTTGTACTTGGACGAGGTGATGTCATAGACGGTGTGGAAGATCGGGTGGCTTGCGTCGAGCTGGTTGAGCGCCACGTCGGGGAACATCTGCTCGATCTCGCGTTTGAACGAGTCGTTCCAAGGCTTGGAGCTGCACCCGGCCGAGGCGATGACGAACCCGCCGTTGAGCAGGTAGTCGCGCAGGTTCTGCCGCTGCTGGTCGCTGAGGCCAAATGCGCCTTCGCCGGTCATGACGGAGAAGGGGAACTCGAAGAGCTCGCCCGATTCGAGCTTGACGGGGTAGAAGCGGCGATAGGTCTTGATGTGGGTGTCCTTCTGAATCTGGACGAGGAACTCGTCGGAGAAGCAGACGGAGGTCTTGTTGGTTCCGTAGATAAGGTTGGCGCAGCGGACGACGCCCTCCTCGTCGGGCTTGCCGGCGTCCTGGGCGGCAAGCGGCCCGGCGACGGTCCACTGCAGCACGAGGGCGGCGAGCAGGGCCAGCGCGGTTCGACGGGTTGCGTTCATGGGGGTCTCCTGGGCGACAGTGACCGAGTGCGCATATCTTAGCCCGCTCACGGTGAGCCGCGGCTGTCGTCGGCGAGTCGTTGGAAATAAGCTTCGGCCTCCTCGCGGTAGAGCAGGGGGACGCCGGGGAGGACGCCGGTGCCGCCGCCGCGCGTGGCGGCATGCTCGGGGCTGAGGGACTCGGCGGGGTCGAGGATTTCGACGTCGCCGGGGACGCCGCCCTTGCCGTCGCCGCGCGTGCCGCTTTGCCGGCCTTCGGCGCCGCCGGGGCCGCCGCGACTGGCGGGGCCTCGGATGCCCATGCGGGCGTTGGACCCGGCAAAGCCCGAGCCATCGCCGCCGCGCTGCCCCAGGCCGGGCACGCCCCGACCCTGCGCCATCTGCTGCATCGACTCACGCATACGTTCGCGCGGCAGGTTGAAGCACCCGTCGAGGTCCGACTCGGCCTGGCCCCCCATGCTGTTGCAGTCGCTCAGCAGCGAGTCGAGTTTGTCGGCGGCGCTGCGTGCGGCCTCGTAGGCGTAGCGGCCCTCGCCGGCAGTCGCCAGCTTCTGCATGTCCGCCATGTCGCCGGGGATCTGCAGCGCATCGATGGCATCGGCGATCTTCATCGCGCCGCCGGCCATGCTGGGCAGCTTCTCCTGCGCCGCCTCCGCCGCCGCACGCAGGCGCTGCGCCGCGTCGGCGAGCTCCTGCTCCAGCGCGGCTTGCTCCTGCGCCATGCGCTGGGCGCGGATCTGATCGGCCGAGGACAACTGCTCCTGGTTCTTGAACGCCGCCATGCGCTGCGCCAAGTCGGCCTGCTCGGCGGCGACCATGCGGATGCGCTCGCCCTGGGCGATCAGCTCGTCGGCCAGACGCATGGCCTCCAGGTCCTGGGCGACCTGCTCCTGCTCCTGCTGCGATTCCGCGTCGAACGGAGCCTGCAACTCGCGGAACGCCCGGGCCTTGACGGCGAAGCCCGCCCGTGCGTCGGCCGTGTCCTGCTGCTGCAGTTGTCCCGACGCCGCCTCGACCTCGCCCGCCGCGTCCGCCTGCGACCGCAGCGCCGCGGCCAATTCGGCCATCATCTGGTTGTACGGCTCCTCGAACTCGTACAACTGCAACTGCTCGGATCGCTCCTGCATCTGTTGCGCCAGCGCCGCGGCCTTGTCAGCGTACTGCGCCAGCGCCGACTCAAGCTGCGCCATCGCCAGCTTCTCCTGGTCGGCCAGCGGCTGGCCCGCGTCGAGCTTCTTCTGAAGCTCAGCAAGCTGCTCCAGGATCTGGCGGCGCATCTCCTCCAACTCGGCGAGCTTGGCCTGGTACGCCTCCCACTCGGCGGTGATGTCGTCGATGCGGTAGCGGGTGCGCTCGTATTCGAGGTACTCGGCCTCGGTGATGACCTGGATGACGTGGACGGGGGTGTCGGCGAAGTGCTCGCCGGAGGGGTGGGTGTCGTAGGCGGTGGCGAAGTAGTGGATGACGTCGCCGGCGCGGGCGCCGAGCATGGTCAGGTCGAAGCTGTCGCGCGCCGAGGCGCGGGTGCGGCCGGCGCCCTCCCAGGTCATCTGCAGCGCGGCGGGAATGGCGCTCCAGTGGTTGACGCTGCGATGGATCAGCATGCGGTCGAGGGCGATGTCGTCGGTGGCGCGGACCTCGACATCGACGATCCAGCCTTCGGGCACGATCAGACGGGGCTCGGGCTCGGCGACGTGGATGCGGGGCAATTCGTCGGGCACGCAGACGACGGGGCAGGAGAACGGCTCGTGCCCGGGCGTGCCATCGATGCCCCTGAGCGTGGCGGTGAGGTGGGCGTTCTCCGTGATCGTGAAGATGCCGATGGCCTGGTTGGCATGATCGGGATGAGGCGCAAGCGGCGAGGTCGAGCCGGGGGACAGCGACAGTTCGCCGCCGGCCAGCGGGACGTTGCTGTGGACCGTGATGGTGGCGCGGGTGCCATCGAGGGCGCGGATGCCCGACGACTCGATGGGTTGCTGCACGCTGTCCCAGCCGGTGTAGGCCGGGAACTCGTAGGTCACGTGGATTTTCTCGAAGCGCGGCACGGGGCGCACGAGCAGATGATGACGGCGGCTGCGGCCCTGGGGCGTGTCGATGTAGAACGTGCGCGACTGCTCGGCCCGATCCAGCCGCATGATGAAGTGGCCGGCCTGCGTCGCGCCGCTCACGCCGCGCAGCATCAGCACGCGCTGGCGCAAGCCGTCGTCGTTGACGAACACGACCTCGGCCTTGTCGGGGATGACCGGCCCGGTGAGCGTGGCGGTGATGGCGGCGGGCTTGCCGTGGTACACAGCGTCGGGCTCGATGGCGATGTCGAAGTTCAGCAGGGTGAAGGGCGGGTGATCGCCAAAGGGGTCGATCATGCGGGGCAGGACGGCGCTGAACACGCCGGGTGCGGCGACGAGGGCGATGAGGGCCGCCGCCGCGGCGATGCCGGCGCGGATCGCCGAGCGCTTCACCGGCGCCCACTGCACGACCGTGCCGGGTTCGATGGACTCGGCGGCTTCGTTGCCCTGGCGCACCGCCAGGGCCGCCAGCGCTGCACTGGTCCCGTTGCCGCCCGACTGGCTCAGCTCGATGGCGTTGATGAGGCGCGATCCGGGCAGGGCCAGGCGACTTTCGATGGTCCGCGCCACGCGGCGGGCGTGAAAGCGGCCGTGGTAGAGCACCCGCACCAGGCTCGCGGCGATCGTGGCCGCCAGCGCCAGCAGCAGCAGGTCGATGGCGAGGAGGCCGGCGAGGGGCAGGCCGGCGACGGCATCGACGCCGACGGCCACGAGCAAGGCCGCCACGAGCCAGCAGGTCAACTGCATCGCCCGTGTGGCCAGGCCTGTCGCCCGCAGCAGGCGGTGGGTCCGCTGCAGCAGATTCTCGACGCGGTCGGCGGTCATAGCAGTCCACCTCGCTTTCGGATGAGCCACTCGCCGCCGGCCCAGGTGAGGATGAGGGCGAGGATGACGCCGCGGTCCCAGACGTAGTGGGGCTGGGGCGGCACGATCGTGGCGGCGCGGTAACGGTCGAGCACGTCGCGCAACTCGTCGGGCCGGCCGGGGTGAAGCGCCGTGCCGCCGCTGTGCTGGGCCAGCAGCTTCATCGCGGTGGGGTCGGCCGAGCTGTAGAGCCGCTCCATGTCGATCTCGTAGGCGTTGAAGCGGGCGGTCAGCGGCGACGTCTTGTCGCTCAACGCTCCCATTACGGTGACGGTGTGGACGCCCGGCGCGGCGACGGTATAGGTGACGCGATGACGCAGGCTCGAACCACCCACCGGCCGCAGCGCCGCCTCGTGGTGGCTGCCGTCGGGCGCGGTGACGACGGCCCGCACGCTCGGTTCCAGCGGGGCACGACTCATCACATCGGCGTTCATCTCCTGGCCTACCTGCACGCTGCGTTGCTCCAGCCGCAGCGACATCGACTGGCCCGGCTGATAGTCGCTGCCCAGCACCATCCAGCGCACCGTCGCCGACCAGAATCGGTCGAACACGCCGGCCAATTCCTGCTGCTGGCGTCCGACGAGGCGCCAGCGCCACATGCCTTCGCCCAGCACGGCCAGCACCATGCCGCGGTTGTAGGGCATGGTCACAAGCACCGGCTGGCCGGCGGCGCCCGAAGCGCCGCTGGGCCGCACCCGCGCCAGCACCCGCGCCGACGCCTTCTCGCGCTCGATCACCGGCAGCACGCCGAATCGCGGCAGTTGTCCCGCCAGCCGATCGATTCCCGCGTCGCCCCCCGCGCCCACGAAGCTCGGGTGCATCCGCCCCGCCGGCTCGAGCTCCATCGCCTGATCGTGCAGCAGGCCGCGGCCCCACACCACCGGTTCCAGCACCGACAGCACCCGGCCCATGACCCGGCCCTGCGGGGTGTTCGGGTTGTACGCCTGGCCTCGCGCAAAAATCACGCGGCCACCGTGCTCCGCCACGTACCGCGGCAACAGCTCCGCCACCTCCGCCGCCAGCAGGCGCTCCAGCCCTTTGCCCAGCACGATCACGTCGTACGCCACCAGGTCTTCCATCGTGCGCGGCAGCGTCGGCTGATCCGTGTCGATGCGCGTGAGGATCGTCTCCTTGCGGTCGGCGGCGATCTGCGTCACCTGCGTCACGCCAATGCGGTCGTCCGTGCGCAGCGCGTGGGCCAGGAACTTGGTGTCCCAGAACGGCTCGCCGTCGAGCACGAGCACTTTCAGCCGCTCGTTGGTCACATCGATGAACACCGACTGCTCGTTGTTGGACGGCTCGATCTCGCCATCGATCGGGGCGACGGCGATGCGGTATTCGTACGTGCCCGGCTCGACGTGCTGCACGGGCCACTCGAGTGCGACGGGTTCGCTGCCGGCGAACGCGATGTCGCGCTGCTCGACCTGATCGCCGCAGGTGATGGTGAGACGGGTGGCCATGCGATCGGCGTTGGCCTGGAGGACGCGGACCTTGATCTGGCCCTGTTCACCGGCGAGGAGGTAGGGCTGAGCGGGCAGAGCGACGACGGCCAGATCGCGTTTGTGGCTGACGCCGCCCAGGGCGACGGTGTGCACGGCGATCGACTTGGCGTGGGCCAGCCGTGCGGCGTTGACCAGCGGCTCAGCGTCGGAGTCGCGCCCGTCGCTCAGCAGCAGGATCGCTGATCCGTCGCCCCCGTCGGGCAGCGCGGCGACGGTGTCGGCCAGGCACGCGGCGATCCGCGACACCCGACCCGACGCCAGCTTCTCGTCCTCGACGCGCAGGGCCTCATCGCCCAAAGGCAGCGGCGCGTGGGCAAAGCCCAGCACGCTCACGTCGTACTCGACGCGCAGCGCCTCGAGCTGCCGCGGCGACAACCAGCGGTCGGCGGCGAAGCGCACGCGCGACTCGTCGGCCACGTCGCGCGTCTGCATCGACGCCGACGTGTCAAGCATGATCGTCAACAGCGGCCGGCCCGGGAGCTGCGTGCTGGGCGGGATCATGCTCGGGCCCATCAGCACGAGCGTGACTACCGCAATCAGCGCCAGTCGCATGGCCGCCACCAGGACGCTCAGCGCCGGTCGATCGCGCCACGCCCGCGCCGCGGCGAACACCGCCAGCGCCGCCAGCAGCACGCCAGCGGCAATGACGGTCAGCGGCGAGAAGTACGGCCGCCACACCAGCGCGAGTTGAATCGGCAACTGCAGCATCATCTTTTCCACCAGCCCAGCAGCAGCATCTCCACGCCCAGCATCAGCATGGCCGCGGCGATCATCCAGCCCCACAGCGGCAGACCGCGCAGGTTCAGCACCGGGTCCTGTCCCGCCGCGTCGTGCAGCCGCGCCGTCATTCCCGACGCCTGCAGCCGCATCAGCAGCGCCCCGGCCTCCAGCCGGCGAAGATCGCTCTCGCGCGGATCGACGTTGACCGCCACCTGCCCCAGCACGCGATCGCCCTGCACCGCGGCGTAAAAGCCCGGCCCGGGTGTCTCGTTCACCACGATCGTGGCGCTGCGATCGTCGGTGGAAAGCTGGCTGTCGGTGATCGGCCTCTCATCGGGCCCGAGGACGATGACGGTCGGGCCCTGCGGGTCGATGCGGGCGACGGCGGGGAATGCGACGGAGCGGCCGCAGTAGCTGGTGCGGTCGGCGGCAGTGCGCGGCTGCAGGACGCGTGTGAGGTTCTGCACGAGGGCGACGAACCAGCCGTACTTGGAGAGGTCGCCGTCGGCCAAGGCGGGGCTGAACGCGGCGAGGATGAACCGTCCCCCGCCCACGCCACGCTCGCCCATCGCCGGCGTGCCATCGTGAAAGCGCAGCAGGACGCGCGCGTCGTCTCGCAGTGCATCGACCGGCCAGACGCGCGTGAAGCGGATCTGCGTGATCGCCTCCTGCGTGTCGGCCTTGAACACCTCCAGGAGGGGCGAGCGCCACTGGCCGTCGGTGATGCGCAGCATGTCGCCGTGAGCGGCCAGGTTCTGTCGCGGGGCGACGGTCCACGGCGCGATGCCCAGTGCGTCCATAGCGTCGAAGCGTTCGAGGATGCGATCGACGGGGCCTGCGCCGCCGAACATCACCACGCTGCCGCCGCGCTGCATGTGCTGGTGCAGCGTGAGCATGGCCCGGTCGGGCAGCAGGCCCACGTCGCTGACGAAGGCGACGGCGGCGTCGGCCAGGGCCGGACCATCCAGTTCGGCGCCGGTGAGATGGCGCACGTCGTAGGGGTCGCGCCCGTCGCCACGCGGCGCCAGGGCGCGGGTGAGGAAGTAGCTGGCCGTGCCCTGCTCGCCCGGATGATCGTCGCCGACGACGACTACCGGCACGCGCTGCACGCAGCGCACGATCATGCGGCAGACGTTGTCGGCGGCCAGGGCGTCGTCGCCGATCTCGAAGCTCACGCGGTGCTCGCCAGGGTGGGCAAACGTCGCGTCGAGGGCGACCTCGCGCTCTTCCCATGGCCCGAGGTCGGCGGCGACCCAGCCCGATTCACGGCCCTCGATCACCAGCCGCACGCGCACGGCCTGCGCCTCGCCGCTGCAGTTGACGGCCTTCACCGACAGGTGCGCCGACCGCCCGGCGATCGGGGCGTAGGGGTGAACCTTCGGCTCCGACAGCCCGACGTTGCCCGGCGCCTGCCCATCGTAGGGCACGATCGTGATGCGCGTGCCTTCGGGCAGCGGCGACGCTGAGCCCAGCGCCTGATCCAGGTCGCTCCAGTTGCTGGCCTGCATATCGGTGAGCACGACCAGGTGCTTGTCGCCGGCCTGCTGGGCGAGCATGCGGCCCGCCAGCGCCAGCGCCGCGGCGAAGTCGGCGCGGTCGTGCGTGGGGGTCAGGGCGTCGAGCTCGCGGCGCACAGCGTCGAGGTTGGCCGTCATCTTCGGGAACGCTGCCGTGGGCCGCGCCGACGCCAGCACGAGATTGGCCGCGTCGGTCCCGGCAAGCATGGCGTCGATGGTGCGGCTCGCCCCCGCGTGCAGCCCCTGCAGCGCGGACACGCCCCCGCTGTGCTGGCCGGTCGAAGCGCTGGCGTCGATGAGCAGCACCACGCCGGCCCCGGCGCTGGCGTCGGCGGGCGCAGCCTTGCCCTCGATCCACAGCGGCTGGGCGAAACCCAGCACCAAGAGCGCCACCGCCAGGCAACGCAACAGCAGCAGCAGCCAGCGCCGCAGCTTGAAGAGCGACGACTGGCTCGCCGACGACGCCACCAGCAGCGCGACGCTGGGGAAGACCAAGGTCCGCTTGGCGCGCCGGTTGAGCAAGTGCGCCAGCACGGGCAGGCCCAGCAGCGTCAGCCCGCCGAGCATGGCGGGGATGGCCAGCGAGATGGCGGCGAGTGCGGTCATGGCTTACGTCACGGCGGCGCGGCCGAAGAGGTAACCCTCCAGGGCCTTGCTGTAGTGCATGTCGGTGGTCACGAGGTTGTAGTCGATGCCGCGGGTGCGGAAGAGGCGCGTCCATGCCTGCATCCGCAGGGTCACCTGACGGTGGTAGGTCTGGCGAACGTCCTCGACGTTGAGGCGCACGCGCTGGCGCGACTCGCTGTCGATGAACACGGCCTCGGCCAGGTCGGGCAACTGCAGCTCGTCGCGGTGCAGCACGTGGAAGACGATCACTTCCATGCTGCGATGGGCCAGCAGCGACAGAGCGCGGGCCATCTCGTCGGGCTCTTCCATGAGGTCGCTGAAGATCAGGAACAGGCCGCGGCGGCGGGTGCGGGCGGCGTACTGCTCGATGGCGTCGGCCAGCCGCGCTTTGCTGCCGATCTTGCCCTCCAGCGCCTTGAGGACGTTGCCGAGGTGGCGAAACGACCCCTGCGGGGGCAGAAAGTCCTGCAGCCCCTCCCGCGCCCGGCCCAGCGCGACGCGGTCCTGCTGCTTGACGATCAGGAACGCGATCGCCGCCGCCAGCAGGCACGCCTGATCGTACTTGGTCGGGTTGGCGAAGACGTTGTCGCGCACGCGGCCGCGCAGCTTGCGGCCCGCCGAGTGCACGCGCGACAGCCACGAGTCGCCCGACGCCCGCGCATCGTCCATGCCTGCGTAGTCCATAGACGCCGACGCATCCACGAGCAGATGCACTGACATGCCCGCCTGGTGCTCGAACTGCTTGATGTAGAGCCGGTCGCTGCGGCCGTACACCTTCCAGTCGATGTCGGCCAGGTCATCGCCGGGGACGTACTCGCGGTAGTCGCTGAACTCGGCGGCGTGGCCACGCTGTGGCGACGTGTGGCGCCCGGCGTAGAGGCCCTCGACCGGTCGCCGCGGCGAGAACACCTGATGGCGCAGGTTCCGCAAGTCCTGCACGCGCAGGTAGCGGTGCGAGAACTCCGCGTCGGGTTGGGAGGTTGCACTGCTGGCCACCCGGGTCGCCTTTGTTAGCCCGCGTATTGCGGTTCGGAGATCTCGCCGAGCACCTGCTCGATGATGTTCATGGCCGTGACGCCTTCGCCGGCGGCCTGGTAGTTGGGCAGCACGCGATGGCGCAGCACGTGGGTGGCGGCCTGGCGCACGTGGTCGGCCGACACCGCCGGCTGCCCGTCGAGCACCGCCAGGGCCTTGCCCGCCAGCACCATGTATTGGGCCGCGCGCGTCCCGGCGCCCCACTCGACGTACTGCCGCGCGTACTCGCTGGCCGCCGCGCTGTTGGGCCGCGTCGCCCGCGCGATCGCCACCGCGTAGCTCACCACGTGTTTGCTCACCGGGACCCGACGCACCAACTGCTGGAACGCGATGAGCTGGTCCTTCGTGAACACCGGTTGCAGCGCCGCCGCCGGCTGCGACGTCGTCTCGAACACGATCTGCTCTTCGTGCTCCACCGACGGGTAGTCCATCCACAGGCTGAACATGAACCGGTCGAGTTGCGCCTCGGGCAGCGGGTACGTGCCCTCCTGCTCGATCGGGTTCTGCGTGGCGACCACGATGAACGGCCGCTCCAGCGGATAGCGCCGGCCCATCGACGTCACCTGGTGCTCCTGCATCGCCTCCAGCAGCGCCGCCTGCGTCTTGGGCGGCGTGCGGTTGATCTCGTCAGCCAAAATGATGTTGGCGAAGATCGGACCGGGCACGAACTTCATGTGCCGCGCCCCGTGCCCATCCTCCTGCAACAGCTCCATCCCCGTGATGTCCGCGGGCATCATGTCCGGCGTGAACTGGATGCGGTGAAAGTTCCACCCCAGCACCTGCGCCAGCGTCTTGACCAGCAGCGTCTTGGCCAGCCCCGGCACGCCCACCAGCAGCACGTGCCCTTCGCTGAAGATCGCCGCCAGCAGCGCCCGCACCACCTCGCGCTGCCCGATGACCACCCGGCCGATCTCCTGCTCCAGCTTCTGATACCCGCTCGACGCCACTTCGAGCAGGCGCACGTCATCCCCGGCCAGGCTTTGGATTGTGTCTGCCACGCGATACTCCCGAAAGGTGTGAAGGGAAGGCTCGGGCGTCCCACAGGCGCGCCGAGGGTTGCGATTATAGCTACGGCCGACTCGTTGCGGACTGCTCGATCAACGATCGCAGCCCCGCCGCGTCCTCGACCCGCCCGTCCAGCGCCGCCGCCCATGGCGCCAGCGTCACCGGCAGACGCCCCGTGGCGACCTCGCCGTAACTATGGACGTTGCGGACCAGCTTCTGGTTCACTTTTTCTCCCGCCAGCGCCGTCGCCAGGGCCTCGGCCCCCACCAGCGCCTCGGCCCGGGCCCGCGCCTCGGCGGCCGAACGGTACGTCCCCGTCTCGAACATCCACGCATCGAACGCCGCGTACTGCGACGCATCGACCTCATGCACCGCCAACGCGATCCGCGTCCGCTCGCAGCTCTCGCCAAACCGCTCCGGCCCGTCCTCCGGCGCGTGCGGATTGCACCCGTGCTCCAGCGGCACCGGCAGCAGCACCACCGCCAGACGCCCGCGCTGCTCGCCCAGCACCTGACGCACCACCTCGTGCGTGTGCCGGCAGTGCGGACACGCGTGGTCGTACATCAACGCAATCACCTGCTGGGCATCATGCGGGCCCAGCACCGGTTCGTCGGCCAGCGTCAGCCGCAAGGTCCCGCCCATCAGGCCCACGTGCCGGCCCGCCCCGTCCGTGATGTCGTAGTCCCCCTCCGTCGGCAGCGTCACGCGATGCACCGTCCCAGGCGCCTGCGTCTGCACGCCCGCCGCCGCCATCATCGCCATCACCCCGCACGCCGCGCCCAGCCACCCCGCCCGCGGCGGCCGCCACAGCACCAGCCCCGCCAGCACCAGCCCCAGCGCGTGCCCCGCCATGCAGTACGGGCATATCGCCCCCAGCACCGCCGCCTGCAGATAGGTGAACCAGCCCGCCGCCGCCGCGATCGCACCCGCCGCCACCGTCGCCAGGGTCCACCCCGCCCGCCGCGACCCTACCGTCGCACCACGCCACGCCAGCACCAGTCCCGCCGCCGCCGCCGCGTACGTCCCCGCCGCCGGCGCACTCACCGGCACGGGACCTAGCTTCGACCACCGACTGGCCAGCACCTCGCCGCAGCCCGATCCCTGCCCGCAGCCCAGCGGCCCCGACGCACCCAGCGCCGCCACCGTCAGATACCCCGCCAGCGCCATCGCCGCCGCCGCCGTCACCACCGCCGCCGCCACCCGGCCGCGACCGATCGCCTCTTGTCGCAATGCCTCGCCCATGCCACCATCCCCGCGCAGCCCGCCGCCGCACAGGCCATCCTACCGCATCCCGCCGTTAGTCGGAATCACTGGATTTTCACCTTCACCCGTCGATACGCCCGCCACGTCGGCAGTGGCCCTCCTGGGGCATGGCTGATGGATGATGGATGATGTGAAGCCAAACCACTGCATGCGGCCACTCCCATGGACTTGCGACGCTGATCCCTGATCCCTGCTCCCTGATCCCTGACCCCTTCCGCCTTTTGCCCTTTGCATTTTGCATTTTGCTTTCCGATACCCCATACCCGATACCCGATACCCGCTCCTCCCC
>CAZFDT010000002.1:0-174968 GCA_964518335.1 uncultured Phycisphaeraceae bacterium
GCACGGGTTCCGCGTGCCCGGCTCGCGCTTCCGCCGCATCCCGCGCGAGGAACTCATCCGCTTCATGAAGGCCAACTCGATCCCCACCGACGACCTGGAGGGCGGCAAGAAGCGCATCCTCGTCGTCGATGACGACGAGCAGATCGTCGAGCTGTTCGTCGATGTGCTGTCGCGCGATCCGCGCTACGAGGTGAAGACGGCCAACACCGGCTACGACGCCGGCATGCTCACGCGCGAGTTCCGGCCCGACCTGATGATCCTCGACTACATGCTCCCGGACATCAACGGCAACCACGTCTGCCGCACCGTCCGCAACGACCCGGACCTGGCGGGCACGAAGATCATCATCGTCTCGGGCGTGGTCAACCAGGACGAGGTGGACCAGCTCATGGACGCCGGCGCCGACGACTTCGTCAAGAAGCCGTTCAACATCGAGAAGCTCCTGCAGCGCATCGGCGCGCTGCTTGAGGTTTGACCCACTTAGCCCCCCGTCATTGACGGGGGGCTAAATGCCATGCACGCCACCGACCTGTCCAAGCCGCGCCGCATCGAGCTGATTCTCCGGCAGATCGAGTCGCTGCCGACGCTGCCGGCGGTGGCGACGCGCCTGCTGCAGTTGACGGCCGACGCCGATACGCAGACGCGAGAGATCGTCGAGCTGGTCAGCTCTGACCCGGCGCTGACGGCCAAGGTCCTGTCGCTGTGCCGCACCGCCGATCGCGGCGTCCGCAACGAGGTGCTCACCATCGACCGAGCCGTCGTGCTGCTGGGATTCAACGCCATCCGCAACGCGGTGCTGTCGATCAAGGTGTTCGAGACGTTTGCCCCTGCGCACAAGAAGCCCAGGCGCGACAAGACCGACGAGGCCGAGTTCGACCGCGTCGAGTTCTGGCGTCACAGCCTCGCCGTCGCCATCGCCGCCGAGCTGATCGCGCGCGAGCACGGCAAGCCCGCCGAGCTGAATCCCGACGAGGCGTTCGTCTGCGGCCTGCTGCACGACATCGGCAAGCTTGCCCTCGACCACGTGCTGCCCAGGGCCTTCGCCCGCGTCATCGCCCTGTGCGATGTCAACCAGGGCAACATCGCCGACGTGGAGCGCCGCGTCGTGGGCATCGACCACCACACCGCCGGCAAGCGCCTCGCCGAGCAATGGGGCCTGCCCCACACCCTGCAGGACTGCATCTGGCTGCACGGCTCGGCGTACGAGACGCTGCCGCGGCTCGAGCACAAGCGGCTGATCGGGCTCGTCAGCCTCGCCGACCTTGTCGCCCGCCGTCATCACGTGGGCTACTCGGGCAACTTCGCGCTGCGCCAGCCGCCGGACAAGCTCGCCCAGGCCATCGGCATCGACCCGGCATGCATCGACGCGGTGGTGCTCAAGCTTCACGAGGAACTGGAGCGTCGCGGCCAGGCGATGGGTCTCTACGACGAGCCGTCGCGCGAGCTGTTCCTGGCTTCGATCCAACGCGCCAACGAGCAGCTTGGCCGGCTCAACGCTGCACTGGACCGCCGCGGTCAGGCCGCCACGTCCCACGGCCGCACGCTCGACGCCATCGCCGCCTTCCACGCCAGGGCCACGCCCGGCCGCAGCGTGCAGTGCGTGCTCGACGACGTGGTCGCCTCGGCGATCGGCACGCTGGGCCCCGGCTTTTACGCCATGCTGCTGCCGCTGCCCCCGGGTGAGCGCTGGGGTGAAGAGGCGTCCGACGATCACGCGCCGCCCAACCCCGACGACTGGTTCATCTGTCAATACGGCGAGGAGGGTCAGCCGCGCAACACGCAGGTGTTCGCGCCGCCGCCGCATTCGCCGTCGCTGTCGGCGATCGATGCGAGCGACCCGATGTCGCTGAACGTGATGAGCATCCTGCCGTGGGTGGCGGACTATCTTCTGGACGCCGAGGACTTGCGGAAGATTCGCATGCTGCCGCTGTCGAGCGGGTGGGGGACGGCGGCGGTGCTGCTGCACGATCGGCAGGCGCTGCCGGCGTGGCGGGAGCTGTCGGCGCTGACGGCGACGTGGGGCGCGGCGATCGCGGGGTCACTGCAGCACGACGGCGCCAGGCGTCTGGGCGAGGAGCTGGCCGAGGCCAACCGCGCCCTGGCCGAGGCGCAGGATCGCCTGCTGCAGGCCGAGTCGATGGCGCGCCTGGGCGAGATGGCCGCGGGCGCCGCCCACGAGATGAACAACCCCCTGGCCGTCATCGCCGGGCGAAGCCAGTTGCTGGCCATGTCGCTCGCCGGCGGATCGAAGGAGCAGGTCGCGGCCCAGACCATCTTCGAGCAGGCCCATCGCCTCAGCGACCTGATCACCGCGCTGCGGCTGATCGCCGATCCCCCCAAGGCCACGCGCCGCCCCGTCGATCTGCACAGCGTGCTCGACGAGGCGATCAAGAAGGCCCAGGCGCAGTTCGGCAGGCCCGACAAGCTCAAGCCCGTGTATTTCCAGGTCCGCGACCACCTGCCGGCGGTGAACATCGACCCGGAGATGGTCCGCGGCGCGGTGACCGAGCTGGTGAGCAACGCCCTGGCCGCGTCGCCCAAGCGAACGGTGCAGGTGACGGCCCAACACGATGGGCCACTGCAGCGCCTGGTGATTCAGGTGGCCGACGACGGCGCGGGCATGGACGAGTACACGCTGTCTCACGCGCTGGACCCGTTTTTCAGCGCCAAGCCCGCCGGGCGGCAGATGGGCATGGGCCTGCCCCGCGCCAAGCAATGGGCCGCGGCCCACGGCGGCGACCTGGAACTGCGCAGCACGCCCGATGTGGGCACGGTGGCGACGCTGTGGGTCCCGCTCACGCCGCCCAATGTCGATGAAGCGCCGCCGGTGAACGCGGTGCGCAAGCGCGGCCGTCGTGGTGTGGCAATCGCTGCCGACCATGCGGTCTCGGCAAGATGATTCTTTTTGACTGTGAGCCGACACGACTTCATCCCGACAAACTGATCGCCGATGAGGGGTTGGACATCCGCGTGCGGCGGCTGGAGAGCGGCTGTGCGGATGGGGGGTGTGGCGCAGGGGAGGAAGTTGTGCGGCAACAGTCCCGTAACGTAAGTGCATCCGAGAAGTCGCAGGTGCGTGCCACGGCAATGGTGCGACGGCGGTGCGTGCTGGTGGTCGATGGCGACGGGCAGACCGCCGCGTCGCTGAAGGCCGCGATCGCCGGCGTGAGCGTGCTGCACGGCGCGACGCTGGCCGAGGCCCGCGCGGTGCTGGCGTCGCAGGACGTGGACCTGGCGCTGATCGCCGACACGCTGCCCGACGGCGACGGGCTGACGCTGGCGCGCGACGTCGTCGCCGGCCGACACCCGGCCCAGGCCATCCTCATCGCCGCCAAGCCCTCGTTCAACCAGGCGATCGACGTCATGCGCCTGGGCGCCGCCGACCTGCTCGTCAAACCGCTGGATGAGCGCGAGCTGATCGATCGCGTGCAGTTCGCTCTCGACAAACAGCAGCGCGAGTCGATCCATCACCAGCGGATCAAGCGCCTCCGCCGCGTCTGCAAGAAGCTCAACCAGATGCGCGAGGAGGTCACGCAGCAGGTGGACATCCTCTGCAACGACCTGGTCAGCGCCTACCAGGAGCTGGCGACGCAGATGACCAACGTGTCGCAGACCAGCGAGTTCGGCGCGATCATCAAGGACGAGCTGGACCTGGAGAAGGTGCTGCGGCGGACGCTGGAGTTCCTCGTGAACAAGGCCGGCCCGACCAACGCGGCGATCTTTCTGCCGTCGAGCCTCGACGAGTACACGCTGGGCGGGTACGTCAACTACGACTGCGACGCCGACTCCGCCGACGTGCTGCTGGAGCACCTGGCCGACATCGTGGCGCCGAAGATCAGCGAGCACGCCGAGCAACACCCGGGGCTGCTGCACATCACCGACAACGATGCGCTGTTCAATTGGATCGGCGACGACGCGGCGTATTTCGAGGATTCGCACGTGCTGGGCTTCGCCTGCCGGCACGAGGGCGAGACGCTGGCGGTGCTCGTGCTCTTCCGCGACGCGGCCGACCCGTTCACCGCCGAGTTGATCGACACGTGCGACGCCGTCGCCCCCGCGCTGGCGGCGTACCTGGCCCGCATCATCCGCATCCACCACCGCCAGATCGGCGGCCCGGGCATGGGCGACGAATTCGGCGGCGACGACGAGGAAGCCCTGCCGTTCTGAGGCAAGGTCGCGATTTGTGTTTCCGCGTAGCGGTCGCGGCGCAGCCGCACCCGCACGACCCGCGGGCGGCTGCGCCGCGACCGCTACGCGGCAGACCATCGGTCGCGCCGAACGCCATCACGCCGCCGAAGAGCGCGACCAATGGTCGCGGCTTTACACGCTACAATCGGCGCGATGAGCGCTCCCGGAAACAGCACGACCAAACCATGGGAACACGTCCAGGGCGAAGGCTCCGCCGCCGACCCGCTCGCCGCACGATTCGTCGCGTCCCTCGACTACGACAAGCGCCTCTACAAACACGACATCCGCGGCAGCCTCGCCCACGCCGCCATGCTCGAAAAGGTCGGCCTCATCACCGCCGACGAACACGCCGAGATCCAACGCGGGTTGAAAGAGATCGAGTCCGAGATCACCGAGCAAGGCGAATCCTGGCCCGGCTGGAAGATCGAACTCGAAGACGTCCACATGTGCATCGAGGCCGCCCTCATCGAAAAAACAGGCGACGCGGGCCGCAAGCTCCACACCGGCCGCAGCCGCAATGACCAGGTGGCGCTTGATCTGATCCTATGGATCAAGTCCGCGGTTATGGCCATTGCTCCTCAATTTAGGCGACTGAGAGATGCGATCCATGAGTGCGGTTTCAAGTACGGGCATATGGTGATGCCCAGCTACACGCACCTGCAACGAGCGCAGCCAATTGTTTTGGGTGGAGAGCTGATTGCATGGGATGATGCGTTTCTTGCGTGCGATGATCGGCTGCGCCGGCTTGTCGAAGTCAGCAACCAGATTCCGCTTGGTGCAGGCGCGATTGCAGGTAGCGCTCTTCCCTTGGACCGGCAGTGGCTTGAAAACACACTCTGTGAAGCGCTGTCCGCGCCCAAAGGATCGACTGCGGCCGAGTATGATCGGCAGCGATACATATTCTCATTCAGTGAAGACTTGCTCACCAGTAGTATTCACGGGACCGCTTCGCGCGATGCTGCAGTGGACTTCGTCTATGCCCTCGCCATGACCGCGATGTGGCTGTCGCGGTGGGCGGAGCAGTGGATCATTTATGCGACGGCGGAGTTTGGGTTCATCACGATTGATCGGAGGTACACGACCGGGTCGTCGATGATGCCGCAGAAGCAGAACCCGGACATGCTCGAACTCATTCGCGGGCGGTGTGGCGGGGTGTATGGGCATCTGATGGCGCTGCTCACGATGTGCAAGGGGCTGACCATCGGGTACAACCGCGACCTGCAGGAGGACAAGCGGCACGTCTTCGCGGCGTACGACACGGTCAGCGACTGCCTGGAGATGGCGGCCCGCATCGTCGCGACGACGACGTTCAACGAGGAGCGCATCAAAGAAGGCCTCGACCGCGGCTTCCTCGATGCGACGTCGCTGGCGGAGTACCTCGTGACCAAGGGCGTGCCGTTCCGCACGTCGCACCAGATGGTGGGCAAGCTCGTTCATGCCTGCCGGGAGCGCGGGCACCACAAGCTGGCGCAGTTGACCGTGGCGGAGATGAATGACATCGTGGCCGCCGTAGCCCCGCATTGGCATGACGGGGCTGCGCCGAAGCCCCGTCATGCCAATGCGGGGCTGATCGCGCAGGACGTGTACGACTGGCTGGGGCCGGAGAACGTGGTGAAGCGGTATCGCACGGCGGGCAACGCGGGCGTGTCGGGTTTCGAGGAGCAGCTCAAGGCGTGGAAGGAACGGTTGTCGTCCTGACCACTTAGCCCCCCGTCAATGACGGGGGGCTAAATGCGAACGATCATGTTAACCCTCACTGTCATCCAGGGCCCCGACAAAGGCCGGCGATTCGATTTGCCGGACAACGAGCCGCAGCAGATCGGCCGGTCGAGCGAGTCGCTGCCGTTGAGCGACCAGACGATCTCGCGGCGTCACTGCGAGCTGACGCCCGACGAGGGCAAGTGGTTTATCCTCGACCTCAACTCGGCCAACGGGACGTACGTCAACGGCATCCGCGTGACCGACCGCCGCCTGCTGCAGCCGGGCGATCAGATTCGCACGGGCATGAGTCTGTTCCTCTTCGGCGAAGAGCCCAAGCACAAGGATGACAGCGGCATCCGCGTGGTGTCCAAGGACCAGATGGAGGTCAACGTCGAGCGTATCGCCGCCAGCAGCGACGACTCGATGATCATGGCGGTGCCCAACCCCAACGAGGCGGCGGCGCTGCAGTTGCGGGCGATCTACGAGTTGACGGCGCTGGTGGGCAGCGTGACCGACAAGCAGGAGATGCTCGAGAAGGTGATGGACATCGTCTTCGAGTATTTCCAGGCCGACCGCGGCTTCGTGCTGCTGATGGAGGACCCGCAGGCCCGGCCGGACCCGGTGGTGGTGCGTCATCGCGTGCCGCCGACGAACAAGCGCGACGGGGCGATCACGGTCAGCCGCACGATCGTGCAGTACGTGCTGCGGAAAGAGGTGGGCGTGCTGACGACCAACGCGATGGCGGACAAGCGCTTCGCCTTGGGCGACAGCGTGCAGAACTACGGCATCCGCAGCGCCCTGTGCGTGCCCATCAAGTTCAAGGACCGCATCTTCGGCGTCATCCACCTCGACAGCCAGGTCGCCAACTACACCTACACCGAGGACCAGCTCGCGCTGCTCACCGCCATCGGCGTGCAGACGGGCATCGCGCTGTCGAACATCCAGCTCTACGAGCGCCGCCTGCAGAGCGAGCGCCTCGCAGGCGTCGGACAGACCGTCGCGTCGCTCTCCCACTCGATCAAGAACATCCTGCAGGGGATGCGTGGCGGGGCGGACGTGGTCGAGTTGGGCCTGCGCAAGCAGAACATGAACGTGGTGCGCAACGGCTGGGAAATCGTCGCCCGCAACCTGGAGCGCATCTACGAGCTGACGATGAACATGCTGGCGTTCAGCAAGCAGCGCAAGCCGGAGATGGAGATGACCAGCCTGCCGGCGCTCCTGGCGGAGATCGTGGCGCTGGTGCAGAAGCAGGCGGAGAACAAGGGCGTGGCGGTGATCACGGACTTCGACGCCGACATGCCGCCGGTGCCGCTGGACCCGGGGGGGATTCACCAGGCGGTGCTGAACCTGATGAACAACGCGATCGATGCCGTCGAGCCGCAGTCGGGCGTGGTGACGCTGCGATGTGCATATGACGCGACCTATCAGCGGACGTTGATCATCGTGACGGACAACGGGCGGGGCATCCCCGAGTCGGTGCTGACACGGCTGTTCGAGCCGTTCCAAAGCACGAAGGGTCTTCGCGGCACGGGCCTGGGGCTGGTGGTGACGAAGAAGATCGTCGAGGAGCACGGCGGCCAGATCCTGGTCGATAGCCAGGAGGGCAAGGGCACGAGCTTCACGCTGGAGCTGCCCGCCAACGCCGATCTTGCGGCGACGGCGGCGGAGACGCACGGGCCATCGTGATCGGCAAGGGTTGCCACGCCGGACCTGAGGCTTGGCGAAGGTCCGGGTTCTGTGATGGCGGCGCGATGCGGAATCCGGACCTTCGAAGACTCAGGTCCGGCGTGGGAGCCCGCAATACGCGCCATACCCACCTCGTTCGACCGTGAGACGGAAGCTCACCATGCCCAATCCCACGCTCAAGCCGCTGGCGTCCGCGTCGTTTGGCTACGAGCAGGCCCGGCATCTGCTGAACCGGGCTGGGTTCGGCGGCACGCCGCGGCAGGTCGAGGCGCTGCGGGCGATGGGGCTGGACCGGGCGGTCGATCATCTCGTCGATTACGACAAGGTTCCGCTGGGCGACCTGGCGGATCCGACGGTCGAGGCCGACTACATCCGTCCACCCAACGAGGAGGAGCGTGCGGCCTACGCGGCGGCGCGGCGTGCGGGCGACGAAGAGACGCTCGAGCAGCTTCGCGCCAAGGTGCTCGAACGCCAGGGCATGGATCGACGCCAGGTGCGCGACGTGGCCAAGTGGTGGCTGGCGCGCATGATTCAGACGCCTCGCCCATTGGAAGAGAAGATGACGCTGCTGTGGCACGGCCACTTCGCCAGCAACTTCCGCAGCGTGCGCGACAGTTACCTCCTGTGGCAGCAGAACCGTTTCTTTCGCCAGCACGCGGCAGGCAACTTCCGGGCGCTGGCGCGCGGGATCATCCGCGACCCGGCGATGATCCGCTTCCTCAACAACGACCAGAACCGCAAGAGCGCCCCCAATGAAAACCTCGCCCGCGAGTTGATGGAGCTGTTCACGCTCGGCGAGGGCCAATACACCGAGGCCGACATCAAGGAAGGCGCCCGGGCACTGACCGGCTACACCGTCGAGGACAACGACTTTCGCTTCCGCGACCGCAATCACGACGCCGGGACCAAGGCCATCCTCGGCAGCCGCGGCAATCACAACGGCGAAGACTTCGTCGATATCCTCCTCGCCCGCCAGGCCTGCTCGCAGTTCGTGGCCTACAAGCTCTACAAGCACTTCGTCGCCGACCTGACCGGCCCCGGCGACGCCACCGGCCAGCAACGCACATTCATCAACTACCTGGCCCGCACCCTGGCCACCAGCCAGTACGAGTTGCGCCCCGCGCTCAAGGCCCTGTTCAGGAGCGAGCACTTCTACGACATCGCCATCGTCAGCAACCAGATCAAGAGTCCGACGCAGCTTGTCGTGGGCACGATGCGCATGCTCAACACGCCGGTGCGCAGCCTCGATCAGTTGCACGACGCGATGGGTCGCATGGGCCAGCGGCTGCTGGACCCGCCCAGCGTTGCCGGGTGGGACGGGGGTCGATCGTGGATCAACACCTCGACGCTGTTCGTGCGTCAGAACACGGCGGCGTACCTGCTCACGGGCAAAACGCCCCAGGACTCGCGCTGGAGCCGCGACGCGCTGCGATACGACCCGATGTTCCTCGTCGCCGACCTGTCGCCTCTGAGCGTCGAGGCGGCGGTCGATCGCCTGCTGGGCACGCTCATCGGCGCCGCCGCGCCGCGCGACCGCCGCGATCTGATGATCAAGTTCCTCTACGATCGTGGCGGCGCCGTCACCGCCGACACCGTGCTGGCGCTACTATTGCTCATAACCTCCATGCCCGAGTATCAACTGTGTTAGCCGACGCATTTAGCCCCCCGTCAATGACGGGGGGCTAAGTGGAGACACCACCCATGACCGACCACAGCTTCACCCGACGCGAGTTTCTCTACTCCGGCCTGGCGGTCGTCTCCACCGCCACCACCATCCCCACCTTCCTGCAGCACTCGGGCCTGGCCCTCGCCCAGGAGCCGGGCACGCCCGGCAACCGACCCGGCGTGCCCGAGGACCGCATCCTCGTCGTCGTGCAACTGTCCGGCGGCAACGACGGACTCAACACCGTCGTGCCTTTCGGCATGGACGCCTACTACAAGAACCGGCCGGGCATCGGCATCGACCGCAAAACCGTGCTCACCCTCGACAAAACCAGGGGCATCGGCCTGCACCCCGGCATGGCCGCCGTCAACGACATGATCGATCAGGGTCTTGCTGCAGTGATCCAAGGCGTGGGTTATCCCAACCCCAACCGCTCGCACTTCGCGTCGATGGACATCTGGCACACCGGCGACACGCTCGACGGGTCGATCCTGGGCGTGCCCAAGGGCACGGGCTGGGTCGGCCGGGCGATGGATGACCTGACCGACAAGGGCGCAGCCGACCACCAGAGCTGCCTGGTGTGCCTGGGAGACGAGGCGCCGCTGGCCGCCGAGGGCAAGCGCGTCGCGCCGATCTCGTTCGAGAACGCCGGCCAGTTCCGTTGGGTCGGTGGCGATCTGCACCCGGCCCTGGGCGAGCAGTGGGAGAAGATGAACGCCCACGCCGCCGAGGAGATCGCAGCACCCGGCAGCCAGGCGGCGTTTGTGCGTCGCACGCAACTCGACGCCCAGCTCGCGTCAGAGCGCATCCGCCAGGCCGTCGCTCGCGGCCCGGTGACGAGCTTCCCCGGCGGGCGGCTGGCCAACCAGCTCAAGATGGTCGCAGCGATGATCCGCGCCGAGCTGCCCACGCGCGTCTATTACGTGGGCCTGGGCGGGTTCGACACCCACGCCGGTCAGCCCGGCCGTCACGCCCAGCTTCTCACCGAGTTCGCCAACGCCGTCAGTGCGTTTTACCGCGAGCTGCAGGCCCTGGGTCAACAGCAGCGCGTCCTCACCATGGCGTTCAGCGAGTTCGGCCGCCGCGTGCGCCAGAACGCCTCGGCGGGCACCGACCACGGCACCGCCGGGCCCATGTTCCTCTTCGGCCCCATGGTCAAGCCCGGCCTGCTCAACGACCACCCCACCCTCACCAAGCTCGACGACGGCGACCTGATCTACAACACCGACTTCCGCAGCGTGTATGCCGCCATCCTCGACCACTGGCTCGCCGCCGACAGCGCCAAGGTCCTTGGCCGCAAGTTCCAACCCGCCCGCGTTTTGGCCGCCGCCAAGGCGTAACAGCAGTTCGCGTACAATCCCCACACGCCACAAGCCGAGGGCTGAGCACGTCTCGTGCGAAGCCCCGGATATCCGAGGCTTCGGAAGACCTAAGCCATCGGCTTGTGGATGCTATTGCAGGCCACGACGTGATGCCCTACCCCCTCGAATCCCCGCGTGTGACCGAACTGGTGCGGAGCTGGCTGCGGCGGTCGGCGGTGGGGCGGGCGTCGTACCGGCTGCGGCGCAATCGCATGGCGGACGTGTTCGTGCTGTCGTTCCCCAAGACCGGGCGCACGTGGCTGCGCCTGCTGCTGGGCAAGGCGCTGTCGATACACCACGGCGTCGCGGGCGATGCGATGGCGCCGGACAAGCTGGCCGCCCAGGTGCCGGGGCTGGCGCGCGTCCGCTTCAAGCACGATGACAACCCGCACTTCAAGGCGCCGCACGAGCTGGTCAGCCGCAAGACCGAGTACCGCGATCGCAAGGTCATCTTCCTCGTGCGCGACGTGCGCGACACGCTGGTGTCGGCGTACTTTCAGATGACCAGGCGCGAGCCGCGGTATCGCTTCGACGGGCCGATCGAGAAGTTCCTGCGCTGCCCGCGAGGCAGCGTCGAGACGATCATCCGTTTCTACAACATCTGGGCCGATCAGCGACGCGTGCCGGCGGCGTTCCTGCTCGTGCGATACGAGGACATGCACGCCGACACCGCCCGCGAGCTTCGCCGGGTGCTGGATTTCATCGGCCAGTCGCAGGTCTCCGACGAGGCGGTGCGCCAGGCTGTCGAGTTCTGCCGCTTCGAGAACATGCGAAAGATGGAGCAGCAGGGCTCGATCGAGTCCAGCCGCATGGTTCCCGGCAACGCCAGCGACCCCGAGTCGTTCAAGACGCGCAAGGGCAAGATCGGCGGGTATGTCGAGTACCTCGACGCCGAGGACATTCGCTGGCTCGACGACAAAGTCAGGCGCGAGCTGGACCCGTTCTTCGGTTACTGAGACGCGTCGGCGGGGAGGAACGCACGGTACTTGTCGCGCAGCGTCGCCGCGCCCTCGGCGCGGCCGGTGGCTTCGAGCCGATGCAGGTATTTGGGCAGCGGGCTGGGCTGACGATGTCGCGCGTGGAACGGGCCGCCCTCGCGGATCACCGTCCACAGTGGATCAGCCACGTCGCCGCTCGTCAGCGCCATCTTCTGCATCTGCGCGTCGTGCCAGTTCGCCAGACGCCACGCGCCCTCGCGGCACACGTCCGGGTGCTGGCCCGCCACATCGTGCTGCTCGAACGGATCGGCCTCCAGGTCGTAAAGCATCTCCGGCGGGAACAGGTGGAACCCGTCGTGATACGTCCGCATGTACAGCCACTTGCGCCCATCAACGTCCCATCGCACGGACCGCTGGCACACGTGGCAGCACTGGCTGATGACGAGCTGATCTCTGCCCTGCGGCTTGCCGCTTAGCACAGTATCGGCGAATGACCGGCCGTCCCAGATGCTGCACTTGTCCCGCTTGAGGAGGTCCATCACCGTCGGGGCGAAGTCGATGTTGTAGTGCAGGCCGTCGTCCTGTTGGCCACCTTTGACGCCAGGCCACTTGATGACCATCGGGATGTGGCAGGTGCCGCGGTCGGCGGTGCCGTGCTCGCTGTAGATGCCCAGCTCGCCCTGGTTCTCACCGTGGTCTGCGGAGATCACGATGGCGGTGTCGTCATAGACGCCCGCGGCCTTGAGCTGTTGCACGATCCAGGCGATCTGGTCATCGACGTAGCGGATGCCGGTGTCGTACCCGTCGATCCACTTCTTCATGGTTGCCCGGTCATGAATGGACTCGACCTCGCGTGGCCAGCGCTGGGGGTTGCCCGCGACGTACATGCCCAGGTCCTGCGCCGAGTGCGGGCCGGTCTTCTTCAAGTGGCGAGCGATCAGCGCGTCGTCGTCGAGGTGGGCCGGCAGGGGATCGTTCTCGAACGGGTTGCCGTAGTCCGTCGGCACGCGGAAGGGCGTGTGCGGGTCCCAGAAGTTGAGGTGCAGATACCACTGGTCTTTGCTGCAGTTGTCGGCGAACCACTTCTTGACGACGGGCATGACTTCTTCGGCGCTTTCCATGCCGCCCTTGCCGGTGTTGTGGATCTCGTGGAACCCGGCGTAGAACCAGTGGGCGGCGTGGCGCTGGCCGAAGGGCGAGATCATGGCGGTGTGGAACCCGGCGTGCTGGAGCTGGCGGGCCAGACCCTGCTCGTCGAACCAGTCGCGGAAGCCGCGTGACTGGCCCTGCACCTTGGGCTGGGCGGCGGTCATGCCGTGTCCGACGACGCCGGTCTGGATACCCAGGCGCCCGCTGTAGAACGCCGTGCGCGACGGGAGGCAGGGCGCGTCGCTGCAGTAGAACTGGCGGCAGACTACGCCCTGGCGCGCAATGGCGTCGATGGCGGGCGAGGTGTTGCGGTGATACCCGTAGCAACCCAGGTGATCGGCGCGGCACGAGTCGATGTCGATGTAGAGAATGCGCATGAGGCGACTCCTTAACGTGCGAAGGCGGGTGAAAGCTCGTCGGCGATGCGAGCCGCGGCGTCGCGCAGGGCGGGTAGCGCGGCGGCGCCGGAGGCCCTGGCCACGGGCGCCACGAAACGGGCGATGGCCAGCACGGCGACGAGCCGACCTTCGCCATCGACAATCGGTGCGGCGCAACGGCACACGCCGTGCTCGTTGGCGTCCTCATCGACGCCCGCACCGCGATGTTCACACGCATCTATCAGACGGAGCACACCGCGGCGCGTCAGGCGCAGGCGCCGGCCGTGCTGCCACGCCCAGTTGCCCGATCCGTGCGGCACGATGCGCGGCCGGCCCCACACCAACGCCACCTGCGTCAGCGCGTCGATCTCATGCAGGTCGCGCTCGAACCCGATCCGGGCGATCACCCGCACGGGCACGTCATCCCACGGCGGCTCGCAGCGGTCAATCATGATCAGCGGCCGGTCAGGTCTGGCCGCGTCCACCGCGTGCAGCTCGACGGTGTGGCCGCACGACTCAGCCAGCTCGGCCATGACTCGGCCCGCCGCGCGACGCAGCGCCCCGCCACCGGCATCGACCGGCGTAAGGCGGCACACCGCCGAGAACCGCTTGGTGACCGCGTCGCGCCGCACCGTTCTGGCCAGCACCAGGCTCTTGAGCAGCCGGGCCACGGACGACTTGGGCCAGCCCGTGACGCGGGCAAGCTGCTCCAGCGAGCAGGCGCCCTCGCGGTCGAGCGTCGCCAGTAGCGTCAGCCCCCGGCCCAGCGCGGGCGCCGGGTCGCCGACCGGCAGGGGCGTCCGGGCATGTACCATATACAGCACATTATGCTGCATACGGTATATCCGGTCAAACCGCGTCCCCTCGGCAGGCGTGGTATCTTCTTGCCGCCCCATGTCCACGTTGCTCGCAGGTCGACCTTCCGGCCGATCCCGCCACGACGACTGGCTGGGCGATGCCGTGCCCATCGCGCTGGCCGGACGCGACCGCCAGGGCCACGTCTGGCTGGTCCGCTCGCCCCAACTCGGCCGGGTGACGGTCAAGCGGTTCGAGTCCTGGCCGCTGTGGCAGCGCCTGGCGTCATGGTTGCAGTTGCATCCGGCCCAGCGGGAGCGGCGCATGAGTCGTGGCCTGGCATCGCGTGGCCTGCCGGTGCTGCCCGTCATCCAGGTCGCCGCCCAGCGCGGGTGGCTGGGAGACCGGCTGTGGCTGGCGCGGCCGGTGTGGGGCCGGTCGCTGGACCGCTGGCTCGCCCACAGCCGCGCCACGCCCTGGCCCATGCGTCACCGCGTCACCGACGCCATCGCGCGCCTGATCACGCGCATGCTCGACCTGGGGCTGGTCTTCACGAACCTGGCGACGGACAACCTCGTCGTGGGCAAGGAGGGTCAGGTGTGGATAAACGACCTGGGGGGAGTCAGGCGCAGCGGGTCGCGCCGCCTCAAACTGCGCATGCTGGCCACGCTCGATCGCACCGCGGCGCGCCATGGGGCGACGCGACCCGATCGACTGCGCTGCCTGCGCCAGATCGTGTCGGTTCACCGCGAGCTGGGCGAGCTGCGCGGCGTGGCGGCGACGGTCGCCCGGATGGGGCAGGCGCGATGACGGCCGACGCGCCCGCCCCGCTGCATCCCGAGAAGCTCACGTGGGCGGTGATGCTCGGCCGCTGGGTGACGTTCGCCAAGAGCGCCGTGGCGTTGCCGACGGAGGGGGACGCGGGCAAGCTGCGGTCGAGCGTGCCGGACCTGATCATGTTGCAGGCGGTGTGGTTTGCGTTGCGGCATCTGGAGGAGTTGTCGCCGGAGGAGGCCGCGCTGGGTTTGGATCGTGCGCAGGTGTTGATCGACAAGCACGCCGCTGCGTTGCGGGCGCGATGGGGCGAGGCGATGCCGGCGATGATGCGGGAGTTGATCGACGATGCGGTGGCGGCGCTGGGCCCAGAGGCTTGAACGGGTCGGCCTCGCGAGCGTCAGGTGAGAGTGTTCTGAAAGAACTCGATGACCTCGCCGTCGGGGCCTTTGCAGAACGAGATGCGCACGGGCGTCGGGCCGGGTGTCGAGGGGATGTTCACGTCCTTGGGTTCGATCGTGACGACGGCGCCGGCCTCACGGGCGCGTTGCGTGGCGGCGTCGGTGTCGTCGGTGCGGATGGCAAAGTGCAGGATGGCCGCGTCGCCGTCAGGGGGCGGGGGCAGGTCGGGCCGCTCGAAGATCTCCAGGTAGTCGCCCTTGCCGGCGTCGAGCATGACGGCGCGCTTGGGCGCCTCGCCCCAACGGATTTTTTCGCGGAAGCCCAATACCTCGACGTAGAACCGCCGCGACTTGTCGAAGTCACGGGCGCGGATGGCGACGTGGTGAAACCCTTTGCAGATGGCGTGGCTCATGGCGCGGCAGTGTACAGCAAAGGCATGGTGGCGGTGCGTGGTCTGGGCCGGCGGCGCGTGCGTGCGGCGTCGATGCGTCGCTGCAGGTAGGGCGAGAAGAATCCGGCATATCGTTTCCACAGGTCGGGGCGCATCCAGTCGTGGCCACTGACGCGACCGCGGCAGTGGATCGCGCCGCACTGGCAGTCGAACTCGTCGTAGGCGGTGCCGTCGCTCATGGCGTAATCGAAGGTGATCTCTTCGCCGGGGAGGATGTCGCGCATGGCCACGAGCGTGACCTGGCCGCGGAACCCGGCGTTGGGGTTGCACGAGTGGTTGATCCAGTCGGCGGGTCCTTCGCGGGTGGTCATGAGGTAGGCGTCGTCGTCGATCTGGAGGGTGATGCGGACCTGGTCGCGGGTCAACTGCGCCAGATCGGCCCAGGTGACGACCTCGCCGCCGAAGACGGCGATGGTGTCGCCGCAGGAGATGGATTCGACGGCCCAGACGCCGTGGCCGCCTTTGTCATCACAGACACGCCCCTGGGCCTTGCGGCTCAGGTGGCACGTACAGTCAGGAACCATGGGAGGAGGTTTCCAGTGGGGTGGAGAGGCGAACGCGAGCGACGCTCGAAGGCGACAGGTGGCGAAGGGGCTGCCGCAGGTCTCCTGACCAGGCGCCGACATGCCGTCGGCCGGCCGCAGTCACGCGATGCTGCAGCAGTATATCGGTGCGGCGGGTGAAGTGATACAGAATTTGCAGGTTTTCCACGCCGGACATGAGCCGTATTGGGCGAGGGTCCGGATGGCGGGCGATGCCGAGCACAGGAATCCGGACCTTCGCCAAGCCTCAGGTCCGGCGTGGCGGCCCATCAGACGTACTCGGTGGGCGAGGACTTGACGTAGCGGCGGGGCAGGCGCGACGAGAGGCGGCAGAGCATCTCGTAGCAGCTCGACTTGGCCAGCGTCGCCAGGTGCGGCAGGGCGCACGGCGACGCGGGGTCGTTGCTGATGACTTCGACGAGCGTGCCCACTTCCGGGGCGATGGCCTGGGCGCAGTCGGTCAGATCGACGACGATCTGGTCCATGTTGACGCGGCCCAGGACAGCGGCGCGATAGGCGTGGCTGGTGCCCTCGTCGCGGATGGCGACAGCGCCCTTGTTGGACAGGCTCAGGGGGTAGCCGTCGCCGTAGCCCACGGGGATGACGCCCAGGACGCTGTCGCGTTTGAGGGTGTGGGTGCAGCCGTAGCCCACGCTGGCGCCGGCGGGGTAGCGCTGCACGTGGACGAGTCGGCTGATCCACTTGACGATGGGCAGGAGGCTGGGCGCCTCGGCGACGATCGGGCCGTCGGTGATCGACTCGGGTCCATAGCCGTAGAGTCCCAGGCCGATGCGGACCATGTCCATGTGGAATCGTCGGTCGCGGTAGGTGCCGCAGGTGTTGGCCAGGTGCAGCACGACGCTGTCGGGGAGTTTGTCGGCGTGGTCGGCGATCATCTTCTCGAAGTATTCGAGCTGGCGGTAGGCGTACTCGTGATCGCTGCAGGCGGTGGCGAGGTGGGAATAGACGCCGCGCAGGCGCAGGTGGTGCAGGGCGGGCAGTCGGTCCAGGGCGGCGACGAACTGCTCGGCGTCGAGGCCGCTGCGGCTCATACCGGTATCCAGGTGCAGGTGGACGGGAAGCTTGAGGCCATAGGTCTGCCCGACGGCGTTGAGTTCGTCGAGCTGCTGCATGTCGTGGATGGTCAAGTGCAGCCGACCAGTCTCCGCGGCACGATAGAGCGGGTCGGTGCGGCGGAGCGTGCGCAGCGGCATGAACAGGAGGATGGGGATGTTGACCGCGGCGCGAATGATGAGGTCGGCGTTGTCGGGGGCATAGACGGCGAGGATATCGACGCCGGCCTGAACGAGCCGTTGGGAGATCTGCTCGATGCCCAGGCCGTAGGCGTTCTTCTTGACGACGCCGCAGAGCAAGGGGGCCTTGCGATCCTTGGCCGGACGCATGAGCGGATCGGGCCGGGTGGCGGCGTCGGCGTCGAGGGCGGCGCGGAGGAAGCGGACGTTGGCCTCCAGGCGGCCCAGGTCGATCTCCAGCCAGCTCGGGGGCTCACTGAGCAGGGGGGTGTCGATGCGGATCGGCTCGCTGACGGTCATGGGCGCTCTTAGTTGTATCACCATCGCAGCTCCGAGGAAGTTCGCCCCCGCCGATGCCTGAAGGACTCACTTGCCCGTTATCGGCCAACGGTCGCGCCGGTGCGGGAAAAATAGCATGCGGGCCCGTTCCGGCCACGAAACGGGTTTGCCGCTATAATCCCCTTTGCCGTCGGTATCTGCGGTCGCTCGGACATGCGGCCGCGACCCCGCTCATTGTGGAGCGGCTTGGCCGCATCGGCTTGCACCCCGCACCCTTCGCCCGGTCGCTGACCGAGGGGATGAGAGTACCCATGACCGTGGACCCCGGCGATCACCCCGCCACCGATTCGTCCGCCGCCACCGACACGACCCCCGATTCTGACGCCGCGTCCGACCTGGGCGCCAAGGCCAGCGACATCTTCGACGAGTCGCAGACCTTTGCCGACCTGGGCCTGCGCGACAGCGTCATGAAGGGCGTCACCGAGGCGGGGTTCGTGCATCCGACCGATATCCAGGCTCGGCTGATACCGCCCGCCCTCGAAGGCCGCGATGTGATCGGCCAAGCCAAGACCGGCACGGGCAAGACCGCGGCGTTCGGCCTGCCCATCCTGCACCACGGGCAGAAGGACCTGCCCATGCAGGCCCTGATCCTCACGCCCACGCGCGAGCTGGCCGTCCAGGTCGCCGACGAGATCGAGACGCTCGGACGCCATACGCCCATCCGCACCGTCTGCATCATCGGCGGCGAGTCCATGCGCGCCCAGTCCCGCTCGGTCGAACGCGGCGCCCACATCCTCGTGGGCACCCCCGGCCGCATCATGGACATGCAGGGTCGCGGCCAGATCCACTTCCGCAACGTGCGCTACGTCGTGCTCGACGAGGTCGATCGCATGCTCGACATCGGTTTCCGCGAGGACATCCGCAAAATTCTCTCCTCCATCAAGCACGATCACCAGACCATCTTCGTCTCGGCGACCATCAGCAACGACATCGAGCGGCTGGCGCGCAGCTACATGAAGTCCGACGCGCACAAGATCACCACCGTGTCGGGCTCGCTCACCGTGTCGTTGGTCGATCAGAAGTACATCAGCGTCGAGCCATGGGACAAGCGGACGATGCTGCTGTGGCTGCTGCGACACGAGAAGCCTGAGACGACGATCGTCTTCTGCCGCACCAAGGCGACGGTGCACAAGTGCGCCGTGTACCTGCGCGACCACGGCGTGCAGGCCCGCGAGATCCACGGCGACCTGCAGCAGAACAAGCGCAACAAGGTCATGGAGGCCCTGCGCGAGGGCAAGCTCAACGTGCTCATCGCCTCGGACCTGGCGGCGCGCGGGCTGGACGTGGAGCACATCACCCACGTCATCAACTACGACATCCCCGAGGACCCGGAGATCTACATCCACCGCATCGGCCGCACCGCGCGCGCCGGCCGGCGCGGCACCGCATGGTCCTTCGTCACCCCCGAGGAGGGCCAGCGCCTCACCGAGATCGAAAAGCTCGCCGGCGTCATGATCGAGGAGATCAAGTACCCCGGCTTCAAGCCCGGACCCGTGCCCGAGGATCGCCGCCGCGAGATCGAGAGTCGTCAGCGCCGCGCCGTCGCCGACCCGGTCAAGAAGCTCGAAGCCCGCGCCGCCTCCGCCGCGCCCACCGGCTTCGAGGGCCTGTCACCCGAGGAACTGGCCAAAATGTTCCCCGGCGGCGTCATCCCCAAGGCCCGACCCAACACCACCCTCGGCTCACGCTTCCGCACCCGCCGCGGCCGCTAGCCGCTCGCGGCTTCGCGAGATCAACCGATGCGCGCCAGGCCCTCCATCCACGCTTGCGGCTTAGCCCTGCTGCCCCTCAACGTCGCCCTCGCCGAGCCCGTCGCCGCTGTCGAACTCGCCAACGACCACATCACCCTCGTCGTCCAACCGCCCGACGGTGAGCATGGCGACTACGGCAACGCGCGCTTCGACTGGGCCGGTATCGTCAGCTACGTCGAGTCCCACGGCCACACGTTCATCGGCGGGAAAAACCCCGACGGCTCACGCCGACACAGCCTCGGCACCATCGGCGAGTTCGTCGATACGCTCGGTTTTGAAGAAAACGCAGATGGGCAGACCACCCGCGGCATCCGTATCGGCGTCGGTCAAGTCGAAATCGCTTATCCCAAGCCCGGCACAGCCGAAACAACACTCGCTGAGCCAGCGGGCTGGATCGTTCTCCCTCTGATCGATGAAGTGAGTCATGTGCAGAATCTGCGGCACAACTCGGGCTATGGCTATGAGTATCTCAAGACCGTTGCACTTGTCCCAGATGCGGCGGCTTTCACCATTCGTCACGACCTTCGCAACACAGGCGTCAATCCCATCACCACGCGGACGTACGTCCACAACTGGCTCCTGATCGACGACACTCCCGTCACCGGCGAGAACTACCGCGTACGGTTCAACTACGACATCAGGCCCACACGACGGAACTTCCCGCAGTTGCAGATGAATCTTGTCGGCCGCGAGATCGTCCACGATCCGTCGGTGCCGATGGCCAAGGGCCTGTATTACGCCGAGTTCACGCCGTTCGACAAGGTTGAGCAGAACGCTGTCGTGGTCGAGAACCTCAAGACGGGTGCGAGCATGCGCATCACCGGCGACTGGGCGCCGGGCTGGTATCACGTGTACATCACCAAGGACGACGTCAGCCCCGAGCCGTTCCTGCAGCTCGATCTCAAGCCGGGCGAGGCGCGTACGTGGACGGTGCGCTACGACTGCATCGCGTCGCGCACCGGCGGGCAGTGACGCGCCCGAGTCTCGTCACGTCCAGTCCTCGCCGTAGTGGTGGGTGATTTCCTCGCCCGGTTCGATGCGGCGCAGGGCGTAGAGTTCGTCTGCGAAGAAGCCGGCATTCGCGTCGGGGCTGTGGTTGACGTAGCGCAGTGCGTTGCGGCCGTCGATGCCGACAACGCGGCCGTCGTCGTCCTCGAACCACAGGACGTAGGGGCCATCCTTGTCATCGTCGAAGACGCGCGGGCCCTCGTAGAGGCCGATCAGGGCATCGGGCTCGATCGCTTCGGCGGCGAAAACGCCCAGGCCGTGGATCGCACTGGGCCGGACAACGACGGTCGCGCGGGGCGCGGCCAACAGCGTGGTGCTCATCCAAATGCGCTCAGGTTAAGGTTGCGGTGGTATTCCCCTGGGGGGCAGGCGGAGGGAATATGCCCGTTGACGCGGCCGGCGTCAAGCGGCATCCGGCGCGTTGCCTGTCACGTTGGAGTCGCTATCATCTTCGGCCCATGGGCAAGACGCGGGAAATCAAGGGCCGCATGAAGGCCGTGAGCAACATCAGGCGGATCACCCGCACGATGCAGCTCATCGCCACGGCACGGTACCAGGCGGCCTTCCGCCGTGTCGTCGCTTCTCGGCCGTTCACGAAAAAGCTCAGCGAGATGGTCGGCGAATTGTCCACGGCCTTGGGGTCGGCGGCGGACGCGGCGTCGTTCAGCCACCCCCTGCTCAAGCCCCCAGCCACGCCCACCGGCCGCGAACTGCTGCTGGTCATCACCAGCAACCGCGGCCTCTGCGGCGGGTACAACGGCAAAGTCTTCCACGCCGCCCGCGCCCACTATCTGGCCCACATCGACCGCCAGTTCGACATCGAACTCGTCGGCAAGAAGGGCTTGGCGATCCTCCGGTTCAACAAGCGCGAGCCGGCGGCGTTCCACAGTCAGTTCGGCGACAAGCCGGCCTATGACGAGGTGGAGAGGCTCGCCGACCGATACATGGCCGATTTCACCGCGGGCAAGTACGACGCGGTGCGCGTGGTCTATACGGCGTTTCAGTCGGCGGGGCGGCAGACGCCGGTGGTCATGCAGTTGCTGCCGATCGAGGACCCGACGCGCTCGCGGGACGATGCGAAGACGCAAGCGACGGCGGAGGCGGCGACCGAGTACGACTTTTCGCCCGACCCGCAGTCGCTGCTGCACGAGCTGCTGCCGATGACGGTGCGGACCATGCTGTTCCAGGCGTTCAACGAGGCGATCCTCAGTGAGCAGATCGCCCGCATGGTGGCGATGAAGGCGGCCACGGACGCGGCGGGGAAAATGGGCAAGATTCTCACGCGCCAATACAACCGCGCCCGCCAGACGGCGATCACCACCGAACTGATGGAAGTCATCAGCGGCGCGGCGGCGCTGGGATAGTGTCGGGGGTAACATGGGGGTGTGTCTGACGATTCACCCAAACCCAAGCCCTCGGAGCCCAGCCCATGGACGCTGGTGACGGCGGGGATGGAACTGGGCATGGTCACAGCCCTGTTCACCGTCGGGGGATGGTGGCTCGACAAGCGGTGGGAGACGATGCCCGCCCTGACCCTCGTGGGTCTTTTCATCGGTGTCGTCGGAGGAACTTACAAACTCTGGCGCACAGGCAAGCGGTTTTTCAAGGACTGATCAGCGTCGCATGAATGTTCCCTCCACCAAGCTCCGCTTCCCGACATGGACAGCAGCCGTCTGCCTGACGGGGCTGCTTGTAGTGCTGGCAGCGGGTACGTGGCTGATCCTTCCGATGGTGATGGGCGAATCGACGCGATTTGAATTGATGATCGCCGCGGCCTTCGGATCGGTGTGGCTGACGGGGATCGCGTGCCTGGCGACGATCGCCGTGGTCGGTCCCTTGGGTCCGATGCCGACGATCTACGCCTTTCTGGGCGGCATGTTGCTCCGCATGGCATTCACGATGGGCCTGGCGATGCTGCTGTTTCACCGCGGTATGGTGCCGGGTACGCCGCTGGCGGTTTGCCTTGCCATCGCCTATCTTCCCGCCCTCGCCGTGGAGGTCGCGTTTGTGGGACGCTTCCTCTGGTCCATGGATATGCCCTCACCCCCGTCCGACAAGGCGGGGCAGCCCGCCCAGGTAATGGCATGATGTCACTGTTCACCACCCTCGCCGCGTCCAACCCTGTCGATCACGTCATCGACAAGCCGCTGATCACACGCGACGTGGGCACATGGGTCGGCACCGACGGCCACACGCTCTGGCTGGTCAGCAACGTCACGGTCATGCTCGTGCTCGGCGCGATCGTCACCATGCTGCTGGTCATCCCCGCTGCCCGACGGATCAAGACGGGGCAGACCCGCACGCTCGACGATTATCGCGCCCAGGGGCTGCTGGCCAATCTCGTCGAAAGCGTCTGCCTCTTCCTCCGCAACGATGTGTTCCGCGACGTGCTGGGCGAGCACACCGACAAGTACACGCCCGTCCTTTGGACGATGTTCTGGTACATCCTCGTCTGCAACATGCTGGGGCTCATCCCCATTCTCGACATCACCGCCATGTTCGGCCTGGGCCACCACGGCCACGGCATCGGCGGCACGGCGACCCAATCGATCTGGGTCACCGGCGCCCTGGCCCTGATCTCGGCCATCTTCTATATGGGCACGGCATTCCTCAAGGACCCCATCGGGTTCCTCAAGCACCTCACCGGCGGCGCACCATGGTTCATGTGGGTCATCATGGTCCCCGTCGAGATCGCCGGCTACCTCATCAAGCCCTTCGCGCTGGCGATTCGACTTTTCGCCAACATGACTGGAGGCCACCTCGTCATCGCGGTGCTGCTGGGCTTTGTGCCCGCGGTTCTGCAGGCCATGGGACCCGTCGGCGGCGGCGCGGTCTCGCTCGTATCCATCCTCGGCGCCACCGGCATCAACCTGCTGGAAGTGCTGGTCGGGTTCATCCAGGCCTACATCTTCACGTTCCTGACGTGCCTGTTCCTGGGGCAGCTCATCGTGCACGAGCATGAGGAGCATGCGGAGCACGGCGAGGAGCACGGCCACACGGAGGGGCACGCGGCGCACCACTGATGTTGACCTGATCCCCGACGCCGGTTGAGTGGAGCAGCCGGATGTCCCGCGAGGGCGGGGTGAACCAACCGATGCGACGTCCACCGCATCACTGCAGGAGTCTTGTGATGAAGAAGATGATGTTGTTTGGACTGGCGGCGCTGGCCGTCGTGCTGTTGCCGGCGATGCCCGCAATGGCGCAGGAAGCCAGCCAGGGCAGCTCGTGGTTTTTCCCCGGTGGGGCCGAGGGTAAGGCCCTGGGCATCGCCATCGGCATGGGCCTGATGGTGATCGGCGCCGCTCGCGGCATCAGCCGCATCGGTGCATCGGCGGTCGAGTCGATCGCCCGTCAGCCCGAGGCCGGCGGCCGCATCTTCACCTCGATGCTGCTCGCCGCCGCGCTGATCGAAGGCTTCACCTTCTTCGCGCTGCTGATCCAGTTCACGCTTTGACAATCAAGTACGACGCCGCCGACCGTCGAAAGACGGCCGGCGGCTTTCCCTACGAGGACACGCTATGCGATTCTTCCTTGCAGCAACATTCAGCTTGACATTGGCGACGATCGCGCTGGCCGCGGGCGATCCGTCTGCCGACGCGCACGCCTCGCCGTCGCCCTTCGCCGGCACGATCGCCCAGTCGGTCGCCGCGGCGGTGGTGTTCCTGTTCCTGCTGGCGGTGCTGTACAAGCTGGCCTGGGGCCCCATTCTCTCGGGCCTGCAGGACCGCGAGGGGAAGATCAAGAGCGATCTGGAGAATGCGGAGAAGTCGGCACGCGATGCGGCGGCGACGCTGGAGCAGTACAAGCGGCAGTTGGCCGACGCCCAGGCCGAGGCGGGGCGGGTCATTGCCGCGGCGCGCACCGATGCGGAGAAGACCGCCGCGCAGATCCGCGAGGCGACGCAGAACGAGCTCAACGCCATGAAGGCGCGGGCGGCGACGGAGATTCGCGCCGCCAAGGAAGACGCCCTCAATCAGATTTACACCCAGGCCGCGACGCTCTCGACGCAGATCGCCTCGCAGATCCTCAAGCGGCAGATCAATCCGCAGGATCAGCAGGCTCTCGTCGAGCAATCGCTGGCCGAGCTGCGCAAGGTCAACGCCAACTGACGCCGCTTGCGGCTTCGCAGGACTCCCGACGTGAACGCCCCCGCACACCACCACACCACACTGGCCGATCGCACCTACGCCCAGGCGCTGCTGTCATTGGCGGAAGAGGCGGGCCAGCTCGACGCCATCGCCGAGGAGATCGCCGCAGTGGCCCAGCTGATGCGAACCCACGCCCAGCTATCCCGGCTGCTGTCGTCACCGCTGATCGGCACGCGCGAGCGAGGCGGCAGCATCGAGCGCCTGTTCAAGGGCCGCGTCAGCGACGTGTTCCACCGCTTCCTGCAGGTGCTCAACCGCAAGGGTCGGCTGGGCGAGCTGCCGGGGATCGCCAGCGCGTTCGCCACGCTGCTGCAGCAGAAGCGCGGCATCGTCGAGGTGGACGCCTACGTGGCCGCCCCGCTCGACGCCGCCGCCCAGGCCCGCGTCACCGAGGGCCTGGGCCAGGCGCTGGGCAAGACCGTGCTACTGCAACAGCACGTCGATGACACGCTCATCGGCGGTTTGAAGGTGCGCGTCGAGGACCAGCTCATCGACGCCACGGTGGCGACGCAACTTCGCCTGATCCGGGACAAACTCATCGCCGCCGGCCGGGCCAAGTCCCGCGCCGCGGCGGCACAGATGTAAGAAGGAAACGAGCCGCAGTTGAACGCGGATAAACGCAGATGAAGTCAGAAAAATGATTGATTTCAAATCTGCGTTTATCCGCGTTCATCTGCGGCTAAAACTCTGGAGTCCTTGATGAAGATCAACACCGCCGAAATCACCAGTGTCATCGAGCAGGAAGTCCGCCAGTTCTCTTCCGAGCTGGAGGTCAGCCAGGTCGGGCAGGTCGTCGAGGTCGGCGACGGCATCGCCCGCATCTACGGTCTGTCCAACGCGATGGCGTCGGAGATGCTCGAAATCGAGGTCGGCCACGGCGAGGTGGTCCGCGCCCAGGCCCTCAACCTCGAGCAGGACATCGTCGGCGCCGTCATCTTCGGCGAGTACCTCAAGGTCAAGGAGGGCATGACCGTCCGCTCGACCGGCACCGTGCTGAGCGTGCCCGTGGGCGAGGCGATGCTCGGACGCGTGGTCAACGCCCTGGGCGACCCGATCGACGGCAAGGGCCCGGTCGCCGGCGCCGAACGCCGCACCGTCGATATCATCGCCCCCGGCATCGCCGACCGCCAGCCCGTCAAGCAGCCGCTGCAGACCGGTGTCAAGGCCATCGACGCCATGATCCCCATCGGCCGCGGCCAACGCGAGCTCATCATCGGCGACCGCAAGACCGGCAAGACCGCCGTCGCCATCGACACGATCATCAACCAGCGCTACACGCACCAGACCGATCAGCCGGTCTATTGCATCTACGTTGCAGTGGGCCAGAAGGATTCGACCGTCGCCGCCGTCGTCGAGGCCCTGCGCGAGAACGGGGCGATGGACTACACCATCGTCATCGACGCCGGCGCCAGCCAGCCCGCACCGATGCAGTACATCGCCCCCTACTCCGGCTGCGCCATGGGCGAATACTTCATGTGGAAGGGCAAGCACGTCCTGTGCATCTACGACGACCTGTCCAAGCAGGCCACCGCCTACCGCCAGCTTTCGCTGCTGCTGAAGCGCCCGCCCGGCCGCGAGGCGTACCCCGGCGACGTGTTCTACCTCCACAGCCGTCTGCTCGAACGCGCCACCAAGCTCAGCGACGACAACGGCGGCGGCAGCCTCACCGCCCTGCCCGTCATCGAGACGCAGGAAGGCGACGTGTCGGCCTACATCCCGACCAACGTGATCTCCATCACCGACGGGCAGATCTACCTCGAGCCCGACCTCTTCTTCGCCGGCGTCCGGCCCGCGATCAACGTGGGCATCAGCGTGTCGCGCGTCGGCGGCAACGCCCAGATCAAGGCGATGAAGCAGGTCGCCGGATCGCTGCGACTGGACCTGGCCGCGTTCCGCGAGCTCGAAGCCTTCGCCCAGCTCGGCACGGAACTGGATAAGGCCACGCAGCGCCAGCTCGACCGCGGCGCCGCCATGGTCGAGCTGCTCAAGCAGCCGCAGTACGCGCCGATGGACGTGATCGACCAGGTGATCCAGATTTACGCCGGGACCAAGGGCTACATGGACGATCTGCCGCTCAAGCAGGTGCAGGGCTTCGCCAAGGGCCTGCTGGAATACTTCAGCAGCACCGCCAAGGGCCTGCGCGACACCCTGGTCGCCAAGCAGGCGTTCGACGACGCGCTGATGGGCCAGTTCGCCGAAGCCGTCAAAGCCTTCAAGGCCCAGTGGGCGGCGTCGAACAAGTGATCGTCCCTCGACATGCGGCACGGCGCGGCAGCGTTTTCCAGCTCGCAATCGCGGCCGAGCCGTATGGCTTGCCTCGCGGAGCCTCACTGGCAAAATCCCGCGCTAATTCCTAAACTTGAGCATCTCCTCGCACGCCTCAGGTGGGAAGCTAGCCTATGACGACCGCAACCGCTACCGATGTCGCCCGTATCGAACTCAATGGCAAGGTCATCGAACTGCCGATTGTCATCGGCACCGAGCACGAGCCAGCGATCGACATCTCGAAGCTGCGCGATGAGACCGGCTACATCACCCTCGATGACGGGTACAAGAACACCGGCGCCTGCGAGTCCAAGATCACCTTCATCGACGGTGAGAAAGGCATCCTTCGCTATCGCGGCATCCCCATCGAGCAGCTTGCCGAGAAGAGCACGTTCGTCGAAACCGCCTGGCTGCTGATCTGGGGCGAGCTGCCCACGCGCGAGCAACTGTCGCGCTTCAGCGCCCTGCTCACCAAGCACGAGATGCTTCACGAAGGCCTGCGCCAGACCTTCGACGGTTTCCCCAACACCGGCCATCCGATGGCGATCCTCTCGGCGATGATCAATGCCGTGTCGTGCTATCACCCCGACATCATGAAGATGGAGGACGAGGCGACGTTCGAGTCGGCGGCCGCGCGGCTGCTGTCGAAGGTCCGCACCGTCGCCGCCGCGTCGTACAAGACGTCGATCGGCCAGCCCATCATGTACCCCCACCCCAAGCTCAGCTACTGCGCCAACTTCCTGCAGATGATGTTCGGCATCCCCCACCAGCAGTACGAGCCCGACCCCGATGTGGTGCAGGCCCTCAACCTCATCCTCATTCTCCACGCCGACCACGAGCAGAATTGCTCGACCTCGACGGTGCGCATGGTCGGCAGCAGCGGCGCCAACCTCTTTGCCTCGTGCAGCGCCGGCGTCTGCGCCCTGTGGGGGCCGCTCCACGGCGGCGCTAACGTTGCAGTGATCCAGCAGCTCGAAGAGGTCCGCAAGTCCGGCATCTCCGTCAAGGACTACGTCGAGCAGGTCAAGGAGGGCAAGGGCCGGCTGATGGGCTTCGGCCACCGCGTCTATAAAAACTTCGACCCCCGCGCCGACATTCTCAAGAAATCCGCCGACATCATCCTCGGCAAGCTCGGCGTCACCGACCCGCTGCTGGACATCGCCCGCCGGCTCGAAGAGGCCGCACTCAGCGACGCGTACTTCGTCGATCGCAAGCTCTACCCCAACGTCGATTTCTACAGCGGCATCATCATGCGCGCCATGGGCATCCCCGTGAACATGTTCACCGTCATGTTCGCCATCGGCCGCATGCCCGGTTGGATCGCCAACTGGAAAGAAGTCTGGGAATCCAAAGGCGCCATCAACCGCCCCCGCCAGATCTACCAGGGCCCCACCACCCGCGACTACGTGGCGATCGAGAAGCGGGCGTAATCGCCCCTCGTGTACCCCGCGAGCTTGCTCGCGGTTCCCACGCCCACGCGCGAATAAGGGCGAGCAAGCTCGCCCGCTACACGTCATCCTTGCCAATTGCGCCGCCCCCGCGCATCATGCCCCCATGGTCCGGTGGTATCACCTTATCATGACCGCCTACGGATTCTGGCTCCCCAACGACCCGCGCGGCTCATGGTCGGACTTCGTCGGCGCCTGGGAACTGCGCAAGTTCGGCCCCGCCACCAAGACCACCGCGCGGCGATCCCTCGCCCACGATTCCCACGACGTCGCTCGACGCCTCGCCGCCAAACAGGCCCTCAAGTACCCGCCTGTCCGCTTCGACGAACGCCAGCGCCACGTCATCGCCGCCGGATTCGCCACCGCCGTCGCCGAGTCCGCCTACACCGTCGTCGCCTGCTGCGTCGGCCACGACCACACCCACCTCGTCATCGCCCGCCACGCACGCACCATCGAGCAGATCGCCACCCACCTCAAGTCCAAAGCCACCATGTCCCTCGTCAGGAACGACTGCCATCCGCTGCACTTGCACCGCAAGCCCGGCGGTTCAACGCCTACCCCCTGGGCCGCCGGCGTCTGGAGCGTCTTCATCAACGACGAACCGCAACTCCGCGCCGCCATCCAGTACGTCCAGCGCCACCCGATGAAAGAAGGTCTGCCGCCACAGCCTTGGGCGTTCATCGCCCATACCGCGAGCGCTTGACACACCTCGACAGCACATCCCCACGTGTAGCCCGCGAGCTTGCTCGCGGTTCCCACGCGCCGCGTGATTGGGGCACTGGTGCGGGTGACGCCGGGTGGGCGTCTGTGTCGTCGTGCTACGATTGTCGCCATGTCCGACGCCGTGGACCGTGCCATCTTGAAGCTGTGCGCGGCGGTGTGCCAGTCGCCGGGGATGCTCGTGCACGTGGCGCACCACGTGGTGGACGGGCCGCTGTCGTATCCGCCGCACGCGCACGATGACCTGCTGCAGTTGGACCTTGCGGTCGAGTGCGAGGGACGGTGGACGGTGGGTGGGCGAGCGGTGTCGGCGAAAGGGGCAACGGCGGTGGTGCTGCCTCCGCAAGCCATGCATGGCTACAGCCTGCGGCCGGGCACGAGTCCGGGGGTGGGAGAGTTCTTTACGTTCAAGCTGAAGGTGGACGCCGGTGCGATCCCGCGCTGGCCAGGGGTGGTCACGCAGTTGCGCGGCGTATCGGGCCTGGCGGGGGCGATGCGGCGGCTGCACCAGTACTGGATCGCGCCGACGCGGCGATCGCCGGTGCTGGCGGCGGCGGTGGTGCAGGTGTTGAGCCTGTGGCCTTGCGATGTTGCGGGCGGCGCGGCCGAGAGTCTGCCCCACGGCATCGATGCCCGGCTTGAACGCGTGCTCGATCGCATCGACCGCGAGCTGCACTTGTCCCCGGCGCTGAATGATCTGGCCGACGAGGCCAAGCTCTCGTCGCGCCAGCTCATGCGCCGCTTCCGCAGCGTGTTCGGTTGCAGCGTCGGCCAGTACGTCTCGTTGCGCCGAGCCGCACGCGCCAAGGAACTGCTCGCCGCCGGCCGACTCAATGTCTCGGAGGTCGCCGACGCCCTGGGCTTCAGCTCATTGCAGAGCTTCTCGCGCTGGTTCCACGCGACGACGGGCATGACGCCGACGCAGGCCCGCGCCGCGGACGTGGGGTTCTGACCGCTTTGCCAGGCCTGGCTGCGGAGGGTCGGCGGCCATGCCAGGCGTCCATCCGCGCTAAACACATGGCGGGGGCGACCAACGGCCGCCTCGTCAACGGCTGGTATCGTGGTGGCATGGCTGCACGCAACTACACACGGATCGGGACGTTGAGCACGGTGGACGACTTCCGGGCGCACTTGGCGTCGCTGGGGCTGGAGTTGCCTTGCGATGACGGGCCGGTGGCGGGGGAGGCGTCGCCGCTGGGTAAGCCGATCCCGTTTGGAACTTCCGGGGGGATTGGCAATCGCATCTGCATTCACCCGATGGAGGGTTGGGACGGGACGCCCGACGGGCTGCCCACGGAGCACACGCGCCGCCGCTGGCAGCGCTTCGGCGAGTCGGGTGCGAAGCTGATCTGGGGCGGCGAGGCCGTCGCCGTGCAGCACGACGGGCGGGCCAATCCCAACCAGCTCGTGATGACCGAGGCGAATAAAGCCGCGATCGGCGAGCTGCGCGAGCTGCTCATCGCCGAGCACATCAAGACCACCGGCAGCGCCGACGGGCTGGTCGTCGGGCTGCAGTTGACCCACTCCGGTCGGTTCTGCCGGCCCAATGACAAAAAGAAGCTCGAACCCCGCATCGCGTATCACCATCCGATCCTCGACCGCAAGTTTCATATCGCTGCTGACGATCCGGTCATCACCGACGACTACCTCAGGCGGCTGATCGACAACATTGTCACCGCCGCGCGGCACGCCGCCGACCTGGGCTACGACTTCGTCGATATCAAGCACTGCCACGGCTACCTGGGCCACGAACTGCTCAGCGCCTACACGCGCGAAGGCCCCTACGGCGGTAGCTTCGAGAACCGCACGCGCTACCTGCGCGAAATCGTCGCCGGCATCCGCGCGGTTGCCCCGCGATTGCACATCGGCGTGCGCTTGTCCGCCTTCGACATGCCCCCGTTCCGGCCCGATCCCGAGCAGACCGTCGGCAACAAGCTCGGCCCCGGCATCCCCGAGCCTTACGAGCATCTCTTGCCGTACCGCTATGCCTTCGGCTGCAACCCCCGGAGTCCACTGCAGCACGATCTCACCGAGACCGTACAGTTCCTCACGCTCTGTCGCGACCTGGGCATCCGCCTCATCAACCTTTCGGCGGGCAGCCCGTACTACAACCCGCACATTCAGCGGCCAGCGCTGTATCCGCCCAGCGACGGCTACCAGCCCCCGGAAGACCCGGTCGTCGGCTGCGTCCGCCAAATCCATGCCGTGCGCGAGCTCAAGCGGCAGTTCCCCGACATGGTGCTGGTGGGCACGGGTTACACCTACTTTCAGGAGTATCTGCCGCACGTGGCCCAGGCGGTGGTGCGCGAGGGCTGGGTCGATAGCGTGGGCATCGGCCGCATGGTGCTGGCGTACCCCGGCGTGCTGCACGACGCTGTGGCGGGCCGGCCGATCAACACCAAGAAGGTCTGCCGCACGTTCAGCGACTGCACGACGGCGCCGCGCAACGGCATCATCAGCGGGTGCTACCCCCTCGACGATCACTACAAGAAGTCGCCGATGTTCGCAGCGCTGAAGGTGGTCAAGGCGGGCCAGTGAGGGGGGGCGATTGGCGGCGTCTGATGCCGTGGGTTCGGCTGTGCGCGGCGATTGGCCGGGATGCCTGACTCCCAGTAGAATCGCGCCCGGCGTCGCAGGTGTTCCGACACCTGACGCGCAGACGAGGGCACGCCGGGTCGGCTCCAGGCGCCCAGGGCATCCGAATTCCAGTTGCGGCAGATCGTCACACGCCGATCAGACGACCGGCATCGATCCCCCCGACGACTCCCATGGCCACGATGATCATGTCACTGCTGGGCGGCTTGGGCATCTTCATGCTCGGCATGAAATACATGTCCGAGGGGATGCAGGCGGTGGCCGGCAACTCGCTGCGCCGCATGATCTCGCTGGTGACTGACAATCGCCTGCTGGCGACGGCCACGGGGACCGCGGTGACGATGGTGGTGCAGTCGTCGAGTATTTCGACCGTGATCATCGTGGGCCTGGTGAACGCGGGCCTGATGCAGTTGCATCAGGCGGTGGGCTTCATCATGGGGGCCAACATCGGGACGACGATCACGGGCTGGGTGCTGGTGCTGAAGGTGGATCGTTACGGCCTGCCGGTGCTGGGGCTGGCCGCGCTGGTTCACCTGTTTGCGCGGCGGGACCGCGTGCGGTTCATCGCCATGGCGGTCATGGGGCTGGGGATGGTGTTTTTCGGGCTGGAACTGATGAAGCAGGGCGTCGCGCCTTTGCGCGACATGGAGCAGATCAAGGAGCTGATCTATCGCCTGAACACCGATTCGTACCTGGGCGTCATCAAGTGCGTGACGATCGGCTGCATCCTGACGTGCATGGTCCAGAGCAGCAGCGCCGCGCTGGCGATTCTGATCGCCGCCGCCGTCACCGGGCTGGTGCCCTTCCCCATTGCTGCGGCGGTGATTCTCGGGGAGAACATCGGCACGACGATCACGGTGGTCATCGCCACGCTTCGCGCCAACACCAGCGCCAGGCGCGCCGCCTACGCCCACGTGCTGTTCAACGTCTTTGGCGTCTGCTGGGTGGTGCTGGTGTTCCCGTGGTTCGTGCGGGCGGTGGCGTGGGGCATCGAGTGGGCCGAGGGCGTCGATCCGCTGACGATGACGTTTGCCGACTTTGCCGACCCGGTGCGGTACGGTGTCGTGATCACGGCGGCGATCGCCATGACGCACACCTCGTTCAACGTGACCAACACGCTGCTGTTCCTGCCGTTCGTGCGGGGTTACGCCCGACTGCTGGAGCGGATGGTGCCCGGGCCGTTGCATAAGGAAGTGGCGCACCTCAAGCACCTGGACGCCCGCACCGTGGACGCGCCGGTGCTGGGCGTGGAGCAGAGCCGCGGTGAAGTCGTGCAGATGGGCATCGGATGCACCAAGATGCTCGACTGGATCGGGCAGCTCGCTTCCCACGGTCAGGCCAACGAGGAACTCATTCAGAAGACGTTCCACCGCGAGGAGGTGCTGGACAACATCGAGCAGGAGATCGTGGCGTACTTGACCGAGTTGCTCGACGCCACGTTTCCCGTGGCCGTGGCGGAGGAAGGGCGTCAGCAGTTGCGGATCGCGCACGAGTACGAGTCGATCAGCGATGCGGCCGCGAGCATCCTCAAAGGGTTCCTCAAGCTCCGCAAGCACCAGATCGACCTGGCCCCGCAACAGTTGGACAACCTCAAGGCCCTGCACGAGCAGGTGACCGACTACGTCCGTCGCATCACCGCGGCCTATGAGCACCGCACCGCGATCAGCGCCAGCGAAGCCGAGCAGGGCGGCTCGGCCATCACCCGCCGGGTCAAGGACCTGCGCGACCAGCACCTGCAACTGATGACCGACTCGCAGGTCAACCCGATGCTGAGCATGACCTACACGACGCAACTGACCAACTACCGTCGCATTCGGGCCCACGCGCAGAACATTCACGAAGCTGTGGTGGGCACCAAGAGCCAGCCTCGGGACTGAAACCAGGCCCAGGCCACGGCTTGCGGCCGCCGCCCGCGGGTTGGCGACCCGGCTGCGACGGGAGAACAGCCCGTTTGCATGGGACTGGCGATTGCGTCATAATACTGGGCTTCCCGCAGGACCTGAAAGAGACCCCGCCATGCCCAATACGGCCAGTGCCAAGAAGCGAGTCCGCCAGAACGCCAGCCGCCGCGCCCTCAACCGCTGGCGCAAGGATAACTACCGCACGGCGATCAAGGACTTCAACGAGACGATCCTCCACGGCAGCGTCGAGGACGCGACGACGAAGCTGCAGAAGCTGTACAAGCTGCTGGACCAGACGGCGGCGAAGGGCACGATCCACAAGAACGCCGCGGGACGTTACAAGGGCCGGTTGACGGCCCGGCTGAACCGGAAAAAGGGCGTCCCCGCCGCCGCGTAAGGCTGCCCCACCCCACGATCGATTCCCCGCAACCCCGCGTCACCGCGGGGTTGTTGCATGTGGGCCCGGTGCATCGCGCAGCTGTAGCGGGGCATGATGGCGGCGCAGGTGGTACGACGTGTGCGGCTGGGCCGGCCACATGGTCAGTTCCGGGCCGCCGATGCCCTCGTGCCACGGCAGGTGGCGGCCGTAGTTGTACCGGGCCACGAGCATGGTCAGTGGCGGGACGTTGGCCAGGGTGATCGGCTGGCCGTCGCGCTCAGGCTGCAGCAGCCGCAGCGCTTGCCATGGCAGGGTCATGATCGCCGACCAGCCCTCGTCACGATCGGCAAAGGCGTTGAGTGTGCCGCGCACCGCCACCTCCGCCGTGAACGGGATCGGATCGATCGGCTCGACCAGTCCCGGCCGCGCCAGCAGGTACGCCGTGCGCACGCCGTTGGGCGCCACGTGCAGCTCCAGGTAGGGTCGGTAGCCGTCTTCGTCCACCGGCAGCCCGATGAACCACTCGGCCACGTCGCCGCTGTGGTACAGCACGTCCCCGTCGGCCGTCGCGGTCGTGCAGATGTCGTGGTCGGTCAAGTCCACCCGCAGGTAGATCGCCGCTTCGTCGTAGGTCAATCGCGCCTGCCCCGGCTCGGCGACCACCATGCCCGCCGCGATCTGCTGCGTATTGGGCCCCAATGTCACCGCCGGGCTGCGCGACCACGCGGCATCCTCGAACGTGGGCGGATGATCGACCTTGACAGCCTCGAACCGCGAGGCGTTGGACGAATGGGCGGCGGCGTGCGTCATGGCGTGGCGATGGCTCGGGGGGATCGTGACAGTGGCGAGGATCATACCGCCGTGCGCCATGGCGTGCGGGTTTGTGTTACCGTGATGGTGGGGTGTTCGCCATGCCCACCTGCCCTGGATCCCGCCGCACCACGTGGATTGCTGCAGTTGCCGCCACGGTGACGGCGCTGGTTGTGGGCCTGCTGCTGCCCGCCGACGCCTATGCCGCCGCCGGGCCACGCGACGTGCTGACCGGCATCCTGCACCATCCGGTGATCGTGCTGTTTGCGGTCATCGCGGTGGGTCTGCTGCTGGGTCAGATCACGGTGGCCGGCATGTCGCTGGGCAGTTCGGGCGTGCTGTTCACCGCGTTGCTGGCGGGGCATTGGCATCTGACGATCCCGAGCGTGGGCGACCTGGGCCTGGTGTTGTTCGTCTATTGCGTGGGGATCATGGCCGGCCCGAGCTTCTTCCGGGCGTTGGGGCGGCAGGGCAAGACGCTAACGGTGCTGGCGTTGGTGGTGGTGGGCAGCGGTGCGGCGACGACGTGGGGCGTGGCCCGGCTGCTGGACGTGCCCGGTGATCTGGCGGCGGGCATCTTCGCCGGGGCGCTCACCAGCACGCCCGCCCTCGCCGCCGCCATCGAGGCCCTGGGCCCCGGCGGCCCGCGCGCGTCGGTGGGCTACGGCCTGGCGTACCCCATCGGCGTCGTCGGCACCGTCCTGTTCATCCAGCTCCTGCCCCGACTGCTCCGCCAGGACCTGACACAGCTCGCCGCCGAGTCCAGGCAGGCCCACGCTGGCGACGAGATCGTCCGCACCCTCGTCGAAGTGACCAATCCCGCACTCGTCGGCCGTGCCGCACGCGATGTGCCCACCTTCGACGCCGCCAAGTGCCGCATCGTCCGCCGGCTCGATCCGGCGTCCGGCGGTCGGCTCGTGCCCATCAGCCCCGACTTCACTTTTCAGCTCGGCGAGGTCGTGCTGGTCATCTCCCGCGCCCGACGCGTGCCGGCCATCATCGACCTGATGGGCAAGCGCAGCGACCGCCCCTATCTCCTCGACGCCGAAAATGAGCGACGCAGCGTCGTCGTCACCTCGCGCGCGTTCATCGGCCGGTCCATTCGCGACCTCGATCCGCTGGTGAACTACGGTGTCGAGGTGTCGCGCTTCACCCGCCTGGGTTTGAGCTTCGTGCCGCCGGGCGACACCAAATTCCAGAGCGGCGACGTGCTGACCGCCGTCGGTCCGCCGGAGAACCTGCGCAAGTTCGCCGCCGCCGCCGGTGATCGCGCCGACGTCATCGACCAGAGCGACCTGGTCTCGCTGACGGTGGGCGTGACGCTGGGCGTGCTCATCGGCCTCACGCCGGTGAGCGTGTTCGGCGGGCCGGGCATGAAGCTGGGCCTGTCGGGCGGACCGCTGCTGGTGGGTCTGCTCCTGGGGCACTTCGGTCGCGTCGGGCCGTTCGTCGGGTTCCTCCCCCGCGCCTCGCGCCTGGTCGTCATGGAGCTGGGCCTCATGCTCTTCCTGGCCCACGCCGGCGTCGAGGCCGGTAGCCACATCGTCGAGGTCGTCGCCGAGCATGGCCTCAAGCTCCTGCTCGTGGCCGTCCTCGTGCTGCTCTTGCCCATGGCCCTGGCCTACGCCGTCGCCCGGCTCGTGCTGCACTTGCCCCTGCTCAACGCCCTCGGCGGCATCTGCGGCGGCATGACTTCCACCCCCGCCCTGGGCGCCATCACCGCCAAGACCGACAGCGACGCCCCCATCGTCGCCTACGCCGCGGCCTACCCCGTCGCCCTCATCCTCATGACCATCTTCGCGCAGGCCCTCGTCATGGCGCTGCGCTGACCCGACGGTCGCGGCAGTCCGGGCGTCGGTTTGCAGTGCAGGGTGGTTCTTCGGATAATGCCCGCCGTTGATCCCACCGGACTCGGCATCACCCTGCCCAAACCCGGACATTCGCACCCGCCGCGGACATGTGCCGCATATGGAGTTTTGCACCCATGGCCAAGTCAGGTTCATCCAAGAGCAAGGGCAAGAAGAAGCTGCGTTACGCCGTGATCGGCGCCGGGGGCATCGCCAACGCCCACATGGGGCCGATGAGCAAGCGCGACGACATCGAGATCGTCGCCCTGGCCGATCCATTCCCCGGCAAGAAGCAGGAGTACGCCAAGCAGTACAACATTCCGCAGACGGGGCTGTACGACGACTATCAGAAGATGCTCAAGGAAGTGCAGCCCGACGCGGTGAGCGTGTGCTCGCCCAACGGGATGCACGCCGAGAACACGATCGCCGCGCTGCAGGCCGGCGCCGACGTGATCGTCGAGAAGCCGATGGCGGCGACGGTCAAGCAGGCCCAGGAGATGGTGGATCTGGCGAAGAAGCTCAAGCGCAAGCTGGTGATCGGGTTCCAGTATCGCTTTTCGCCGCGGGTGGCGTTTCTGAAGAACGCGATCGACTCGGGCCAGTTCGGCGCGGTGCTCTTCGGCCGAGCCCAGGCGCTGCGCCGCCGGGGCATCCCCAACTGGGGCGTGTTCGGCCGCAAGGACGTGCAGGGCGGCGGCGGGCTGATCGACATCGGCGTCCACGTGCTGGAAATGTGCCACTACACCATGGGCTCGCCCAAGCCCGTCGCGGCAGTGGGCGCCACCTGGACCTACCTGGGCAACAAGCCCAGCAACAAGATCGAGTCGCCCTGGCCCAACTGGGACTACAAGACCTACACCGTCGAGGACCTGTCCATCGGGTCGATCCGCTTCGACAACGGCGCGGTGGTCCACGTCGAGGCCGGCTTCGCCGCTCACGTCGAGAAGAACGTCTGGAACTTCCAGCTCATGGGCGAAAAGGGCGGCGGCACCTACGACCCGTGCGTCATCCACCGCGACGACATCGGCCACATGGTCGATACCCGGCCCCACTACATGAAGGCTGACGGTTTCGGCGACGTGTTCAACTACAAGATGACCAGCTTCGCCGAGCACGTGCTCTACAACAAGCCCACCATCGCCCCCGCCGAGGCCGGCCTCATGGTGCAGAAAATGCTCGAAGGCATCTACCAGTCCGCCGACAATGGCGGCAAGGAAGTGGCCATCAAGTAATCCGCACGCCAACCCATCCGCGCACGAAAGCCCACCCGCCCCCGCGAGTGGGTTTTTCTTTTCCGCCTGCTTGTGCGCCGCGACGTGAGCGCTTCACGTCACGATCTGCAGCACCTCGAACCGCTTGGTCCCACGCGGCAGATCGACCTTTACCACGTCGCCCACCCGCGCCTTCATCAGCGCCGCGCCCATCGGGCTCGACGCCGTGACCTCGATCTCGTCGGCGTCGAATCGGCCGCTGGCCTCGCCCACCAGCTTGTACAGGTCCTCGTCGCCGATCTCCACGTCCTTGAGCTTCACCACCGCGCCCAGGAACACCATGTCCTCCGGCACGTGATCGTTGCTGGCGACCTTGGCGGTAGCCAGCCGCTCCTCCAGCCGCCGTATCTCCGCCTCGTTGAGGCCCTGCTCGTCCCGCGCCGAATGGTACTCGGCGTTCTCCTTCAGGTCGCCCAGCGCCCGCGCCTCGGCGATCCGCTGCGTGATGACCGGGCGCTTCGACTTGAGCTCGTCGATCTTCGCCTGTAACGCGGCTTTTTCCTCAGCCGTGATGAATTCCATGGCATCGCTCCCTCGTCGGGTCCAAACCGCCAATTCTACCACAGTCCGTCACGCGGAGGGCTGCGCCGTGTCGCGCCAATGGTGAGAAGGCGAAGACGCAAGCGCGATGCGGAGACGCGGTATGGCAAAGTGGGGATGCAGGTTCGGGGTGCGTGTAGGATGTGGGGATGAGTGACGAGCGGGAGTTGCCGGTGTTTGAGGGGCACGAGCCTGGAGTGGAGGCCGAGGGTGTCTCGTCGTCGGATGGGCCAGCGAGCAAGCTGGAGCCGGTGACGGCGGCGAAGCTGGCCAAGTGGCGACGTGCGAGTCGGCCGCAGATTCCCGGCGGGTCGAAAGGGCTGGTGCTGGGGTGGTGTCTGTGGCTGCTGGGTTCGTGGGCGGTGCTGCTGCCGATGGAAGGCGCGGCGTGGGCGGTGCGCGGGATGATCGTGTCGGGTCTGGTGGGGATGATGTTGCTGTGGCCGCTGGTGCGATTGAGCGAGTCGCCGGCGGAGGGGGCGGTGCAGGCGCCGCGGTGGTTGCTGGTGCTGGGCGTGCTGGTGGAGTGGTTGAGTCTGATGGCGGTGTTTCAGGCGGTGGTGTGGCCGCTGCGGGTGACGGGCGAGTGGGGCTTGGCGCAGACGCTGTGGCTGGACGGGGCGGTGGCGTCGTGGTCGCTGATGACGGCGGCGCTGCTGGCGATGGGCGTGCAGTCGCGTCGGAGCGTCGGTCGCAGTGGGGTGATGGCGCTGTGCGTGCTGCTGCTGTTGGCCGAGCCGATGTGGATGGGTCTGGCGGAGACGGAGGGATGGGTGATGCGTGTGAGTCCGCTGGCGACGGTGTGGGCGTTGACGAGTCCGGGCCGACAGTGGCAAAGCGACCCGTGGGTGGGTCACGTGATCGGCGCGGCGTGTGCGGCGGCAGCGATGTGGACGGTGGTGATCGTGTCGCTGGCGCTGTCGTCGCGGAGCCAGGCCCCCGCGAGCGCGGGCGCCTGACGGCCAGCCCCCCGATGTCCGCGCTGGCGCATTCGCTGACCGGGGGGACGAAAAGTGGCATGAATCGCAGGGATGGACCGATAAGTGCGGTGCGCTGATGCTGCGCGCCTTATGACTGCTGTGCCTCACACCCTCGACGATCCGGCGGCGCTGCAGGCCGCGGCCGAGGCGCACCTCAAGGGGCGTCGGTGGGCGGAGGCCGCCGCGTGCCTGCAGCGCATCGCGCGGCGCGACGTGCCGATGCAGCTTCGCCTGAACTTGGCGACCAATCTCGCGGCGATGCAGCGGCATCGACCGGCGGTGTACGACGTGCTCATGAGCACGCCGGCCGGCGGCGAGTATCAGGTCGCCGCCACGCCGCCGGGCAAGCTCAGCGTGGTCCATCGCCCGACGGGCACGATCATGAGCGCGACCAACGACCCGCCCGCGGCGGCGGCGGCCCAGGTGCAGCGCATCGCCGCGTCACTCGACGACGGCCAGGCAGTCGGGCTGCTGGGCCTGGGCGACGGGCACATGCTGCTGCAGTTGGCGGCGAGGGCGGCGGCGTCGGACGTGGGCATGACCAACGCGGTGCTGGTGTTCGAGCCGAGCGTGGACGCCGTCATGGCGTGCCTGATGCTGCACGATTACGCCGGGCGCCACGGCGCGATCGAGCAGGGCCGGGTCCATTGGTATGTCGGGCCGGGCTGGATCGAGTCGTATCGCCGGGCGGCGCTGGCGGATTTGAGCCTGCCGTCGCCGCAGGCGTGCCTGTCGGTGGGCCCGGCGGGCAAGGCGATCCACGCGGGCGTGCAGGGCGTCACCCACGAGCTGCGGGCGCATGACGAGTCGCTGCGACGGCAGGTCGAGGCCTATTACGCTGCAGTGAGCCATCGGGAGCTTGCCGCCGTGATGGCGATGCGGGGCGATCGCAGGCCGCGGGCGATGGTGAAGACCTCGCGATTCACGACGGTGCTGCGTTACGCGGCCGCCGACGCAGCCGCGGCCTTGGCGCAACTGGGATGGGAGGTGCGCTTCGTGATGGAGGATCACGACTGGCAGCGCACGAGCGTGACGGCGCTGCGGCGCCACGTGGCCGAGTTCAAACCCGACCTGGTCTTCGCCATCGATCACCTGCGTGAGGAGTTCGGCGGGCTGTATCCGCCGCAGTTGCCCTATGCCTGCTGGATTCAGGACGACCTGCCCAACCTGACGAAGCCCGAGGCCGGACGGGCGATCGGCGTGCGCGACTTTGTGTTGACCGTCAGTGCGAGCATGTACGAGACGCACTACGCCTACCCCGCGCGGCAGTGCGTGACGATGACCAAGCTCACCCGGCCGCCGTCGCGCCCGCGACTGGTCGGCGCCGGCGGGCCCGACGTGGTGTACGTCTCCCACGCGGCAAAACCCACCGAGATCCTCGTCCGTGAGACGATCGACGCCTTCGCCGACGCGCCCGGCGGCGGCACGTTCGTCGAGGCGTGCGCCAGGCACCTGGTCGATCGCTACGAGCGTGGCGGGTGCGTTCACACGCTGGGCCAGATGGACCGACTCGTCAGCCAACTGCAGCAGGACACCGGCACGTCGATCGTGCTGCCGCAGGTGCGCGACGCCCTGGTTCGCCGCCTGATGCATCCGCTCAACAACGCGCTGTATCGGCGGCAGGCGCTGCGATGGGTCCTCGCCGCCGCCGCCGGGTCGGGCGCGACGGTCGCCCTGTACGGCAAGGGCTGGGACGCTCACGACGAGTTCGCCGCCCATGCCCGCGGGCCCGTGGCCTATGGCGACGACCTGGCCGACCTCACCTGCCGCGCCCGCATCAGCCTGCACATCGTGCCCTACTTCTACCTGCACCAGCGGTTGCTGGACGGCCTGGTCGCCGGCGGATTCTTCCTCGTCCGCGAGCACCCCAGCGACACGTGGCGACTCCGCTGGAAGGCCTTTGTGGACACGCACATCGATCCGGCGTGCAGCACGCTGGCCGACGCCCGTCGCACCCTCTCGCCCTCGCTGCAGGCGCAGCTCGACGCGCTGCTCGCCGAATCGCACGACACATGCCTGATCCACGGTTACGACAACCTGGCCAGCTATCGTCGGCTTCACGCGGAGGGGCTGGACTTTCTTTATGAGGACCTGCCGCGGCGCGACGACGTGAGCTTTGCCGACGCCTCGCGGTGCGCCGATCTGCTGCAGTTGTATCTCGAGGATGCAGACGCCCGCGGCGCGATCGCTCGGGAACAGCGGGCATGGGTGCAGAGGCATTACACGTACGAGGCGGGCATGGCGCGTGCGATGGCGCGCATCGGCGCGCTGATCGCCAGGGAAGAGGTGAACGCTTGAGCTTCAGCTACGTCATCGTGACCCACAATCGGCGGCAACCGCTGCTGCGGACGCTGGGCATCCTGCACGAGACGACGCCGTCGAACGCCGGCGCATGGGAGTGCCTGGTCGTGGACAATGGCTCGACCGACGGCACGGCCGAGGCGGTGGCGGCGCACTTTCCGGGCGTGCAGTTCCTGCGGCGGCGGCGCAACGAGGGCGTGGCGGCGCGGAACCACGGCATCTTCGCCGCGACGGGCCGCTACGTCGTGCTGCTGGACGACGACAGTTATCCCACCGGCGACGCCGTGGCGCGTTCGGTCGAATACCTCGACGCCAACGCCGAGGTGGCCGCGGTGGTGGGTCGTTGCGATCTGCCCAGCGGTGCGTCCGAAGCGTGCGCGCTGCCGGCGGTCATGCTCTCCGGCGCCGTGTGCGCGCGCCGGGCGGCGTTCGATGAAGTGGGAGGGTTCCGGCACGAGTTCTTCCGCAAGGCGGGCGAGTACGACGTGAGCTTCCGCATGTGGGAGGCGGGCTACCGCATCGATCGGTTCGAGGACATCGTGTATCGCCACGACAAGGTCGCCACGGGCCGCAGCGCTGCACTGGCCCACCGAATGGACCTGCGAAACAATCTGATCCTGTGCGAGCGATATTTCCCTTCGCCGCTGCGGCAGCACTACCGGGCGGACTGGACGCAGCGCTACACCGCCGTCGCCGGGCACGACGGGTACGCCGCGGCGGCGCGGCGGGCCAGGCTCGAGGCGCGGTGGTGGGCCGCACGCGAGGCCTTGCGGGGCCGACAGACGCTGTCGATGGCCACGCTCGACCATGTGCTGCACTTGTCCGAGCAGCAGCAGCTCGTGCGCGACTGGGCCCGGCGCCACGGCATCCGGCGCGTCATTGTCGCCGACTTCGGCAAGAACCTGTTCGCCACCGTGCTGGCCTGCCGCACCGCCGAGCTGCGCGTGCTCGCCGTCGCCGACGACGCCCCGGCGTTCGCCGGCACGAACTACCGCGGCATCCCCATCGCCCCCGATGACGCGCTCACCCATCACCACGCCGATGGCATCGTCATCTCGACCATCAACCCGGCGCAGATCGATCGGCGGGTCAGCACGCTGCGCGACCGGTTCGATCTGCCGGTGCTGCGCTTGTGGCGGCCGCGTTTAATGCCGGCGCGCGATGAGGCGACCCAGCCGCTGCTGCGCCTGGATCCGATGACGCTGTTGCGGCAGGCAGCCGGATGATGCGCGTGCTCGACCACCGCCAGGACGGGTGGGACGCGCCGCTGCTGTGCGTGACGCATTCGCAGCGCGCGGTCGATCTGGCCCGCTGCTCGCGCGACTTTCTCATCGAGCGCTATCGCCGACCCGATCGCCTGCCCCCCGCCACGCCGTTCGACGAGCTGCGCCCGTCGATCGACCATTCGCCGTTCAAGGGCGACGTGACGGTGTGGTCACTGCAGCGATTGGACCGTCCGCAGTTGCTGGCCCATCTGCGCCCCGACGCCTACAAGCCGCAGCACGCCATCTGGCACGAAGGCAGGCTGTGGGTGCTGGGCGTCGAGACGTTGCAGGTGCTCGATGCGTCGCTGCGCGTGACGGCGACGGTCGATGACCCTTGGCTGGCCGGCGGACACACGCTCTGGCCCGACGGGCGCGGCGGGCTGCTGGCGACCTGCTCGGCCAGCGACGCCGTGCTCACCCTCGACGCCGCGTCGCTACGCGTCAGCGAGGCGTGGCGGCTGCCCGAGGCGATCTACGGTCGCAATTACGACCTGACGCGCGACATGTCGGTCGTCGAGCACTTCATCGACAACGATCGCCAGCTCGCGCACCTGAACGCGGCCGTGCCCTGGCGGGGCGGGATGCTCGTCTCGACCCTGATCCAGGGCGCGATCGGCTACCGCGGGCCCGACGGCAGTTACGTCGAGCTCACCCGAGGCCACGTCGGCTGTCACGGCGTTCGCGCGGATGACGCCGGTCGCATCCACTTCTGCGACAGCTGCGCGGGCACGCTGCTGCGGCTGGGCCCCGATGGAAGGTCGCGCGTGCTCATCGACTTGGGCACGCCCTGGCTGCACGACGCCCACGAGATCGCCCCCGGCCTATTTGCCTTTGCCGTGGCCGACCGCAACACCGTCGAGTTCGTCGATCTGGCGACGGGCAACGTGCTGGGGGTGATCGATGGCTCGCCCTACGGCCAGAGCACGCAGTTTCTGTGGTATGGCCGGTGAGGCGGCCGATAACTAGCCCAATCGCCCGGCATGGAGGCCGACATGAGCATCATGACACTGGATCGAACGGACGAAGTGCTGCGCGCGCTGCGTCGCAAGTGGGGCACGGTTCCCGGCGCGGGGCCTGACCGCGTCACCACCGCCGACCTGCTGGCGATGGATGACGAAAAGCTCGTGGCCACTTGGTGGCGCATCGTCCACGCGGCGACGAGCGGACCCAATCAGAGCGTGCGCGGCTGGTATCACACGCTCTACAAGGACGTGCTTCGCGGCCGCAAGGTGATCGACGTCGGTTCGGGGCTGGGCATCGACGCCATCACCTTCGCGCTGGCGGGGGCGGCGATGACGTTCCTCGACATTGTGCCGGAGAATCTCGAACTCATGCGGCGGCTGTGCGACCTGCTGGGGATCCGCGATGCGTCGTTCTGCTATCTCGACGGTCTCGAGGCGATCGACTCGCTGGACACCGACTACGACGTGGTGTGGGCGCAGGGGTCGCTGATCAATGCGCCGTTCGACGTGACGCAGCGTGAGGCGGCGGCGCTGCTGCGGCGACTGCCGGCGGGCGGACGGTGGATCGAGCTGGCCTATCCGAAGCGGCGCTGGGAGCGCGAGGGCTCGCTGCCGTTCGACAAGTGGGGCGTGAAGACCGACGGGCCGGGCACGCCTTGGGTCGAGTGGTACGACCTGGACAAGCTGCGATCGCTGCTGGCGCCGGCGACGTTCGACGTGGTGCTGGCGTTCGACTTTCACGGCGAGGACTTCAACTGGTTCGACCTGGTCAGGCGGTCATGAGCGCGACGGCGACGAGCATCGAGGCGGTGTCGGTCGATCGGGTCGGCCCGCGCCTGGGGTTCGATGAGTCGCTGCAGTTGTCCGATGCTTCCAGGGCCCGGCCGCTGGCGCAATGGAAAATGGCCGAGGACGAGCAGTCGATCTTCCGCTGGCTGTATCGCAATCACCGGCCGCGGCGGCATCTGGAGTTCGGCACGTGGCGCGGCGAGGGGGCGTGCTGGGCGCTGGAGGAAAGCGCCGCCACCGTCTGGACCCTCAATCTTCTCGAAGGCGAGCGCAAGCCCGACGGAGGCTTCGCCTACTGCGAGGCGGCACGCCGGGACGACCCCGCCTGGTCCCGCGGCCGCGCGCTGCGCGACGGGAGGCGCGAGGTGCAGACCGACGCCCTGGGCTTCATCGGCAGCGAGTACCGCCGCCGCGGACTGGCCCACCGCGTGTGTCAGGTTTACTGCAACAGCCTCGAATGGGACCCCGGGAACTATCCCGCCGCGTTTTTCGACAGCGCACTCATCGACGGCGGGCACACGCCCGACGTTGTGATGAGCGACACGCGCAAAGCCCTGCCCCTGGTCCGCCAGGGCGGGCTGCTGCTCTGGCACGACTACTGCCCCGACGGCGAGACGGAGAGCAAGTGCAGCAGCGTCCGCGGCGTCGTCGAGGCGATCGGCGCCCTGCACGAGGAGCTTCGCACGCAACTGCGCGACCTCTTCTGGATCGACCCGAGCTGGCTCCTGGTGGGGGTGAAATCGTGACCCGTCGCACCCCCGGCCCCGCCCCTTACCTCTCGGTCGTCGTCACCGCCCGCAATGACGATCACGGCGGCAACCCCCTCGAACGCCTGCAGCTTTTCCTCGACATGCTCGGCGAGCAGTGCGACCGCTTCGCCCTCGACGCCGAGATCGTCCTCGTCGAGTGGAACCCGCCGCCGTCGCGCTTGCGGTTCGCCGAGGCGCTCGCGGTGACGCCCCGCCGCCATTGCCCGGTGCGCATCGTCGAGGTTCCGCCGGCGGTTCACGCGCGATTCCCGTTCGCGCTGCAGTTGCCGCTGTTTCAGATGATCGCCAAGAACGCGGGGATTCGCCGCAGCCGCGGGACGTTCGTGCTGGCGACCAACATCGACATTCTCTTCAGCGACGCGCTGGTCCGCCGGCTGGCGCGGCGGGACCTGCGCCCCGGCCGCATGTACCGCCTGGACCGCCACGACATTCCCGCCGACGTGCCCACCCGTCACGCGCTGGAGTTCGCCCACCGTAACGTCATCCGCATCAACGGCCGCGACGGCACGCGCGATCTGCGCACAGGGCAACTGCATCGCATCTACAAGCCCGCCACCTGGCGCGAGCGACTCATGACGATGCGTCTCTGGCCGGTCACGGCCCACGCCCGCCTGCACACCAACGCCTGCGGCGACTTCACCCTCATGCACCGCAGCCGCTGGTTTGACCTGCGCGGCTACCCGGAACTGGCGATGTACTCGATGCACCTGGATTCGGTGCTCTGCCATGCCGCGCACTACGGCGGCGCCCGCGAGTGCGTGCTTGCCGATCCCTGCCGCATCTATCACGTCGAGCACGCCCCCGGCAGCGGTTTCACGCCTGAAAACAAGGACAAACTCGACACCCGCCTGCGCGACGCGGGCGTGCCCCAGCTCAGCCACGACCAGTTCGCCGCCTGGGCCCGCGCCATGCGCCACGACCGCGCGCCGATCCTCGTCAACGGACACGACTGGGGCCTGGCCGACGACGTGCTGCGCGAGCTCGACCCGCTCGCTGCGCATCCCCGGCCTCTTGCGGCCTAGCACCATGCCGCTGACGCTCTCCGTCGTCGTGCCCTGCCGCAACCGCGCGCAATACCTGCGCGCGACGATCGACAGCATCCTGAATCAGAGCTATCCGCACATCGAGTGCATCGTGATCGACGCGCAATCGACCGACGGCACGCTCGACATTCTGCGTGACTATGGCGATCGTGTCCGCTGGGTGAGCGAGCCTGACGCCGGCCACGCCGACGCGATCAACAAGGGCTGGCGTATGGCGCGGGGCGACGTTCTAGCGTGGCTCAACGCCGACGACGTGTACGTTGTGCCCGACGGCGTCGCGGCGATGATGGCGTGCCTCGACGCGCACCCCGAGGTGGACGTGGCCTACGGCGACTGCGGGTCGATCGACGCCGAGGGCCGACACATCGGCTACAGCTACCTTCGCCCATGGGACTTCGACTACGCCCTGCTGCACTGCGACAACTGCATCCCGCAACCGTCGGCGTTCATCCGTCGCCGCGTCCTCGATCGCGTGGGCATGCTCGACACGGCGTTTCATCAGAAGAAGGACCACGAGCTGTGGCTGCGGATCGCGTCGGCCCCCGGCGGGGGAGGCGTAATTCGCCACTTTCCGCAACTGGTCGCCCACGCGCGCAACATCCAGGGGCTGTCATTCGACGGGCGCACCGCGGCGCCGGCGTGCGTGCAGCTCACCCGTCGCCACACGCGGGACCGGCGGGCGATCAGTAACGCCTACCTGCGCGGCATGGATTACGCCTGGGCGGGCGGGAGGTTGTGGCCCATGATTCTGCGGTACGCGGCAGCGGCCGCTGCAGTGGACCCATCGAACGCGCCGGCGGCATGGAGAAAGGTGCGCGGGCTGTGGCGGCGCGGCGCCAAGCCGCAAGCGTCGTCGGCGGCCGTGGAGGTGGCGTGGCTGTCGGCCCAGGTCGAGTCGGGCGACGGCGAGGCGCTGGTGATCGAGCCCGACGACAGTGAACTGGCGTTGGCGTTGGCGATGCGAGGCTGGCGAACGCTGGCGGTGGCGCCGCGGCACGAACCGTGGAGCTTTCACCACCCGCGGCTGCGGTTCCTGCGCGGGACGCTGCGCGACGTGGACTACCCCGGGGCGTTCGACCTGATCGTGGCCCGCTCGCTCGACGACGTGGAGGCGGCGCGGTGGCTGCTGCGAGCCGGCGGGCGGCTGGTTTACACCTGCGGCGGCGGGGGCGACGTGGCGTGGCGTCGCGGGGACGACGGAAAGTGGGTATCGTGCGAGCCGGCGGAGGGCACACTCTTCGGGAACGAGGCATGAGCTTTCCCACGGCGAGGAACCTGGCGGGCGATCGCGACATCGAGTGGGGATGGGTGTTTGCCAACCTGCCTTCTCCCGGTCGTGACGGCGGGCCATCCGTTGCACTTGACTTCGGCCCGGGCAAGAGCTTTGTCGGGCTGGTGCTGGCGATGCGCGGGTACGAGGTGACGACCATCGACGTGGAGCCGCGCGACCGGCCGTATCACCATCGTCGTCTGCGTCACGCCACCGGCGACGTGCGCACCGCCGACCTGCCGGGGGGCTACGACCTGGTGATCAACTGCTCGACCGTCGAGCACGTGGGCCTGGCGGGTCGCTACGGCGTGGCGATCGACGAGCCCGATGGGGACCTGGAATCGATGGCGCGGCTGCACGCGCTGATGAAGCCCGGCGGCGCGATGATTCTCACGGTTCCCGCCGGGCGCGACGCGGTGTTCGCCCCGATGTGCCGCGTCTATGGCCCCATGCGCCTGCCGCGGCTGATCGAGGGTTTCGCTGTCGAGCGCGAGGCCTACTGGGTCAAGGACGACGCCAACCGCTGGGTGGAGGCCGACCGCGCCGCGGCCACGACGTTTTCGGCGCACGCGGCCGACCCGGATCCCCTGTGCAACTGCTACGCGCTGGCGGGGTTCGTGCTGCGGCGGTGAAACTGTGCGTCCGGCCTGGGCTTGTCCGATAAAGTCCGGGTGATCACCTTCTTCAGCATCCCCAAGCCCTGCGTCGGGCATATCGGCGTCATTCAGCGAAACGCGGTGCTGAGCTGGGCGGCGCTGGCGAGCGCTTGTGGCGGCGAGGTGATCCTGTTCGGCGGCGACGCGGGCGTGGCGGAGCTGGCCAGCGAGGCACAGGCCCGCCACATCCCGGCGGTGGGTGCGACCGCCTTCGGTACGCCGCGCGTCGATGACCTCTTCGCCCAGGCGCAGCGCCAGGCGCGGCAGCGGCTGTTGTGCTACGTCAACGCCGACATCGTCCTGATGAGCGATTTTCTCGGCGCGGCCCGCCATGCGTCGCGCGGCCGGCGCCAGCTTCTCATGGTCGGCCAGCGCTGGGACACGCCCGTCACCGCGCCCATCACCTTCGACCACCAGTGGCAGGAGCAACTGCGCCTCTTCGCCGATCAGCGCGGCAAGCTGCACAAGCCCACCGGCATCGACTACTTCCTCTTCACCCCCGGGCTGTTCGATCCGATCCCGCCGTTTGCGGTGGGTCGCACGGCGTGGGACAACTGGCTGATCTACCGCGCCCGCAGCCGCCGCGCCCCGGTCATCGATGCGACGCGCGACGTGCTGGCCATCCACCAGGACCACGACTACTCCCACGGCGGCGGATTCAAGGCCGTGTGGAAAGGCAGCGAGGCCCGCGGCAACTTCGAGCTTGCCGGCGGCGACGCCCACATCTTCACGATCTGGGACGCCTCGCACGTGCTCGACAAGGGCCGCGTCACCGAAAACCGAACCACCTCGCTGGGCGGCGGCATCTGGAACTACCGCCGCTCGGCGCGGTACAGCATCTGACCCACCATGCACGACATCCACGCATTGAGCATCATCGGCCTGGGCAAGCTGGGCATCCCCATGGCGGCGTGCTTCGCCTCCAGCGGCTATCGCGTCATCGGCGTCGATCGCGACCCCACGCGCGTCGCCGCACTCCACGACGGCGTCTCGCCCATCCACGAGCCGGGCCTGCAGCCGCTCCTCACCGAGCACGCCGACCGGATCACTGCAACGCTCGATGCACGACAGGCGGTGCTCGACTCGCAGGCGACGTTCATCGTCGTGCCCACACCGTCCACGAGCGACGGCACGTTCACCTGCCGCTACGTGCTCGAGGCCTGCCGCGCCGTCGGCGCCGCCCTCCGCGACAAGGCCCGGCCGCACCTGGTCGTCATCACCAGCACCGTCATGCCCGGCGACACCGCCGGGCCCATCCGCGCCGCGCTCGAGGAACACAGCCGAAAGAGTTGCGACGACGGGCTCATGCTCTGTTACAGCCCCGAGTTCATCGCCCTGGGAAGCGTCATCCGCGATTTTCTCCATCCCGACATGTTGCTCATCGGCCAGTGCAGCGCCGACGCCGGCGACGCGTTGGAACGGATCATGCGCGGCGTGTGCGTCAACCAGCCGGCCGTCGCCCGCATGGCCCCGGTCAACGCCGAGCTGGCCAAGCTGGCGGTCAACAGCTTTGTCACGACGAAGATCACGTTCGCCAACATGCTGGCGCGGCTCTGCGAGGAGCTCGATGGTGCCAACGTCGATGAGGTGACTGCTGCACTTGGCCTGGACAGTCGCATCGGGCGCAAGTATCTCAAGGGCGCAACGGCGTTCGGCGGGCCGTGCTTCCCGCGGGACAGCGTCGCGTTGGCGGCGCTGGGGCGAAGGCAGGGCTGCCGCGCCACGCTGGCCGAGGCGACCGATGCGGCCAACCGCGCCGAGGTCCGGCGATTGGCCGATCTGGTCTGCCGCCGTCTGCCTGCCGAGGGCCACGGCGTCGTGGGCGTGCTCGGGTTGGCCTACAAGCCCGACACCGACGTGTGCGAGCAGTCGGCGGGGATCCTGCTGGCTGCGGCGCTGGCGGAGGCGGGCGTGAGCGTGGTCGCGTACGACCCCGCTGCAGTGGATCAGGCCAGGGCGGTGCTGGGCGATCGCGTGACGTTTGCGGCCACCGCCGATGCCTGTGTGAAGCTGGCCGACGTGGTGGTGCTGACCACGCCGTGGCCCGAGTTTGGGCGACTCGCGCCCGATGCGCTGGCGCGGGGCGGGCGTCGGCGCGTGGTGATCGACTGTTGGCGGATGCTCGACGGTGGAGCGGTGGGCCGCCTGGCCGAGTACGTGCCCCTGGGCGTGGGCAAGGCCGACGTGCCGGGCGTGCGCGTCGTGGTGAACGGATGGCGATCGAGAACGCGTGCGGCCTGAGGCGTCGGGGCGTCCGAGAAGGCGCGACTTGGCTGCCGCCGCGGTTTGACCGATAGAAACGGGGGTATCCGTGCGCCCCGGTCGCGCGGCGGGCGGGTACAATCAGGCTTTTGGCACGGTGTGCGGTCAGGGAAGCATCATGGATGAGTCATTGCAGACGCTGCTGCCGGAGGCGACTTCGTCGGATCTGGTGCAACTGCTGACGCGGTTCGAGGGAACGGCGGAGCAGTTTCTGCTGCAGATGCTGATGTATCAGTGCCGGCTGGCGCGTGCGGATGCTGGGGCGGTGCTGCGAACGGCGTCGATGCCGGTGCAGACGCCCGAGGGCGAGGCCGGGGGCGAGGAGGAGGACAACGGCGAGGCGTCGTCCGGCCGCGCGGTGCAGGTGCAGGTGCTGGCGTCGTTTCCGCCGATCCGCCCGGGCACGCCGCCGCCGCCGTGGCTTTCCGCCGCCGCCGAGGGGTTCCAGCAGATCGTCAACGCCGACACGCCGCAGATGTCCTCGGCGGTGATCGAGCCCGAGGCGTGGGACGGCGAGGAGACGCCCTCGTACATCGTGCTGGTCCCGCTCAAGCCCGAGCAACTGCAGCAGGGCGTGGCCGCATTCTGGCTTCGCGGCACGGACGAGCAGCAGCGCGCCCACGCGACCAAGCTCCTGGAACTGTGCGGTGCGATGCTCTGCGCCTATGAGATGAAGGTCGCGTTGCACCAGCGGTCGGCGGCGATGGCGCAGGTGCAGCAGGGCCTGCAGGTGCTCGCCGGCGTCAACGAGCAGAAAAAGCTGCAGGCCGCCGCCATGGCGCTGTGCAACCAGATCGCCGCTCGCTTCGGCAGCGAGCGCGTGGCGCTGGGCTTCCTCAGCGGCCGCTACGTCAAGCTTAAGGCCCTGTCGCACACCGAGAAAATCTCCCGGAAAATGCGCCTGGTGCAGGACATCGAGTCGGTGATGGAGGAGTGCCTGGACCAGGACGTGGAGGTGATCCATCCCGCGCCGGCCAGTGCGTCGTACGTGAGCCGAGCGGTCGCCGATCACGCCAAGCGCAACGGCCCGCTGTGCGTGTGCAGCCTGCCGTTGCGTCGGGAGCGCAAGGTCGAAGCGGTGCTGACGCTGGAGCGCGCTCCCGAGCGGCCGTTTACGCCCGAGGAGGTGCAACGACTGCGGCTGGCGCTGGAGCTGTGCACGGCAAGGATCATCGACCTCTACGAGCACGACCGATGGTTCGGCGCCCGCTGGGCCCGGTCGTGGCGCGACGGGCTGGGCCACCTGGTCGGCCCCAAGTACACGTGGGCGAAGGTCGCGGCGATCGGCATCTTCGCATTCCTCTGCTTCGCCACGTTCGTCAAGGGCACGCACAAGATCGAGGCCAGCTTCGTGGTCGAGGCCATCGAGCAGCAGATCATTCCCACGCCGTTCGAGGGCTACTTGAAAAGTGTGCACGTCGAGCCGGGCGACACGGTCGAGGCGAACCAGACGGTGCTGGCGACGCTGGACACGGCGACACTGCGGCTGGAGAAGAGCGCGGCGGAGGCGGAGATGGCGGGGTATTTGAAGGAAGCGGACTTCGCCCGCGAGCAGCGCAAGCTCGCCGAGGCCGAGGTGGCGCGTTTCAAGGCCGAGCAGTCTCGGGCGAGGATCGCGGTGCTGGAGCATCGCATCCGCCAGGCGACGATCGTGTCGCCGATCGATGGCGTGATCCTGCAGGGTGATCTGAAGAAGAAGGTGGGCTCGCCGCTGCAGTCGGGCGATCTGCTGTTCGAGATCGCGCCGCTGTCGGCGTTGCGGGCGAAGCTGCACGTGCCCGACGACAAGATCGTGTACGTGCACGAGCAGGAGCGAGGTGAACTCGCGGCCGCGGCGCATCCGGGTCGGTACATCCCCTTCGTGGTGGAGAAGATCAACCCGGTGGCCGAGGTGGTCAACCAGAAGAACGTGTTCCTGGTGCGGGCGAAGCTGGAGCACGTGCCGGCGTCCGTGCCGCTGCGCCCCGGCATGGAGGGCGTGGCCAAGGTCCACGCCGACAAGCGACCCTACATCGACCTGTGGACGCGCGAACTGGTGAACTGGGTCCGCATGAAACTGTGGCTTTGAGGAGGGGAGTAGGGAGTAGGCAGTAGGGAGTTGGGAAGAGACAAGTCAGCGCGCAGGTCTCTTCTCGTCCCTTTCTGACTACTCCCTACTCCCTACTCGCTACTCGATACTCCCTAACCCATGGCAATCACCCGACCGACCTTCAGCGAGACCTGGTACCGCGTCGCGGAGCTTAAGCCCAAGCTGCGCTCGACGGTGCAGACCTATCGCCAGCACTTCCGCGGCAAGACGTACCACGTCATCCAGGACCCGACGAGCAACCAGTATTTCCGGCTCGACGACGCGGGGTATTACTTCACCGGGCTGCTCGACGGCCGGCGGACCATCGCGCAGGTGTGGGACCACTGCAACGAGCACCTGGGCGACCGCGCCCCGACGCAGGGCGAGACGATCCAGCTCCTGAGCCAGCTTTACTCGTCGAACCTGCTGTCGCCCGATCTGCCGCCCGACGCCACGACGCTGTTCGACCGTCGCCGCAAGCGAATCCAGCGCGAGGTGCGCTCGTACCTGTCGAACCTGCTGTTCGCCCGCATTCCGCTGTGGGACCCGGACCGCTTTCTCGAACGGTGGGTTCCCATCGGCGGGCTGGCGTTCACCTGGGCGGGCTTCGCCGTGTGGTGCGTCATCATGTTCCTGGGCGTCAACAGCCTCGCCGGCAAATGGGGCGACCTGTTCGACCAGTCCAACGGCGTGATCGCCCCCGGGAACTTGCCCCTTCTGTATGTGTGCTTCGCGGTCATCAAGTTCATCCACGAGATGGGCCACGCCTTCTCGTGCAAGAAGTTCGGGCTGACCGACCACAGCGGCGGCGAGGTCCACGTGCTGGGCATCATGCTGCTGGTGCTCGTGCCCGTGCCGTATGTCGATGCGTCAAGTTCGTGGGCGCTGCGCAGCAAGTGGAAGCGGGCGCTCGTCGGCGCCGCGGGCATGTACGTCGAGCTGGCCGTCGCCGCCGTCGCCGCCATGGTCTGGGCCAACACCACGCAGTACCACGTCGTCCACCAGATCGCCTACAACGTCATGTTCATCGCCTCGGTCTCGACCATCCTGTTCAACGCCAATCCGCTGCTGCGGTTCGACGGCTACTACATCATGTCTGACGTTTTCGAGCTGCCCAACCTCTATCAGCGCAGCAAGGACTTTCTCTACTACCTGATCAAGAAGTACGTGTACGGCGTGCGCAACCCGATGAGCACGGCCCGCAGCAACGACGAAAAGCCGTGGCTGGTGATCTACGCCATCGCCGCGTTCATCTACCGCATCATCATCAGCGTGTCGATCCTGATGTTCGTGGCGGAGCAGCTATTTTTCATCGGGGTGATGATGGCGATCGGGGGCGTGATCGGGTGGGTGGTGGTTCCGCTGGGCAAGTTCGTCCACTACCTGTCGGTGGGGCCGGAATTGTGGCGGACGCGTCGGCGCGCGGTGCTGTGGACGGTGGGCACGTTGGCGGCGGTGGTGGGGGTGCTGGGCGCCGTGCCGGTGCCTGACCGGGCGCGGGCGGAGGGGATTGTCGAGCCGCGGCGGCTGGCGGTGATGCACGCCGAGGCCGACGGATTCGTGCGCCACGTGCTCGAGTCGGGCCGGCCGGTGCGCGCGGGGGTGGACCCGGTGGTGATCGCCGACAATCTGGAGATGGAGAAGCTGCGCGACGAGCTGATCGCGTCGATCGAGGAAGTGCGCGTGCAGTACCGGCAGGCGGTGCGGGAGAACCCGGCCCTGGCGCAGAGCCTGGCGCAGCGGATCGCCGCGTTCCAGGAGCAGCTCGACCGGGCGAAGGAGCAGTTGCGCCTGCTGCAGTTGCCTTCGCCGATCGACGGGCAGTGGGTGTGCTTCGACCACGACCGCTACGACGGGGTGTATCTGCAGCGGGGCAAGCCGATCGGACTGGTGGCAAGCCTGGACGACCTGATCGTGCGGGCGATGGCGGATCAGTACCTGGGCCCGCGCGTCGAGACGGACATCGGCATCGGCGGGGAGGTCGAGTTCCGCGTGCGCGGGCAGCCCGACCTGAGGGTGCGAGGCCGCATCGAGCGCATCCCCCCGGCGGGCAGCGTACAGTTGCCCTCGGCGGCGCTGGGCTACATGGCGGGCGGCGCCGTGCCCGTCGATACCCAGGACACCACCGGCACCAAGGCCAGCGAGCGATTCTTCGAGGTCGTCATCTCCCCGATCGACGCCGATCGCGTGCACCTGCTGCCCGGCCAGCGCGTGGTCATCCGCTTCACCATGAACCGCAAGGCCCCGCTCTTGGCGCAGTGGTACCGCGACGTGCGACAGGTGATTCAGCGACGGTTCGCGGTGTGATGTTGCTCCCCTCCCCCTCCCAGGGGGAGGACAGCTTGAGACGCGAAGCGTCGAAAGCAGGTGAGGGTAGGAATGGCAGGAGGTGCAGATATGGCAACCCAGCCGCCGAATCGAACACGAGTCCATCGCGCTGACTCACGAATGACCCGACGTGCCCGCGAACTGCGCCAGGCCATGACCCCGCCCGAACGTCGCCTGTGGGAGTTGCTCCGCGATCGGCGACTTGGGGGGTTCAAGTTTCGCCGCCAGCATCCTGTCGGTGGGTATGTCGTGGACCATTACTGCTCGGCGTGCGGCCTGGCGGTGGAACTCGACGGGACGAGCCATGAGTTGACCGGTGGAAAGGACCGCGAGCGAACGGGCTACCTGGAGACACAAGGCGTGAAGGTGGTCCGCGTGATGAATGACGACTTGCTGAGCCACCCCGAGGCAGTGTCGTCTCTTATCTTGCGGGAGTGCAAGGCGAGATCGGGGGAACCCTCACCTGCTTCATCGCTGAAGCGATGAAGCTGTCCTCCCCCTGGGAGGGGGAGGAGAAAGACGAGCCATGTCCGCGACACGCACCACCCTGTTCGACGCCTACGACGCGACGAAAACCGCGTCGCTGGTGGATATCGAGCGCGCGGGGGGTGCGGCCCAGGACACGACCGTGCCCAGCGGGGTGTGGCGGAACGTGACGTATGGGCCGCCGCGCGTGCGCACGCCCAAGAATGCGGATGCGGTGTGGGACTGGGCGGTGGGGCTGATCAACTCGTGCGTGCCTCGGACGCGACTGTATCTGCGTCGTGCCCAGCGCGTGCTGGCGATGGAGGCCCAGTTCGCCGCCATGAGCGATGGGCAGTTGCGCGAGGAGTGCGTGGCGTACCGCGACGTGTTCCGCCGCGGCCGCTACAAGACGAGCCAGGTCGAGCGCGCTTTCGCGCTGGTGCGCGAGTGCTCATGGCGCGTGCTGCGGATGAAGCCCTACCGTGAGCAGGTGGCGTCGGCGCTGGCGATGCACGACGGGCACATCGCCGAGCAGGCCACGGGCGAGGGCAAGACGCTCACGGCCACGATGCCCGCCACGCTGGCCGGGTGGCGCGGGCGGGGCTGCCACGTGATCACCGTCAACGACTATCTGGCGCAGCGCGACGCGGCGAACATGGGCCCGCTCTACAAGTTCTGCGGGCTGACCGTCGCCCACATCAACCAGGACATGTTCCCGCAGCAGCGCCGCGCGGCGTATCAGGCCGACATCACCTACCTCACCAACAAGGAGGCCGCCGCCGACTTCCTGCGCGACGGCCTGGCGCAGGGCCCCCAGCGATCGCTGCAGACCACGCTGGCCAATCAGTACCTCGGCGGTGGCAGGACCGGCGACGCCTCCGGCAGCGGCGGCGTCGTCATGCGCGGGCTCGAGTGCGCCATCGTGGACGAGGCCGACTCCGTCCTCATCGACGAGGCCGTCACCCCGCTCATCATCTCCGGCGAAGCCCCCAACGACGAACTCAACCGCTCGATCATGACCGCATGCCAGATCGCGCCCAAGCTCGCCCTCGGCGAGGACTACACCATCGATCAGCGCTACCGCGAGGTGAACTTCACGCGCAAGGGCAAGCAGAAACTCGCCGCGCTGACGGTGACGATCGGCGGCGTCTTCGCCGGGGCGCGCCGTCGCGAGGAGCTGGTCAACCAGGCCGTCTGCGCCCGCGAGCTGTACCACAACGGCCGGCAGTACGTCGTGGTGGACGGCAAGGTCAACATCGTCGATGAGTTCACCGGCCGCATCATGCCCGATCGCTCGTGGCGCGACGGGCTGCACCAGGCCGTCGAGGCCAAGGAAGAGCTCGAGATCACGCCGCCCAAGGACACGCTGGCCCGCATCAGTTTCCAGCGCTTCTTCCGCCTGTACAACCGCCTGTGCGGGATGACGGGCACCGCCGCCGAGGCCCGCGGCGAGCTGTGGGCCGTCTATCGCCGACAGGTCGTGCGCATCCCCACGCACAAGACGTGCATCCGCCAGCAGCGGCCGACGCGCATCTTCGCCGTCGAGGACGCCAAGTGGGACGCCATCGCCGAGGAGATCCGCGCCGTCCACGCCACCGGCCAGCCGATCCTCGTGGGCACGCGCAGCGTCGCGTCGAGCGAAAAGCTCAGCGAGCGCCTCACTCTGATGCAGTTGCCCCACGAGGTGCTCAACGCCGTGCGCCACAAGGAGGAGGCCAAGATCGTCTCCCACGCCGGCCAGCGCGGCCGCATCACCGTCGCCACCAACATGGCCGGCCGCGGCACCGACATCAAGCTCGAACCCGGCATCGACAAGCTCGGGGGCCTGCGCGTCATTGCCTGCGAGTGCCACGAGTCCACGCGCATCGACCGCCAGCTCTTCGGCCGCGCCGGCCGACAGGGCGACCCCGGCTCCGCCGGCATGTACGTCTCCTTCGCCGACGAAGTCCTGCTGCGGTACGCCTCCAGCTACACCCGCAAGCTCCTGGCCAGCTTCCGAGGTCGTGACAAGGCCGAGATCACCTCCCCTGTCACCCGCGCCCTCTTGTGGTACGTCCGCGCCCGCGCCGGTCGCATCGCCCTGGCGCAACGCAAGGCCGTCCTCCGCACCGACGACTGGCTCGCCGAGCACATGGGCTTCACCGGTGAGGGCGGCTGATTCCCGCGCACATCCGTCAAATCAGCAACGCACAATAACCCGCCTGGACAAAGTGGCGATCGCCCGTCAGCGCGTCGGTCAATCCCAGCTCCCGCATCACCGTGAACGAGATGCAATCGGTCAGTGACCAGTTCTTGTCCTGTCGATCTGCAAACAACTGCGCTCCGGCATCAAACAGATCGCGCGAGGGTGCTATCAAACGGCAGGCGGAATCGTGGACGAATCGCGCCAGCAGGCGGTTGAACACCGGTCGATCCTGCGGTGATGCCAATCCATCGCCAAGTTCGGTGAAGACCCACGCGGTGCTGACGATGCCGCCTGTGTAGGATTTGGAGAAGTCCACCGCCCGTGAATGCCCATCATCGTGCGGATTCACCAAGGCGAAGAAATAGTGACTGTCAGCGAAGACTGTCCTCACGGTTTGGGCTGTCCGTGCAGGTAGTGATTGTGGTTACGGGCCATGTCGGCCGGCAACGAGGGGCACCGGCCGATCACATCAGCGAAACGATTGGCGAGCGTACTTGCCGAAGCGTCGTGGATCGCATCGGCGTCGGCGAGGCGCAAGTTGACTTCGACCGTGGCGCCTTCGGGCAGCGCGACAGGTTGGTCCAGCACCACCATGCCGTCTCGGATGTGGCCACGGTAAGTCATAGGCGTCACCCCTATCATGAAAGTATATCGGCCAACGACGCCCACGTCGCCAAACACATGGGTTTCACCGGCGAGGGCGGCTGAGGGCGGTCATGGCGACGACTTTGGCCTCGACCCTTGGCGGATTTCGGTTCCCTGGAGCCTTCGATACCATGTGTCGCAACACATGGGCGCCGCATCATTGTCTCGAGTGTCGATCCGCTGGATTCTGCCTCTGGCCGTCGTGTTGCCGGTCCTTCTCGTGGCGGGGGCGCTGACGCTTCTGGCCTACCGCACGATGCAGGCGACGGCGCACGATCTGGCGGGCCAGAACATGCGCCAGATCCACAGCCGCATCGAGGCGCACCTGACCAAGCTGCTGGACCTGCCGCCGGCGATCAACGAACTCAACAAGCTGCGGTTGGCGTCGGGCGAGCTGTCGCTGGGCGAGCCCGCCCGCAACCGCGAGTCGGTGTTCCAGACGCTGCGCATCTTCCCGGACGTGAGCAGCATCGTGCTGGGCAAGGCCACGGGCGAGGTGATGTGGGTCATCCGCTACCCCGGCGAAGCGACTTATGAATACGCGATCAAGCCGTCGCCGCAGGACTTGATGCGCGAGTACAACATGGACGCCGACGGCCGCGTCGTCGGCGACGAGCTCAGTGCGTTCGAGTTCAAGACGACGGGCCGCCCGTGGTACACCGCGGCGATCGCCGCCGACGGCCCGACCTGGGGCGACGTGTACGTCTGGGTGCGCAACGGCAAGGGCGAGACCCTCGGCGTGTCCTACGTCGAGCCCTACCGCGACGACCAGGGCCACGTCCTGGGCGTCATCAACTGCGAGCTGACGCTGGCCGACATCTCCGCCTTCCTCGGGCGGCTGGAGATCGGCAAGACCGGCGACGCCTTCATCATCGAGCGCGACGGGAACCTCGTCGCCAACAGCCTCGACGCCGACTGCATGAAAAACGGCACCGGCAGGGTGGCGGCGATCGAGTCGTCCGACCCAAGAATCGCCGACGCCGCGCTGCAGTTGTCCAACCACTTCGGCCCGCTCGAGTCGATCACCGGCCAGCATCGCGCGCAGATCCAGGTGGCCGGCCAACCCGCCCAGGTCGTCGTGTCGTCCTTCACCCACCGCCGCAATCTCGACTGGTTGATCGTCACCGTCGTGCCTGACGCCGACTTCCTCGCCGACGCCTATCGAAACCGCACACAGAGCACCATCGTGGCGCTGATCGCGGTGGTGATCGCGCTGGGCTTGGGCATGCTCGTGGCGCTGTGGCTGTTGCGGCCGATCCTCGCCGTCGTCCAGCATGCGCAGCGCGTGGGCGAGGGCGACCTGGACGCACGCCTCAACCGCCAGGACAACACGGAGATCGCGCAGTTGTCCGCCGCGCTCAACGACATGGCGGACGGACTCAAGGACCGCATGCGCCTGCGCCACGCGCTGAGCCTGGCCATGGAGGTGCAGCAGAGCCTCCTGCCCAGCCACAAGCCCAAGGTGCGCGGCGTCGATGTCGCCGCACGCTCCAAATACTGCGACGAGACCGGCGGCGACTACTACGACTACCTCGAGGTCGAGGGCATGGGCCCGCACACCCTCTTCGTCGCGCTGGGCGACGTGATGGGTCACGGCATCGCCGCCGCCATGCTCATGGCCACCGCACGCGGTATCCTTCGCTCTCACGTCCGCGTGCAGGGCTCGCTGGGCCACCTGCTCACCCACGTCAACGAGCTGCTCGTCGCCGACACCGACGGCCGACGCTTCATGACCATGTTCCTGGGCGTGATGGACGTGTCCACGATGGCCCTGCGCTGGGCATCGGCGGGCCACGATCCCCCGCTCTTGTACGACCCACAAGGCGGCGCCATGATCGAACTCGAAACCGGCGGCGGCCTGCCCCTGGGCGTGCTCGACACCGAAACCTACGACGAGCACATCTACGCCGACCTCCGCCCCGGCCAGATCATGGTCATCGGCACCGACGGCCTGTGGGAATCCAAGAACGACGCCAACGAGCAGTTCGGCAAGCAGCGCGTCGGCCACGCCATCGCCGAACTCGCCCACCTCGACGCCGCCGGCATCGAGGCCGGCCTCTACCAGCGCCTCCAGGCCTTCTGCGGCGGCCGCGCCAACGACGACGACATCACCTACGTCGTCATCAAGTTCACCGCCCATGCCGACTCGACCCGTCCCTAGCGTTCGGCTACGAGGACCGCGCCGCGTGACCCAGCGGGGGGGCGAGGCGGGCGATCTCGGGGGCGGGCAGGGCGCGGTCGAACACCGCCAGGCCGCCCATCAGGCCGTGGTAGCGGTTGGCGATGACGCTGCCGACGTCGTGGAACTGGTCATCGACGTGGTCGGGTCGCGTGACGGCGCCGACGGTGAAGTCGCCGCCGCTGGGCCCGCCGTCGAAGATGCCCAGGTCGTAAGCGTAGGGGTTGCGGTCGCCGCGCTCATCCAGTCGGCCGTCGAGATACGCGCGGGCGTGCCGTCCGTCGTAGCTGATGGCGCAGCACACCCACTGTTGCAGTGGCACCGGCGTGGCGCCGATCGCCGCATCCATGCAGTACTTGTATCCCGGTGTCGCCCCGCCGATGCCGCTGATGTGCGCGCCGACCTGTTCGGCGCTGTCCCAGATGTGCAGGTTCAGGAACAGGCAATACTGCCGCCGGGCGTGCTCGTTCCACACGCCGGCGACGGCCTGGCATCCGCCGTAGTCCGAGCCGCTGCGCTTGAGCCACGTCACCACCGAGACCTGCGCCCGCGGCCCATGGATGTTGAGCCGGCCCAGTTCCGCACGTGGAATCATCGCATACGGCCCATCTCCGAAGCGCAGCGACCGCTGCCCGAACACGCCTTCATGGACGACCTCGACCGCCCCCGCCGGCTCACGCAGCGGCGAAGCCTGCGGCCCCTTCGCCACGTGCGGCACACCGGCCGGTTCCTGGAAATCCCAGAAACTCACCAGCCCCGGCGTGCCCAGCACCGCCGCACGCAACGACTCCGCGGTCCCTTCATCGCGCTCGATCATGCGGGCACAGATAGCAGAAATCGCCGCGGCTTTCAGGCGCCCGCGTCCGCGGCCGCGATCCGCGCCTGCACGGGCCGCGCGTCGCGCGCGTAATCGATCCGGCTCGGCGGCACCTGTCGATGCGCGGCCACTGCAGCGGCCACGCCCGCCGCCTCGCCCATCGCCACGCTGTTGCCGGTCACGCGATAGCTCGAATGCGCCAGGAAATCGCCGCTGATGCACCGGCCGGCCAGCAGCAGCCCCTCCACGTCCGCCGCCACCAGCGCGCCGTATGGCACGTCGTACGGCCGGGTGCGCACCTTGTGCGTCGAGTCCTCGATGCCCGTGCCGTGCGCGTGGCTTGTCGAGTGAACGTCGATGCCGAATGTCACGCGGCACACCGCGTCGTCGCGCTCTCGCCCGGCGAGCATGTCGTCGAGGGTGACTCGGTCGCGGCCGCGGACGCGCCGGCCCTCGCGCACGCCGATCTGGGCAGGCGTGGCCACGATCCGCACGTTCGACCACGCGCCCCCCAGTGTGCGCAGCGCGTCGATGTGAGCAAACACCTCGGCCCGCGCGTGCAGCGTGGCATCGGTGAGGTCCTGGGCGTTGAGGCCACTGTAGCCGTACTCGTGGTTGATCATCCACGCGTAGAGGTTGTGGCACAGCTCGAAGATGGTCGGGTGGCCGTAGGACGGCTCGACGCCAGCGCGGCGGAACTCGGCGAGCAGGGCCGCCTTGGGCACGCCCCACGCCCGGCCGTTGCGCTCGTGAAACGTCGCCGTCGCCTCCCGGTCGATGCCGGTGATCAGGCACATGAGCGTCATGGGCTGGGTCTGGCCGGCACGCTGGGGTCCGTCGCTGCCCGGGCCGTCGGCGGGACGGCCCACGTCGAAGCCGCACCCCGCCAGCGCCGCCACGTCGCCGTCGCCCGTCGCATCCACGAACGCCCGCGCGGCAAACGCCTCGCGCCCCGACTTGCTCTCGGTCAGCACCGCCGCCAGCCGTCCGTCGGCGTCGCGCGACGCGCCCACAACTCGGGTGTGCAGCCGCACGCGCACGCCCGCCTCGACGCACGCCCGCTCCAGCAGCAGCTTCATCTCCTCGACGTCATACGCCACGCCGCCCTGTGTCTGCGGCCGCCGCGCCCCGCGCCGGTCCAGCCGCTCAAACAGCTCCTGCATCAGCCCGCCCTTGTTCCCCGCATCGAGAATCCACGACAGCAGCCCGCTGGTCCACACGCCCCCCAGTTGCCCGTGGACCTCCAGCAGGCGCACCGACGGGTCCAGGCCCAACTGCCGCTGCGCCCGCGCCGCGGCAAGCGCTGCAGTGACCCCCGCCGGCCCGCCGCCGGCCACCACCACCTCGCACCGATCCGCCACCGCCGTCTGACGCGATGGCTCCAATACGTGAGCGCCCTGTGTCATGGCAACAGGATACCCATTGCGAACGTCCGATGGCGATGCGATCGGCCGGCGCTGCAGTAGCCTGTCACGGCTGCAGCCCCAGCGCTTGAGCCAGTTCCGTGTCGGGGCTGCGCTGGCCCGGCTCGTCCTTGCCCAGCACCACCGAGTAGTTGCTGCCGGCGTAGTTCCACATCGACCGGGCGATGCCGTGTTGCTCGAACACCTCGTTGATCGCCTGCAGGTAACGCACGCGGCTGTCGCGCGGGGCGTTGTCCACGACGCCGTATTCGCCGATGTGGACACGGCGCTGGTTGGCCTTCGACCACTCGGCGATCAGCGCGATCTGCTGTTCCATGTATTGCCGCGTGGCGTAGCCCTGTTTCACCTGGTCGCGCAGCACCTCGACCGACTTCGCCCGGGCGGGCATGTCCTTGAGCTTGGCGATGGTCTGATCCAGATTCTCCGCGGTGAGTGGCCAAGGCACGTCTCGCAGCGGGTGATACCAGTCCTTCATCCACGCCGCCCCCTGATGTGTGAACGGCGACGGCTCGTAGTAATGCACCGCCCAGATCACGTTGCGGTCCGGGTGCGGCGTCACCCGACCCAGCTCCTTGACCAGCATGTACGCTCCGCCGTTGGCGATGATCGTGTGCTCGGGGGCGCTCGCCCTCACGATCGTGATCAGTCGGTCCTGGTAGTCGCTCCACGCCTGGTTGGCCCAGAACTTCTGTCCGCCCGGCTCGTTGAGCAGTTCCAGGAACACCCACTCGGGATCGGTGGTCTTCGCCATGTGGGCCGCGAACTCGCCCAACCACGTCACGAAGCCCTCGCGCGTCGCCGGCTTCTCCGCCAGACCCTTGAACTCGTTGCTCTTGGGGTGTACGTCCACGATCACCGCCAGGTCGTGCTCCCGGATCAAAGCGATCGCACGGTCCAGCTCGCCCAGCAGCGTCGTGTCCAGCGAGCCTTCAGCCTTGTTGAACAGGAACACAGGATCGACCGGCAGGCGGATGTGATCGAACCCCATGCCCTTGATCATCGCGATGTCGTCCGCGGTGATGTACCCACGGAAAAACTCGGCGTTGAACCCGCCTTTCTGACCGCCCACCTTCTGGTTCCACGGCTGGCAGAACCAGCCGTTGGTGTTGATCCCGTGGCGGATGCGGTTGTAGCGCGAGTCGCTGACGTCGGGGCCATAGGGCTCGGCGGGTCGGAACTTCGCCCGCTCGGCGGCCATGTCCTGGGCGGTGATCGGCGTCGCCGTGGCCTGCTTCACCATCAGCTTGCCCGCCTTCGTGCCGTAGAACCCCAGCCGCAGCATCAGTCCGTCCACGTCGGCGGGCACGTTCACCTCCCGCGTCGCCGTCACCCAGTCCTCACTGCTGCCCGCGAGGTTGCCCATGTCGATCCACGCCCCGGTGTCCTTGCCGCCCCTCGTGAACCGGCCCTGAATCTTGCCTCGTTCGTGGCCCTTCTCGCCCGGCTCGATCCCCTCGTACCGATAGATCACGCCGAGCTTGACCCGTTTGATCGTCGCGGGATCGAGTGCGATCGTCTGCTGGATGAACGAATCCTCCGGCCCGTTGGCGATGCCGATCTCGACCCCGTCGCCGGCGACCATCTTCACATACCCGCTGCCGGGCGTGCGGTGGCTCCAGCCCTCGGGCGTGCCCTTGTCGTTGGCGCGGGTGAAGTCGCCGTTGGTGAAGAGGTTGACGGCGTCGTCGGCGCGGACTGAGGCGTTGATCGCGCCAAGCAGCATCATCCCCGCGAAGAGGCGTATCAGATAGAATCGATCGTTCATGCGGAGCTTCCTTTCAGGGATGTATAGACACCGATTCCCCCCAGTGGATCGGTGACTGCGGGTTGACCCGGAGGATTCACTTCTTATTCGGGCGCAGCTCGTGCCACAGGAGGCTGCCGTGAGGCTTGGAAGTGGCGTGCCAGTCGGCGTAAAGAGCGTTGGCCACCTGCGTGCCCGAGTTGCCGACCCCGCCGCCTTCGCGCCAGCGAATCTTCTGGTGTCCAGCGGAGTCGTCGGTATTGGCCTTGAGATCGACCGGATCGTAGTTGTCGGAAGCGGTGGGATTGAAGCTTCGGCCAAAAGCGGCCCCGTTCTCCCAGTTCTTGCCCGCGGCACCGGCACTGTCACCCGACGACTGCGCCCCGTCCATCAGCACCACAACGTTCGAGAAGCGAACGATCTGCTCGTAACGAATGTTGTCCACGCCAGCGGTCTGGTCCGACGTGGTGATCTCGCGCATGATCGCCGGATTGCTGCTGTAGTGTTTGCCCGCCGTTTTGCTCTTGAAGGCGTTGCCGCAGCGCCAGACGCCGGCATTGTCGTTGAGGTAGTCCCGAAGAACCTTCTGATAGTCGTTATCACCTCCGTTGGCGATATCGCGGCCGCGCGGCAGATAGTCACGGTTATCCGTGGCGTATGTGGCCAGGGCGATTCCCAACTGACGATGATTCGAAAGGCAGCCCGCGGTAAACGCGGCCTGTCTGGCCTTCCCCAGCGCCGGCAACAGTACCGCGATCAGCAGCGAAATGATGCTCACGACCACGAGCAGCTCGATTAAGGTAAAACCGGGATGTCGTCGTGTCGTGTTCATCGTTGGTGTCACCTGATCATAAGTCCGTTCGGGCAATCCACGACTGGTGATTTCTCACCAATCGCGGGAGGAGGTTATGAAGATCAGTTCTCAATCGACCGCCGTCCGCGGCCGAGAATCAGCAGTCCGCCCAGACCCGCCAGCACGAGCGACGCGGGTTCGGGAATCTGGTTGACGGTGATGTCGGAGAACGTGCCGGCCAGTGACCGGTTGCGCTGGCTGGTGATGACGCCGAAGACGTTGTTGGTCTGAAGGCCGGTAATGTCGGCATTGAGGATATTCAACGTTTGCGTGTTGGTGCCGTCGGTCAGTTCGAAGCTGATGTTGACGGTGGTGGCGTTGACGTAAGTGACGCCGATGTCGAAGGTGTAGGTCGGGGTGGAGCCGTCAGCCAGGTTCAGATTGCTGCCGGTGAGGAAGGTTTCGCCGGTTGTTGCATCACCATTACCGGCAAAATTGCCGACGTAACTCAGGCTGGCACGAGGAACGTTCGTGCCCACGCCAAGCCGTTGGCCGCCATCGTAGCTTCCGCGGTTCTCGTAGATGTTCAGGCTGGCGAACACGCCGGTTTCATTGTTGGAAGTGTCGCCGAACATCGTCACGGCAAACAAACTCTGACGGTTGGTGGTTGTGCTCGACGTTCCATTCTCGTTGGTCGTCACCGAGAAGCTGCCGGTGACGCTGAAATCCAAACCTGGTGTAAAGTTGGTGACGGCGGTGAGCGCGCTCTGGATCGGTGCGGGCGATGTGTTGCCCACGTTGAGGCGCGACATGCCGATATCGCTCCCGCCACCGTTACTCCACACACCGCTGGCGGGATCTATGGTCATGTCGGAGAACGTGAACGCGGTGTTCACCACGGCCGCGAAGCCGTGGGACGAGATGGTCAGTACTGAGCACATGGCGATCAGCGAACGAATCGGGACGGGACGGTTCATGGCTGTTACCTCCAAGAAAAGAGATTCACGGGAACATCAGACGTTCTGACGCAGGGTTGCTCCCCCCAGCCACGCGCCGGGGAGCAGTCGGGACTTGGATTGTTCGGGGCCGTGGTCGAGCAGGTCGGTCATCATGCGGGCGGCGTCGAGGCCCATCGCGTAGCGGTCGTAGCTGACGCGGGCCAGGCCCGGCCACATGCGGTCGAGCTGGTGCTGGTCGTCGCAGCACGCCATGCCGAAGTCGCGGCCGGGGAGTTTGCCGGCGTCGGCGGCGAGGTCGCGCAGAGCGTGCGCCTGGTAGATGCTGTTGCAGATGACCGCCGTGTCGGGCGCGAGCTGGGCCGCCATGTCGCGGCGCTCGTCGGCGCGATCGATGCCCGGCTCGGCGACGACTTCGAGCCTGCGACCGGCCTCGACGACGGCGTCATTGACGCCCTCGAACCGCTGCCGCGCCGAGAAGTGCACCCGGTGCTCGGGGGCGTAGGTCATCATCAGGATGCGGGCGTAGCCCGCCTTGGCGGCGGCGGTCCCGGCGAGGCGGCCGGCCTGGTACTCGTCGCGGCGGATGCAGCCGTGCTCGCGCCAGACGTTCGAGTCGCACCACACCACGTTGGGAATGATCTCTTCGAGGCGCTGCTCCACTTCCGGGGGCAGGGAGTCGAGGGCGATCATGCCGTCGAGGATGGTTTCCTCGAACACGCGGGATTGGCGGGCGAGGTCGCCGCGCACGTCGTCGATGCGGGCCAGACTCATGACGTAGCCGGCCTTCTGCAGGCCCTCGTTGATGCCGAGGATGGTCTCGTAGGCCAGCGGGTGCGTGAAGCGGTTGCCGGGGTTGTTGGGCACGAGCACGCCGATCTGTCGGGTGCGCCGGGAGACCATGGCGCGGGCGGCGGCGTTGGGGCGGTAGCCGTGCTTGGCGGCGATGCGACGGACGGCCTCGGCCTTGCGGGCCACGGCGGGGTAGTTGGCCTTGATTTTGCCGTTGAGCACGCGGCTGACGGTGTTGACCGAGACGCCGGCTTCTTTCGCAATTTCGTGCAGGGTGGCCATGGTTTTGCCGGTTCCTCTCAATCTGCCAACGCTTCGACTTGGTAGCGTTGTCAAGTTTAACGCCCTATCGAGTCCTGTCAAGGGCCATAGCGCGGATTTCGAGGTTCGTTTCTGCCTTGGCGCCGTGACCCCGACCATTGACCTGACGGGGGAATCGATTATAATGTTCGGATTATGTTCGCAACTCCAGCCAACGCGCCGCGGGGCGGGTGGAACGAGGCGCCGCCGCGCCCTGGGTACTTCCGCAGGTGTTTACAGGAGACCTTCCAGACCTTCCGGCCCTTCCGGGGGGGGCACGATTTGTGAGGTGTCATCTTGCCCCTCGGAACCTGCAACTTGCCCTACGTGGCCATGGGCAAGTTGCCGGACGCCGCGCCTCGGACGCTGTGGAACGCGCGTAGGGCGCGGCAACTTGTGGGTCGGATCGTGCAACTTGTTGGGTGCGACCTCAAGTTGAGTTGGTTGCGATGGATCGGCTGGGACCATCACGGGGCCACGACGGGGCATTCGCGGGCATTCCGGGGTGATTGCGGGGTGATTCCGGGGGCAATTCCGGGGGGGTCTGGACAAAGCGGGGCGGTTCGGATTGAATACGATGGCGTGCCTGACGGGGGGCGGGTGCGAACCGGCTGGGATGGGTGCTCGTCATAAGAGGATAGGGAAGCGTCGGCCGTTGGCGGCGGGGCCTGGGCCGCGGGAGTGATGCGATGTTTTCACTGCGATTTGCCGCCGAGAACGAGAAGCCTCAGGTGCTGCCGCCGGACCCGGACGTCGTCCGTCCGCAGGAGGAGGAAGAGGAGTCGGTGAAGGAGGCGATGGCGGCGGCGTTGTCGGCCAAACTGGTGGGCTGGGGCGTGTCGGTCCTGATGCACGCGGGCCTGGTGCTGCTGGCCTGGTTCCTGGTGTGGAGCTACATCGAGAAGCTCAACGAGGAAGAGGTCATCATCCCGATCGCGCGGCTCAGCGAGATGCCCGGCGCGCCGATCACCATGACCGAGATGCAGCGGCAGCAGGAGCAGTCCTCGGCCAGCCAGCGGCGCAACATCACGCGCACGCAGACGCCGCAATCGACGGTGCAGAGCAAGGTGACGGCCCAGACCCAGCTCATCGGGCTGGCGGGCGGTGCGGCGAGCAAGGCCAGTCCCATCGGCACCGCCGTCGGCGCCGGGCAGGACACCGGCGTAGGCTTCTACGGCACCGGCGGCAACGCCCGTCGCATCGCCTACGTCGTGGACGCCTCCGGCTCGCTCATGGACTCGTTGCCCTTTGTCATCCTCGAACTCAAGCGCTCCATCGCCGAGCTTAGCGAGCAGCAGTCGTTCACCGTGGTCTTTTATCAGGTCGGCCTCGACGGCAAGCCCAAGGTCATCGAAGGCCCGACGCGCGGCCTCAAACGCGCCGACGCCAACAACAAGCAGGCCGTCATCAACTGGATCGATCCCGCCTCGGGCAACGTCATTCCCGCAGGCAAGACCAATCCCATCGCCGCCATCAAGCAGGCCCTGACCTACAGGCCCCAGCTTCTGTTCCTCCTGTCCGACAACATCACCGGCGACGGCATCTACGAGCTGGACCAGAAAACCCTCCTGGGCGACATCAAACGCGCCAACCGCGACAACACCAAGATCAATACCATCCAGTTCCTCTATCCCGACGCCCTGGGCAACGTGCCGGGCATGCGCGGCACGCTCCAGCTCATCGCCGAGGACACCGGCGGCATCTACAAATTCGTCGATGCCCACGAACTGGGCCTGAGCATCCGCTAGGCATCCTCGCCAGTCGTCTGGCGACGTTCGATACCAACCGCGAGCCCCGGAGGCTTCCCATGAGCAAAGCCCACACGTCGGCGGACGATCGGGAATCGGTGCGCGAGGCGGTGACGGACACATCGCGGCGGATGCTGCCGTGGACGGTGTCGCTGCTGATGCACCTGGGTCTGGTGTTGCTGGCGGTGTTCCTGGTCTGGAGCACGCTGACGCCGCCGGAGCCGGAGCAGGCGGTGGTGGACTCGGGAATCTACCGTATGCCGGACATCACTTTCGACGTTCCGAAGCTGCGTGAACCCAGCGAGGACGAACGAGGCGGCCGGCGCATCCCGAACGTTTCGACGACGCCCGCCTCCCACGCGTCGAGCGTCACGAACGCCAGGACCCGGCACATCATCGGACTGGGCCTGCCCACCGCCGGGTCATCTGCCGGCGCCCTGGGCTTGTCGGGCGTGGATGTGGGCAAGGGTCGGATGTTCGATCCCAGCAGCCTGCCCCCCGCCAAGCGAATCGCGTTTGTGATTGATGCGTCGGGGTCGTTGATCGACACGCTGCCGTTTGTGCTGCTCGAGTTGAGCCGGGCCATTGCGACGCTGCACGAGGACCAGCGGTTTGTGGTGATCTTCTTCTCGGGATCGCGCGACGGCAGGCCCGCGGTGATGGAAGCGCCCGGCGGGATGCAGTTGGCCACGGCAGCCAACAAGCAGCGCGTGATCGAATGGATCGATCCGTTGGCCGGCCGCATCGTGCCGATTGGCATCACCAATCCGGTGGAGGCCCTGACTCGGGCCGCCGGCCACCGCCCCGAGTTGATTCATCTGCTGTCGGACAACATCACGGGCCGCGGCAGGTATGAGATCAGTCAGGACGAGCTGCTGGGCGCGGTGCGGAGGTTGACGGGCGGGCGGGTGAAGGTCAACGCGATCCAGTTTGTGTATCCTGATCCGCTGACGCTGGTGCCGGGGATGCGCGGGACGATGGAGCGAATCGCCGAGGAGACGGGGGGACAGTATCGGTACGTGGAGATGCGCGATCTGTATCTGCGGTGAGGGATGCCGCGGCGCGTTTGACCGTTGGGCCTGCCCGGCGTATTTAGGCCGTGGCGGGCGATTGGCCTATTGTTGTCGAGGTGACGCTTGATGCCAGGAACACGACTGACGGCTGCGTGGATGTGCCTGCTGCTCCTGCCGGGGTTGGCGGCGGCGCAGGACTCGGTGAAGATCGGCGGGTTCTGGATTGACAACGTCGCGGTGCAGGGCGTGGTGGACGGCCAGATCGTGTACTTGGCGGCGGGCGGCGGCGAAGTGAGCCAGCCCCTGGAGCGACTCGAAGGTTTGAAGCTCGGCCGCTACCCGGCGATGGCGCAGGCGCAGGCGGCGCTGGAGGCCGGTGACGACAGCGAGGCGCTGCGTCACCTCACGACGTTGCGCGGGGCGGCGCGTGAGCCGTGGCTGCAGCGCTACACGGGCAAGCTGCTCATGGAGGCCGCCGATCGCGCCGGCAAGGCCGACGTCGCCGCCGAGGCGTTCGTAACCCTGGCGACGACGCCCAGCATCGATGAGTTCTACCTGGCCAGTCCGCCGACGGCGTCGGTCGCGGCGGCCGACGACAAGACCAAGGCGGCGATCAAGCAGCGGCTGGCGGCGGCCGGTGCGCGCCTGCCCAAGCAAGGCGCGATCGCCGAGGCGGCGGCGGCGCTGACGGAGTTGGTCAAGGACGCCGGGGCGCAGCCCACCGAGACCGCGCCGGGCGTGGTGACGCCGCCGACACCGGCCAATGGTACGGCCGCGCCCCCGACGCCGGCGGCGCCCAAGTCGGCGGTGGTGCTGCCGCACTTCATCGAGGACGACGCGGTGACGAAGCTGCTGCGCGGCGGCCAGTTCGCCGAGGCCGAGGCGGCGGCGGCGACGGCGCTGCTGTCGTCGGGCGATCTGTCGCTGAAGCTGTACCAGCACGGCCGGGCGAAACTGGGCTTGGCCGACGCGGCGACGGATGACGAAACCGCCGAGAAACTGTATAAAGACGCCGGGATCAGCTTCATGCGCGTGATCGTGCATTTCCCCGCCAGCCGCTACAAAGGCGCGGCGCTGGTGGAGGCCGGCTACGTGCATCAGAAGATCGGTCGCCCCGACATCGCCCGCCGGCTGTACCAGGCCGCGGACATGGCGCTGGGCGACCCCGAGGAGACGCCCCCCGACTATTTCGATCGGCTGCGACAGCTCAACGAGTCGCTGGCCGGTCCATGATGCACGCACCACACGCCTCACCCCGCACCCGAACGCCACACCGACTGGCAACCTCGTAAGGAGAGCACATGCGTCTTGGAACGTCACTGTGGGCCGCCGCCCTCCCGCTTGTCGCCGTCGCGCCCGTCGTCGCGCAGACCACCGGCGAAGCCAAAACCACCAGCATGCTCGAGATGTTCTTCCTCTCGGGCGACGCGCTGGGCATCGCCATCATCTGGTTCATCCTGCTGATGTCGGCGGCCAGCGTCGGGCTGATGATCCAGTTCTTCATGCGTTACACGCGCAAGAACCTGCTGCCCGACGAGACCCGCGCCGAGATGGAAGAGCTGCTGGCCGCCAAGAAGTACCGCGAGGCAATCGAAGCGGCCGACAATGACCCGAGCTACCTGGGCAAGCTCCTGTCGGCGGCGATGAGCGAGGCGACCAACGGCTACAGCTCGATGGAACGCGCTATCGAGGAAGAGGGCGACGCCGAGACGACCAAGATCCTCCGCCCGATCGAGTACCTGAACCTGCTGGGCAACATCGCCCCGATGATGGGACTCTTCGGCACGGTGTACGGCATGATCGTGGCGTTCCAGAAGCTGGTCGAGGCCGGCGGCCGACCCGACCCGGCGGAACTGGCCGGCGGCATCTCCACCGCGCTGGTCACCACGTTCTGGGGTCTGGTCGTGGCCATGCCCGCGCTGGCGTCGTACTCGCTGCTGCGCAACAAGATCGACGCGCTGACCGCCGAAGGGCTGCTCATCGCCGAGGACATCATCCGCCCGTTCAAGCCCGGCGGTAAGAAGCCCACGACGCCCGCGCCGGCCACGGCATCGTCCGGCGCCGCTCCCGCGCCCGGCGCCGCCCCCGCCCGTGCCGACCGACCCCGCGCCGTGCCCAAGCCGGAGTAATGGTCTAGGTGCCTAAGAGGTCTGGGTAGTCTGGTACCAGACACCCAGACACCAAGACCACCTCCTCCCCAGGAGCCCGCCATGTCCAAAGTCTTCAAGCGCGGCAACGTGACGCCGGAGATGAACATGACGCCGCTCATCGACGTCACGTTCCAGCTCATCATCTTCTTCATGCTGGTCAACAATATCGTCGCCGACCAGATCGTGGAGTTGATCCCGCCGACGCTGGACAAGCCCAAGACGCGCGAGCTGGTGAGCGAGACGCAGTGCATCATCAACATCGCCCCCGCCGATTTCACGTTCCGCGACCGCAAGGACAACCCGCTGCTGCACGACGGCCGGTCCAAGTTCGTGCAGGTTCGCGCGCAGAAGTTCAGCCTCGATGAGCCGGAGTCGATCACCGCCGCCGTCAAGGCCGAGATCGACGCCAACCCGAACGTGGAAGTGATCCTCCGCGCCGACGCGGCGCTCTACTATGAGGAAGTGCAGCACGTGATGGCCGCCATCGCCGCCGCGCAGGTCAAGCAGGTCAACCTCGTCGCCTACATGCCCGACAAGGGCGTCGCGGACACCGCCTTCCGCGCCGACGAGTAAGACCCAACCCCGAGTTCACGCATGAGCACCAACCCCGTCCCGGCCACGAGCCTGTCGTCGCAGACCGATGAGTCGGTCGTCGGACACGCCTCCCCGCGCATGAAGCGCGAGCTGCCCCAGACCCGCATGCAGCTCAACCTCACGTCCATGATCGACGTGATCTTCCAGCTCCTGATCTACTTCGTCATCACCGCCAACTTCACCATGGACGAGGGCGTGCTCACCGCCCGCCTGCCCGAGGAGGGCAACGCGCCGGTCGAGAGCACGCTCGAGCCGCCCGATCCGCCGCTGTTCATCAGCGTCGCCTCGGCGGGCCTGGAGCATTACCAGATTCGACTGGAAGGCTTCCCCGAGGCGCCCAATGATTTCGTGGGCCTGGGCCGCATGCTCAAGGACCTGGCGGTGACCCGCACGTTCGACCCGGAGAAGAAGCCGATCGTCATCAAGCCCGACGCCCAGGTCCGGTGGCAGCACGTGGTCAACACGTTCAACGCCGCCGTCGGCGCCGAATACAAGAAGGTGAGCTTCGCCACGGCGACGCAGTGAACCACGCCACAACGCCACACACATGAATGCGACCATGACCTCAACAAGACTGCGCCACTGTCTCACGCTGCTGTGCGGCGTTGCGTCGTTGTGGATTTGCGGCGTTCCCGTCCTCGCGCAGGTCTCCAACCTCGACAAGGGCCGTTTCATCGACGCGCTGCAGCGCGAAGGGATGCGCGAGCTGCTGTTGCACCTGGTCGAGGTCGAGCCGCCTAAGGACCCGGTCGAGGCGCAGCTCATCCGCATCGCGCAGTTCCGCCTGCAGATCGACGAGTTCGCCACGCAGGCGGCCGTCGAGCCCGACCCCGCCAGCCAGCAGGACCTGATTCAGCGCCGCGACGACGCCCTCGAGCAGATCGTCAGGGAGTACGAGTCCATCATCGTGCAGCACAACGCGCACGAGCAACGACCGATCTGGCAGACCGATTACGCCGAGCTGCTGCTGGACGTTTACCTGCAGAACTCGCGGCTCAACGCCAGTGAGTTCTACGACCTGGGCGTGCCCACGAAGCAGCAGCGCGCCGATTTCGAGCGCCTGGCGGCGACGGCGTACGAGCACCTCAACGACGCGTCGCAGCGGTTCTTCGAGCTGGAGTCGGCCCTGCCGCGCGAGGACGAGGCCAAGCAGCGCCAGCGCGTCAACGCCGGTCTGTGGGCGCGGATGATGGAGGACTACTTCAACTTCCGCACGCAGTATTACCTGGCCCAGGCGGCCTACTACACGTCGCTGCTGCCCGACGCCCACCCCTACTACCAGGCGCTGGGCAACAGCAAGATGGTCCCGATCCAGGCCAAGACGGCGGCGGAGGAGAAGAAGCGCCTGCGCGAGCTGACGATCGAGAAGATCAAGTTCCTCGCCGAGGATGCCGCCGACCGGCGCGGGCGCAAGCTCGTCGCGCTGACGTATCAGGGCCGGGCCAAAACTCTGCTGGGCAACCACACCGAGGCGATGGCCACGCTCGACACGGTGATCGACGCCAACGCCAACGACCTGACGCACCTGCTGGCGAGCCTGACCAAGGGTCGCGCCATGGCCGGCGCCGGGCAGGGCTTGGCGGCGATGGACCACCTGACGCGGGTCGAGTTCCACCCGCTGGCGGTCCAACACCTGTTCATGCGCCTGCTGGTGGTGGACCAGCAGCATCAGGTGCTGCTGAAGACTTCGCCCGACTCGGCGTACGAGCCGTACCTGGCCCTGCTGGCGGATCGGAACCTGCCCGAGGAGCAGCGTGAGGCGCTGAAGGTGTCGGTGATCTACCCGCGCTGGGCCGATTCGATTCCCGACGGCGCGGACCTGTCGAAGCAGCCGCCGGTGGTGCTCGCGTCGATCGGCGAGCTGGCGCGGATCGGGGGCCAGGACATCTGGAACGAGGGCCACCTGGCGCGGCAGGGCGGTCGCACCGCCGAGGCCGAGGAGTTTTTCCGGCAGGCCGACGCCCAGTTCGATCGCGCCGTTCGCATCCTGACGGTGCTGCTGGAGCGGCCGAATCTCGATCCGAAGATCGCGGCCAAGGGCCTGTTGAACCTGGCCTACGCCGAGTATTTCAAGGACCCGGAAAAGCCCGAGGTGCTGCTGAAGGCCGCCAAGCTGTGGACGGACATGGCCGAGAAGACGCCCGAGGCACCCGAGGCCGTCGAGGCGCTGGGCAACGCCGAGAGCGCGTTGCGGCCGGTGTTCGACGCGCCGATCAAGCCCCCGGGCGTGCGCGAAGCGTACCTGCGTGCGGTCGAGCTGCTGTTCAAGCAGTTCCCCATGTCGATCCAGGCGCACAACGCGCGGGTGTATTACGCCTACACCGTGCTGGTACCCGCGGGCAAGTACGCCGAGGCGGCGGCGATTTACCGCGACGTGCCGCCGGGCCATGCGACCTATGCCCTGGCGCGCAGCGAATGGGTGACGGCAATGTTCAAGGCCTACGAGAACGCGCCCGCCGCCGAGCGCGCCAGGGCGCGGACCGAAGCGATCGACGCGGCGCTGTTCGTGCTGGAGGAAACCAACCGCACGCTGGAGACGGCGTTGCCTGCGGATGTGCCGCTGCTCAAGGAGACGCAGGGCTGGGTGACGCTGACGCTGTTTGACCTGCGCGTGGCCGAGGGCAAGCCCCAGGAGGCGCTGGACCTGGTCAAGGATTTCGAGCGCGATCACGCCGACGACAAGGACCTGGTGCGTGGCGTGTACGAGCGCAAGATCATTCAACTGGCCCAGGCCGATCGTCACAAGGAGCTGGAGGAGCAGGCCCGCGAGATGATGCTCAAGGCGCCCGACGACGCGGCGCCGGTGATCAGCGGCGTGCTGGACCGGCTGGAGCGCGAGATCGACCACCTGCGCGGCGAGGCCAACAAGCAGGAGAACGTCGCCAACCGGCCCGAGTTGCTCGCCAAGGCCGCCAGCCGCGCCCAGACCGCTTCGGCGCTGGCGGAGCTGCTGCTGGACTGGGCCAAGAAGCGTGGCCTGCCCCGCGAGGACATGATCGCCTACGAGATGGTGTACGTGAAGGCCCTGCGCCTGGCGGGCAAGCCGGACGACGCGCTCAAGCTCATGGGTCCGATCGCCAAGGACCCGCAGTACCAGCACGACGGCACGGTGATCCAGGAGTATGCCGAGACGCTCTTCGCCGCGGGTCTGCAGGGCGGACAGGTGACGAGCCGGGACACGCTGGTGGCCGCCGCCGAGCAGTACAAGCAGTTGATTTTCGGCTTTGCGCAGGGGCCGTTCCCGCCGGCGTTCTGGAACGCGTGGATGCGGTGGATGCAGATCGCCGACGCGCTGGGCGAGGGCACGCAGGGCATCCCCGCCAAGGTGCGCGAACTCGTCGCATTCGACCCCAACCTCGGCGGCGAGCCCTACCGCACCGAGATGCGCCGACTCGAGATCAAGCACGCCGCCGTCGGCCGATGACGCCTCGTCTATCATCCCCCACTCACCATGCACTACCGAACCATCCCCGGCACTGACCTGCGCGTAAGCCTCCTGGGCTTTGGCAACTTCGTCTTCGGCACCAACTGGTGGGGCGACTTCTCCGACGACGACGGCGTGGCCCTGCAGAACCAGGCGTTCGACCTGGGCGTTAACTTCTTCGACACCGCCGCCGCCTACGGCAACGGCCGAGCCGAGCATCTGCTGGCCCGCACCATCGACTACGCCGGCCGCGACAACCTCGTCATCTCGACGAAATACGGCTACGACTTCTACGGCGACCCCGGCGAGGAGGGCGGCCACCGCGAACGCAAGCAGGACTTCTCCGCCAGGTTCGTCCGCTTCGACATCGAGCAGTCGCTCAAGCGCCTGCGCATCGACTGCCTCGACCTCGTGCAGGCCCACAACCTCAAGCTCCCCCAGTTCAGCGACGAGCTGTTCGAGCTGATGCGGCAACTGCAGCAGGAAGGCAAGATCCGTCACTGGGGCGTCGCCCTGGGCCCGGCCATCGGCTGGCGCGAGGAGGGCTACAAGGCCTTCCTCGATCACGACGCCGACGTCGTCCAGACCGTGTTCAACCTCTACGAGCAGGACCCCGGCCGCGAGTTCTGCGAGATCGCCGCCGCCAGAGGCCGGGGCGGCGTCATCGCCCGCGTGCCCACCAACTCCGGCATCCTCGACGAGGAGTTCACGTCCCCCAGCCACACCTTCCCCGAATGGGACCACCGCAAGTTCCGCGACAAGGACTGGCTGATCTACGGCCTGAAGAAAAACGACATCCTCCGCCCCATCGCCGCACGCGAGCGCACGACGATCCGCGGCCTGGCGATGCGCTGGCTGGCGAGCCTGCCCACCCTCGTCAGTATCGAGCCCAACATCACCAATCAGGCCGACCTGGCCGACTACGCCGCACGTTGCAGTGAGCCGCCCCTGTCGCAGGCCACCCTCGACGAGCTGGCCGGCCTCTACGACGCCGACTTCCACCTGGGCGACCGCGCCCACCCCTGCGACTGGAAGTCCAGCACCGACCCCAGCGGCAAGGTGCGCAGCTCCTATCAGCAGCCCGCGCTCACGTGACGTCGCGCAGCGGTCGCGGCGCAGCCGCCACTTTCCTGCGGAAGTTCTCGGCATAGATCAACTGCAGCACCTCGCGCGGCAAGGCCAGCCCGCGCAGCGGCGGGCGCTCGTCCGGCGACATCGCCGGATCGTCGGGCACGTCGAAGGCCTCGTCCGTCTCCAGGAACCGCCGGATCATCATGCCCCGGTCGGGGCTCCATCCGAAGGCCATGCCGAAATCGGTCCCGAAGATGATGCGCTGGGCGTATTTGATGAAGAACGCCCTCGCCGCGTCGCGCCGGGCGGTGAAGTGGTGGAACATCTCGACGCCGGGTGCGAGATCGAGGCTGTAGCTGGGGTGCTCGTCGAGCAGCCGCGCGGCGTCGTCGAGACGATCGGCGAGGAAGAAAAAGTGCGGCAGGATCAGATTCAGCCGCGGGTGGCGGCGAAAAACCGCGGCGATCTCCCGATCGATCTGGGCCTTGGTCGGATGCGTGGCGTCGTACCACCAGCCACGCCGCCTCGCCCACAGCGGCGTCGTCCTCTCGCACCAGAACTCGGGCGGATCGCCGACGTGCCACAGCACGGGGAACCCGCTCTCCTCGGCCAACTGCAACATCGGCTGCAGCTCGGCGCCGTCCAGCGGCAGGCCCAGCTTCTTGCGGCGGTCGGGCTTGCCCGTGAGCATCTTCAGGCCGTCGCACCCGCCGGCCATCAGCGCCCGCAACTGCTCGTCGAACGGCAAGCGCCCCTCACGATAGTCCAGCCCCCCGAACACGAACACCTCGCCGGGCATCTGCCGCTTGAGCTCGATCGCCATCGCCTGGTGCTCGCCGTCGGGATCGCCATAGTCGCGGCCGATCACCTGGATGGCGAACTGCCGCACGCCGGTATGCCTCAGGTCGGCCAACAACCGGGGGCCATGCTCCGGGCGCACGAAGTGCACGTGTCCGTCGATGATGGCAAGGTCGTTCATGCGGTCGTCGGTCCTGGGTGTGTCGTGCCGAACGCGCGCGTCAGCCACTGGCCGACGTGAGGTTGGCCGCGGCAGGCGTGAATCTCGCCCGTGGCGGGGCACATGATGACGGAGGCGTTCGTGCTGATGTCGTTGGGGGGCACGTGGTGACGGCAGATCGCCTCGTCGCCGCCGTCGTGGTCGGCGAGCATGGTCTTGAGGTCGGCCACGCCGATCGGGCCGGGGTGTGACTGCAGCAGATGCTCCAGCCTCGCCTGGCGATGGCAGGTGGAGTCGGTTCCGTGCGGCGCTTCGATCGCGGCGATGGCGGGGGCCATGGCGTGGTTGCAGTGGACTGCTGTGCCGCGCGTCACGTCGGTGCGGCAGGCGCGGGCGGCGCTGCATTCGAGCAGCGTGGCCCGGCCGGCGGCGTCGGCGAGGTAGTAGAAGTGCGCCGCCAGCCGCGGAGCGCTCATGATCGCCTGGGCCGCCGCGTCCCGGCTCGTGCAGCCGATCGCCCGGTGCAGCAGGGCCAGGTACTGCACGCCGGGTCGGTTGTCGGTGGTCTTGAGATTGGTGTTGCCCACCGCCAGACCCGCGTCGTTGACGCCGATGAGCGTCAGGCAACCGGTGAGCGTGAGGCTCCACGTCCGCGGCCCCTCGCTGGGCCGGCGATGCACCAGGCGCACGAACGGCATGTTGTCGCTCGCCAGGTCCCAGTTCTGCCCCACGAGCAGGCGCCCGCCGGCGGCGCGGTCGTCGGCGACGACAAACGCCGAGCAGCCCTCGTCCTCGGCCTCGCCGCCGATGCCCAGCAGGTCGCGCAGATCGGTCAGGCCCTGCATCGCGTACAACGTCGCTTCATCCACGCCCGCTCCGTGGGCGATGCCCGCGAACTCGTCGTAACCCGCCGGGTCCCACGCCCGGCAGATCGCCAGGCATCGCGCCGCGGCCGCCAGCACGTCGTCGCGCGTCACCGCGCCGTTGCGTCGCTCCGCCACGAACGCCGCCGCCGCACGCAGCCGACGTTCGCACAGCTCGCGCACTTCGTCGCGGCACGACTCGCCAAATGCCTGGCCCATCGCCCCAGACGATCCCGACAGCTCGACGATTTCCAGTTGCATAGCGGCAGAGTATAGACCGCCCGCCGCGTGGTGAAACCCTACAATGCGGCCATGCTCCCCCCAGCCCTCCAGGCCGCGCCGGTTGTCTTCAAGGGCGTGCGCTTCGACGTGCATGCCGTCGAGCTGCCCCGACGCTCCGGCGGCGTCATGCGACGCGAGATCGTTCGCCCGCCCGACTCCGTCGTCGTGCTGCCCGTGCTCGACAACGGCGACGTCGTGCTCATCCGCAACGACCGCTTCGCCGTGGGCCAGACCCTCTGGGAGGTCTGCGCCGGCACGCTCGAACCCGGCGAGGACCCCGACGCCTGCGCCGCCCGCGAGCTGATCGAGGAAACCGGCTACGAGGCCGACACTCTCACGCCCCTGACGAGCTTCTACCCCACCCCCGGCTTCTGCACCGAATTCATGCGCGGCTACCGGGCCACCGGCCTGCGCCACGTCGGCCAGCACCTGGACGAGACCGAACGCATCACCCCCCAGGTCCTCTCGATGCCCCAGGCACTGACCATGATCCGCGACGGCAGCATCCGCGACGCCAAGACCATCGCCCTGCTGCTGTACCACCACACCTTCGCCCCCGACTCCCACGGAGACCGCTGATGGGCTGGGAAGACCGCGATTACTCGCGCGAGGAATCGAGCGTCGGGTTTGCACACCGTCTGAGCGGCCACTCGGCGGTCACCTGGCTGCTGGTGGTCAACTGCATCGTGTTCGTGCTGGATGCGATCCTCACCGGCAGCAGCCGGGCCGGGACGCTGTCGCCGACGTTCTGGGGCTGCTTCAACGTCGACCTGGCATTGCGCGACCTGCAGGTGTGGCGCTGGTTCACGTATCAGTTTCTCCATTTGGACTTTTTTCACCTGCTCTTCAATATGATCGGGTTGTATTTCTTCGGCCCGCTGATGGAGCAGTGGTGGGGAAGTCGGCGGTTCGTGGCTTTTTACCTGCTGTGCGGGGCGTGCGGCGCGGTCGTGTTCACGTTGCTGTCGTTTGTGCCGGGGTTGATCCCGTCGGGACGCGGCGGCATTCTCGTCGGAGCCTCGGGGAGCATCTTTGCGATCCTCGTGGGTTGCGCGGCGCTGTTTCCCCGGCATCGCGTGCAGTTGATCTTCCCGCCCATCCCGATGTCGATGCGCACCATGGCCATGATCTTTCTGGGGCTGGCGGTGATCTCGCTGGCCGTGGGCTCGCGCAACGCCGGCGGCGAAGCGGCCCACCTCGGCGGCGCGGCGCTGGGGTTCCTCTTCGTCAAGTCGCCAAGGCTCCTGGGCTGGGTTGAGCGGCTGCGACTGCCCAGGCGCGACCCGCACCAACGCTGGGAGCGTCAAGCTCGTCAAGCGCAGCAGGACCGCATGCGCGAGCAGGCGGAGGTCGATCGCATTCTCGACAAGGTGCGCGAGCACGGGCTGCACAGCCTGACCCGGGCCGAAAAGCGGGCGCTGCAGCGGGCGACGGACCGGCAGCGGCAGGCGGGCTGATGCGGCGGCGTCGCCGGCCGGCGCGGCGCCACCGTTCGAGGGGAGCGCCATGCCCATGGCGTCACGTCATGGCCGCGGGCAAAAATGGATGTTGACATCCAGTTTTCCGGGGTTATGATGGACCAGGTAAACCAGACGCAATGGTATTGTGATGGTCTGACACCTCTGGTCCACGGGATCGCCATGATCGAGCAGCACGATGCCGACCCTTCGCCGTCGCGTGCCTCGGCGCCAGCCGGTGCACAGCGCCAGGCCGATCGTCCGCCCTTGGTCTATGCCTGTGCGGGCTGCTCGGACGCGGGGAAGCTGGCGTACGATCTGGGGTTGGCGCTGACGCGGCGGGGCGACGCGGAGATGTCCTGTCTGGCGGGCGTGGCGGCGCTGCGGCCGGGCTTCCTGCGTCAGCTTCGGCGGCGCGACGCCTGGGTGATCGACGGCTGTCCGATCGAGTGCGGCCGCGGCGTGTTCGAGCAGGCCGGCCAGCGCATGACGCGGCACATCCGCCTGCACGAGCTGGGGTATTGCAAGAACAAGATCGACGTGGACGAGGCGAAGCTGCACGCGTTGGCACAGCGCGTGGCCGGCGGGTTCGACAAACGTCGATAAGTGTATATGTATATCCATTTGACTTATTATCCGGGGCCGGTAAGGTGGACCCATTCGATCACGGTGCGATGCGATGCCGCTATCTGAGCCGCCAGAGTCTGTAGCCGAGCCCCGCTTCGGTTTCCCGCGCTGGGCCAATTACCTGCTGCCGGCAGGTGTGATCGGGGCGATCGGGTTGGCGACGTATCTGCCCACGGTGGCGGTGCTGGGCCTGTCGCCGTGGACGACCGACGTGGGGTATCGCCCGCAGCAGCCGGTCCCGTTCGACCACGGGCTGCACGTCAAAGGGCTGGGCATGGACTGCCGCTATTGCCACAACACGGTCGAGCACGCCGCGTTCGCCGCGGTGCCGCCGACGCAGACGTGCATGAACTGCCACAGCACGATCAAGCCCGACAGCGCCGCCCTGGCGCCGGTGCGCAAGAGCTTCGCCGAGGGCGACGCCCTGCCGTGGAAAAAGGTGCACGACCTGCCCGACTACGTCTATTTCAACCACGCGGCGCACGTGGCCAAAGGCGTGGGCTGCGCGAACTGCCACGGCGAGGTCCATGAGATGACGCAGGTGTTCCAGAGCCAGCCGCTGTCGATGGCGTGGTGCCTGGACTGTCACCGCGACCCCCAGCCGCACCTGCGCCCGCCGGAAGAGGTGACCAACATGGACTGGCAGGCGATGCGCGACGGCCGGGTGCCGCAGTCGCCTGGCGTCGCGCCCCGACCGATGGAGCGCACGATCGCGGACCCAACCTTCATGACGAGTTGCTCGACATGCCATCGATAGGCGGCCATCTCGAAAACCGCGCGTACTGGCGCAGCCTGGCGCAGCGTGCGGCGCCCCCGGACGTGGCGTCGGGTGGCGCGGACTCCGCGAGTTCCGGGGCCGCCGAGGGCGATGAGTTTGTCGGGTACGAGCCGCCGACGGCGGGCGGTCACACGCGGCGGCAGTTTCTGTCGGTGATGGCCGCGGCGCTGAGCCTGGCGGGGCTGACGCTCACGGGCTGTCGCCGCTGGCCGGAGCAGGAGATCCGTCCGTTCGCTTCGAGGCCCGAGGGCATGTCGCCGGGCGAGGCGCTGTGGTACGCCACGATGCTCGAGCGCGACGGGGTGGCGCTGGGCGTCTTGGCACGCTGTTACGACGGCCGGCCGATCAAGATCGAAGGCAACCCGTCGCACCCCGATTCGCTGGGCGCCGCCGACGCCGTGGCGCAGGCGAGCGTGCTGGACCTGTACGACCCGGATCGCAGTCGGCGGGTGCTGCATAGCGCGGCGGGTCAACTGCAGCCGGCGATCCGCTCGTGGGACCATTTCACCATCGAGCTGCGTCGGCGTCTGGACGAGCTGCAGCCGCGGCGCGGCGAGGGGCTGGTGGTGCTCAGCGAGCCCAGCGCGTCGCCGACGCTGACGCGTTTGCGTGCGGCGTTCGAGCAGGCCTGGCCTGGCGCGGCGTGGCGCAGCTACTGCCCGCTGCACCGCGATCACGAGGTGCAGGGCAGCGCGATGGCGCTGGGGCAGCCGCTGCGGGCGCATCTGGATCTGGCGGCGGCGCAGGTGATCGCGTGTTTCGACGCCGATCTGCTGGGTTCGCACCCGTCGCGTCAGCGACTGGCGCGGGGTTGGGCCGCCGGCCGCGACAGCGGCGACGCCGGTCGCATGAATCGCCTGTACGCCATCGAGAGCGCGATGAGCATCACCGGCGGGGTGGCGGATCATCGCCTGCCGTTGCGGCCGTCGCAGGTCACTGCAGCACTGGCGCACTTGGCGCGGCGCCTGGACGTGCCCGCGCTGGCGGCGTCGCTGCCCGCCGACGCGGCGGCGTGGATCGATCGACTGGCGGCCGACCTGCTGGCGCACCGCGGCGCGGCGGTGGTGGCGACCGGCCCGGCGCAGCCGCCGACGGCGCACGCCCTGGCCCACGCGATCAATCACCGGCTCGACGCCGTCGGGCGCACGCTTCGCTACACGGACGAGCCGGACCCCGGCCGCGCCGCCGCGGACCTGCGCGACGTGCAGCAGCGACTCGACGCCGGCCAGGTCCACACCCTGCTCGTACTCGGCGGCAACCCGGTGTACGACGGCGGGCTGGTGCTCGATCGCGCCGGCTGCGCGATCCACCTGGCGACGCACTACAACGAAACCAGCGCCGCGGCGCAGTGGCACCTGCCCCGGGCGCACGAGCTGGAGTGCTGGGGCGACGGTCGCGCGTGGGACGGCACGATCAGCATCCAGCAGCCGATGATCCTGCCGCTCAACAACGGGCGATCGGCGATCGAGGTGACGGCGTTGCTCGCCGGCGAGACTCAGGCCGACGGCCAGGAGCTGGTGAAGCAGACGTTGCGGCCGATGATCGGCGGGGTGGACTTCGACGGTGCGTGGCAGCAGTCGCTGCGTGACGGCGTGGTGGCGGGCAGCGCGTGGCCGCCGGTTCGTCCGCGTGCCGCGCAGGCGCCTATCGACACGGCCGCGGGCGAGGTCGAGCCGGACCGTCCGTTCGAGGCGGTGTTCGTCGCCGACGCCAGCGTGCATGACGGGCGCTGGGCCAACAATGGCTGGCTGCAGGAGATGCCCGATCCGGTCACGCAACTGGTGTGGGACAACGCAGCGCTGATGAGCGTGGCCGATGCCCGGCGGCTTCAGATTGCCGTGGGCGACGTGATCGAGGTGGCGTCTGGCGATCGTGTGCTGCAGTTGCCGGTGATGATCCAGCCCGGGGTGGCGTCGGGGGCACTGGTGCTGCCGCTGGGCTATGGTCGTCGCGTCGCCGGGCGGGTGGGGCGTGGCGTCGGGCACGACGTGTATCCGCTACGGCCGGCGACGCAGGACTACATTGTTGCAGTGGACCGTCTCGAAAAGACCGGCCGCCGCTACGACCTGGTGATGACGCAGGACCACCACCTGATGGACTCGGTCGGGGCCGGCGCCCGCGCCCGGCGGGTCGGAGCGCCGGGCCAGTCGGGGCTGCTGATCCACGAGGCGACGCTGGAGGCGTACCGTCGGGACCCGCACGTGTTCGAGCCCAAGGGTCGCGCCGTAGCGCTGAAACTTTACGAGCCGCCGCACGCCTTCAATCGGCCGCACGCCTGGGGCATGGCGATCGATCTGAACAAGTGCATTGGGTGCAACGCCTGCCTGGTGGCGTGCCAGGCGGAGAACAACGTGCCGATCGTGGGCAAGCAGGAGGTGGCGCGTCACCGCGAGATGCACTGGCTGCGGGTGGACCGCTACTACAAGGACGATCCTCGGCAGGGGGCCGACAACCCGCAGGTGGTGCATCAGCCGCTGGCCTGCGCCCATTGCGAGACGGCGCCGTGCGAGCAGGTCTGCCCCGTCGCCGCCACCGTCCACGACAGCGAGGGGCTCAACACGATGGTCTATAACCGCTGCATCGGCACGCGGTACTGCTCGAACAACTGCCCCTACAAGGTCCGCCGCTTCAACTACTTCGACTGGCACAGCCGCGACCCCCGCGCCGTGGGCGATACGCCGCCGTGGCTGGGCATTCCCGACCGGCAGCAGGAGCAGAGCCTGGACAAGGTCAAGGCGATGGCCTTCAACCCGGACGTGACGGTGCGGATGCGCGGGGTGATGGAGAAATGCACCTACTGCACGCAGCGCATCCAGTCGGCGCGCATCCACGCCAAGCTCGAACACGCAGCGGGGAGGCGCGACAGTGACACCGTTATGGACGGCGAGGTCGTGCCGGCCTGCGCCGGGTCGTGCCCGACGCAGGCGATCGTGTTCGGCGACCTCAACGATCCGAACAGCGCGGTGTCGAAGCTGCACGCCAACCCGCGGGCCTACGGCATGCTCGACGACCTGCTGAACCTGCGGCCGCGCACGCGCTATCTCGCCAAGCTGCGCAATCCCGCCGCCGCCGCACAGGAGGCGCACGCATGACGGCCGTGCCCCACGACATCGTCGTGAACAACGCCGGCGACGATCCGCGACGCCGCGAACCACTGGTGCTGGGCGGGCACGACTTCGGCTCCGTCACCGACACCGTGACCAACCTCGCGCTGGGTCGGCCCACCCTCGCCTGGTACATCGGCATGGCGGTGTCACTGTCGCTGCTGGCGCTGCTGGGCGTGACGGTGCTCTATCTCTTCACCGCCGGCGTCGGCGTCTGGGGCAACAACAACCCCGTCGCCTGGGCGTTCGACATCACCAACTTCGTCTTCTGGGTGGGCATCGGCCACGCGGGCACGCTCATCTCCGCCGTGCTCTTCCTCCTGCGGCAGAACTGGCGCACCAGCATCAACCGCTTCGCCGAGGCGATGACGATCTTCGCGGTGATGTGCGCCGGGCTGTTCCCGGCGATCCACGTCGGGCGGGTGTGGCTGGCGTACTGGCTGTTCCCCTATCCGAACCAGATGGGCATGTGGCCTCAGGCGCGAAGCCCGCTGCTGTGGGACGTGTTTGCCGTTTCGACCTACGCCACGGTGTCGGCGCTGTTCTGGTACGTGGGGATGATCCCGGACCTGGCGACGCTGCGCGACCGCGCCCGCGGCCGCGTGGCGCAGGTTCTCTACGGCATCGCTGCACTGGGCTGGACCGGGTCCAACCGCCACTGGCATCGCTTCGAGCGGGCGTATCTCATTCTCGCCGCCCTGGCCACGCCGCTGGTGTTCTCGGTCCACAGCGTGGTGGCGTTCGACTTCGCCACCAGCCAGTTGCCCGGCTGGCACACGACGATCCTGCCCCCGTACTTCGTCGCCGGCGCGGTGTTCGGCGGGTTCGCCATGGTGCTGACGCTGGCGATCCCCGCGCGGCAGTGGCTGGGTCTGAAGGACCTGATCACCATCCGCCACCTGGAGAACATGTGCAAGGTGCTGCTGGGCACGGGTCTGATCGTGGCCTACGCCTACGGCGTCGAGTTCTTCACCGGGTGGTACAGCGGCGAGCCGTTCGAGCAGTTCGTGTTCATGAACCGTCCGCTGGGGCCGTACGCCTGGGCGTTCTGGGTGATGGTCATCTGCAACGTGGGCGCGCCGCAGGTGCTTTGGATCAAGGCCTGCCGCACCAACGTGTGGATCATTCTCGTGGTGGCGATGTGCGTGAACGTGGGCATGTGGTTCGAGCGGTTCGTGATCATCGTCACGTCGCTGCACCGCGACTTCGTGCCCGGAAGCTGGGGCGACTTCGCGCCCACGTGGGTGGACCTGGGGATGTTCGCCGGCAGCTTCGGGTTGTTCTTCACGTTCTTTCTGCTGTTCATCCGGTTCCTGCCCGTGGTGGCGATGGCGGAGGTCAAGACGGTGATGCCCCAGGCCCGCGCCGCGCACGGGCCGGACCGCTACGACTACCAGCCCGACCCGGACACGCCGCCGCACCTGCGCAAGGGCCCCTGGTTCACCTGACGCACCACGATGCTCAACGACCCGATCAACCCGACGCCCGCCGGCCCGCCCGACCAGGAGCTGTACGCCCTGCTGGGTGAGTTCAGCGATGTCGATTCGCTCGTGGGCGCCGCCGAGAAGCTGCGCGACGCGGGCTTCCTGCGGTGGGACGTGCATTCGCCGTTCCCGATCCACGGGATGGACAAGGCGATGGGCGTGCGGCCGACGATCCTGCCGTGGATCGCGCTGGTGCATGGGATCGCCGGCGTGCTGCTGGGCCTGGTGCTGGTGTGGTGGACCAACGCCACATCGTTCGACGGCGTGCCGTCGGAGCTGCGCGGGTACGACTTTCTCATCAGCGGCAAGCCCGAGTTCAGCCTGCCGGCCAACATTCCCATCATCTTCGAGCTGGGCATCCTGCTGGCGGCGTTCGGCACGATCCTGGGCATGCTCGGCCTCAACAAGCTGCCCATGCTCTACAACCCGCTGTTCAACAGCAGCGCGTTCCGAGGCGTCACGCGCGATCGCTTCTGCATCGTCGTCGAGAGCGGCGATCCGTTGTTCGACGAAGGCCTGGTGCGCGAGGTCTTTCACGCACTCAACGCGGTGCGGATCGAGCGCATCACGGAGAAGGAGCCGTCGTGAGCACGTACCAGGACGAGCGCGTGCCGTTCCCCTCGCCCGGCCGACTGCGGCGCGAGCTGCGGCTGCGCCGTCCGCCGCTGTGGATGGTGGCGACGCTGTTCATCGTGGTGTCGCTGACCTGGCCGCCGCTGGCGATGATCGCCCGGGCGCGGGTGAGCTTCAAGGACCAGCCTCGCGTTCACCTCATCCAGGACATGGACAATCAGCCGCGCTACGGCCCGCAGCAGGCGTCGGAGGTGTTCGCCGACGGTCGGGCGATGCGCCTGCCGCCGCCCGGCGCGGTGGCCCGAGACGTCCGGATCGACGACGCTCACGCCACCGAGGGCCTCGTCCCCGTGCGCGACGAGCGCGGCGCGACGACGATGCAGTTCGCCGACTCGCTGCCCGAGTCGATTCGCATCGACGAGCGGCTGCTGCAGCGCGGGCGGCAGATGTACGGCGCGTACTGCGCGTCGTGCCACGGGCACGACGGCTACGGCCAGGGCGCGGTCAACCAGCGGGCGATCGAGTTGAAGGAGCCGGGCTGGGTCCATGCCGCGTCGCTGCACGATGACGCCGTGCGGGTGCAACCCGACGGCTACCTGTTCGGCGCCATCACCCACGGCGTGCGCACCATGCCGCCGCACGGCTCGATGATCCGGCGCGACGATCGCTGGGCGATCGTGGCGTATGTCCGAGCGCTGCAGTTGTCGCAGCGGGCGACGCTCGACGACGTGCCCGCCGAGGCCCGGTCGATGCTCGACCGCCAGCAGGAGCAGACCCCTTGAGTCACACGGACGCGACAACCACGTCGATGCAGGCGCTTGGCCGCGACATGCGGGCGCAGCGCGGCGCGTTGCTGCGCGTGTGCCTTTGGATCGCCGCGGGCGGAATGGCGCTGGCGGTGGGACACGCGGCGGTCGCCCCGCAAGGGCTCAAGCGGTTCGCACTGGCGTACCTGGTGGCGGTGGCGTTCGTGCTCACGCTGTCGCTGGGGGCGCTGTTCTTCGTGTTCATCCAGCACCTGATGCGGGCCGGCTGGTCCGTGCTGGTGCGCCGCGTCGCCGAAGCGATGGCGGCCAACACAATCGTAGTGGCGCTGCTGTTCGCGCCCGTGGCTGCGACAGTGGCCCTGGGCAGCACGATCATCTACCCGTGGGCGGTGTGGCACGTCGAGACCGACGCTGGGGCGCATCACGACGAGCCCGACGATCATCACGTCGATCATGCGGCGGCGCACCACCACCAGCACCTGGACGCGTTGACGCTGAAGAAGCGGCCATGGCTCAACCCCGGCGCGTTCCTGGGGCGATGGGTCGTGTACCTGGCGGTGTGGTCGGGGCTGGGCTGGTGGTTCTGGCGTCAGAGTCGCCTGCAGGACGACCGCGACGACGTGACGCCGACCGTGCGCTGCGAAGCGCTGGCGGGCCCGGCGGCGCTGATCTACGCCCTCACGTTCACCTTTGCCGCCAACGATCTGATCATGTCGCTCAACCCGCACTGGTACAGCGCGGCGCTGGCGATCTACATCTTCGCCGGCGCCGTGATCGGGGCGCTGGCGGCGCTGATCCTGGTCGTGATCGGACTGCAGCGGCGCGGCGCATTGACGGAGGCGATCGGCATCGAGCACCAGCACGACCTGGGGAAGCTGCTGTTCGCCTTCGTCTTTTTCTGGGCCTACATCGCCTATTCGCAGTACATGCTGCTGTGGTACGCCCACCTGCCGGAGACGGCGACGTGGCTGGTGCATCGCGGAGCGTCCACTGCAACGCCCAACGGCTGGTCGATCCTGCTGCTGGTGCTGCTGGCGGGCCACTTCGTGCTGCCGTTCGCCGGGCTCATGTCGCGCCACGTCAAGCGGCGACGGCGCTGGCTGGCGGCGTGGGCGGCATGGCTGCTGCTGATGCACTGGCTGGACCTGGTGTGGCTGGTCATGCCCGAGGTCGAACCTTCCGGGAGTTTGACGCTGGGCGCGATGGAGATCGGGCTGCTGCTGGCCGTGGGCGGCGCGTATGCCGCGGGGCTGGTCTGGCGCCTGGGCGTCGGGCCTCTGGTGCCGGTGGGCGATCCGCGCCTGCGCGAGTCGCTGGCGTTTGAAAACATCTGACCTGTAAGGTTGCACGTGAGCGATGACTTGACCCACAACACGATGCTGCCGCCCGCCGCCGGGCCCGATCGCCGCCGTCGCATCGCTTATGGCCTGCTGGTGGCGATGACCGTGGCGGTGGGCGCCGCCTCGCTGGTTATCAGCGCTCCGGCGTGGTGGCCCGGCCATCCGCGCCTCACCCCCCCGCGCATGCACGAGGCGCTGAGCCGGCGCACGCGCGAGCTGCGCGAAAGGCAACTGCAGCGGCTGGAGCATTACGCCTGGCGCGACCGCGCGGCCGGGCAGGTCGCCATCCCCATCGAGCGGGCGATGGCGCTGTGGCTCGCCGACACTCACCGGCGACGGCAGGAGGAGGGCCAGACGCCATGAGCGCCAACCCCGCCCCATCCGCGTCGATGGCCACGGTCGCGCCCGCCGATCCCGTCACGTTCGGGCAATTGGGCTGGTGCGCGCTGCTGGGCGTCGAACTGCTGGCGGTGGGCGGCGCGGTCGGGCTCATGCTCGTGCTGGCCCAGCAATCGCCCGAGGCGGTGCGCGACGCGTGGCGGTACTTCGACGTCGGGTGGATTCTCATCGCGGGGCTGGGCGCGCTGAGCGGGTGCGTCGCGGCGGGGCTGGCGCGGCGAGCGGTGGCGGCGAGTCAGGCCGTCGTGGCGATGGCGTGTCTGGCGCTGGCGCTGATGGCCGGCTGCGCCACGCTGGCGGCGGGCGCGATTGAAACCGTGAGCCTGTGGCGCTATCCGCAGCCGATGCGTGCGCCGCACGTGGTCCGGGTCGGTTCGGCGGCGCCACCGGTCCAGGCGTCACCCGTCGCGCCGACGGCTACGGCGAGCGGCGGCGAACCCGACTTGGCCAACGGACGCACGCTTTACGGCACGTCATGTGCCGCGTGTCACGGCGGCGCGGGCGAAGGAGTGGAGGGCATCGGCCTGGCGCTGGCGGGAAACCCGGGGCTGGACACCCACACCGATCAGCAGCTCGTGGACTTTCTGAAGATGGGCCGCGCGCCCGATGCGCCCGACAGCAAGATGGGCCGGGCCATGCCCGCGCGGGGCGGGAACCTGGCGCTGACGGATGCGGACCTGGCCGACATCACGGCGTTTCTGCGCACGCTGGAGGCGGTCAGCGGCGAGGAATCGACGGGTCCGATCGCCGCGGCGCCGCCGCGCTGGCTGCTGTCGCCGCCGACGGCGCCGGTCGCTGCGGGGCTGGCGGCCGCGCATCGCACGCCGCAGTGGCCCCACGCGATCGACGGCCTGGCCCGCCCGCTGTTTCACGCCGCCGACCGCGACCTGACGGTGCGCTGCCTGGCGACGATCGTCACGGTGCAGGGCTTCCACATGGTCGCGCTGGTGACGCTGATGACGCTGGCGCTGATCCGGCCGTCGCTGGTCGGCGCGCCGCCGCCTGCGCTGGGCGGCGTGAGGACGGGCTGGTTCATCCTCCTGGGCATGCAACTGGCGTACCTCGCGGCGTGGACCGCCCTGGCGTGAGCACGAAAGACGCATCCATGCACGACACCGACGCACGACAGCCCGAAGCGCAGACCCGCGGCGTCACCGCGCTGCAGTTGACGGTCGCCGGGGCGCTGTCGGCGGCGACACTCGTGGCGCTGATGCTGCACGCCGCATGGTCGGCGCACCTGCCGCCGCCGCACGTCGCAGCCGACGACGCGGCGACGTATGCCGTCGAATCACCCGAGATCTCTCCCGGTCCATGAAGAAGGAGTCCACCATGTCAACAACTGATCCCACCGTGCCTGCTGCGTCCCGCGACGCGATGCCGCCGGGCCTCACCCGCCGGCGATTCCTGAGCCAGATGGGCCTGGCCGGGGCGAGCTGGATGGCTATCAGCAGCCAGGCGATGGCGGCGGCGGGCCGGCTCGAATCGGTCATCGTGGACAACCCGCTGACGCGCTATCCCAATCGCGGCTGGGAAAAGGTGTACCGCAACCTCTACGCCAGCGACAGCAAGTTCTCGTTCCTCTGTGCGCCCAACGACACGCACAACTGCCTGCTGTGGGCGCACGTGAAGAACGGCGTGGTGACGCGCATCTCGCCGACGTTCGGCTACGGCCAGGCGACCGACCTGGAGGGCAACCGCGCCAGCCACCGGTGGGACCCGCGCATCTGTCAGAAGGGTCTGGCGCTGGTGCGGCGGTTCTACGGCGACCGGCGCTGCAAGAAGCCCATGGTCCGCCGCGGGTTCAAGCAGTGGGTGGACGACGGCTGTCCGCGCGACCCGGTCACGGGCAAGGTCGATGCCGACAAGTACCTGCAGCGCGGCATCGACGGGTTTGTTGCAGTGAGCTGGGACGAGGCGTGGCGCTACTCGGCCAAGGCGCTGGTGAACATCGCCGGGACGTACGGCGGCGAGGACGGGCAGAAGAAGCTCGCTGCGCAGGGCTACGACCCGCTGATGGTCGAGGCGACGCGGGGCGCGGGCACGCAGGTGATCAAGTTCCGCGGGGGGATGCCGGCGTTGGGCGTCAGCCGCATCTTCGCCCAGTACCGCGCCGCCAATGCGATGGCGCTGCTGGACGACAAGCTGCGTGGCACGGGCCCGGACAAGGCCCTGGGTGCCCGCGGGTGGGACAACTACTCGTGGCACACCGACCTGCCGCCGGGCCATCCGATGGTGACGGGCCAGCAGACGGTCGATTTCGACCTGTGCGCGATCGAGCACAGCAAGCTGGCACTGGTGTGGGGGATGAACTGGACGTGCACGAAGATGCCCGACTCGCACTGGATGACCGAGGCGCGGATGAAGGGGACGCGCGTGGTGGTGATTGCGTGCGAATACAGCGCCACGGCGAACAAGGCCGACGAGGTGCTGATCGTGCGACCGGGCACGACGCCGGCGCTGGCGCTGGGGATGGCGCAGGTGATCATCGGGGAGAAGCTCTATGACGCCCAGACGGTGGCGGCGACGACGGACCTGCCCATGCTGGTGCGGATGGACACGGGCAAGCTGCTCAAGGCGTCGGAGGTGTTCGCAGGCCATCGGCACGAGCCGTTGTCCAACGGGGTGAAGACGCTGCAGCCCGGCGAGGCGCCGCCGCCGCCGCGGCAGCAGCCGTTCGCCGTGCTCAGCGAGGAGAAGCGCCAGGCCTGGGGCGACGCGGTGATGTGGGATACGGCGTCGAATCACCCCGTTGCAGTGAACCGCGACAAGTACGGCAGGTTTTTTGTCGAGACCGGCCTCACCCCCGCGCTCGAGGGCGCGTGGCAGGTCGAGTTGACGGACGGCAAGACAGTCGAGTGCCGCACGGTCATGACCGTCACGCGGCAGATGCTCGACGACAGTTACACCCCCGAGCAGGTCGAGAAGCTCACCTGGGCCCCGGCGGCTGCGATCCGCAAGCTGGCGCGGGACATCGCCGCCAACCCGGAGAAGACGCAGTTCATCATGGGCATGGGGCCCAACCAGTTCTTCAACAACGACCTGAAGGACCGGGCGGTGTTCCTCGTCGCGGCGCTGACGCGCAATGTCGGCTACCTGGGCGGCAACGTCGGGTCCTATGCGGGCAACTACCGCGGGGCGTTCTTCTCCGGCCTGCCGCAGTACATCATGGAAAACCCCTTCGACCCGCAGCTCGATCCCGCCGCCGCCAGTGGCCCGGTGAAGGTGCGACGCTACTACGGCCTCGAATCGGTCCACTACTTCAACCACGGCGACAAGATCCTTCGCACCGGCGCCCGCAAAGAGCACGTCCTCACCGGCAAGACCCACATCCCCACGCCCACCAAGGCCATCCTCGTCTCCAACTCCAACTCGCTCATCGGCAACGTCAAAGCCCACTACGACGTCGTCGTCAACACGCTGCGCAAGGTCGAGTTCTTCAGCGTCGCCGAGTGGTGGTGGACCACGACCTGCGAATACGCCGACGTGGTCTTTCCGGTGGACAGTTGGGCCGAGTTCAAGTGCCCCGACCTGACGATCAGCGTGACCAATCCGTTCCTGTACGTGTTCCCAGCCACGTCGCTGCCGCGGATTCACGACACGCGGGGCGACATCGAGGTGGTGGCGGGCATCTGCAAGGCCATTGGCCGGGAGACCGGCGACGACCGCCACGACGCCTACTGGAAGTTCGTGGACGAAGGCCAGGCCCGGCCGTACCTGCAGCGCATCCTCGATCACTCCAACAGCACGCGCGGGTACCGGCTCGATGACCTGGAGGCCAAGGCGGCGCAGGGCATTCCCGCGATCCTGCAGACGCGCACGTATCCGAAGTACGGCGGATACGAGCAGACCGCCGAGAGCCGGCCGTGGTACACGCGCACCGGTCGGCTGGAGTTCTACCGCGACGAGGACGAGTTCATCGCCAGCGGGGAGAACGTGATCGTTCACCGCGAGCCGATCGATTCGACGTTCTACGAGCCCAACGTGATCGTCGCCGCGGCGCATCCGCTGTTGCGGCCGCGCACCCCGGCGGACTACGGCGTCGATCCCAACGACCAGTCCGGCGACGCGCGCGAGGCGCGGCACGTGGTCCGCACAGTGGAGGAACTGCTCCGCACCGAGCACCCGCTCAAGAAGGACGGCTACCGCTTCATCTTCCACACGCCCAAGTACCGCCACGGCTCGCACACCACGCCGATCGACGTGGACATCATCGCCGTGTGGTTCGGGCCGTTCGGCGACATGCGGCGACTGGACAAGCGCATGCCCGGCGTGTCGGAGATGTACGTGGACATCCACCCGACCGACGCGCGCGAGCTGGGCGTGGAGGACGGCGACTACGTGTGGATCGATGCCGACCCGGCGGACCGTCCGTTCCGCGGCTGGCAGAAGAATCCCACGTGGGCGAAGGTTGCGCGGCTGCTGGCGCGGGCGCGCTACTACCCCGGCACGCCGCGCGGCGTCACCCGCATGTGGCACAACGCCTACGCGGCGACGTACAGCTCCGTCATGGCCGCCGCACACGACGCCACCGGCCTGGCCAAAAGCCCCGACACCGGATACCAGGCCCTCTTCCGCACCGGCTCACACCAGAGCTGCACCCGCTCCTACCTCAAGCCCACCATGATGACCGACTCACTCACCGTCAAGGAGATGCTGTCGCAGGTCATCACGCAGGGATTCGTGCCCGACGTGCATTGCCCCACCGGCGCGCCGCGCGAGGCCATGGTCAAGATCACCCGCGCCGAGCCCGGCGGACCGGCGGGCAAAGGCGTGTGGCGACCGGCCCAGCTCGGGCTGCGGCCCACCTACGAGTCGCCCGCCCTGCGCCGCTACATCGACGGCGGTTTCGTCGCCACGCTCTGACCCGTGCTCTCACTCTCTTGAGAAAGACCTAGCCATGCCCAAACGCTTCAACTGGCAACTCGACCGCGAGATGGATTACCCCTTCGACGCTCCGCCGCCCAAGCGCCAGGTCGCCTACGTCTTCGACACCAACAAGTGCATCGCCTGCCAGACCTGCACCGTCGCGTGCAAGACGGCGTGGACCAGCGGCAAGGGCGAGGAGACGATCTTCTGGAACAACGTCGAGTCCAAGCCCTACGGCGGCTATCCCGTCGGGTGGGACCTGCGTCTCATGGAGCAGCAGCAGCCGGCGCGATGGAACGGACAGAAGCTCGTGTCGCTGACGATCTTCGAGTCCGACAAGCCCGGCAGCGGCCAGCCCCCGCGCGGCCACCAACCCGTCGCCGACGACTACGCCTATCCCAACCTCGGCGAGGACGACGTGTCCGGCCTGGCGGACCTGGGCCAATACTTCGAGGGCACCCATCCCATGTGGATGTTCTACCTCGCCCGCATCTGCAATCACTGCGATCACCCCGCCTGCCTGGCGGCCTGCCCTCGCAAGGCCATCTACAAACGCGAGGACGACGGCATCGTCCTCGTCGATCAGGAACGCTGTCGCGGATACCAGGAGTGCATCAAGGCCTGCCCGTACAAAAAGGTGTTCTTCAACATCATCAGTCGCGCCAGCCAGAAGTGCATCGGCTGCTACCCACGCGTCGAGGAGGGCAACGTCGCCTTCTGCGTCGAGTCGTGCATCGGCAAGATCCGCATGCACGGCTTCATCTCGCCCCAAGGCCCGCCACGCGAGGACAACCCCATCGACTACATCGTCCGCATCCGCAAGCTCGCCCTGCCCCTGTACCCGCAGTTCGGCACGTCGGGCAACGTGTACTACATTCCCCCCGTCCACGTGCCCGATCCATATCTCGACCAGCTCTTCGGTCCCGGCGTCGAACAGGCCAAGGCGCTCTATCACAACCTCGGCTCCGACCCCAAGCTGCTGGGCGCCCTGCTCCTGTTCGGCGCCAGCTCGCGCATGATCGTCCGCTACGAGGTCAAGGGCGACCCCGGATCGTTCGAGGCCATCGGCTACGACGTGGACGACAAGGAGGCCGTGCGCGTCCCCTTCACCGAGCCGGTCTTCCATCGCCCCCACCACGACGCCCGTCACGAGGTCTATCGCCACAACACCGCCTGAGCTATCGCCATGAGTGAGGATCAACCCATGAACCAAGCCAACTCCAACCAAGCCTTGATCATCCTGGTCGCCTGCGTGCTGATCAGCGCGATCGTGTCGCTGGCGGCGGTGCTCGTCGCGGTGCAACGTCCGCTGGTCGTGGTGGTGCAGCCCGGCCAATCGACCGTGGCCACCGCGGCGACGGTCGCCCAAGTGCCCGCCGCGGCCTCGCCCGCCTCGGCGGCAGCGCCCCCGGCGCCGGCCCCCGCGCCCGCCCCGGTCGCCGTCACCAGCGTGCGCCTCGCCACCTTGCCCGGCCACGACGACCCCTTCGATCCCGCGTGGAACGCCGTGCCCGTCGCCGAGCTGCAGTTGCTCCCCCAGCAGGTCGCCTCGCCCATGCTCGACGCCGCCTCCGTGCGCACGCTTCGCGTGCAGTCGGCGCGCGACGACCGCCGCATCGCCTGGCGCGTGGTCTGGGACGCGCCCCAGCCGTCGGCGTCGGTCGAGACCGGCGTGTTCCCCGATGCCGTCGCCGTGCAGTTCCCCCTCGCCGACGGCGCACCCTTCACCATGGGCGCCAAGGGCAAGCCCGTGTGCGTGCTGCACTGGAAGGCCCTGTGGCAGAAGGACGCGGACGAAGGCTTCCAGGACGTGCACGACCTCTACCCCAACGCCCGCAGCGATCTCTACTGGTTCGCCAAGGGCTCGTGGCCCTACCCGGTGGACGAAGCGTTCGACGACGAGCGGTCGCGGCAGTGGCTGGTAGGCCAGGCCGCGGGCAACCCGATGTCACAGGTCGATCGCGCCCAGCCGATCGAGGAACTCATCGCCGAGGGCTTCGGCTCGACGACGACCGTGCCCGACACGCCCAGCGCCGCACGCGGACGCTGGCGCGACGGCCAGTGGACCATCGTCATCGACCGCCCGCTCAGCGACGCCGACCCGCTGTCGGTGTGCCTCCAGCCGCAGAAGCCCAGCCAGGTCGCCTTCGCCGTTTGGGACGGCCACGCCGACAACGTCGGCGCACGCAAGCACTACGTCGGTTGGGTCCCCTTCAAGGTCGAGCCATGAACACCGCCACACCCTCGCGCCACACCCTTGCCTGCCTGGCCCACGCCGACCTGCTCATGCTGCTGGCCGAGCTTCTGCGTGGCCCGGCGGCGCCGTGGGACGACCTGGACCCGTTGCTGCGATCCGCTGGCGGCAACGACACGCCCGCACTCGCCGACGCCTGGCGCGCCCTCGCCGCCGACGTCGCCGACACCCCGGCGCACGACTGGGCCAGCGAGCACCATCGCCTCTTCGAGGGCGCCCTGGCCTGCTCGCCCAACCAGACCGCCTACGTCCGCCGCGACAAGGGCGCCGTCCTCGGCGACCTCTGCGGCTTCTACCGCGCGTTCCACGTCACCACCCGCCACGACGGCGAAAAACCCGACCACCTCGCCACCCAACTGCAGTTCCTGGCCCTCCTGCTGGTCATGCTCACCCAGCCCCGCGCCGACGATCCCGACCCGCCGCAGCGCGTCGTCGCCGACGCCGCCCGCGCCTTCGCCGACGACCACCTCGCCCCGTGGCTGGGCCTGTTCGCCAGTCAACTGCGCCGCGCCGCCGCCTTGCCGCTCTACCACCGCCTCGCCGACGCCCTCGAGACGACCTGGTCGGCCCTCGCCCGCCACCACGCCTGGGCGCCCCTGCCCGACGACCCGGCCGATCCGCCCCCGCTCGAGTGCGAACCCCCCTCCGACGAATGCGCCAGCACCGCCGCCCCCTTCGTCCCCCTGCACCTGCAAGGCCAAGCCCTGCCACCATAGTCGCCACGACGACGTGCCAACCCTGATTTCGAGATTCACTCTTACCCCGTGTGTCAGTGGCCCTGCGTCGGAGGTCGCAGGGATCGCACGAATGCGTTGGCGTTTCTGATGGTGCCGTCAGAGGCCTTGATGGCGCGGGCCAGATTCACCGTGGCGGGCACGAGCATGCGGGCATCCGCCAGTTCGTAAGCGACCTCGAAATCGATCTGGGCTTCGTCGGGACGGTCGGCCAGGAGCAGAAGGTTCCCCCTGGCGACCAGCGCCTGGTACTCTTCCGGCGCATGTCGCGTCACCGCCGCCGCATAGTGCGGGCTCACCTCGATGCCTTTGAGGATGGTGGACTCGACCTTCGCCTGCTGCGTCGGCGACGCGGCTTCCACCTGCTCGGCGCGGAAACGCCGCGCCAGTGCCGGGTCGTTCGGATAGGCCGCCCGCAGGCACTCGCCGACGAGAAGGATGGCGTTCCCTGTGCCCGCCATCGTCGAGATGTTGAACAGCGACTTGGCCTCGGCCAGCGCTTGCCGCGCCTTGCCCGCTTCCAGCAAGGCCCGGACGCGATGCGTCAGCAGCGCCTCGACCGTGCTGGTCGAGGCCGGCGACGCCAGAATGCTCTGCAGCGCCAGGTCCGCCGCCTCGTCGTGCAGCCCCGCGGCGATCATCGGCCGCAGCAGCGTGCGCTGCAGCGCGCCCGCCATCTCCGCCGCCCCCGGATGGTCCGCCACGAGTTGACGAATCCGCCGCAACGCCTCCTGTGTCTGCGCGTCGTCGGGCGCCGCCAGCTTCGCCGCCAGCGCGTCGTATTCCGCCTGGGGATTCGCAGCGCTGGAGTCCGCCAAGGCGGCGAATGGCCAGACGAGACTCAGCGATAGGATTCCGAGGAAAAGCCTTATTCGCATGATGGCACCTGCCTATTCTGGGCGTTCGTTAACCGATGACATCGCGGCAGTCACTTGCTCGCATTGTCGGCGGGAGAAGGCGTCGCGGCTTTCGGATCCACCATCTCGCCAGCATCCGCATCGTAATAACTCTGTAGCTCCTTCGATCCATCCGGGTTGAGGATATACACCTCCTTGTTGATGGCGTCTGCGACGCGGACACCGGGTGGAAATACGACGGTCATCTGCTCATCGGTCGGCCTTGCCGCGGAAAAGGCAATGACTCGGCTTTCGAAGCGGTTGTAATGGCCGCTGGGCTTTCCTTCGGTATAAGATGTGCGCTCTTCCATGGATGTTGTTGGAATCCAGATACCATCGATCAGTTTGAAGTCAGTCAACGTGTAAACACTATCGATAATTTTTGTTGTGAAATCCCTGGAACCATAAAAATACGCGCGGCTACGCATGGCCAGAAAATCCTTGTTGGGGAGGAAAGTCAACTCCCAATCACTGGGCGGCCCCTTATGCGGGTTTCGCATCGCCAGCGTTACAGTGGTCTCGCCTCTTTCCTGGGCAACCGTCACGGTCGCGGTCGATTCGTACTCTTCGATCATCTGTCTGATTTGCGCCGACAAGGAGTTATGCGCGGTTATATTCAACGTTTTCAGGCAGGAAGACGAAGTGAACGTGTAGGGCATTCGCTCGTGGATTGCGACATTGGTGCGGTCCGGCGTGCCGTCGCTACTTGTTGTGTAAACACCACGCGCGACTTTGCCGTCCCACGACTCCCACCGCCGTTTAGTCTGTGGAGTTGACCATGTCAGATAGGCCGTGGTGCTTTTCACGGCGGCCACGCCGTCTCGGCGATGCAATTCCACATGTGCCCGGACGCTCTCCTTCAATGGCAGAGTGGCTTCGGCTATAAAGGTTGTTTCAGCGGCCTCCATCGAACAGTTGGCCAGCGCCGCCTCACGCCAAGCCACGGCCGCAATGATCGAATCAACCGTCCATGTATCGAGCGGGGGGCGATCTTGTGGCGCAGGTTGATCATTCTCCGCAAAGAGCATGGCGCCTCTCACAAACAGACAGAGCATGAGACAGTATCGCAAGCAAATAGCGCTATCATGTAATCGAGTCATGTAAGCTCCATTCGTGAAGACAAGTGTTGACTAAAGGTTGCATTTCAAAGCTTTGCATTCACCTTGGTTGGGCATGACTATGGTTGAAAGCATAATACACTCACTTCCATTCCACCAACAGTTGTGAGTTGTAGTTTGTCCGCAAGGCTTGCCAATGCCATGACAAGAATCCGTTGCGTGATCCATGCACATATTCTCAAGCGGATCGTCCCCTTCGCAATATCGCCCCACAACATTCACACAGGCCGATTGAGTTTCCCTTTGGTAACATCCTCCTCCTTCGGCTACTGCCGCAAAACAACCCGATAAGCCCGGTAAGGGCGTTACACATTTCGATCTGGGTGTGGTCGCGTACAGAATTGCCGCGGCTCCCAGCAATGGCACACCTGCACAGCACAGTACGAGGAATTTCATGGCGTAGCGCCTTTTGAGTGTGAAGTCAGAACCGGATCAAGGCGACACTCGACACCTCTATTCCGTTCACCAGGCACAACAGCCTGGCGGGTGAGTTCGATTCAGTTGCGTCGGCCGTACTGATTCGCACATCGACGAATGAAGCGCCGTCCACTTCGATGGGGGTGATGGATTCGATCGCGAACCGGGCCTGGCCCTCCTCGTTCAGCCGAAACTCGGGCGGCGACTGGCTGCAATGCCGGCGGAAGCGGACGACTTGCGGTGTGGACTCGTTGGAGCGGAAGCGCACCGCCCTGGTCAGCGGCTCGCTGCAGGCCAATCGCTGGTAGTTCAGTGTGACTTCGATGGGCGAACTGTGGCCGCCTTCGATCTCGAAGGTCACGCGGGCCTGCGACTGATTGACGGGCAGGTCGCTCGTTCTGATCTCGATCTCGAACCACGCGCCCGAGCCTGTGGGGGCGTTCTCGGCCGAAAGGCTCGTGACCAACATGGCGGGATTCGAGGTCGCGGTGGATTTCACCTTCACGTACTTGTCCGAGGCGGTTTCGGCGCTGGTGCGAACAACGCGCACCTGCCGCCGAAGCGTCTGCCCCGGCGGAACGGAGCCGAGATTGATCTCGGCCGGCGCGGCGACCACTCCTGCATCGACGACGCCCTGGATGGTCAGCGAATTTGCTGCGAACGCCTCTCGTGTCACGATCGACACGTCCGACCGCTGCGGTCCGCGGCGGCCGGTCCAATCGACGACGACGGTGATGTCGATGCTGCCGCCGGGTGGAATGACGTCGGCGCTGGCGACAGCGGAAGCGCAGGTGCAGGTGCGATCGAGTTTCTCGATGTGGATGGGTTGGCCGGTCGGATTGCGAACGCGGAAGGTGCGCTCGATGTGGCGGGCCTGGGCTTCGGTGATGCGGCCCAGGTCGATGATGTGGGTGTCGATGACGACGTCCGACTGGTTGGCGGGGAGGCCGCCGGCTTTGAGGATGCCGTGACCGGCGCCGGTCGCAGCCATGACGACGCCCAGGCCGATGGCGACAAAAGCGGGTGTCCTGGACGCTCTCGCAGTGTCGCGCGATGCGACCAGAAGGAAGAAGGCGGCGAAAAAGGCGTCGATGACGGTCATAAGCAGCGGGCCGAGGGTGATCGAGCCGAAGCAGCCGCAAGACTTGACGCCAGAGGCGAAGAGGTAGAGGGCGACCAAAGCGAGGATGCCGAAGAGGATGGCCGCCAGCCTATGGGTGATTCGCGGATTGAAGCCGGACAGGAGCAACACGCCGACGGCGGTTTCGGCGGCGACGCCGATCACCATGATGGCGAAGCCATAAATGCCCAACGGCCGGAGCCACGCCGGCACGGTCGGATCGAGAACCTTCATCGCCGCGGCGACGATCAGCACGGCGGCGGCGAGGAAGCGCACAGCCGCAACGACGCTGTGCGCCGGTTTCGTTGGTGCGGACAGATCGGCGGCGAGCGAGGTCATCGCGGCTCTCCTCTCAGCCCGCGCCGGGCCGCGGATATTTCCACCGTGGCGAAGCTGACAAACGTGCCTTGTGGGTGATCGCGCAACAGGGTCTGGTAGTGCGTTTCGGCGTCCTGAAACTTGCCCATCCGAATCAACGCCACGACCAACAGGGCGATCGCGTCGTCGCGGTGCGCGAACGATCTTGCGTCAACGATACGCTCCAAATGTGGAATGGCGTCCTCATGACGACCCCCTTGATAAAGAATGAGCCCCGCTGTCCAGTGAAAATCTGTCAGTTCGCGTGGGGGCAACGCATACTCATCGAACACGCCGCGAAGGTCATCGATAAGCTCGACAGCCTTTGCCATTGATTCGGCCGTCGGCCCGTAGAAGTACGACTGGGCGTGAAACACGCGCCACCAGAACTCGGCGTTGCTGCCCTTGGTCTGGGCGGGGATGGCGACCTCGCACAGGCGTTGCAGGCCGTCCCAGTCGGCGATGCCGTAGAGCTTGGCGCGCATGCTGTAGAGCACGTCGAGGATGTCGCCGGGAGATCGGTTCCAAGCCGCGGCGTGGGCGAGTTCGGATCGTGCGGCCGCGGCGGCGGCGCGATACCAGGGGCGGCCCGCCTCGTGCGTTCCTGCGTTCTGTTGCCTGCCGCACGCGGGCAGGCGGACTCAAACCAGTATAGCAGCCCGGCCGCGAGCGCAGCAGGTCAACAGCAACGCCGGGTCAGCCTTCCTGGGGCCAAATATCGCCTTCGAGAAGGTGTTGGATCCCATCTGGTTTGCGGAAGATTGCCCTTTTCATCGCTCGACGCGCGGCTCGAGCAGTTCCAGACCTGCCGTAGCGTCCCGCGACCGTGATCCGGTGATCCGGTGATCCGGGGGGGGCGAACCCTCACCTGACTTGCGGCCCTCCGCAAGGGCCACAAGGCTGTCCCCTCCCTGGGAGGGAGAGGAGAAAGAAAGCGTGCGGCACGGCATCGTGGTGCTGCAGTAGTCCCATCCCCCTCTCAGGGGTAGGACCGCACCGCTGCTTCAGCAGCGAGACAGGTAAGGGTTTTCCCGATCGTGGCAGACGCGACAGTTAAACTGGGGTGGCTCCACCACGCTGCGGTTGCGAAGAAACTCGGACGCTCCGCCAGTAAAAGCTTGAAGAGGTAAGACTTATCTGGTCCTGGCGGCCTCGCTGCCTGGCGATATTTCTGGTGAATCCAGAAATATTGCACATCCCGCCGCATCGCACGTGAACAAAGCGGTCGGTCCACCGTCTATCTCTTTGCCGGCGCGTTTGTCGGCGTTCTTGAAGGAGATTGAGCCGTGCTTGAAATCGAAGTCACTTACGATGCCTCGCCCGCCCCCGCGATCCGGTATTACCGGCTGTCGTGGTGGCAGGTTCTGCTCAGTACGCCGCTGGTCTTGAGTGCCATCGAGGTGGCGCTGGTGACGTACATCTGTGTGACCATGTTTCGGCACGATCTGGATCAGATCCCGGTCGGCAGAGTGACCGTCGGCGATCACCTGGCGGAGGCGTGGGTGATGTTGCCCATCGTCGCGGGCCTGGGCATGGTGGCCGTGGCGGCGCTGCTGGCGACACGACGATTCGCGCAGGCCCCTGAACTGGTGCGGTTGCTGATCCTGCTTGGCGGCCTGCTGCACGTCGCCGTGCTGGTGGCGTCCCTGATGAGGTGATTGCGCTCCCGAACGACGTGATGACTGCCTAAGGATGGATGAGAAGAAGAGCAACAGTCAAAGCCGGGTCTCCCGGCGGTGGTTCTGTGAGGGGATCAGGGATCGGGGATCAGCGGGCAACCGCAGCGCTCCGCGGCTTCGTCTGCCGGGCCCTCGTCCCTCGTCCCTATGCCCGAAAAATCCCCCGCGAGGACTATGCGCCGCACGGGGCGGGGGTAGAATGAAGTGTTGCAGTGGACGGGGGGAAGGGGGGCGGGGTTCGGGTATCGGGTATCGGGTGTCGGGTGTCGGGTATGGGAAGGCAGAAGGCAAGATGCAAAAGGCACACGTCCAAATATCAGACACCGGACACCAGACACCAGACACCAGACAACAGCGGTCGGCTGCTTCACGGCCGCCATCGGGCCTCAGAGAAGGCCTCGGCGATCGACCCACGTGTGGTCTCGACGGGTGAAGGTGAGAGTCCAGTAAATCCGATTAACCGGGTTCATGTTGCCGGGAGGTTCTGGCCCCGTGCGGGGGTTACCAGCCGGTGAGTTCGCCGGTGATGGGTTGGATGAGGTCTTTGACGGTGACGACGCCGACGGGCTTGTTGGCGTCGAGGACGATGGCGATGCGGGCGTGGCTTTTCTGGACGAAGTCGAGTGCGACGCGCAGGGGAGTCTGGCGGAGGAGGGTCAGCGGGGGCTGGACGAGTTGGCGGATGGGGGTGTCGGGGGGCACGTCGCGGTAGTAGATGTCGTCGGCGGAGACGACGCCGACGAGTTCGCCGCGGTCGTCGATGACGGGGAAGCGTCGGCGGACGGTGGTGCGGGTGAGATCGATGAGCGTGGCGGCGGGGTCGGAGGCGTGCAGCCACTGGGTCTTGGACCAGGGGGTCATGACCTGATCGACGGTGCGTCGGGACAGTTCGAGGACGCGTTCGATGATGGCGGACTGCTCGCGGGTGAGCAGGCCGTGGCCGACGCCTTCCTTGACGAGGACTTCGACCTGTCGTCGTGGGTGGAGGGGAGCGATGCGGTCCTTTTCGCCCATCGATCGCATGACGACGCGGGTCATGCCGGCGATGAGGGGAACCAGGCCGGTGACGGTGAAGAGCCAGCGGCTGGCGACGAGCAATGGCCAGAAACGATAGGTGAGGCGGTCGGTGTGCGCGGCGAAGAGGTCTTTGGGGAGGGTCTCGCCGAAGACGAAGAGCAGGGGGGTGACGATGAGGACGTTGAGGACGACGACCTGCCACTCGGAGAAACCGGCGTGGTCGAGGACGACGACGAGGCCGGCCGTGCCCAGGTAGTTGGCGATGTTGTTGCCGATGAGCAGGGTGGTCAGTGCGATAGTGGGGTCAGTCAGGAGCCCGCGGAGCATCTGAGCGGCACGGTGGTGCTGGTGGTCGAGGATCTGGAGGCGGACGCGGTTGAGGCGATAGAGGCCGGTCTCGACGCCGGAGTAGATGGCGCTGAAGACAAAGCCCAGCGCCATGAGCGTGAGCCAGATGGCGAGCGTGGTGGTCATGGCCGCACCTCCGCGGAGGAAGGAGCGGAAGCGGCGGGGGTGGCGAGGATGAGGGTGCCGATACGGCGGCCGTCCATGCGTTCGACTTCCATGACGACGTTGCCGACGCGGGTCTTGTCGCCGGTGCGAGGCAGGCGTCCGAGGGCGGCCATGACCAGCCCGCCGACGGTGGCGACGCCGGCGGGGGCGTGCCCGCCGCCGAAGGCGTCGGCCCAGTCGTGGATGGGCAGGTCGGCGCTGATGCGCCACTTGCCCGGCCCGATCTCCTCGACCTGCAGGTCGCCGCTCTGGTCATAGGACCCGACGATGTCGCCGACCATGTGCTCGACCACGTCCTCGAGCGTGACGATGCCCGCCGTGCCGCCGTATTCATCGACGACCACGGTGAAGGTCGAGCCGCTGCGACGCAGCTCGCGCAGCAGCACGTCGGCGCGCTGCTGCTCGGGCACGAAGTGGGCCTCCTTCACCAGCGCCATCACGTCGGCGGCGGCGCGCGGCGGATTCAGCAGCACGTCCCGGGCATACACCACGCCCTTGATCCGGTCGATGTCGCCGCGATACACCGGGATGTGCGACAGTCGCGTGGACTTGACCAGCTCGACGAGGCGGGCCGGCGGGTCGTCCAGATCGAACGCCCGCACATCGACGCGCGGGACCATGAGGTTGCGGGCCTTGAGCTGGTTGAGCTCGAGCACCTGCTGGAGCAGTTGCTCCTCGGCGCGGTCGATGACGCCGCGTTGCCGCGACAGGTCCAGCAGCGACGCCAACTCCTGGGCGGAGAGTTCGGCGGGCTTTTCCGACGGCGCGATCAGCCGCGCCAGGGGCGTGATGACCAGGGCGTTGGCGACGGCGCGCACCGGGCCGAGCGCGCGATGCACGAACAGCATCGGGATCGCCACCAGCCTCGCCATCTGGTCGGCGCGTCGCGCGGCGATGAGCTTGGGCAGCACCTCGCCCAGCAGCACAACCGCCAGCAGCGTGGCGATGGGCATGGCGGTGACGAGCACGGCGCCGCCGCGGTCGGTGGCCCGCTCCAGGCGCATCAGCAGCACGGTGCTGACGACGAAGAAGAGGGTGTTGACCGTCATGTTGCCGAGCAGGACGGTGATGAGCAGGCCGCGGGTCTCGCTCAGGAGCGTGCCCAGGGTCTGGCCGACGATCGAGTTTTCACCGGCGATGGCCTGGCGCTGGTTGGCGTTGAGGCTGAAGAGGGCGGTTTCACTGCCCGAAAAGAACGCGCTGGCCGCCAGCAGCACTGGCAGCAGCACGAGCAGGAGGATGTCGGTGAAGGCGAGCACGGGAATGTCGAATGCCGACTGTCGAAGGTGCGGCTCCCTCGACGGTGGGCATGCGACACTTGGCATTCAGATTCTAATGCCCTCGCGTCCCTCCCACTTGTGGGCGCCAATCGCTGCCAGCACGCGTTCGGCGGCATCGACGGCGGCGTAGCCGGCCTCCGCGTCCACCTGCGGCGCCGACCCGCCCGTCGCCGCGGCCAGAAAACTCGTCAGCTCCGCCGTCAGCGGATCCTCCTCGCCCGGCGGCAGCTCCATCGACAGCTCGTCCACATTCACCAGCTCCGAATAGTCCAGGTCCGACAGGTCCACGCCCGCCGCCACCTGCTCGCGCACTTTTCGAAGCGCCTCGTCATTGTCCGTGCGCCGGATCACCACGCCGCTGCGCCGCTGATAGTCCAGGCTCACGTACGCCGCCTCGCTGAACAGCCGCAGCTTCCGCTCGGTCTTCAGCGCCACGCGGCTGGCGGTGATGTTGGCCACGCAGCCCGAGGCGAACGTGATGCGGGCGTCGGCCAAGTCTTCCTTGTCGCCCATCACCGCCACGCCCACCGCATCGACCTTCGCGATCGCGCTGCGCGCCAGCATCAGCACGATGTCCAGATCGTGGATCATCAGGTCCATCACCACGCCCACGTCTAGCGAGCGGAACGTCATCGGGCTGACGCGATCGACCTCGATGAAGCGAGGGGTCAGGCCCATGGCGGCGACGGCGCGCACCGCGGGGTTGAACCGCTCGGTGTGCCCGACCTGCAGCACCGTGCCATGCTCGGCGGCCAGCGCGGCCAGGCGTCTGGCGTCGGCGAGCGTCGGCGCCAGCGGCTTTTCGATCAGGCACGGCACGCGCCGCCGAAGCAGCGGCTCGGCCGCCGCCACGTGAAACTGCGTCGGCACCGCCACGCTCACCGCCGCGACTTGCGGAAACTTCACCAGCAGTTCCTCAACGCTCCCCAGCGCCTCGCAGCCATACTCGTCGGCGACCTCCGCGGCACGCTCCACGTCGCGATCGACCACTGCAACAAGCTTCGCCCCCCCCAGCTTCGCATACGTCCGCGCATGATGGCGCCCCATCCGCCCGACGCCCACCACCGCCACGGGAACACGTTCGTCCGTCTGTGCCATGGTGGGCACATGATAGCGGCGGGCCAGGAGCGGGAAACGTCAGGCCTTGGTCCCGCAGCACTTCTTGTATTTCCTACCGCTGCCGCAGGGGCAGGGGTCGTTGCGGCCGATCTTCGGCTCGGAGCGGCGGTAGGGCGTCGGCCAGTCCGCAGCATCGTTGGTCGTGTTGTCCTCCTCGACCAGCGGGCTGATGTACGGCAGCAAGTCGGCGGCATCAATGTCGAGGGGCTCGTCGTCCCAATCGTCGGCGTCGCTATCCTCGCGTTGCGTGGCATTCGTCCACCACTGCTCGATCCAGGGTTGCGGCGGGCTGGTCCAGAATGGCGAATACTTGCCTGCATCGGCCCGTCCTTCGAGGCACGCCAGGGCGTGGCCAAACTCCGCTGCAGTGACCTTGCCAAACGTTCCGGGGTAGCGCCGTTGGGCCAGCGCCGCCAGCAGCGGTTGCGCGGGGGTGTGGCCCATTCTTGCCAAGGCCCACGCCGTGTTGAAGTAGCAGCCCACGTCGCACTCCCGCCCGTCGGCATCCTCGGCCAACTGCTGCAACTCACTCATGCATCGCGCAATGACCGGCTCGCGCAGTGCCGGATCGTCCGACTCGGAGGCCAACTCCAGCAGCGACCGCAGGGTTGAGGACACACGGTTCTCGGTGTCGATCTGCTCCTCTTCGTCCAGCGCGGCGAGCACCTCCGGCAGGACCACCGGTCCGAGCCTGCCGACGCACATGTCCACGAACTCGTAGTCGAAGTCGGACTGTTCATCCATGGCGATGAACAGTGCGAGCGTATGCCGAGCCAGCTCGCGGCGATCTGCATCGCTCAGGCGCGGGCCGATCAACAGCAGCGCCGCGCCTGCCAGCAACCACGGTGCAACGTCCGGCGCGCTGTCCGGATCGCCGTCTTCGGCGAAGACGATGTCCAGTAGCCGCCGCCGCGCCTCGGCGGACTCCGCCGCGCGATCCGCAAGGCGTTGCGCCGCATCCCACGGGATCGTCTCATGCGGTTGATCGAGAAAGGCCCAATCGTCTGTCGTGATCGTGTCGCTCATCATCGATCCCTCCATGGTCTTGGGGCTTCGTCCGCCGGGGCGTTTCCATGGGTCGCGCAGCCACACGCGGCCAAGGACACCATACTGTCCGGCCTGTCGCGCCCACGTCAACTGCTACGATGGTTGGATGGATCAGACTTCGCCCAATCCGCCGCCGCTGCTGGGGCGCAAGCCGGTGATCGGCATCACCATGGGCGAGCCCGCGGGGATCGGGCCGGAGGTTGTGGTCAAGGCGCTGGCGGACCCGCAGGTGCGGCGGCTGGGGCGGTTTGTCATCTTCGGGATGAACGAGTTACTCGCGTACGCGGCGGACCTGTGCGAGATCGAGACGTTCTGGTATCGCGTGCAGCATGACTCGCCGCGGCTGACGTTCGAGCTGACGCACGACGTGGTGGTGCTCGATTACGACGAGTACTCGATCCTCGGCCAGGCGGTGCATCGCCCGACGAAGCAGGGCGGTGCGGCCAGTCTGCGCTTCCTCGACGATGCGATCGCCTGTGCGTTGCTCGATCACGGGGCGCCGGGGCGGATCGACGCCATCGTGACCGCGCCGATCTGCAAGGAGTCGTGGCAGCTTGCCGGGTGCAGGTTCCCCGGACACACCGAGTTCGTGGCGCATCGCACCAAGAGCCGGCGTGTGGTGATGGCATTCGAGTCCCCGAAGCTGCGCGTGGCGCTGGCGACGGTGCATCTGCCGCTGATGGACATCCGCAACGTGCTGACGATCGGGGCGGTGTTCGATCCGATCGACCTGGGGCATCAGATGTGCCTGAAGCTGGGCGTGAAGAAGCCGCGCCTGGCGGTGTGCGGGCTCAATCCGCACGCGGGCGAGCACGGCCTGTTCGGCGACGAGGAGTCGCGCGTCATCGAGCCGGCGATCGAAATGGCGCGGCAGAACGGCATCGACGTACATGGACCGTTCCCCGGCGACACGATCTTCATCGACGCGACCAAAGGTAAGTACGACCTGGTCGTGGCGATGTATCACGATCAGGGCCTGATCCCGCTGAAGCTGCTGGGTTTTGAGGAAGGCGTCAACGTCACGCTGGGCACGCCGATCATCCGCACCTGTCCCGACCACGGCACGGCGTTCGACATCGTCGGCCAGAACAAGGCCGACCCCGGCAGCATGAAAGCGGCGATCCGCCTCGCCGCACGCCTCGCCACGGCGCCCGGCGGCAACGGCGCGGGATGACCCGTCATTGCCCCGCTTCGCTGCGCGCTTGGCGCAGCAGCTTCGTCAGGTCAAGGTCCTCAGCCCATTGGTCGAGATAGGCCTCGTCAAGACGGCCGGCCTGAACCTTGAGCACGTTGAGCACATCCAGCCACTGTCGCTCGCTGGTTCCGCCGCCCATGCGGAACCACCCGAGCTTGTGCAGGATGACGTCCTCGGGCGAGGCCAGCGGCAGTTCGGAGTCGGGATCGTCAGGATCCACGCGTTGGCGGCGCAGCCGCTCCATCATGCGGCGCTCGAACAAGCTTCCGACGGCGAAGACGTCCACCTTGTGCATCCGTGGCTTGTAGATCAAATTGAACGATTCGCGCCGGCGGACCGCTTCTCGTACCGCCACTGCGTCTGAGTAAAAGTCGTCGCCAAGCAGTTCGCAGAGTTGCTCGGCTTGCTCAGACTTGAGGTCGGCCACGATATCGGCGTCGATCGTTGAGCGTGATACGCCGTAGGTCGAACTGGCCACAGACCCGCCTACGTAGAAGCTCACGCCCAGTGCTCTGAGCGCTGCGGCCACAGGTTTGATCGCCATCACGGAATCAGACGCTGGTGTGGGCATGAATCCCCAAGTGCTCGCGCAGTCGATTAGCCAATTCCTTGCCGTAATTTAGCTCAACCCAGAACAGATCGCACTCATGCTTCGACCATTCTGGGTGCGCCGCGTAGATGGCGGCGCGCGAACGGGCAATCACCTGATCGGACAACGCGAACGTCCGCTGCAACCTGAACGAGGGCGATTTCTGCCGCCACATCTCGATCCAGACCTTCTCAAACTCGGGCGAGGTGTCGCTGAGCATTGATGGGAGTATATCCGAGGCGAAAGGGAGATCGCGAAGGGGTGTATGACGATTGGGGGATTGCGTAAAGCCACAAACAGCTGGACAGAAGGCCATTTGCGCGAATAACTCGAAGGATGCAGTTGTCGGCGGCGACGGTTGCGTTAGACTGGTGGGATGACGAAGGAGCGTCTGACAGCCGCGACGGTGGCGTTGGCGGTGGTGGCGATGGGCGGCTGCGCCAAGCAGCTGTTCCCGGAGGACACGCCGCGGTCGCCGTACGAGCGATACCAGATGTTGCGTGGTCAGGATCGTCCAAAGACATATGTGGATGTCTTTGGTATCGAGAGGCCAGCTCTCCGGGAGCGGCTCAAGCCCCTGGGGCAGCCATAGTCGCCTGCCGGAGCAGGCTGGACGGGCCGGGTCCGAGAAAAAGTTGGGGATCAGGCTGGTGAATTTCAAAGTCAGGTGCGCTTTAAGCCGATGAAAAGACGGGCATTAACAGTTCGCCGCAGCCTGCCCAACGGGAAACGGGTCTTGGTCCCCAGCCGCCGCAGTTTGGTCGTCCTCGCCAGCCTCGTCGCGGGCATGACGCTGGTCAGCACCATCCTGCTGATCCTCGAGCCCCCGCCGGCGGCGCCGCTCAGCGGCATCTCCCTCCAGTCGATCACCCGGGACGCCAACCCCGAAACCGTGCTTTTCAACACCACCCTCCCGCAGGAGGCGTGGGGCTCGATCATCATCCACGACAGCGACAGCCTCGCCGGCTCGCTGGACACCCTCAGCAAGCGTCACGAAAAGCTCGGGCTCGTCGGCGTGGCCTACCACTTCGTCATCAATAACGGCTACGGCGAGCAGGACGGCCTCATCGAGGTCAGCTTCCGCTGGAGCAAACAGAAGGTCGGCGCCTTCCACATGGGCAGCGCCGAAGGCCGACTCGACCCGCAGTACGCCATCGGCGTCTGCCTCATCGGCGACGGCGACCGCAAGGCGTTCACCGACGCGCAGATGCGCGAGCTGGTGTGGCTGGTGACGCGATTGCAGGCTCGCTTCGGCATCCCGCGGGAACGCGTGATCGTCGATGTCGCCCGCCACGACTCCTCGGGAGGCCCCGGCCGATTCTTCCCCATCGCCGCCTTCCGGCAGCAGTTGCTCACCGTGGCCGACCGCTGAGTGCGGCCCCTGCCGGGGAAACCCTCATCATGACCGCGACGACTTACCGGGCCGGTTCGACGTGGACGCCATTCGCGCGCCGCTACAGTCGGACCAATTCCCAGCCGATGCGTCAATTACGGTTGTGGGAACGCGCGATTCGGGTTAGATTTGCATTATTCGTCATTCGGTTATCCCGACAACCCGACGGAATCGCGCGCTGCCTCCCGGCCGCGCCTGGTGAGGTGTCCGACGTATGACATCCACCGGCACAAGGGCATAACCTGCCGAGGGGGACGATGCGCGCCGCAATTATGGCCCATTTTCACGAGATCCTGGGCTACGAGGTGATCACCACCCTCGGTTATGGTGCGCGCAGCACGATCTTCGCCGTCCAGGACAAGAAGGGTCAGATCTACGCCCTCAAGCGCGTCGTCAAGCAGAGCGAAAGCGATCAACGCTACCTCGACCAGGCGATCCTCGAGCACGAGGTCGCCAGGCGATTCGACCACCCGCTGCTGCGGCGGAGCTTCAAGTTGATCAAGCAGCGCACGTTTCTCCGCGTGACCGAGGTGCTGGTGCTGATGGAGATGGTCGATGGCCTGACGCTGGAGCAGGGCCATCCTGAGGACCTGGGCCAAGTGGTGTCGATCTGCCAGCAGACGGCGGTGGGACTGGGCGTGATGCACGCGGCGGGCTACGTTCACGCGGACATCAAGCCCAACAACATCCTCGTGGACGACCGTGGCGGGGCCAAGATCATCGACTTCGGGCAGAGTTGTCCGGCCGGCACAGTCAAGGACCGCATCCAGGGCACGCCCGACTACATCGCCCCGGAGCAGGTGGAGCGCAAGTCGATTACGGCGGCGACGGATGTGTTCAACCTCGGGGCGACGATGTATTGGCTCATCACCCGCAAGCACGTGCCGACGAAGATTCCCAAGGGCGAGCCGGGCATGTTGCGGACGCCGCGGGTATGCCCGCCGCCGCTGGAGCTCAACCCCAAGTGTCCGCCGGCGCTGTCGAGCCTGGTGATGCAGTGCGTGCAGAACGACCCGGAGGATCGGCCGCAGTCGATGACGGCGGTCCACGATCGGCTGGCGCTGGCCGCGGCGCAGATCAACAACCGCACTCACGGCGCCCGTCGCCCCAACGCCGAGCAGCGCAGCGCCGCCATCTGAGCGGCCCTGGCAACGTCCGAAAATCGCGCCAACCCTCTCGATCCTGCCGCAGGCGGCGGTTATCATCTGGTGCTATGCGCAACCTCCTGCCTGTTCCGACGGCCCTGCTGATCGCCTTCGCCAATCTCGTCGTGGTCTCGCCCGCCAAGGCCATCACCGACGAGGAGGTCGCCGCCGCGATTGACAAGATCAAGGCGTTTCTCTATCGCCAGCAACAGGACATTTACAAGGACAACCGCGGCGCCCTGACGCTCACGCCCGGCGGCGGCGCACAGCCCACGGGCATGGCCGGCTGGTTCCGCGAGCACCACACGGATCCCGCCGAACTCGCCGAGAAGAACAAGAACGCCGGCGGTCCGTCGGCCATCGCCACGCTGGCGCTGCTCGTCAGCGGCGAAAGCATGCAGAAGCCCCAGGTCGAGAAGGCGCTGCGCTACCTCCGCGAGATGGAGATGAACGGCGTGTACGCCCTGTCGTTGCGCATGCACGTGTGGTCGTACCTACCCGACAGCTTCCTGCCCATGCTGGAAAAGGATGCGTCGGCGATGCTCAGCGCCGTCAACCCCAACCGCAGCACGTGGCACTACACCATCTACCCGGTGCCCAGCAGCTACGACCACAGCACCACGCAGTACGGCATCCTGGGGATGTGGCAGGCGGCCCAGCGCGGCGCGCGACTGCCTCCCAGCCTGTGGCGTAACGCCGAGAAGCACTTCCTCGAGTTCCAGGGCGCCGACGGCGGCTGGGCCTACACCGGCAAGGAGAACACCCGGCCGACGATGACCTGCGCCGGCCTGACCTGCCTGTACGTCGTGTTGCAGGAGGTCCACCGCGACAAGGACACCCCGCCCAAGGAAGTCATGGACGCCATCAACAAGGGTCTGGCGAACATGGACAAGGTGTACAGCCCCAGCCACGGCGCCCACGGCGGCGCGGGTTACTACATGTACGGCGTCGAGCGCGTCGGCATCGCCTCCGGCATCAAGTTCTTCCGCAACGCCAAGGGCGATCACGACTGGTTCGAGCAGATCGCCGAGAGCATCGCCAAGTCCGCCGGCAACTCGCCCAGCGTCGTCAACAACTCGTTCCACCTCATGTTCCTGGCCCGAGGCCGCGTCCCCGTGTGGATCACCAAGCTGCAGTTGCCCGGCGTCAACTGGAACAACCGCCCCAACGACCTGCACTTCCTCACCCGCTTCCTCTCCGACGCTCGCGAGCAGGAGCTCAACTGGCAGTCCATCCCCATCGACATCGATCCCGAGCACTGGATCAACGCCCCAATGGCCTACCTCGCCAGCGATCAGGAGGTCGCCTTCACCGACGAGCAGAAGAAGCAGATCAGGAAATTCATCGACCTCGGGGGCACGCTGCTGTGCAACCCCGACCGCAGCTCGCCCGGCGGCGCGTCGGCGTTCGGCAAGTCCGTCCAGGCCCTGGCCGCCGAGCTATACCCCCAGTACAAGATGGCGCCCCTGCCCGCCGACCACCCGCTCTACACCGGGCTCTACACCGTCCGCTCCTTCAAGTTCCGCGGCGTTCACAACGGGGCACGCGACCTGATCCTCCTGTCCGACACCGACATCGGCAAGCCCTTCCAGCAGGACACACGCTACGAGCAGAACGACATCTGGAAGCTGGCGATGAATCTCTTCTCGCTGGCCAGCGACCGCGGTGTGCTGACCAACCGGCTGGTCAAGGTGATTGACGATCACCCCGGCAAGGCGGGCGAGACGCTGAAAGTCGCGCGGGCGCAGTATGACGGCAACTGGAACCCCGAGCCGGGCGCCTGGTGGCCCATCGCTGCGCGCGCGGCGACGACGGCCCAGGTGGACATCGAGCCCATCGACGTCAAGCTCGAAGACATCGCCACGACCGACGCCAAGCTCGTTCACCTTACCGGCATCGAACCGTACACCCTCACCGACGACCAGAAGGCCGCCATTGCCGCTTACGTGGCGCGCGGCGGCACGCTGCTGGTCGAGAACGTCGGCGGGCGCGGCACGTTCAGCATCGAGATGGACAAGCAGCTCCGCGACGTGTTCAAGAGCCCGTCCATCCCGCTGCAGAACACCGAGGCGCTGATCACCGGCGCCAACCTGGCCGGCGGAGTCAACTGCAGCGCCGTCGGCTACCGCCGCCATGCCCTGCTCAACATGGTCCGCAACGTGCCCCGCATCACCGCGTTTCGCGTCAACGACCGTCCGGCCGTCCTCATCTCCCACGAGGACCTGTCCCTGGGCTCGCTCCGCGCACGCCAGTTCGGCATCAGCGGCTATCAGCCCGAGTCGGCGCGCGGCCTGTTGACCAATATCGCCCTCACCGCCCGAAAGCAGACGCTCGGCGACGGCAAGCTCACCCTCGCCGAAACAGAGTGATCCCGCCGCGCTCACCACGCCTTGCGCGCTCGTTGCGACAGCCACTGCCGCAGCGTCACCGTCGCTGACGCATCGGTGCGCACCAGCACGTGGTCGGCGCCTAGGCCAGCGCAGCCCCGCCGGATGGCCTCGATGTGCCGGCCCATCAGCTCGCGGTAGCGTCCGCCGACCTCGCGCAGCGCGCTGCTGACCGTGTGGCGCGTCTCCAGATCGACCAGTTTGAGCCGGTGGTCGCCTGCCGCCGCCACATCGAGTTCCTCGGGCGTGAGCACCTGCAGCACGGCCGTGTCGAACCCGTCGTGACGGAAGCGCGTCAGGCCATCCAGCAGCGGCCCCGGCGGATCGAGCAGGTCCGACAGCAGCACGATCAGACCGCGGCGCTTTTCCAAGGCGTGGGCATGGCGCAGCGCCGCGGCCAGATCCATGGGTCCGACACCCGGCCGCACCGACTCCAACGCTGCAGTGACCCGTTGCAGGTGCGCCCACGCCCCGCCCGCCGGCACGTGCAACGTCACCCGGTCGGTCAGCACCGACAGCGCCGCGCGGTCGCCCTGGCGGATCGCCACCATCGCCAGCGCCGCCGCCAGCGTCCGGGCGTAGGCCAGCTTGGTCGGGCCATCGGCTCGCTGCCCCAGCCCCGCAAAGTGCATCGACGCCGTGCTGTCCAGCAGCAGCGTCACATGCAGGTCGGTTCGCCGCCGAAACCGCTTGACGTACAGCCGGTCGGTGCGGCCCCATACCTTCCAGTCGATCTCCCGCCGGTCGCCGGCCACGAACGGGCGGTAGTCGTGAAACTCGTGCCCCGCTCCGCGCCAGGGCGACGCGTGCCCCCCGGCGTACAGCCCCTCGACCACCCGCCGCGCTTCGAGCATCAGCCCGTGCAGGCTCCGACCGATCTGCGGCAACGTCGGCGTCGGCGGCATCGGGGCATTGTAAAGGGACACTTGACGCCCGTGCGATTGGTACAATGCCGCCGGTGGGCGACGCTACTGGCGTCGTCCGTTCGAGAGTCACAGCATCCTTTCAGGAAAGGTCGGGCCATGAATCGCATCGTTTGTCTGTGCGCAATGATGGTGGTCATGATGGCTGCAGTGGTCCGTGCCGATGCCGGATTGGACGCGCTGGTGGCGAAAGTTCCCGCCGACGCCAATGCACTGATGATGGTCGATGTGGCGGCGATGCTGAACACGGACTTGGCCGACAAGATGGGCTGGTCAGTGCTGTTCGAGATGCAGGCGCAGTCGGGCGAGATGCTGTTGCCGCCGACGGCGAAGCTGTGGGTGCGTGCCTCGCACTGCGACGTGGGCGCGGACCGCGCATCGTGGGACCTGACGCTGCTGCAGCTCAAGGCGGCGCCGAAGATGGACAAGCTCGCCGCGCACGAAGGCGGTCGGATGGACACGATCGGCAGCGCTACGGCGGTGTGGTCGCCGCGCGATTTCTATGCCCTGGATCTGGGCGGCGGCATCGCCGCGGCCTACGCGCCCGCCAGCCGCCAGCAGGTCACGCGCTGGTACAACGATGCGGCCAAGCGCAAGACTTCGGCGCTGTCGCCCTTCCTGGCCGAGGTGGTCAAGGCCGCCGATCTGAAGGCCACGCAACTGGTGATGGCGCTGGACCTGGAGGGCGTGGTGTCGCCGCGCGAGGCCAAGCCCGACCTGGCCGCGATCGAGGTCATCAAGGGCAAGGTCGCCGATCTGGATCAATTGGCCGAAGCGGTGGCGAGCATTCGTGGCGTCACGCTGGCCGTGAGCGTCGGCGAAAGAGCCACGGGCACGCTGACCGTGACGATGGGCAAGGACGTGGCGTTCATGCAGCCGTATGCCCGCGATCTGATCGTCCACGCCCTGCGCAAGCGAGGCATGCTGGTGATCGAGGTGCAGAACTGGGAAGCCAAGGCCGAGGGCAACACGATCACGATGAGCGGCCCGCTTTTCGCCAGTGGCCTGCGCCGCATCGGCAGCTTCTTTGATGCGCCCACGCCGCACGTTGCGGTGGCGGAGGACACGTCCAAGCCCGAGGAAGGGACGACCCCCGCGCCCGCCGCCCCCGCGGCCCAAGCCAAACCGGTGGACCCCGTCGCCGCCTCGCAGGCGTACTTCAAGGCCGTGTCCGCCTATCTCGACGACGTGTACAAGGCCGAGGCCGCCGATTCTTCGCAGCTCGGCGACGCAGCCCTGTGGATGCAGAAGTACGCCAAGAAAATCGAGCAGCTCCCCATCGCCGACGTCGATGAGCAACTCCTGGACTGGAGCGCTTTCGTCTCCGCTCAACTGACGCAGTGCTCCACCCGTCTCAAGGATGTGCGCCTGCGCTCGGCCAAGCGCATGGCCGAACACTCCAACTTCTACGACATGGAGGACACCGGCGGCAGCCCGACCACACTTGTGGGCGTGCGCACCGGCGGCCGCGACTACAACCGCGCTCACTCCAGCGGCTACCACTACGACAGCAACAACTACAACTACTCGACCTACAGCGGCTACGACGTGTACGAGGTGCAGACCGACGTCGATCGCTACCGCCGCAAGTACCAGGAAGCCGAGCGCAAGCAAGCGGGCATCGAGGAAAAAGCCAGCGGCGCCCAGGACGCTTTGGTCATCATCGGCGAACTCAAGGCTGAAACCGCCCGCACCCGGCGCGACATGACCAAGAAGTACGGCGTCGAGTTCTGACGCGCTGGGCGACGCCTGGGACGGGGCTGGAGACGCGTCGATGCACGGACGTGGCGTCATCGTGGCCGCAACGTGCGTTGCAGTGATCGTGACGGCGGGCCGCGCCGACGACGGGGCCCCGTGGCTGGACTTGGCGAAACTGCGCCCGGTCAGCGCCACGCATCGCGGCGGCGCGGCGGGAGTGCTCATCGGCCCGGCGCCCGGCGGGGGTGTGCTCATCCCCGACAACGCCGTCGGCGTCGTCCGCGCCTGCGCGATCCTCGAACGACGCGACGCCGGCACCGGCAGCGGCCACGGCGTCTTCGTCAGCCGCGGCGCCGCCGCACTCATCGAACGCGCCTGGATCGACAGCCCCGGACTCGATACCAACGTCCGCGGCCAGCGCCACGGCGTCTATCTCACCGTCGGGTCCACCGCAACCATCCGCAACTGCGTCTTCTCCCGCACCAACGCCGGCTTCGGCGCCAAGGTCCGCGGCGTCAAGGTCGCCACCATCGAGGACACCGCCTTCGTCAGCGGTTGCACCGCCATCGGCGGCGCCGACGTCGAGCAGTCGCAGAACATCACCCTCCGCCGGGTCCTGGTCATCGGCTCGCAGCTCTTTCACCTCAAGGCAGGCGACGATGGCGCCGCGCCCAACGGCATCACGCTCGGCAACGCCCGCCGCGTCGTGCTCGACGACGTCTGGATCGTCCAGCCCGCGGCACCCCGCGCCGGCTACGCCCTCGAAATCGCCCGCGATGTCGAGGCTGTCACCGGAACCGTCCACCTCGTCGGCTGGACCGCCAACCGCGCCGACGGCCCGGTCAAGCGGCGCGGCCACGACATCGAGGTTGTCACCCACGCCCTGCCGCAGCGCGACGGCCAGCCCATCGACCTCCTCGCCGAGCTGGGCGGAATCGACGGCGTCGTTCGCATCGGGCCCGTCGAAGCCCTGACCCGCATCCGCCAGTGGGTGCAGGACGCCGACGCCGCCGCGCCCGATCCCACCGTGCCGCAAGCCCCGGCGGGGGACTCAAACAAAATGTGAACCGACCCCTTGACGGATGCCGAACAGTTGGTATCCTGACAATCACCAAACCAGGCCCGCGGGCCGCAAGGGGTATAAACCATGGTACGATCCGCATCGTCGTCTTCCGCTTCCGTCCTCGAACCCAAAGGCAACGGCTCGGCGTCCGACCGAGCCACCCACCGGGAGAAAACCATGGCCAAATCCACCGCCGCCGAGCCCACCTCGCCCCTTAACGACCTGTCCGCGGGCGCCCGCAAGACCGCCCTCGACTCCACCCTCAAGCAGATCGAGCGCAACTTCGGCAAGGGCTCGATCATGCGCCTCGACGACAACCCCGACAATGTGATCCCCGGCATCGCCACCGGGTCGATCTCCCTCGACCTGGCTTTGGGCGGCCGCGGCATCCCCCGCGGACGCATCGTCGAAATCTTCGGCCCCGAGTCGTCGGGCAAAACCACCCTCGCCCTCCACGTCATCGCCAACGCCCAGAAAGGCGCCCCCGGAAATGGTGGCGCCACGTCCGGGGGCGGGGTTGCGGCCTTCATCGACGCCGAGCACGCGCTGGACCCCTCCTGGGCACGCAAGCTGGGCGTCAACCTCGAGGAACTCCTCGTCAGCCAGCCCGACACCGGCGAGCAGGCCCTGGAAATCTGCGAGCTACTGGTCAAGAGCAACGCCGTGGACGTGATCGTCGTGGACTCCGTCGCCGCCCTGATCCCCCGCGCCGAGATCGAGGGCGAGATGGGCGACAGCCACGTCGGACTTCAGGCCCGCCTCATGAGCCAGGCCATGCGAAAGCTCACCGGCGCCATCAACCGCTCCAAGTGCTGCGTCATCTTCATCAACCAGATCCGCGAGAAGATCGGCGTGATGTTCGGCAACCCCGAGACCACGCCCGGCGGCCGCGCCCTGAAGTTCTACGCCTCCGTCCGCATCGACATCCGCCGCACCGGCTCGATCAAGGAGGGCGAGGCCACCGTCGGCAACCGCGTCCGCGCCCGCGTCGTCAAGAACAAAATCGCCCCGCCGTTCCGCCAGGCCGAGTTCGACATCATGTTCAACCAGGGCATCAGTGCCAGCGGTGACCTGCTGGACCTGGCCATCGAGGCCGGCGTCGTCGATAAGAGCGGCGCGTGGTTCAGCTTCGGCGACGTGCGCCTGGGCCAGGGCCGCGAGAACGCCAAGAAGTTCATCGAGGACAACACCGACCTCTTCGAGGAAATCCGAAAGGAAGTCCTCGTTCACAAGGGCGTCGGCGCCAGCGCCTCCGGGGGGGCCGGCGACGACGACACCGTCGCCGCCGAGGCCGACGAGTAGTGTCCGAGGCTGCGAGACTGTTTTTTGCAGCTCTTGGGCCACTTCAAGACCGCGGAAGGTGGGCTGCTGTCCGCAAGACCGTGAACGGCCACGCCGCACGCCGCTCTTTGACGCGACGCCGTTTGGCCCAAACCTGCCCAGTGTGAAACAGGCCGCGGTGGGATTCGAACCCACGAATCGCGGATTTGCAATCCGGCGGACGAATCCAGAACGCTTGATAGTAGCAAGTTTTATGGCGGTGGCGACATCGAACCCGGCAACCCGCCCGGCAACGCGGGTGCGAACCCATGCGAAGGCTTGCATCCGCGACTCGATCCCGAATTGATCCGGCTCACTGCAGCATGGCCATCGCTTCCCGAGCATGTCCGGCGGACGATTCTCGACCTCATCGCCGCATCCGCCCCGGCGGTGGATGCCATCGGGGAATGATCCCGCCAAGGCCAAGGCTGGCGGTGTTCCTGATTTTGTCGCGCTCCCGGAAGGCCATCTCCGTATAGCTTCAATATGGGTAGCGGGTTGATCGCCCGCGAACGATCCACCGGGCGGGGGCTTGCCCGCCTACTGCGTTGCCCTCGCAGACCCGCCCGGTGGATCGGCCCGCATTGAGGGCAACGCGATGACATCCACCACCCTGACCGAACCGGCACGAGCACTACTCGACGCGCTGAACATCCACCCCGTCCGCGGCTGGATGCGATGGGCTGACGTGCCCGAGGCCATGCGTGACTTGGCTGTGATGCGGCTCCTGCACCAACGGGGATTGATCCGCGTCGGACAGGTCGAGCGGCATCCCAGCCCGGCACTGGATGAGGACACGAGCGAGGAATGGTCGGACTTGACCGACTATGCCCTGTACTTCGCCCTGTGGGGCAAGGCATGGCGGTGGAGCAAGGCAGAAATGGCCATCCGTCTGACGATTGAGGGCCAGGGGGTGCGGCAAGATATGAAGGCGGGGCGTGTTGCAGTGGACCTATCCGAGTTCGAGCGTGAAGAGGACGATGTCAAGGAATGCGCGGCCATCATCGTCGCTAAGCCCGGACTATCAGCCGAAGCCGTCATATCGCAGATGAAGGGACACAAGGAACACACGCCTCGGATGCTGTTGCCTAACTTCTACAAGAAGACGTGGAAGCGGCTTCTTCGCTATGGATTCAAGAAAGGCCACAACGGACGCAGTTGCTTTCCACCCCAACACTGGCCACGCGCATAGAGACGGCATACATCGGACATATTCAACACCGCGATGATGGCGATGATGGCGAGCGTCCACATTGGAAAGGACGTTCGACATGGCCGACCACAATCAACTCGACCTGTTCCCGCTCCGCGATATCGCGGACCACACCGGACGCGATGGATTGCCCCGGTTCAACTACAACATGGCGTGGGGGGCGGTGCGCCGCGGGAGCCAGGGACGCGACGGCACGCGAGTATTCCTCCAGTCGATCCGCGTCGGCAGGTCCATCGTGACGTGCCGGTTGTGGGTTGAGAACTATTTGCGCGAACTGGCCGCAGCCGACCAGCGCCACTTCGGTGACAACGGCGCGGCAGCAAAGCCCATCGAACGCAAGCGACTGGGGGTGTCCAATGGCGATTGAGCGCCGCCGACTCACCGCGCCCGTCACGCTCCCCTTGATCGCTGCCGCGTTCGCCGTCGGCGTCGATCCCACCGAACTCCGCCGCCTGGCCGAGCAGGGCCGCATCCCTCACGAGCGGCACGGCGGGTTGTTTCGCTTTGATGTTGCAGTTCTCCGCAAGGTGATTCGTCGCATCCGCAAGCGGCAAGGGGGTGCGCGATGATCGAGCGGCGACGACTACACACCCCGGCGGATCGGCGGTCGGAACCCCCGCCCCCGCCGGTGTCACCGCTGCTGTTGCGGGCACGCGATGCGGCAGCGGCCCTGTCGATCTCGCCTCGCGCTCTGTGGGAGAGAACAAACAGGGGAGAAATACCGGTGGTGAGAATCGGCGTCGCGGTCCGGTACGACCCCTCAGACCTGCGGGCGTGGATCGAATCGCACAAGGGCAAGAAGCACAGTGGAACGAGGAGCGAAGGGCGATGACACCATGGCGGGCAACGATAACGACAACTGCAACACGCCGCAGCTCTTGGCTCGGCTCGATGCGTTCGTGGATGGCTGCGGGCTTGCGGGCATTACAGGTGGGGAGGCGAAGGTCATGCTGACACTACTCCGACATGCTGACTCGAATAGCTGCGAGTGTTTTCCGGGACTCGACCGACTTGCCCGAATGACCGGGCTGGATCGCGGCACAGTCAAGCGGTGCCTCGCTCGCCTGACCCAAGCAGGAATCATCCGAACGATTCAACAGGGCGGTGGCTCGGGACACTCAACACGCCGTGAGTTGGTCTTGACTGTAAACGGGGGCGCGGGCGCGCCCCTTCGACACACGAAAACGGGGGCGCGGGCGCACGCAAACGGGCGCGCCAAGGTTTTGCTAACGGGGGCGCAGGCGCCCCCCGAAGGCCCCATGCAGAAGGGCCCAAGAAATGGCCCACCCCAGGCAGCGGGTGGCCGTTTCACTTCGCGTAGTCAGGTGGAATCGAGTGAGGTGGATCGCATTTGCGACTTGCTGCGCGAAGAGTTCGGGGTGGAGCGCGATATGCAACTACTCGTCGCTGACCTGCTCGAACGCGAGCCGGACTCACCGGATGCACTGCTCGAGTACCTGAGGAGCCGCCGCGATGACGGCAAGATCGACCTGCCGCGCATCGCGGTATGGGCCTTCCGCAATCCGCAAGCCGCGTTCGATTCGATGATCGACCCGCCGTCAGCCTCGCGGCCTGTTCGACGCGACCAGCCCGATGCCCCGCCGATCCGCCGTCGGTTGAAAACTCGATCCCATGTCAAGGCTGGCGGGTTCGCCGAGGTCTGGCGAGTCAGCGGCGACGGCGACCGGCAATCGTTTATCCGTAAGAGCACCGGAGAGACGTTGTGGCCGGACCAGTTCGAGGAACACGCTGGCGATGGTCGCGTGAAGCTCAACGGGCAGACTATCGACTTGTCCAAAGCGTTGAAGCGAGGGGAGATCACACATGGAGCTGAACTGAAATTGGAGCGGCGGTGACGTTCACCGCCGCGAATGTTGCAGTGGACCTTATTGGAAAGGATGCAGAAATGGCGAAACAATTCGTCAAGTACGGCATGATGGACAGCGCGTGGCTGTCCGAGGACACCCGCACCTCGATCGACTGGGCTGCGAAGGCAATCGACAACGGCGTGCAGGCTCACGCTGCGAACGTCGAAACGTACCTCGATGCGCGGAAGGAAGCCGAATCGAAGTACAAGGCGTCAGCCTTGGGTGAGGAGCTAGCCAAGCTCACGGCCAACTTCCGCGAAGGCCTCCAAGTCATCGTCAAGGCGATGGCCGACAAGATCGACCGAGACAAGCGCGACGCCCTCGAACGAACCGCCATGTCGAAGGTGGTCGTCCCCAAGCCCGAGTCGCCCGCTGACGCGATCCGCTTCGAGGCTGTCGTCAGCCGCTACGTGGACCTCTTCCGCGACTTGGGCGAGCAGCCCTCCATCGTCGCGTGGATTCGCTCGGCGGTGATGGCCCGCGACCCTGAACCGCTGATCGCCCTGAAAGCCCTGCCCATCATGGTGCGGGATCGGCTGCTCAAGGTGAAGGCGAGCGAGGACGCCGACGCGATCATCCGCCGTCTGGAATCGCAGTACCTCGCCGTCGCCGATCCGACCGCGTGGGCCAGGCTCAACGCGCTGCATGAGTTGGAGTGGCGTTCGCTGCACAACGCGGGCGAAGCGTCGAAGGCCGCAAGCGTGACGCCCACGCAGGAGCAGCAAGCGGCGATGAAGGCGCGATCCGCGTCGTGGGCCTCGATCATCCCCGACGAAGCCCGTGAGCAGCAGCGGACAGCCGCCGAGTTGCACGCGAAGTTGAAGAACCCGCCGCCGGTGCGAAGCCTGCCGAAGCAGGCGGCTTGAGTAAGTGAACCGTGGCGGGGCGGTGGGAAACCTCGTGGCCTCCACCTGCCGCCCCGCCCTTTACGTTTCCAGTGAGTGAGTCTGACATGCGACGCAAACGCCTGAATACTCCGAGTCAGTCCGAAGGAAGACGGGACCGCGACGACCGGGACCGCAGCGGACGTTTCCTGCCCGGCAACAAGGCTGCCGTCGGCAACGTCAAGTCATCAAGCCTGATCCGTGCCGCCGAACTCCGGCGGATGCTCGATCACGTCGGCCCCCACCTGCCCGCGGTGTACGACCGCCTGATCGGTGCCGCCCAACGGGGAAAGCCTTGGGCTGTGCGGCTCGTGATGCAACGCTGCTTCGGACGCCCCGCCGTCGAGGACACGCGAGCGCCGGAGATCATTGCTGCCGACGACACCCTCATGCAACGCGTGGCCGACCTGACGCACGCCGTGCTGGACATTGACGCCGACCGGGACATCCCCGATGAGCCGGACGGCCAGTTGATCCGCGATGCCGCCGCACTCGCTGCACTTGGCCTCCCCTTCGACGCCATCGCATCCCGTCTCGGCGTCAGCGTGCCGATCTTCAACGACTGGCTGAAGGAGGGAGCCGACGAGCACGACCAAGGCCGCCGCCGCTCACCCTCGGCCCGGCTGGTGGCTGCCCTCAACGCCGCGAGCGCGGAGGCCACGACACGGCTCGCAATCGCATCGCAGCGTATGGCGCTGCGACTGCTCGAACGGTTGCGACCTGACGCCTTCGGCAAGGATGCGCTGCAGTTGACCGATGACATCGAAGAGTATGACAAGGACGAGCGTTTCATCTGACCCCGCACACACCAACCCCAACAGGAGACCCCGACATGCCCCGACGACAACCCAAGCCCAAGCCCACCAGCCCCCACGCCGCCGACCTGCCCACCGAGTTGGTGGACCGCATCATGTCCGCGATGGAAGCGACCGCGAAGTCCGCGCTGTTCGAGGATGACGAGGAGGTTCAAGGCCACGTCCGCGAGTTCATCGAGGCGAGCAATCCCCGCAGGCTCGCTCACGTCCTGCACCGCATCGACAACGTGGCGTTCACCGCGTTCGTACTCCATGCGATCCTGTTCGCCGCGCCGGTGCAGCGTAGCCGATCAACACGAACGCCAACCAAGACACGTTCCCGATCCCCCCGCACAAAGGCCACGGACAAGCGCTGATTGTCGGGGAGTCACATGGCCCGCCCGGTGGATGATCCCGCCGGGCGGGTTTCCTCGGCCATCCTCGCCCTGTGGCGGCCTCGACGATCCCGGCTCCCCATCCATGCCCCCGGACAGGCCCTGGCCCTGTAGGGCGAGCCTGCGGCGTTCGGGACATTCGGACATCCCCAGCAACGCGAACGGATCTTCAATCCGTTCCGCCGTTCCAGAACTCTTGATTTATCAACGAGATGCAAAACGACGCCTCAAAACACCGGCAACGCCCCCGGCAACGGACGCGGATTCTGGCCCCGATCCAGCCAGTCGGATCATCCGCGGTCAGAACCGCCAACCCTCCCGCCGGATCAACTCCGCGAAGCGGATGCACTCAATGCCCATGTCCCGGCACACGTCCGGTATCTTCGGGCGATCCCGCTTGCCTGTCGCGCCTTCGCCCGTCACGACAACTGCAGCGCGAACCTCGGCTGTGGCGATCACCCACGGGTCGGCGAAGCTCTTGCCGGTGCGTTCATCGACGAGCTTGGGGAACTGCGCCACGATCCGCGATTGAGCCTGCTGCACATCCGCCGTCAGCGGCAGGAATATGGCCGCGTGACCCTTCGCCCACTCATGCAGTTTGTCGCCCTGCTTCTTCTCGATCTCGATCAGGACTTCCTCGGACGACAACAACGATCCGGCCTCGATCAACTCATCCACGCGCTGCCACAGTGACGGGAACGACACGGGCATGTAGTGCCGGGTCCATCCATCCATCAGGGCGCTGGTGTCGATGCAGTAGGTCAACGATCCCCCCCGGTAAGTATGTTCCGACCCTCCAACGCACGCTCGATCTCCGCGAGGTGCTTCAACCGCACGCCCAAGTATTCGGCCAACTGACTGCCGCTGATCGCCTCACGGTCATACGCATCGAGCGCGATCCGGGCGAAGGGTTTGCCAACAGCCCGCAGCGCTTTGACCGACTGCTTCATGAAGCCGCCTTCCTGTGGCTTCGCTTCTTCCCCGTACTGCTGCCGCTTGCGGCGATAGAAGGCGAGCGACGCCATGCCGAGGGTCACGAGTCGCCGCGCGATCACTTCGCGGCTCACGCGAAACGATCTCGACGCGGACGCGAGGGTGTCGTCGGACCAATCATCGTTGGCGGGAATGCCCCGGATTGCGGGATGCCGCAAGAGCAGGTCATGCGGGACCAGCACCTCCGCTGCCACTGCATTGCAAAACGCTTCGACCCGTTCATCCTGCGTCACCACGGATCGAGCCTCCCGCAGGTCGGACATCCCGGACGTGCCGAGCATCAGATGCACGAACTCATGGACGAGCGAGAAGATTCGACCGTAAACAGTGTCGGAGCCGTTGACGGCGATGATGGGAAACTGCCGATCCGCGATGGCGATGCCCCGCACCTCCCCCACGTCCACATGCTCGATGTGGAACACCAGCACGCCGAGGTTCTCCACGGCATTCTTCCAAGCGTTGAGCGCCGCGTAGTGGTCACGCCATGTCGCCCGATCCGACTCGGTCACATGGAGCAGGTCGGACGCCTTGTACGCGACCGTGTCCACCGGATCGGATGGCGTGACACTGCCGATGAAGTCGGCTGGATTGGTCGGGATGACTTCGGCCAAGTTGAGCGCGGCTTCGCGGAGGTATTCGATCCGGCGAAGCTCGGCGATCAACTCGGGACTGGGCTTGCGTTCAGAGTCCGGCAGTCGCCGGTAGTCATGCGGCACGCGGAAGCCGAGCTTCTCCGGTCGCTTCGGGAGGAAGAAAGCCGACAGCGGACGGCGGTACACGCGGGCCATTTCCCGAGCCTGCCGGATGGTGGGGCGTCGCTCCCCGGCCTCCCATTCCATCAGCCGATCCACGCTGACCCCGATCTTGGCGGCAGCGTCCTCGACGGTCATGTTGATCGTCTCGCGTGCCCACACGAGCAGATCGGGATTGACGAAGGCTTCCTGGGTCATGGCATCGGTGACATCGGCTACCGGCCGTCGCCGCCTCGAACTGGGCATCGTGACCCGGACAGGCGGGAGGATGATTCAGCGGCGAGGCACGGCCTGAACTGTCGCACCACTGAATGTTATCGCTCCCGCAGAACCTTGCCGTGTGTGGGGCTCCGATCCAACGCAGAAATCATGCGAGGCCTCGACCGCACACACGGATACAATTTGCATATGGGTAGCGAACAAAAACCTTACTGAAAGGCGGGCATCATGGCGAAGGGCAAAGGCAAACGTGGCAACGGGCAGGGCACCTTGTATCGGAGGACGGATCGCGGGACGTGGATCATGGGATGGTATGACCATGCCGGGTTCCGCCGCGAGCGATCTACCGGGACCACGGATCGGAAGGCAGCGGAGCGCATCCTAGCCAAGCAAGTCGCCGATGAGGCATTGCGGCGGGAAGGTGTCATCGATCCGAAGATGGACACCCTGGCCGCAGCGGATCGCAAGGCCATTGCGGAGCATGTCGAGGACTATCACCGCGACCTGCTCGCACGCGGCAACACCAAGCAGCATGGCGACGAAACCCGCACGCTCGTCAATCGCGTGGTGGACCTCGGGAAGGTGGATCGGATATCCAACCTGACGCCAGCCCGCATCCGCGAAGCGGTGAAGGTCGTCAGGGATCAGGGCAAGTCGCTGCGGTCGTGCAACAAGGCGTTGCGGGCCATCAAGTCATTCAGCCGATGGCTCGTGGCCAACCATCGCTTGTCCGCCGATCCGCTGGCCCACGTCGCGGGCTTCAACGCGGACACCGACAAACGGCGGCAGCGGCGGGCGTTCGATGAGGATGAACTGGCGCGGCTCATCCGAGCCGCCGAAGCATCCCGGCAGGTTGTGGAGGACGTGGCCCCAGCGGATCGTGCGATGGCGTACCGCTTGGCATCGGGCACCGGCTTCCGCGTGTCCGAATTGAAAAGCCTGACACCCGCGTCGTTCAACCTCGACGCGGACCCGCCGACGATCAAGGTGGCGGCTGCGTACTCGAAGCGGCGGCGGGATGATGAGCAGCCGATCCGCCCTGACCTCGCGGATCGCATCGCGGCATGGCTCGATGGCAAGCCCGGTGATCGCCCTGTACTCGCCCTCCCGAAGGAGACAGCGGAGATGCTGCGGCGGGACATGGCGGGAGCGCGGATCGCGTGGATACGCGAGGCCAAGCCGGGAAAGGCCAGGGCCGAGCGACGGGAGACGACCTACCTCATGCCCGCCGATGGATCAGGCCGCATCCTCGACTTCCACGCCCTGCGACACACGTACATCAGTCGCCTTGTGGCGTCGGGGGCATCGGTGAAGGTCGCCCAAGAACTGGCCCGCCACAGCACGCCCACGCTGACAATCGGACGGTATGCCCATGCTCGGCTGCATGACCTGACGGCGGCATTGGATGCCCTGCCCCGCGAGGTGGTCCAACAGGCGGAGCCGATGAGCCTGCGGGCGACCGGGACGGATGGCCGATCCCCCCGAATCGACACCAGCAACCGCACCGGCAACCGGGGCGCGAAAGGCGGCATATCGGATGCGACGCCATGCGACAGTAACCCTCCATCCGGCGGAGGCCGAATCGAGCGAAAACGCCTGCAATTCAGGGGTATTTCCGATGATTCATCGGGAGAAATGGTGAAAGGCCGCGGTGGGATTCGAACCCACGAATCACGGATTTGCAATCCGCTCCATTAGTCCACTCTGGCACGCGGCCGGCCGAGCATGAAATTGTAGGGCCAGGCCCTCGCCCACGCCACCGTCCCGGTCTCGCCGCCCGACCGCGCCGAGGACCATCATCATCGCCGCAACCTGATTTGACGGCAGCCCCGCGCCCGCTCTATGCTTTTTGCTCTTGCACGCCCCTATCGTCTAGTGGCCCAGGACGCCAGGTTCTCATCCTGGAAACAGGGGTTCGACTCCCCTTAGGGGTATTCACCCGCCCCGGGCCGGCGGGTTTTTCTTTGCGCAAGACCTGCCATATCAGCGGCTTACAACTTCCGGTGGACCAACCCCGCGCTAGCCCCGCAGCTTGATGTGTGAGGGGAATGACCCGCAGCGCGATCAACCTTCGCTGCGGGATCGCGACCGGCTTGCCTGGCTGGAGAACCCGCGACGCACACAGGCGCTGGCGCAGGCTCGCAAGGGTGGGGCGCGTGGAACTGTGCGTTAGTGTTGCACGGGGCGCGCAGGGTTCCGCTGCCAGCGTCTGTCGAGCGTTGGTACAGTTGGCGTTCTTCGATCAAAGGATCCGCCATGGCGCGCTTACCAAGATCACGACGGTCGCCCGTTGCCGACTATTCACCTTCACGTGTCCACCTGAGCGTGATGGATTCAGACGCTCCAGCCATGGCGTACAGGGGAGGCGATGTGGCCGCCTGGCAGCGACGGCTCCGGCGGCAGATGCGCGACCTGCTGGGGCTGGTGCACATGCCGGATGCCAAGTGCCCGCTGAAGATCAGGTCGCTGTGGGTGCGGCAGACGAGATTCGGCAGCATCGAGAAGCTGGTCTTTGTTGCCGAGCCGCAGGTCGAGGTGCCGTGCTATCTGTGTCTGCCGACGAACGGTAAGCCGCCGTACCCCATGTTCATCTGTGCGCAGGGTCACTCGACGGGCATGCACGTGTCCATTGGCGTCGAGGCCGACGATGAAACCGTTCCGTTGGCGGTCAAGGGCGACCGCGATTTCGCCATCGGGTGCATGAAGCGCGGTATCGCTGCCCTGTGCATTGAGCAGCGCGCCTTTGGCGAACGGCGCGAGCAGCATATCGGGCACGAGGTGGGACAGCGTCTGACCTGCTTCCAGGCGTCAGTGAACGCTCTACTCATCGGCCGCACCCTGATCGGCGAGCGCGTCTATGACGTGGACCGCGCGATTGATGTGCTGATGCAGCATCCGCGGCGGAAGGAGTTCGACATGGACCGGCTCGGCATCATGGGTAACTCCGGCGGGGGCACGCTCGCCCTGTTCGCTGCCGCGATGCTGCCCCGGCTGCGTTACGCGATTTCGTCCTGCTACTTCTGCACGTTCCGCGATTCGATCGCGGCGCTTCATCATTGTGTGTGCAACTACATTCCCCAGGTGCTGCGATACGCCGAGATGGCCGACATCATGGGTCTGTTTGCGCCCAGGCCCGTGGTCATTGTCGCCGGTCAGACCGATGCGATCTTTCCGCTGGAGGCCACGAAGCGCGCGTTCAAGCACCTGCGGACCATCTACGTCGCCGCGGGCGCCGCGGACAAGTGCAAGCTCGTGGTGGGGCGCGGCGGGCATCGGTTCTATGCGGCGCCGGCGTGGAATGCCATGCTCCCGATGCTCAGGTGAATCGACATGTTCGTGGATGCCGCAGAATGTGTTCCACGCGGTCCGCAGAATCAGCGCCCTCGACCGTTATCGCCACGTGGTACGCCTGTCCTTTCGCCCTCGGCGCCGGCCTCGATCTGGCTCTGATGCTCCGTGCAGAGATACGGTCGGGTGTTTGTCGCGGGGCGTGGCGGGCACTATTTTAGTCGGGCATGAAAGCTGTCATGGTGATGTTCGATTCGTTGAATCGGCGGATGCTGCCGCCGTATGGTTGCGACTGGGTGAAGGCGCCGAATTTCCAGCGGCTGGCGCGGCGGACGGTGACGTTTGACCGCAGTTACGTGTGCTCGATGCCGTGCATGCCGGCGCGGCGTGATCTGCACACGGGTCGGCCCAACTTCCTGCACCGGGCGTGGGGTCCGATCGAGCCGTTCGACGACTCGATGCCGCAGATGCTCAAGCAGCGCGGGGTTTACACGCATCTGGCGACGGACCACCAGCACTACTGGGAGGACGGCGGGGCGACGTACCACCAGCGTTACAGCACGTTCGAGTTCGTGCGTGGGCAGGAGGGCGACAAGTGGCATCCACTGGTGCGTGGCGTCGAGCCCGGCGGCGCGATCGGCCGCAACGCCGGGGGCAAGTGCAGCGACAACATCGAGTGGCAGGACCGGGTCAACCGGCGGTTCATCCGCCGCGAGGAGGACATGCCGCAGGTGCGCACGTTCGCCGCGGGGCTGCGCTTTCTCGAACTCAACCACGACCAGGACAACTGGCTCGTGCAGATCGAGACGTTCGACCCGCACGAGCCGTTCTACACGCAGCGGTATTGGAAGGACCAGTACCCGGAGCACTTTGGCGATTACGACGGGCCGGTCCACGACTGGCCGCCGTACCGCCGGGTCGAGGAGACGATGGAGCAGGTCGAGCACCTGCGTCACGAGTATGCCGCGCTGGTGTCGATGTGCGACAAGCAGCTTGGCGACGTGCTCGACGCGATGGACCGCTACGATCTGTGGAAGGACACGATGCTGATCGTGTGGACCGACCACGGTTTTCTGCTGGGCGAGCACGACGCGTGGGCCAAGTGCTGGTGTCCGTTCTACAACGAGGTGGCGCACACGCCGTTTTTCGTGTGGGACCCCCGGAGCGGTCAACAGCAGCAGCGGCGGCAGGCGCTGGTGCAGCCGTCGATCGACCTGCCGGTGACGTTGCTGCGCTACTTCGGCGCCGAGCCCACGACGGACATGCTGGGCAAGGACCTGGCAGCGACGATCGCCGACGACACGCCGGTGCGCGACGCGGCGATGTACGGTCAGTTCGGCGGCATGGTGAACGTCACCGACGGGCGCTACGTGCTGATGGCGACCACGGCTGACCCCGACGTGCCCGTGCACGAATACACCTACATGCCCACGCGGATGAAAGGTCTCTTCAACGTCGAGGAGATGGGTCGCCTGTCGGGTCTGGCCGAGCCGTTCGCCTTCACCAAGGGGTGCCGGCCGATGAAGATTCGCGGCGGAGCTTGGCAGCAGCCATTCCCCACCGCCCTGTACGACCTGCAGAGCGACCCCGGCCAGCGCACGCCCATCGCCGACGCCGCCGTCGAGCGCCGCCTGCGCGAGCACCTTGCCGCCCTCATGGCCCAGTGCGATGCCCCGCGAGCCCAGTACCAGCGACTGGGCCTGTCGCCGCCGGCTTCGGCCCACGACTGACCCGCCCGCCGGGATGTGATAGCATTGGACAGGGATAACTGCAGGGAGGCTGCGATGAATACGTCATACAAGATCGCACTGGTCGCCGCGGCGTTGCTGTGCGCCCTGGTGATCGGTTACAGCGTGATGTTCCCCGGCGAGGGCGAGCCGGTCGTGGACGATGCCGGCCGCGTCGAGGTGGGCACGCCGCCGACCGAGCGTCTGGCCGATGCCTCGCCGCCGCGACCGCTGGAGATGGTCCCGCCGCGCGAGCCGGACCCGACGCCCGCCGCCCCGGCGTCGCCCGCTGCGCCCGCCGACAGCAACGACCTGCTGACCCGAGCGCTGCTGGCCTCGCAGGCCGGCCAGGCCCCGCCCTCGACCCCCGCCGAGCCCGACGCCACACCCACGCCCGACGGCGATGCCGCGACCACGCCACCGCCCGCCTCCGAGCCACCCGTCGCCGCAGCCAATCAGCCCGGCGACATCCACGACGACGCCAACCACGCACCCGATCACACGTTCACGCTCGGCACCACCCCTCCGACCATCGCCCCCGCGCCTCGGGCCGAGCCACGCACCGCCATTGCCCCGCCCGTCGTCATCGGCCCGCCCGGCTCAACCATCGCGCCCGCGGCATCCTCCCCGCCCGCCGCGACCGCCAACAGCTACACCATCAAGTCCGGCGACACCTTCACCTCCATCGCCACCGCCCTCTACGGCGACGCCGCCAAGTGGGTGGACATCGCCCAGGCCAACCCCATGGTCGATCCGCAGAAGCTCAAGATCGGCCAGGTCATCCGCCTGCCCAGCGACGCCGAACTCCGCGCCGCCGCCGAGCCGCCCCCTCTGCCCGCCGGCGCCGGCAGCACCTACATCGTCCGCGAAGGCGACACCCTTTCCACCATCGCCCAACGCTTCTACAACAACCCCAACCTCTGGGACCTGATCCATCGCGCCAACCGCGAAACCATCGGCCCCAACCCCGACCGCATCGCCGCCGGCGACAAGCTCCTCATCCCGCCCAAGCCATGACCGACGACGCCCAACGCATCCTCGTCACCGGCGGCGCCGGCTTCGTCGGCAGCAACCTCGTCCGCGAACTGCAGCACCGCCACCCCGACGCCGCCATCCTCGTCATCGACGACTTCCGCTGCGGCTCCTTCGCCAACCTCTGCCAGGACGGCCCCGACGGCTGGTCCTTCCGCGGGCAGATCATCGCACGCTCCCTCGGCGACCTCGACGTGTACGACGTCGTCGAGGACTTCGACCCGCAGGTGGTCTTCCACGAGGCGTCCATCACCGACACGACCGTGACCGACCAGGCGAAGATGATCGCCGACAATCTCGAGCCCTTCGAGGCCCTGCTCGACGCTGCAGTGAACCGCGGCGTGCGGCTGGTGTGGGCCTCCAGCGCCGCCACCTACGGCCAGCGCGCCAACGGCGCCACCCAGGCCCGACGACCCTTCCGCATCGACGACGCCGGCCACCCCGCCAACGTCTATGGCTTCTCCAAGTGGGTCATGGAAAACGCCGCACGCGACACCCTCGACCAGCACCCCGAGGCCCACATCGTCGGCCTGCGCTACTTCAACGTCTTCGGCCCGGGCGAAACCCACAAAAAACACATGGCCAGCATGATCTATCAGCTCGCCCAGCAGATGCTCGACGGCCGCGCGCCCCGCATCTTCACCGACGGCTCCCAGGCCCGCGACCAGGTGTACGTCAAGGACGTCGTCGCCGCCACGCTCGCCGCCGCCGAGGACGACGTCGCCAGCGGCGTCTATAACGTCGGCTCCGGCGTCGCCACCAGCTTCAACGCCATCGTCGCCGCACTCAACGCCGCCCTGGGCACCGAGCATTCCACCCAATACATCGACAACCCCTACCCCTTCTACCAGGACTACACCTGCGCCGACCTGTCGGCCACCATCAAGGCCCTGCACTGGAAGCCCGCCTGGAAACCCGCCGACGCCATCGCCGAGTACGCCGCGTCCCTCCGCCAATCCCCCCGCAAGCCCGCCAACGCCAGCGCGTGACGTACCAACGTTCAGCGGCCGGGCGGGCGGCGGACGCGCTTGCGAATCACTAGGACCGCGACGACCGCCCGGTCCGCTGCAGCGGAAACCATGAAGTCGAGTCGCCTGTGCGGGTCGTGGGGTGTTTGGCGGGCTTACCCTTTGCAAAGCGTCCCCATCGTGTTCGCACGCGGCGAATCATGAAGTATCCCTCACCACACAGGAGACTCGACATGCGTATTCTCGCACTGGACCTGGGCAAGTTCAGGGTTCCTCTCCCATGACCGGGCAAGCGCGGTGGCGCATGTGATACGTCGTCCGCCTGGCCTGCCGTCATTCCCGCGGAGGGGGGAATCCAGGGCACGGGCAAGACACCGGCGACGGTCGGCGTGAGTCGTGCGCGCAGTTGCCGCGGCCTCTGGGTCCCCGCCTTCGCGGGGACGACGTGACGGGTTCACTGCGCGGTTCATCGGCCTGGCTGCGCCGGTCCGCGACCCGGCATTGGGCGATGAGCCAAATTCAAGCGCGTGGCCTGTCTGACTCAACCCGGCTAACCAAACTGAGCGCCTGGAAGATGCTGTGGCTCACTGCAACGCATCTTCCGGGGGAGCTTCGGCAACGGAATGGGACCGGTCCACACCCCCGCAAGGGGTTTGCACAGTAAATTGGGGACCTTCGACATCATGCGTCCACAACGCCACACCCGTCGGAGAACACCACTTCCGGGGGCGGATAGAGGTGTAAAAACGCACGCCTGAATTGAACGGAAGGACAAGAAAGGACAAAAACCTATCGATCCGCCCGCCACCCCTTGACATCCTCGACTTCATAGAGGCTGGTTAGGCCATCGAAACGTCCATCGCCACAACCAAGTGGCGAACAAGCCGAGCCCCACATAAGTTGCGCACGACAATCCAACGCCCACAAGACGCATAGGCGTCACACCCATCGTAAGGATATACCGCCATACATCGTAGAAAAAGATCGTCAGTATCGAAGCCGGATGCAGCAGGAGGATGGAGGATGCGATTGCCCAATTCACTTGAAGTCGTTGGCTATGGCCATGAGTTAACCAACGGGTACTCGCAAGACATGGCGCCATGATCGCGAGCGAATAGCAGAGGATAAACCACTCCTTGTGCAAACTGGGCTGATCAAGCGCGCCCCCGATAACAAGCGGCCGCTCGCTAAAAGCGCGGCCACTGAAAAGGAATGCTACCGGCGGGAGTCCTGCGTCACCGCTACGCCACAACAACAAGCACGGGATAACCAGCGCAAGTGCCGCCGCTGCTGTCGAAATTATGCGTGTCCGAGATTGCATGGCCTAACGAAGAAGCGTTCTGTTGCCTGGCGCACGCGGGCAAGGGCACTCGAATCAGTATTCTAGTCCGGCCGCGTGCGCAGCAGGGCAACAGCAACGCCTTGTTAGGCGGGGATAGCTGGTGGCATTTTCGTGAGGACAGCGGCGATTTCAGGTACGGCGCACGCCTTGGTCCAGTCGGTCATGCCTTCCTTCCACACGAGCGAATCGGGGGACATCAGCTTTCCGTTGAGCAACTTGCGGACTTGCTGAATGTCAAATGGCCCGGTTCGTCCGCCATTGCGCATGACGTAGAAACACGCAGCTTCGTTCACGGATGTGTCGGTCATGGGTTCGCCTCCTAACGTAGTGGCAATAAGTTGTCTGCCGCGCGCGGGAAGGAGGCATCGAATCCTGCGGCCGGCGCACGGTCGCGTGCGCTGCAGATCAACTTGATTGCCTGGTTAGTGTTCGTGCCTCCGGATGACACGCGGCGCCGACGGGAGGGGGCGACGGACACTGCGATACGCTGCGGCGTTCGTCCGCATCATGCTCGGCCTATGCGCGCGAACAACTCAGCGTCACGAGTATGTCAAGTTCGGCGGCCCCATGCAAGCCTTTTCTGCCATCCCTGGCCCCGAACGCATAGCGAACACTAACAACCATTATACGGATCAGGTACTGCGTAGCAGTCTATCCGCTGGTCGGGGGCTGCTCGATTGTCCGGGGGCGATGGATGGTGGAGTCCATCATGCCCGCGGGGGCGGGCATCCAGGTTGGTCGTCCGTCGCGTCAACGAGGCCGGGGGTGAATCGGTCGTCGCCCGCGCGATCGCTGGATTCCCGCATGCGCGGGAATGACGGTCGGTCGGGCACGTGCCGGCCAGCCCCCGGGAAATGGGGCAGACCAGCCGCGCGCCGCGCCTGGGGAAGGGCTTTGTTTCTCGCGGCCGGCGCACTGTCCCATGCGCAGCGCCGGATGCCCTGCGACGCCGACGGGAGGGAGTGCATGACGGCGGTCGCGGCGCCAATCGCAATCGTATGCGTAACTCGCACTCGTCATCGACGGCGTCCGCCGGTTGCGGGCGGGTCACGATGACGACGTACGAGTACGATCAATCAGATGTATAGCCGCGACCATCGGTCGCGCCGCGCAGCGGCGGCGAAGCAACACAGCGCGACCGATGGTCGCGGCTTGACATCGGCCCGAAGGTCCCGCGCGGTAAATCCCCCCCCGAGGACTATGCGCCGCACCGGGCGGGGGTAGAATGGAGTGTTGCAGTGGACGGGAGGGGCCAGGGATCAGGGATCAGGGTGGGAAGGCAAAAGGCAACATGTAGTATGCAAAGGGCAAAGGCGTGGTCGGGCGGGGGCGTGATATGATCGTGCCGGCACGGGGGAGATGAGGAGGATGGGCATGTGGCCGGCGCATGGGGGGGATATGCAGGAGGATCGACCGACGCCCGGTGGCGAAGCGGGCGATGGGGGCTTGCGGCGGCGGCGGTCGGCGATCACCACGGTGCTGGGCTGGGCGATCATCGTCGTCAGTGCGCTGATGACGCCGATGAGCGCGATCTCGCTGTTGATGATTCTGGCGCAGAGTCACGGCACGGGCTCGACGACGGTGCTGGGGTTCCTGGGCGTCGTGGTGGCGCCGCCGGTGACGGTGGCGGCGGGGATCGGGCTGCTGCTTCGCCATCGGTGGGCGAGGTATTACGTCATGGTGCTGCTGGTCGTGCTGGTGGGGGTCAATGTCCGATCGCTGCTGACGGCCCGGCCGACGCCGACGACGTACACGTCGCCGTCGGGCGTCACGACGATCATCATGGCGTCCGGGCCCAACTACCACAGCCTGCCCATCATTGCGGTGAGCGTGGCGGCGCTGGGGTGGCTGGCGTCGCGGCGGGTGCGGGACGAATTTGCGGGCGTTCGCCGGGTCGAAGGGTCCGGCGGCGTGGCCGTGGCGGGCACGTGGGGGGCGAGGGCGGCCGATGCAGTTGCCGTTGCACCGCGGCCCGCGACGCCGTCGGCGGCGAAACAGCGGGCGTCGCTGGTGCTGATGGTCGTCCTGCTGCTGGTCGGTGCCGCCGTCATGGGTTGGCAGGCGACGACGGGCCTGAACCAGGGCGTCACCCGCATCCCAGGGCGGTTCTCGTCGCGGCATCCAGTCCACCGGCAGCAGAAGCCGGTGCTGTTTTTCACGATCCTGGGTCTGTACGCCGTGGCGAGCGTGGGCACGGCCGGGTTGGCGGGGGTCATGATCTACACGGCATGCAGACCCGGCACGCCGCGCCACGCGTGAGGCGTCGAGCGGGCGGACCCGCGTGCGTGGGCCACGACCAGGCGGGGCTTTCGACTTTGGACGCCAACGCTTATGCTGGTGGGATCATCGGCCGGGGCCTTGTGGGGGGGATGCCGGGGACCATACGCCCTTCCGTGGGCGGGGGTAAGCGGGTGTCATCCATGGTGCTTTTCATCCTCCGCGGGGCGTTCATTCTGCTGGTGGCGGCGGTGATCGCGCTGTACGTCGTCTTCCAAGGCTTCCAGGAAGAGGTCGGGCTGGGCTTTGGCGCGGTGGTGGTGATTCTGGTGGGCACGATCGCCATCGCGGGCGCGGTGGTGGCGATCGACGTGTCCAGCCGCAAGAAGAAGCTGTCGGCGTTGTCGGGTGTGTTTCTGGGGCTGATCGCGGGGCTGGTGGCGGCTTATGCGCTGTCGTTCGTGGTGGACCTGGTGGCGGTGTACACGCTGCCGGAGTTGGAGGGGGACCGCGAGGCGTACCTGAAGCTGTTGCAGGGGGTGAAGGTGCTCATCGGGCTGGTCATGTGCTACGTGGGCATCTCGCTGGTGCTGCAGACGAAGGACGACTTCCGGTTCGTGATCCCCTACGTGGAGTTCGCCAAGCAGGTGCGTGGCCAGCGACCCACGCTGCTGGACACGAGCATCGTGATCGACGGGCGCATCCTCGACATTGTGGACACGCGGCTGCTGCAGGGGGTGCTGGTGATTCCCAAGTTCGTGCTCAACGAGTTGCAGTTGATCGCCGACTCGGGGGACAAGCTCAAGCGTGCGCGGGGCCGGCGGGGCCTGGAGATCCTGCAGAAGCTGCAGGAGACGGTGCTGGTCGATGTCGTGATCGAGGACGCCGACGCCGAAGGCGGCACGGTGGACCAGAAGCTGGTGGCGCTGGCCAAGGAAATGAACGCGCGGATCATGACCAACGATTTCAATCTGAACAAGATCGCGTCGCTGCGTGGGGTGGACGTGATCAACCTGCACGACCTGGCCAAGGCGTTGCGACCGGTCGCGCTGCCGGGCGAGGCGCTGCGGGTGCGCGTGGTCAAGCCGGGCGAGGCGCCGGGGCAGGGCGTGGGGTATCTCGAGGACGGGACGATGGTGGTGGTCGAGAACGCGCGGATCGCCATCGGTCGGGAGATCGAGCTGATCGTCACGAGTACGATCCAGACGAGCGCGGGGCGGATGATCTTCGGGCGGTTCGCGGCGGAAATCGGCGGGGGCGAGCCAGTGGAAGGCGCACCGCACACCGACGCCGCCGCCTCGCCGCCATCGCCCGACGAGCCGCCGCGACCAGCGCCGCCAAGCACGGGCCCGCGCGGGCCGCACTGGGGCGGGCGCAATCCGCGACGGCATTGACATGATCGTCATCCTCATGGGCGTCTCTGGCTCGGGCAAGACGACCGTCGGCGAGAAACTGGCGGCGAAGCTGGGCTGCAGCTTCTTCGACGCCGACCACTTCCACCCCCGCGCCAACATCCTCAAAATGAGCACGGGCAAGCCGCTGACCGACGACGACCGTCGCCCCTGGCTCGACACGTTGCGAGGCATGATCGAGGGATGGCAGGCGGTCGGGGCGTCGGCGGTGCTGGCCTGCTCGGCGCTGAAGCGGCGCTACCGCGATGCGCTGATACGCCGCGGCGAGGACGTGCGCCTGGTGTACCTGCGCGGCAGCTTCGAGACGATCCTGTCCCGCATGAACGGGCGGACGCACTTCTTCAAGCCCGAGATGCTCAAGAGCCAGTTCGACGCGCTGGAGGAGCCATCGCCTGCGGAGGCGATCATCGTGGACATCGACGCCGACGCCGACGCGATCGCGGCACGGATTGTCGCTGCAGTGAGCCAGTGGCCACGGATCGACGATATCTTTGATTCGTGATTGGCACGTCGCGCGCAGGTGTGGCTGCGCTTGTAGAACAGGCAACGGACCGGCCCGATCGCTCAGTTCCACACACGTGACCGCAGCCTCTACAATATCCCGATGCCCGTGACCTTCAGGGAGATGGTGCGCATGATCGAACGCGATGGATGGCGTCAGGTCGCCCAGCGGGGCAGCCACCGCCAGTTCAAACACCCCGCCAAGCCCGGCAAGGTGACCATCGCCGGACAACCGCACCACGACGTGCCGCCGGGCACTTTGCGGAATATCCTTCGTCAGGCGGGGTTGACCCGCGAGGACCTGCCATGAAATACGCCATCGTCATCGAAAAGTCCACCACAGGCTACGGCGCCTACGCCCCCGACCTGCCCGGCGTCGGCGTCGTCGGCGACACCCCCGACGAGGTCCGCCAACTCATCCGCCAAGCCATCGACTTCCACCTCGAATCCCTCCGCGCCGATGGTGAGGCGATCCCCGAGCCCAGCGCGCAGATCGATTACGTCGAGGCTGCGGCTGCGTGAAGTTCGGCTTTACAGCGCGCTGGACTCGCGGCTCTCGTTTTCCTCGGCGGTGGCGGGGATGTGCAGGCCGCACTCTTGTTTGAGCCCGCCGAAGCGCCCGTCGCGCTCGCTCTGGCCGGCGGTGATGGGGTTGGTGTTGTACCAGTCGCCGACGCTGGCGTAGCCCTTGTCGCGCAGCGGGTGGTAGGGCAGGTCGTGCTTCCTCAGGTAGTCGTGGATGTCCTTGGTGGACCAGTCGAGGATGGGGTGGACCTTGTATCGGCCGCGCGACTTGACCACCACGGGCAGGTCCTTGCGATGGTCGGTCTGCTGGCGGCGGAGGCCGGCAAGCGTTGCAGTGGCCCCAAGCTCACTCAGGGCGCGTTCCATCGGCTCGACCTTGTGGATGCGGTCGAGGGTGTTCATGCCCTCGACGCCCTGCTCCCAGAGCTTGCCGTGGCGGGCCAGCGTCCACGCCGGGCTGTGCGGGGCCTGGTACACCCTGAGGTTCAACCCCAGCCGCTGCGTCAGCTCGTCGGCGAACTTGTAGGTGTCCAGGAAGTGGAAGCCCGTGTCGATGAAGATCACCGGGACCCGCGGCAGGACGCGCGTGACCAGGTGGAGCATGACCGCCGCCTGCACGCCGAAGCTCGTCGAGAGCACCAGCCCGTCGCCGAAGGTGTCGGCGGCCCAGCGCACGATGTCCTCGGCGGACCGGCCGCCGAGGCGGGCGTTGGCGGAGGCCAGGTCGAGTTCGGGCGTGGTGGTCAGGGTGCTCATGGTGGTCAGGTGGGTCGAGCCTTGTATGTTAACCGCTGGCGTGCCCGGCTTCATCCCGCAACAATGCGCCCAATAGCCGGGACGCTACGCGTCCCCGGAACCAGGGAGCCGTAGGCTCCCGGCTAGAGGGTTCATATGCCCACCGCGTACATCGGCATCGGCAGCAACCTGGGCGACCGCGCCGGGCACGTGGCGTTTGCGATCGGGCAGTTGCGGGCCATGCCGGGCGTCGCGCACGTGCGGCCGAGCCCGACGTACGAGACCGACCCGGTCGGTCCGATCGCCCAGGGGCGTTACCTCAACGCCGCCGCCGAGGTGGCCACGGCCCTGTCCCCGCACGACCTGGCCGCGGCGTTGCGCCGCATCGAAACCGACGCCGGCCGCGAACCGCCGGATGTCCGCCAGCGCTGGGGCCCACGCGTGCTCGACCTGGACCTGTTGCTTTACGATCGACTCGTGCTCGACACGCCCGACTTGACCGTGCCGCATCCGCGCCTGCACGAGCGGTGGTTCGTGCTCAAGCCGCTGGCCGATCTCGCCCCCGACGCCGTTCACCCCGTGCTGGGCGTCACCATCGCCACGCTGCTGGCGCGATGCGCACCGGGCCGCTAAGATCATCGCGTGACCGACACGCTGGTGATCAACGAGATTTTCCACTCGATCCAGGGCGAGAGCACGCACACGGGCCGGCCCTGCGTGTTCGTGCGGCTCACCGGCTGCCACCTGCGCTGCGGCTACTGCGACACCGAGTACGCCTTCCGCGAAGGCGAGCGTCGCACCATCGACGACATTGTTACCGAGGTGCGGGGTTACCAGTGTGACCTGGTCGAAGTCACCGGCGGCGAACCGCTGCTGCAGCGCGGCGTCCACGAACTGATGCGCCGCCTCTGCGACGCCGGCTTGACGGTGCTGATCGAGACCAGCGGGGCTTGCGATATCAGCACGTGTGACCCGCGCGTCATCCGCATCATGGACCTGAAGACCCCCGGCAGCGGCGAGGTCGAGCGCAACCTGTGGTCGAACATCGAGCACCTGCGTGCCCAGGACGAGGTGAAGTTCGTGCTGTGCGGGCGCGAGGACTACGATTGGGCGACTCAGGTGATTCGTCGCTACGATCTTGCGCGGCGCGTGCGGGCGGTGCTGCTCAGCGCGGTGCACGAGATCCCGCCGGGCAAGGAACTGCCGGGCGCCGCGGGCCTGTCGCTGCGCGACCTGGCCCAGTGGATGCTCGCCGATCGCTTTCCGGGGGCCAGCAATGTGCGGATGCAGACGCAGTTGCACAAGCTGATCTGGGACCCGATGACAAGAGGGGTCTAGGGGCTGGGGTTTGGGGTCTGGAACCCCAGCCCCCAGCCCCCAGACGCCAGCCCCCAAACCCCTGACCCCATGCGTGTAGCACTGACCAAGACGTTCGACTTCGAGGCCGCGCACTGGCTGCCCACCTTCCCGCAAGGGCACAAGTGTCGGCGGCTGCACGGACATTCGTTCCACGTCGATGTCATCGTCGAGGGCGAGGTCCCGCCGGAAAAAGGCTACCTCATCGACTTCGGCCAGATCAAGGACGCCATCGACCCGGTGCGACTGCAGCTCGATCACTACTGTCTCAACGACATTGAGGGACTCGTGAATCCCACGGCGGAGATGCTCGCCCGGTGGGTGTACGATCGGCTCAAGCCGGCGCTGCCGCTGCTGGCGGCGATCCGGGTCCGCGAAACCTGCACCAGTGCCGCGGAGTACCGAGGTTGAGCCCCCAAGCCCGTGTCACGCTGCAGGTCCTGGCCTCCTTCGCGCTCGTTGCAGTGGTCCTGTGGTTCATGTGGCGGCTGCCGCGGCGGGGCGAGTCGCTCTATCCATGGGCGCCGCCCCTGGCGCTGCTGTCGGCGTGGACGGGGCTGGGGTCGTTGGCCGTCACGATCCTGCTGTGGATGGCGCCCTTCCCCGACCTGTGGCTGGTGGTGACGTTCCTGGGGCTGTACCCGGCGTCGCTTGCCGCCGGCACGCTCGTGCTGTGGATCTACCGCGGCGCCCTCGGCACGCAGGACACCATCGCCGCGCAACTGGCGCAGGCCCGCGTCGGCATCGCCCTGGGCCTGCTCGCCGTCGTCCTGGGCTACATCTATGTCATGACCCACAAGACGCCGTTCACCGCCATCGGCGGATGAACGCCACAAACCCGCAACGCCACAACGCCACAAATCAGACAGCGTCGCGGGCCTCTTTTTTTGCGGCGTTGTGGCTTTGCGGCGTTGCGGCGTTCTCTTCCTCTTCCTCCACAATCGCCAGCATGACGCCCGACTCACCCGCCTTGTCCTGCATGCGCTGCAGCGCCTCGACGCCGCTGAGCCGGCGATGCGCGCGCCGCGGCCCCATGCCCGGGGCGCTGCTGGCGAAGCGGCGCATGAGCATGAACGTGAGGTAGCTGTCGAACGTGCGATCGCGGGCGAAGTCGTAGGCGTCGATGGCCTCGATCAGCACCTGGTTGCCCACCTCCAGCAGGGCCACGAGCACGGCCGGGTTGGTCTGGGGCTGGCTGAGCAGATGCCGCCTCGCCACGCTGAGCACCACGGGCAGGTTGGCCAGCACGAGGCGGTCGCGGATCGCCGCCGCGTCCCTGAGCCAGGCCTCGATGCGGTCGAGATCGCCGGCGCGGGGCTCGTACTTGTCCAGAGCGTCGCGCTGCGTCGCGGAGCGGTACTTGAGGTAATTGAACCGCACGAACAGCGACTGCTGCACGGCAGGCGGAACCAGCGGCTGACGATAGAGCGGGTGCAGCTCCGGCGGCAGGTCGTCCAGGGGCACGGCCGTCATCGCCGCCGGCGCCGATTCGTCGCCGTGCGGTCGCAGGATCACCTCCGCCGCGTCGTCGCGCTCGAACAGCCGCGACGCCACGAACGCGATGGGCATGCGCCGGATCACTGCAGCACGACGGTCCTGGATCGAGCGATGGATCGTCGAGTGCGAGCGGCGGAAGTGGCGCGCGATCTTGCTCACCGGCACGCCCATGCGGTGGGCGCGGGCGATGACGCGACGCTGCCTGGCCGACAGCGGCCCGGCGTGGTCGGCGAACAGCCGGTCATCGGGGTGCTGCGCGTCGTGGCGCTCCAGGAGCAGGCGGAGGGTCTCGACCGCGCGGCCGCTGCGCCGGGCCAGGTGCGTGGCGACCTGGTTGAGCGACAGCGTCGGCCGCGCCAGCGCCAGCCGCCGCGCCCGCTCGATGAGACGGGCCTTGTCGTCGGCGGTCAACTGCGTGAAACGCGCCGCCCGCTCGACCCGCCGTGGTTGGGCCGCGCTGAACCGCTCGACTGCCTCCGCGGTGAATGCAAGCTGCTTCTGCCCTGTCGCCGTCACGCACCAGCGCCAGCGCAGCCCCGCCTGGCGCCAGCGCGACAGTGTCTTGGCGCTGACGTTCAGCCGCGTCGCCAGGTCGTTGGCCAGCACCGTCGCCTCGTCCAGCGGCAGCGGGTGAAGTCGCGTCAGGTCATCGACGAGCCGGCGCAGGTCGGTCTGCACGGCCTGGCCGGTGAGCAGCGGCGCGTCGTCATCGCTGTCGAGCAGGTGGCGCTGCCCCGTGATGCGATAGGCCAGAAAATCGATGGGATACGCCGCTTCGGGATCGATCTGGTCGTGGAGCTTCTCGGCGCGGACGGCGAACTCGCGGCAACGCCCGGCGGTGGCCTGCGCAAGCTGCTGCGCCAGGTTCGCCACGGGGCGGCAGAGGTAATGCGACGCACGGAGCTTGGCCACACCCACATTGTACGGCCGTCGCCGTAACGATCGGCGTGCGATGGACAGGGCAAACGCATGTAGCTGCAGCACCCTCTCCCCCGCCAGCTTTGGGGCGGCGGAGAGGGCAGGGTGAGGGGGTGCGGGCATTGCAGCGACGCGGTGACCTTCACCCCCTCACCCCAACCCTCTCCTCCAGAGCGGGGAGAGGGAGCGGGGATGTACATGCGTTGGCCCTGGTGCGATGGATGCCTGCTGCGGATCGGGGATGACCTGACGGCGAAGACGCACCGCTGGCGTGGACAACTGCAGCACGACCCGATCCCCTGAGCCGTGGCCGCTCGCGGTATACCCCCTCGCTGACAAGAACGGGGCAGGCTCAGGTCGATGGCTGCTGCATCTGCTGAATCACGGTCGCAAGGATTCGATCCGCGACGGTCTGGCACCGCATCATCTCCGCAATCATCGCGTCGCGCGACGACCAGTAGGCGTTCCATTCGTCCTTGCCCACGAGCGATGCGAAATCGATCCGTGTGGGCTTACGCCATTGCTCGAAGCGCTCGAGTAATGCCACGCGTTGCGCTACGTCTGAAACGCCCTTGCGCGTCGGCGAGCCTGGCGCTGACGTGGACAGCATCCATGCTCTCCAGTCCTGCCCGCCTTTGCTGGAGTTGCACTTGCCGCAGGCGGGAACCAGATTGGCGATTTCGGTGATGTACCCGGTCGGCTGGCCTTGGCGGACGACGGGACGAAGATGATCCCATCCGTGGCTGGGCGCGCCACAGTACGCACAGCGCACGTCGTCGGGGTCCTGTTCGAGCACCGCCAGGGCCGCGAAGATGTCCTCGTCGCTGGGGTCGATGACCGGCAGCACCGAAAGCACAAACGCATTGGTGATCGTGGTCTTTCGACCTTTGAGTTTTTGGGCGGTGGGTTGTCTGGAGCCCTTGAACTTGAGCTTCCGGCGCAGCGTGTGTGGGGTGGTCATCGCTTGCCTCCCCGTGCTGTGCGCTTGCCGCCGACGGAGGCGCTGACGCGCGCAAAGGCAGCGGCCGGGTCCTCGCCGCACGCGGCCAGGAACCAGCAGAACTCGACCACGTCGATGCGCCGCTCGCCCGACTCCATTTTGGCGACCGTGCTGTGCGGGACGCGCAGCCGCTTCGCCAGTTCCCGCTGCGACAGCTCCGCGCCCACGCGTGCCGCGCGCAGCTCCTCGCGCAACGCGGCGTATTCAGAGGTGTGTACCGATCTGGGCATTGCTCCGATGATCGGAGCGTGCTACGATGGTTCCAAAATCGGTACAGCATGATTCGGCCACCTCGCAACTGGGATTGGATACACGGCGGCGCTCTTGTCTGGCACTTGTTGGACCGGATCGATTCGCGTCGTCGTCGCATCGAGGCTCAGCGTGCGTGGGTTTGGACCTATTTCGACCTGCTCAATGCGACGTGTTGGCGCAACAACCCGCAGCGAGTCGAGGAGCGCCCGGCGATGGTGTGGCGGGTCAACGATGGTCGATTCCTTCTCGTGCCATCGCTGACCGGCCAATGGTTGCTTGACGACGCGCAGTGGAGGACGATGGAAGGGAGGACTTACCTCGTCGTCGCACCGCAGGAGAGTTGGCTTCTGCGGTGCGCACTTGAAAAGAACGACGGCAAACCGCTGTCGTGCGAAATTCGATCGATCGACGACATGATCTGCATGCGCACGGGATTCCTGCCGTTTGAAATGGGATGGTCGCATGCGCGCGTCAATTGGGAGTTGATGCGTGCGTACAACAATCGCGTCGAATGGATCGATGCGCCGCGGGCGATCATGTTTGCGATTGGGTCGATGCCTGACGAGTGACGAGCGATCCCGGATCATGCGGCCCGGCGGGCGGTGGCGGGGAATCCTCGGCGGCGCGGACTATGCGCCGGTGGGGGGTCGGGTATAATAGTCGGGTTCTGTACGGGAATGGGACAGGGGGGTCGGGTATCGGGTATCGGGTGTCGGAGCGTAGAATGCAAAATGCAAAGGGCAAAATGGGACGGGCACGGGAGGCGGGAACACGGACCAGGGATCAGGGGTTGCAAGACAATGGGAGTGGCCGCATGACGTGGTTTGGCTTCACATCATCCATTAGCCATCATCCATCAGACATGCCCCCGAAGGCCCCCTGCCGAATGCGCCGGCGCATCGTGTGGTGAAGGTAAAAACCCAGTGATTCCGGTTAACGGCTCGGTGGCGGGGCGGGGGGCGGAGCGTCGGGGGACATGCTATCTTGCCATGGGCCCGAACTCGAGAGGTATCCATGGCCACGGTCAGTCACGATGGACACAGTTTTCTGCTCGATGGGCGTCGTCTCTGGCTGGTGAGCGGCGCGATCCACTATCCGCGTGTGCCTCGGGGGCTGTGGCGTAGCCGTATCCGGGCGGCGAGGCAGGCGGGGCTCAACTGCATCGAGACGTACGTGTTCTGGAACGCGCACGAGCCGCGTCCGGGGCGGTTCGACTTTGCGGGTCGGGAGGGCGAGTTGGATCTGAGGTCGTTCGTGCGGACGGTGGGCGAGGAGGGGATGTTCTGCATGGTGCGGCCGGGGCCGTTCGTCTGCGCCGAGTGGGACAACGGGGGGCTGCCGGCGTGGCTGTCCACGATGGAGGGGATGAAGCTGCGTGAGGGCCACCCGGCGTTTCTCGAAGCGTGCAGCCGCTACCTGCAGGCGGTGATGGAGCAGGTCAAGGACCTGCAGATCACCGAGCTGGTGAAGGCCAAGAGCGTCAAGCCCACGCCCGCGGCGATGGCGCTGACAGCTACTTCGGGGGGCGGGGGGGGGGCGGGGGGGTTCACGGGGCAGGGGGGCGGGCCCATCATCATGATGCAGGTCGAGAACGAGTGGTTCTGCCACCACCCGGAGGTGTCGCACCGGTACAACGACGAGCTGCGGCGGTATCTGCGCGAGGGCGGCTGCACCGTGCCGCTGAACAACTGCAATAACCTGTGGCAGCGGGTGGACCGGACGATCGACACGTGGAACGGGGCGCGGCATCTGGCGGCGGACTTGAGGCAGTTGCGGGTGCTGCACCCCGACGCGCCGCGGCTGGTGACGGAATACTGGCCGGGTTGGTTCGATCAGTGGGGCGGCGAGCACGCGCACAACGTCGATGCCGACCTGCACCTGTACCGCCTGGCAGGCATTGCCGCGGTGGGGGGGCAGGCCAACCAGTACATGTTTCATGGCGGGACGAACTTCGCCTTCTGGGGCGGGCGCACGGTCAACGGCCGCGACTGCTTCATGACGACCAGCTACGACTACGACGCGCCGCTGCTGGAGGCGGGCGGGCGCGGGGCCAAGTACCTGGCGACCAAGCGGCTGTGCGTGTTCCTGAGTCAGTTCGGGCACGTGCTGGCCCAGGCCCGGCCGGAGGAACACCACGCCGTGGTCGCCCTGGACGAGAACGAACACCCGCCGGCGGTGCTCCAGCTCACGGGCGCGGGCGGCGCCGGCGACGTCGTGTTCATCCTCCAGTCCAAGCAGGACGCACGCGACCGCATCGACCTGATGCTGCCCAACGGCCTGACGCTGCCCGTGCCCCTGGGCGGCGACCGTGCCGCGTGGGTCGCCCTCAACGTCCCGCTCAAGAGCGGCACCGAGCTGACCTACACGAACCTGCGGCCATGGGCGTGGCTGGGCAAAAAGATGCTCGTGCTCTTCGGCCCGGCGGGCAGCCGCGGCCTGGTGTGCCTCAACGACGCCACCTTCGCCATGACCGTCCCCGCCGCAGGCGAGAACAAGCCGCTGGTCGAAACCCACGAGGACACGCTCGTGGTCGTGCTCAACCGCGAGCAGGTGGACGCTGCATATATCACGGCGACCGGCCTGGTGCTCGGCGCCGCGGGGCTGGACGACGACGATCGGCCGATCCCCGGCGGGGCGACGGTGACGACGGTCGATCTCGACGGCAAGGTCGCGGTGAAGCACACCGCCCCCTCGCGCAAGGCGGCGGCGCCCAGGCCGACGCAGTGGACCTGTGCCAACCTCGGGGCGATGGTGGACGGCACGAGCGAGGCCTACAAGCCGATCGACGGCCCGGCGAGCCTCGACGCGCTGGGACAGCCCTATGGCTACGGCTGGTATCGCCTGCAGCTTCGCAAGGCGGCGGGCGGCAAGCTGCTGGCGCCGCTGATGGGCGACCGGCTGCACGTGTTCGCCGACGGCCGGCCCGCGGCGCTGCTGGGCCTGGGCGCCGGCGCCGACTTCGACCCGGTGACGCTGAAGCTGGGCAAGGTCACGACGGCCCTGTGCGACAACCTGGGGCGCATGAACTACTCCTGGCGCGTGGGCGAGCGCAAGGGTCTGTTCGGGCACGTGTACGCGGTCAGGCCCGTCGCGCTTGGGCGGCCGAAGGTCGTCGCCGGGCGGTCGCCCGACCCGTTTGTGCTGCGTGGCTACGTGCCGCACCACCGCGTGGGTGAGAGCGTTGCCGCCGACGCCCTGGTGTGGAAGGTCAAGTCCGCCGGGCGGCAGCCGCTGGTGCTCGATTTCGATGAGCTGCCACTCTCGGGCGTGCTGTACGTCAACGGCGAGGCGTTTGATGTGTACGACTCGGGCCAGTGCGCCCGCTACGGCCGGTGGCTCTTGCCGCACAACACGCGCGAGATTCGACTGGCGCTGTTCAAGACGCTGGACAAGAGCGTGAAGCTGGCCCGCCACATTCGGCTGTGGCGATGCACCGCCAACGTGACCGACGCGGCGCAGTGGTCCTTCGCCCCGTGGACCGTGCCCGCCGCCGACGCCTTCGCCGACCACCAGGCCCCGCCCGCCGACCAGCCCGCGTGGTGGCGATGCACCTTCGCCGTCAAACACACCAACGTGCCCCTGTGGCTCGAACCCCTGGGCATGACCAAGGGCCAGATCTACATCAACGGCCACAACGCCGGGCGATACTTCGTCGCCTCCCCCACCGGCAAAAAGGTCACGCCCCAGGAACGCTACTACCTCCCCGAGCCCTGGCTCCATACCGATCGCGACAACGAGCTGCTCCTCTTCGACGAGCACGGCGCCAAGCCGACTAAGGTGCGCTTCACCTACGACGCGCTGGGGCCGTATGGCGGATGATGCGCAGCCCCGTCATGCTAATGCGGGGCTCGTTCCGCGTTCGATGACGAGGAAAGCTTCGCATTGGCATGACGGAGCTAAGATAGTGCGCACCATGGTTGGGCCATTCCTCGACACCTTCGGTTCTGTACCACGCAGCAAACGTTGGTACAACCGGGTTTTCGTGGTCATCGCCGGCGCGACGCTCATCTCGCACATAACTACCTTTGTGCTGATGAAGGTCTCGCTCGACCTCTGGAAGCGGTGGGTATGGCTCACTGGGACATCCACGGCCGTTTTTGGCTGTGCCATGTGCGTCTGGATCCTCTGGCTCTCCCCCCTGATCGAATCGCGCGATCGTCGGGTGCGATGGGACGCGACACCACGAAAAATGCTCGGTGCATGGCGCAGCATGGTTTGGCTTCCGGCACTTGGAACACTCGGGTTCGCCACGCTGGGGCCGCTGATCGGCTGGGGGCTGGCCATGCTGGAGCGCCAACCCATCGATGACTACATCTCGCTGCAATTGATCGCCGTGACGCTGGCTGTGGCCGCGCCATGCACGGTCATCGCACTCGTACTGGATCGCTGCATCGGACAGCAACTGAACGACAACGTGTCCTGCCGAAAAGTCTGCTTCGACTGCGGCTACGACCTGCGCGGCAACCCCGATGCGACGGCGTGCCCCGAGTGCGGGTGGGCGATCGCGTGGAAAAAAGCCCCGTAGCCCCGTCATGCCAATGCGGGGCTTGTTCCGCGTTCGATGACGAAGGAAAGCCCCGCATTGGCATGACGGGGCTATGAACGTGCGCATAATGGTGTGCCATGACCTACCAATCCGGCGCTAAACTGATGCGGGTCGATCAGCGTTGGTATGCCGCGTTGTTGCTACTGTTCGTGGCATTTGCCATTGTGTTTGAGTTGGTGTCAATCGTGGTGGATTGGTGGCAGGGTTACGCGAATGACTTGACGCGAAGCATGACGCATGTGGGGGATGCGCTGGGCATTGTCGCCCTGCTGTGGATGTCGTATGTCGTCCCCGCACTGATCGCCGCTGACGTATCCGTGAAGCTCCGCCCCACACCCCGCCAATGGTTGATCGCCATGCGATACCTGACGTGGAGCATTCCGGCCTTGCTGCTGCTGTACGCGGTCGGTTACGCGTTCATCTGTGCTTTGCTTTGTTGGCGCCACCCGTCGCTGTCTGTGAACGCCGCATGCTTACCATCCCAGTGGAATGTCGTGGCCGTGACGATCAGCGGGCCAGCGTCGCTGGTCATGAACCACGTCCTGACGCGACGGTTCATGGCCAGCCTTCCAAAGCGATGTATCTGCTTCGACTGCGGCTACGACCTGCGCGGCAACCCCGACGCGACGGCGTGCCCCGAGTGCGGGTGGGCGATTGCGTGGAAGAAGGCGTCGTAGCCCCGTCATGCCGTTTCCGGGGGGCGGGGCTGGGGCAGGGTCGGATAACCGCTGACGGGTGTTGCGCCGGGCGTCATTTTCGTTGACGGGGGCGGGGCGGGGCCGTAGAGTCGGCATTGCTCTGCGGGCGCTGCATGTGTGAAGGCCAGTTTGCCATGGGTAGCAGGTCGGTCATCGAGCCGTCGTTTGTCGGTCTGGAGGCGATGGAGCCGCGGATGCTGCTGAGCTATGCGGCGGCGCCGCTGGCGCAGGGGGCGTTCGATCCGTCGCCGCTGGAGCAGGAGATGCTCGAGTGGGTCAACCACATGCGGATGGACCCGGCGGGTCATCTGCAGCGATTGGTGACGAGCATCAGCCCGCTCAAGTCGCCCGATTCTCTGGTGCAGTTCGCGCTGGACTACTACAAGGTGAGCGGCACAGCGCTGCAGAACGAGTGGCAGACGCTGGCGCCGGCGCCGCCGGTGGGCTGGCACGAGGCGCTGTGGCGGGCCGGGCACGAGCACAACCTGGAGATGATCGCCCGCGACAGCCAGCAGCACCAGTTCCCCGGACAACTGTCGCCCGCCGGCCGCGCCCAGGCCCACGGCTACGGCTCGAGCTTCGTCGGCGAAAACATCTACGCCTACGCCGAGTCGGTGTTCCACGGGCACTCCGGCTTCGCCATCGACTGGGGCGACTTCGCCAATGATGTCGAGATCGACGGCATGCAGGACCCGCCCGGCCACCGCATCAACATCATGCGGCCCGAGTGGCGCGAGGTGGGCATCGCCATCACGCCCGAGTCGAACCAGTCCACGTTCGTCGGCCCGCTCGTCGTCACGCAGGACTTCGGCCGGCGAACCGGGGCCGACCCCTACCTGCTGGGCGTGGTCTATCACGACAAGGACAGCGACGGCTACTACGACGCCGGCGAAGGCGTCGGCGGGACCACCGTCACGGTCATCGGCGCCGACGGCACGCTCACTACGCAGTCGATGTCGGCCGGCGGATTTCAGATCGCGCTGACGCCGGGCACGTACACCGTCGTGTTCGACCGCGGCGCGGGGTTGGCGCCGATCGTGCGCACGGCGGTGATCGGCGGCGAGAATGTGAAGATCGACGCGGTGGTCAACCACCCCGTGCCGACATCGCCCGAAATCGTCGTGACCTTCGACGGCATTAACATCGCCGACGGCGACACGACGCCCTCGACGCGCGACGGCACCGATTTCGGCGGCGTCACCGAGGGGGCCACGCCGACCACGCGCACCTTCACCGTCCACAACTTCGGCGGCGCGGCGCTCACCACGGCCGGCCTGTCCGTGCCCGAGGGCTTTGCTGTCATCGAGCCGCTGGCCTCCTCCATCGCCCCCGGTGGCAGTGACACGTTCACCGTCCGGCTCAATGCTCAGGCCGTCGGCATCAAGAGCGGCACGCTGAGCTTCACCCACAACGACACCAACGAAAGTCCCTACAACTTCACGATCCGTGGCCAGGTGAACGCCGCGCCGGCTCCGCCCGACAAGCCCAACCCACCCGACGATCCGCAGCCGCCGGGCAACAGCAGCCTCACGTTGCCCGCGGTGATGCGCATGGTGCTCAAGCGCCATCAGCGACGGACCGCCAGCACGTTCGTCATCGGCAACGCGACGGCGTCGATGCTGACGTTCACGCTGGGCAGTCCGGGACGATTCTTCAAGCTCGCGCCTTTGCCGCCGCTGAGCCAGGTGCAGCTCGATGCCGGCGATGACATGTCGATGAAGCTGATCTTCAAAGGACGCCGCGCGCCGCGCCGCACCGTCGGGCAACTGACCTTCACCACCGACGCGGGCACGCAGACCATCAAGCTGGTGGGCATCAACCGCCAGGCGGCGTCGCAGCGCCACGCTCGTTGACGACGATGCACGATCAGGACGAGGCTCATTTCGAGACGGTCGATCTGCCTGACGGCGTGCGGCTGGTGCTGCCGCCGCGGCAACTGGGGCTGCTGCGTCAGATCGGTCACGTGTTGCTTCTCGTGGGCGTGGGGGTGCTGCTGGTCGCGGTGGCCGTGGTGGGCAAGCGTCTGGCGGCGGGCGACGACTGGATGGTCGCCCTGCCGCGCGGTTTTTTCGGGTTGTTCGGCGCGATGGCGATCGGCGTGGGGGCGGCCATGGCGCGGTCGCGCTGCATCGTCGAGCTGCGCCCCGGCCGGCTGCGGCTGATCGAGCAACTGGGGCTGGTGCGCAAGAGCTGGACGCGATCGCTCGACCAACTCACCGCTTTGAACGTGCATCGCGCGGCGTTGAAGGTCAACCAGGTGCCGGTGCGCAGCGGCGTGTGGTCGGACATCGCCTCGATCCGCGCCCAGTTCGAGGGCCAGACCATGCTGGCGCTGGCGGCGATGTACCCGTTCGCCACAGCGATGGCGGTCGCCCAGGCGCTGGCGCGGCACATCGACCTCATGCAGCCGGACCGCATCATGGGTCGAGCGCGGCTGCGGGTCGAAGTGGTGGACGAAGTGGCGGGTGACGACGTGGCGCCGGCGGACGAGGAGATGGCGCGCGGGGCGGTTGTCGCGCGCGATGCGGAGCCGATCGTCTGGCCGTCGCCGCCGCCGGAGACGAAGGTGGGGTTCGCGCTCAACGAGGACGGCGTGAGCCTGCGCGTGCCGCCGGTAGGTTTCTTCGGGGCGCCGGCGGTGCGGGCATCGGTGATTTTCACGATCGTGTGGCTGGTGTTCATCGGCGGGTTCACGGTCTTCGCGGTGATCGGCGTGGTCGGCGGCGGCAACAAGCAGGGATGGCTGTTCCCGCTGTTCACGTTGCCGTTCTGGGCAGCGGGCATCGGCATGGCGATCTACGACGTGCACCTGGCCAAGCGCGAAGCGATCCTCGACGTGATCGGCGGCACGCTGCTGGTCACGCACAAGGGCTTGCGCGGCGTCAAGCAGCACGAGTGGCAGCAGGGCCAGGTCAAAGCCATTCGTTGCGGCCCGTCCGGCACCAGCGTCAATGACAAGCCGCTGATGCAACTGCAGATCGAGCCGCACGAAGGCAAGCCCACCCGCCTGCTCACCGGCCGCGATGAGGCCGAGCTGCGCTGGATGGCCCAGGTGCTGCGTCTGGCGCTGCAGCAGGCGGGACGGTGATCGCTACGATACGGCCGCATGCCGTTCAACCAGCACGATCACGACGAGGCGGCGATCTTCCGCGAGGGGATCGAGCTGTTCAACGACGGCGAATGGTTCGAGGCCCACGAGTCGTGGGAGGACATCTGGCACATGGCCAGCGGACCCCGCAAGCTTTTCTACCAGGGGTTGATCCAGTGCGCGGTGACGATCGAGCACATGCGGCGGGGCAACCCGCGCGGCGTCGTCACCGTGTTCGACAGTGCGATGACCAAATTCCAGGGCCTGCCCAATCCGTACATGGGTATCGATTGGGTTCGCCTGACCGAGGACATTCGCCGGATGGTGGATGCGGTGCGACAGTTGCCCTCCGCGTTGTTCGAGCCGCGCGTCGGTCGGGGCGTGGACCTGCCGGTGGATCTGGCCCAAGCCCCGAAGATCGCGCTGCTGCACGACCCATTCGAGAACCCCGAGCCGCAGTGATGAACGCGGACGGGCACTCATCGAGCTCAAGCTGCGTGCGTCGCCGGAGGCGGATTGAAGCGCGAACCCACCAGCGGCACGCGGCGATTGACCGGCGGGCCTTGCGGGATGAACGGGGCCACGACCGCGGCGACGACGGCCACGGCGACGTTGGCCACCGGGTACAGCCAGCGCGGCGCGCCCATCGCCACGAGCAACCCCGTCGCCAGCAGCACGCACAGCGTGATCGGGATCAGCCCGCGCCACGCCATCTTCATGAGCTGGTCGAAACGGAACCGCGGCAGCGTCCATCGCACCCACATCATCACGAACAGCAGCAGCGCCACCTTTGCCGCCAGCACGTTGAACTTGATGAACACCACCAGCGCGATCCACCAGGCCGAGCCCTCGGCCACCAGCGGCAATTCGCCGACGAACGGGATCAGGTCCCACCCGCCCAGGAACAGCACGCAGAAAAACGCGCTGCCGGTGATCATGTGCATGTACTCGCCCAGAAAGAACAGCGCCCACTTCATCGACGAGTATTCGGTGTGGTAGCCGCCGACGAGCTCCTGCTCGGCCTCGGCCAGGTCGAAGGGGGCGCGGTTGCACTCGGCCAGCACGCAGGTGAAGAAAATAATCGCCAGCAAGGGGTGCAGGAAGATGCCCCAGGTGCCCGCGGCGCCGCCGCCGGCCTGCAGGTTCACCATCGTGTCGGCGTGGGCGGTGCCGAACGTCAGGATCGCAATCAACACGCACAGACCCATGGGAATCTCGTAGCTGAGCATCTGGGCCGTCGCCCGCAGCCCGCCGAGGAACGAGTACTTGTTGTTGCTGGCGTACGCGCCGATGACCACGCCGTACACCGCCAGCGACCCGATGGCGAGGATGTAGATCACGCCGATGTCGATGGGGGCAACGCTGAAGCTCAGCAACTCGCCACCCCACCGCACCAGCCCGCCCCAGGGGATCACCGCCCACCCGATCATCGCCGGCACCACGACGAGCATGGGGGCGAGGATGAACAGGCCCTTATCGACGCGCGGCGGGTTGTAGTCCTCCTTGAGCAGGAGCTTGAGCCCGTCGGACAGGGCCTGGCCCAGCCCGAAGTGGGTGCGGCCCTCGAAGGCCCAGCCCAGGCCGATCTTCTTCCACACGTCGTCGAGGCCGAAGGAGAAGTTGGTGCGGTTGGGCCCGATGCGGTCCTGCACCCACGAGGCGACCTTGCGTTCGAGGAAGATGAGATACGCGCAAGCCGGCAGGATCACGCCGAAGGCGAGGAACAAACCAAGGGCGACGCTGACGAGGAACTGGGTCATGGTGTGGGTGGCGTGAGCAGACTGCACCGTTGTAGTCGCCAACGCGGCGGCGAGCAAGCGCAGTGTCGGTTTGTGGTGTGGCGGCTATGCGGCGTTCGCCCATCCGCTACAATCCCCGGTTTCCCCGCGAGCCTGCCGTGAGCGAACACGCCGACAAGACGCCAGCCCAGTCCAAGGCGATGAAGGCCGACGAATCCATCAAGGAGACGTTCGAGTCGATCGTCATCGCGTTCATCCTGGCGTTTGTGTTCCGGGCGTACGTGGTCGAGGCGTTTGTCATCCCCACCGGGTCGATGGCGCCGACGCTGCTGGGCCAGCACTTCCGGGTGACGTGCTCGCAGTGCGGCTACGGGTTCGTGGCCGACGGGCCCGATGGCGGCAAACCCCTGCCCGTACGCTCGACGACCAACGCCTTGTGCCCGATGTGCCATTATCCCAATCCGCTGCCTCGCGGCGGCGCGCCGCTGGCGGGCGATCGCATCCTCGTCCACAAGTACATCTACAGCTTCGTCGAACCCCGCCGCTGGGACGTGATCGTCTTCAAGGCGCCGCACGACCCCGACATCAACTTCATCAAGCGGCTGGTGGGCCTGCCCAACGAGAGCGTGGCCATCATCGAGGGCAACGTCTACGTGCAGCGTCACACGTCCGGCAACGAGCCGCCCACGCCTTGGCTCATCGCCCGCAAGACGGATCGCCCGCGCGTGCAGGAGACGGTGTGGCAGCCGGTCTATCGCACGCCCTACGTGCCGCTGGACGAGGGCGACGACGACCTGTCGCCCGAGCGTGTGAGTCACGGCTGGAGCCAGCCGTGGGTCGCCGACGACGCCGAGGCGTGGATGATCGAGCCGCGGCGTGGATTTACGCACACCGGCGAGGGCGACGGCACGCTGCGCTTTGACTTCCGCCGGGCGCTGGCGGGCGGGCCGGGTCTGTACGTGTACAACCATCTGCGACGCTACGGCGGCGACGGCCTGGCTGACGATGAACCGATCGAGGACATTCGCCTGGCCGTGAATGTGCAGGCCCATGCGTGGAAGTCGGCGCTGACGCTCACCACCACCGCTCGCCTCGACGACGAGAGGGGCGCCCGACCGCTGCACGCGCGCATCCATGCCGACGGCAGCGCCGAACTGGCGACCCTCGACCCGCGCACGGGTGAGAACCGCATCCTCGACTCGGCCATGCCGGACAAAGTGCCCGCACTCATGCCCGGCCGCACCCGCCGCGTCGAGCTGTGGTACGTCGATCAGCAGGTCAGTCTGTGGATCGACGGCCAGCGCATCCTCATGTGGCAGTACGACCTGCCCCACAACCAGGATCTGCGGCAGTCGCTCATCGTCAGGAGGCCCGGGCCGGCGATGTTCCCCGACCTGTCGATCACCGTCAGCGGCTCGCCCGTGACGCTGCACCGCATCGAGCTCGACCGCGATCTGTTTTACGGCAGCGTGGCCGAGGGCGGCAGCGCTCCCGCCGATCGGGCCGGCATCGTCAAGCTCGGCCGCCACGATCGCACTTTCGATGGCCGGCCGGTGTCGTTGACCGTCGATGAGTTCTTCGTCCTGGGCGACAACAGCCCACAGAGTTCGGACAGCCGGTTCTGGAAGACGGTGAATCCGTGGGTGCTCGACCGCATGTTCCAGCCCGAGCACCCGGCGCCGCTGGGCATCGTGCCGCGACGGTTGCTGATTGGGCGCGCCTTCTTCGTGTATTTTCCAGGCCCGTTCTACGTGGGCCGACTGCCCGTGCCCAACTTCGGCCAGATGCGGTTCATCCACTGACGCGGCGCTGGGGTTCAGCCGCGGCGCCATCTCGGTCGCAACTGTCTGTAAGTGGCGGGTTAATAACATCCTGGAACGCATCTCATCTGGAGGTTTTCCACAATTAACGGTGGCTTGACAGTCGCCGACGGGGGCCATATAGGCGTGCGAGCCCCCCGGCGGCAGATCGCTGCAGTGAATCCGCCGATGCGCGATAAGTGGCTGCTGCAACGGCAATAATCATCAGACGCCGGCATCTGACTATGTCTGTGCCGCCCCGATGTGGGCGGCAGTGGCGTCGCCTCCGCCGTCGTCGCGGCGGTCCGCAAGGCGTTATTCAACAGGTTTTCCACACGTCCCGCCCCCTCGCGCCGCCAGCCCGGTGCGGCGCACGCTTTCGGTCCCCACAGGCCGGCGGTACGATGGCCCCCATGAGTGACTCCCCTCCCATCATGCGCCACGTCATCGCCGCGCTCGTCACCAACGAGCCGGGCGTCCTGGCCAACGTCGCCAGCATGTTCGCCGCACGCGGGTTCAACATCGACTCGCTCGTCGTCGGCCGCACCGAGAACCCCGAGATCAGCCGCATGACCATCGTGGTCGTGGGCGACCATGCCGTCCTCGAGCAGGTCCGCAAGCAGCTCGGCAAGCTCGTGCCCGTCGTCAAGGTCGTGGACTACCAGGACGTGGCCTACGTCGAACGCGACCTCATGCTCGTGCAGGTCTCCACCGCCACCGAACGCGGAGCCACGGACAAACGCGAGGAACTCATCACCCTCGCCCAGCTTTTCCGTGCCAAGGTCGTCGATGTCGCACCCGATCGCATCATGATCGAACTCTCCGGCAGCGAGGAAAAACTCGAAGCCTTCATCGAGCTGGTCCGCCCCTACGGCATCATCGAACTGGCTCGCACCGGCATCATCGCCATGCCCCGCGGCCTGGCGTCCGCGACCAACCCCACATCCGGCAGCGCCAAGCCCGCCAGGGGAAAACCGCCCGAAAAAGGCGTCCCCGGCGTGGACCCCAGCGATCTTCCTCCCGGTTGACCTTCCTTGCACCCATCGTAGCCCCATAGGCCGATGCAGAGTCTGCATGCGCTGGCGACGCGCTACAGCCCACATGATCATCTCGACACGCAGCAAGTCGCACACTCCGATGCCCAAGTGGATGGCGGATCGCCCAGCCCCAGATCGAGCGGGCCCGACGCGCTGCCGCGCACGCGGCTGAACGCCGCGCCAGGCCGTCGCGGGGTGGACTTGCACCCACCGCCAGCGGCCGGGCGGTAATACCAAACATAATACGAACATTATATCGCTGCCTGCCCCGAGAGCAAGCCTGCCGCAGTGCGGCGCCGCCCTTGGGACCGCCGCCGAGAGGGAGATTCTTAATCGCAACTCTTAGCTTGGGCCCGTTGGACAGCTCGCCGGTGTTGCCCCAACAGCGTGAATGGATCGCTCGAAGGCGACGCGGTTTGTCTGGTGGCGGGGTGAGTGGTGCGGCGCTGGGCGGTGCAGCTTGTCGAGTGACGCCGGCGGCGCAAGAAAAACCCGAGGCTTTCGCCTCGGGCGTTCGAGGATTTGCTGCCGGCGCCTTACTCGGCGGCGGGCTTGTCTGCCTTGGGCTTGCAGCAGTCCTTGGTGCACTCGCTGCACTTGCCCGCCTTGCACGAGGCGCACTCCTTGCACTCGGGGCATTTGCACTTGGCGGCCTTGCCGTGGTCGTGGCCTTCGCCGGCGAACATCGGCGCGGACAGGCCCGCGGTCGCCGTCAGGAGAATGGCCGTGAGAAAAGCGCGTCGAAGCATGGTGTGTTCCTTTCGAGGGTGACTGTAGGTGACTCAGCCGCGCGGGAACGTCCCGGCACGGCGCAGAATAACGCAGGACGCGACGGGGATCGGGGACTAGACCGTGAGCTGGCAGTGCAGGGCCAGGAGGGATCCCGGCGGGGGCCGCCGGTGGCACACGTCGAACGTCCGCAGACGGGGCCATGGGGCGGCGGCGGTCGTCGTCGCGTCGTGCGCGACGATCGCGACGTCGAACGGACGCTCTGCCGACCTGAGGCGGGGGGCGACCACCCACGTCGCCACGCCGGCGTCGCAGCCATGGCAGCTATCGGCGTGGGGCACGACGCTTCGACCGTCGGTGCATGCCTTGGGCGGGGCACAGCACGACGATTGCATGCAGCCGGCTTTGGCCTCGTACTCGACCGCGCAGCACCACCGCGTGGTGACGGGCAGGGCCACCATGCACACCAGCGCCGCGATACGGGCCAGGGCGCAGATCATGAGGCGACATTATACCCGCCGTCCCGCGGATCGACCCCCGCGTCTGACGCCGCTATCATCCCGCCCCATGGAAGCAGGCATCGTCGGTCTCCCCAACGTGGGCAAGTCCACGCTCTTCAACGCCCTTACGGCGGCGGCCCCCGGCAAAGGGGCGTTGGCGGCCAATTATCCCTTCGCCACGATCGAGCCCAACGTCGGCGTCGTCGCGGTGCCCGACGATCGCCTGGCGCGGATCAACGCGCACATCACCACCGAGAAGGTCGTGCCCGCGATGCTGCGGCTGGTCGATATCGCCGGGCTGGTGCGCGGCGCGTCGCAGGGCGAGGGGCTGGGCAACAAGTTCCTCAGCCACATCCGCAACGTCGATGCGATCATTCACATCGTCCGCTGCTTCGACGACGCCAACGTCACGCACGTGGATGGCGCGGTCGATCCCATCCGCGACATCGAGACGATCGACACCGAGCTGATGTTGGCCGACCTGCAGACGGTCGAGGCGTCGCTGGACAAGGCCCGTCGTCTGGCCAAGGGCAACGACAAGGAGGCGAGGCTGCGGGCGGCGGTGCTGGAGAAGTGCTTCGAGCGGCTCAGCGCCGGTACGCCGATCCGCGGGCTGTCGTTCGACAGCCCCGACGAGCAGAAGATGCTGCGCAGCCTGACGCTTTTGACGCACAAGCAGGTGCTGTACGTCGCCAACGTCGCCGAGGACGATCTGCACGGTCAGAACGCGCACGTGCAGAAGGTGCGCGAGCGTGCCGCGGCGGAGCGTGGGGCGGTGGTCCCGGTGTGCGCCAAGCTCGAGTCGGAGCTGGCCGAGCTCGATGAGAAGGACAAGCGTGAGTTGCTCGAGTCGGTGGGGCTGAGCGAGCCGGCGCTCAACGCCCTGGCGCGTGCGGCCTATCAACTGCTGGGGCTGCAGAGCTTTTTCACCGCCGGGCCCAAGGAAATCCGGGCGTGGACCGTGCCGGTCGGGGCCACGGCGCCGCAGGCGGCGGGCGTGATCCACAGCGACTTCGAGCGCGGGTTCATCCGCGCGGAGATCTACAGCGTCGAGGACCTGGACCAGTTCAAGAGCGAGGCGAAGATCAAGGAGGCCGGTAAGCTTCGCGTCGAGGGCAAGAGCTACGTCATGCAGGACAGCGACGTGTGCCATTTCCTGTTCAACGTGTGACGCGGTTGGCTATAATGTTCGTATGCCGGCGACTGCCACGCATCCGGTGATCGTTTCTCGAATCACGCCCGTTGAACTGGGTGAAGTGCCCGTGGTTTTGCGAGGGCTGAGTTGGCAGACGTATATTCGCCTGTCGGATGAATTGACTGCCGCAGGCCGGCGGCTTCGTATGTTTTACGATCGGGGAACACTGGAAATCATGACCAATTCCGCACGTCACGAGAGGTGGGGTTCGTTCATCGGCCGACTCATCGAGACGATGGCATCGGATCTCGATCTCGACGTCGAGGCCCTCGGGTCCACCACGTTTCTGCGCGAGGCATTGGAGAAGGGGTTTGAGCCCGATGAGTGTTACCTGATTAATCGCAAGACTTCGCCCGCTGCGCTTCACGAACTCGACTTCGGCCAGCACCACTCTCCCGACCTCGTCGTTGAAGTGGACGTGACCAGCAGTTCGGTGCCGCGCGAACCGATCTATGCCGCCTTTGGTGTGCGCGAGCTGTGGCGATATGACGGGCAGCGATTCCAGATCCTTGAATTGAAGGACGACCAACGCTACCACAGCGTTGAGGCAAGCGTGGCGTTTCCATTTCTGCTCGCCCGCGATTTGCAGACCTTTCTCGCACGAGTCCAGACCGAGCCCCAGCCGAAAGTCATCCGCGTTTTTCGCGACTGGCTGCGCGAACGTGCGTCCAAGTCCTGACTCGACGTGTGTGGGCGACCGCGATCAATCTTCAAGTTCGAACGGGTCAACGGCGTCATGGCGCACCGTGCCGTGGACGAACAGCGCCTCGCCGAAGCGCAGTTGACCGTTGCGGGCGTGGTGCAGGTTGTGGATGTCCAGCAGGCTGAAGTCCAGTTCCGCCAGTCGCCGCCAGAGGTCGTGCAGGAGGGGGGCCCCGTCGTAGTGCGGCACGAAGAACGCCTCGGTGTGGACGATCAGCACGCCGCGGTCGCGCAGCGTCCGGTCCGCTCCCGCCAGCGCCAGCAGTTCGCCGCCCTGAATGTCCAGCTTGAGCACGTGAACGGTGTCGATGCCGTGCTCGGCGGCGTAGGCGTCGAGGGTGGTCGTGCCCACGTCGATGCGCGTGCGCGGCCCGGCCCAAGTCGGGTAGTACCGTCGCGTTGCAGTGGCACGGGGCAGCAGCGAGTGTGTCGCATCATGCTCGTTGACGAAAAAAACTGCCGTCCCCACATGGTCCGACACCGCCGCGTTGACCAGCGTCACCCCCGGAAGTTGCCCGCAACGGTCGCTCAGCACCTGAAAATTCCGGGGGTCGGGCTCGAAGCTGACGATCCTCGCGTCGGGCCAGATCGTGCGATAGTCGCGGATCGTCTCGCCGTGATGGGCGCCCACGTCGAACACGACCGGGGACGCGATGCCCATGCGCTGCAGCAGTGTTTTCTGGGCCTGCCAGGGGTTGAGCGGCGTGCCGCGCGGAATGGGTCGGGGCGTGGTCATCGCCGCCGATCATACCGCCGCCGCCGCGACGCGGCCGGGTAGAATCGGGCCATGAAGGTGAGCATCATTGGTCTTGGGTGCGTCGGCTCGACACTGGCCTACACGCTCGTTCTCAAAGAGCTCGTCGATGAACTGGTGCTGGTCAACCGTCGCGGCGAAGTCGCCCGCGGCGACGCACTCGATCTGCAGCACGCTCATCTCTTCATCGAGCACAAGATCGACATCCGCCACGGCGACGTGCCCGCCACCGCCGACAGTCACGTCGTCGTGATCTGCGCCTCGGCCCCGTGGAAGGATCATTTCCGCAGCCGCAACGACGCCGCCGTGGCCAACACGCGCCTATTCGAGTCGCTCGTCCCCGGCATCGCCGCCGCCTCGCCCGACGCCAAGCTGCTGATCGTGAGCAATCCCGTCGATGTGCTCACGTGGCACGCGATCCGACTCAGCGGGTTCGACCCGCGACAGGTGATGGGCACGGGCACGCTCGTGGATTCGGCGCGCTTCCGCGAGCTGCTGTCGGCGCAGGTGGGCATTCACCCGGCCGACCTGCGCGCCTACGTGCTGGGCGAGCACGGCGACACGCAGTTCCCGGCGTTCAGTTGCGCCGAGGCGGGCGGCGAGCCGATCGAGGACCGGCCCGACCGCCGCGCCATGTTCCGCCAGGCCACGCAGGCCGGGCTTGATGTGTTCCACCTCAAAGGCCACACCAACTACGCCATCGCCATGGCCGCGGCCTACGTCGTCGAGTCCATCCTCACCGACGCCCGCCACACCATGCCCTTGAGCGTGCTGATCGACGGCTACTGCGAGGTGCGCGATGTGTGCCTGTCCGTGCCCGTGGTCGTCGGGCGCACCGGCATCGACCGCTGGCTCAAGCCCGACCTGTCGCCCGACGAGGCCGACGCCTTCCGCCGCAGCGCCCAGGCCGTGCGGAGCGTGATCGACGCGACGCTGGCCCCGCCGGCGATCTGACCCGTCCCGTTGGGCCGCACATTTTTCTTTCGACATGGAACCCAATCCCCGGGCGGCGTCGTTCTGAAGAGTGACGCGTCCGGTTTTGCATCGCCGACAGCGTCCGATCACCCCCGATGCTGGAGAATCCACCATGCCTCACTGGATGACCATTGCTGCAGTGACTCTGTCGGCCGTGCTTTCCTCGGCCGCCGTGGCCGGTCCCAGCTACGACCGCACGCCACAGCGCCAGCGCCAGCTTGCCGGTGGCAGGGCGGCCCCGCAGTTCGTCGAGCGCGGCTCAAGCGCCTTACAACCCTACGCCCTCACCGGCGTCAGCCGTGCCGTCCGCAGCGACGACGCCACGTGGTCCACTCGCCTCGACCGCAAGGGCAACTACCGCATCTGGCGCGCTCAGCCGGTTCGCGTGGTCTCCGATTCCGCCACGGCGCGATGAGGTCGCCCATGACAACCTTCGGCCCCGTCCGGCCCACTCCCGCCGGACGGGGCTTGCTTGTTGCCTTGGTGTGGGCGATGCCGTATCAAGCGGGGCGGTGGCGGTGGAACCAGCCGCGTCGATCGCGACGTTATGAAGGGTGAGCGCATGACGGTTGAGGGGCTGACCGACGAGCAGCGGCAGCGGGCGTGGGCGGTGATTCGCCCTTGGCTGGCGACCATGCTGCGGACAGCCCAATGCCTGACGCGGCGAGAGACGGACGCCGAGGACCTGGTGCAGGAGGCGGCGATCAAGGCCATGCGGGCGATCGATAGTTTCCAACCCGGCACGGACGAGAAGGCGTGGCTGCTGACGATTCTGCGTCGGGCGCACGTGGACGCGGTGCGGAAGTCGGCGCGCCGCGGGTCGATGCTGTCGCTGGACGCCGATGCTGCAATGGACCCGCCCGCCCGTGAGTCGCCGGCGGGCATGCACGACGGGCAGTGGCAGTCGCCGCGCGACCTGCTCGAGCGGTTCGAGGACCAGCACATCGTCGAGGCCTTGCGGACGCTGCCCGACGACATGTGCTGGACGCTGCTGCTGGTCGATGTCGAGGGGCTGAGCGTGGAGGAAGCGGCCCAGGTGCTGGGCGTGGCGGCGGGTACGGTCAAGTCGCGCTGCCATCGGGGGCGCGGGCTGCTGCGAGACCGACTGTACGAGTTCGCTCAAGACCACGGCATGATTGGGAAGGACTGATGCCATGATCCAGGATCCCCGCCACGACGAACTGCTGGATGAGGCGACGCGGTCGCGGCTGGCGAAGCTGCGGTCGCGGCCGGTGGACACGTCGCGGCTTCAGCGGCGGCTGGCCGCGATGATCGACCCGGCGCCGCCGCAGCGGCGGGCGACGTTCGGCTTGCAGCCGTGGACCGCATGGGCGGGGCTGGCGGCGGCGGTCATTGTCTTTGCCGCGGTCTCGATGTGGCCCATCGGCTCGCACGGCCGCGTCGAGGCCTCGACCGTCCAGATGCTGCAGTTGCACAATGACATCGTCAGCGGCCGCCTGCCCGTCGCCCCGACCGACAACGTGGGCCTGCTGCGCCAGGTGATCTGGTCCCGGCACGAAGGGCCGCAGGGGATCGGCCGGCTTCCCGAGGAAGTCTCGCGCTCCTGCTGCTTCCGCGACGTGTCGGGCCGGTCCGTCGTGGGCCTATTGTGGGACGCGCAGGGCCACCGCATCTCGATCGCCGTCGGCAACGGGCATCGCATGGGCAGCCATGAGATGGCCGACACCGTCCAGCGCGGCGAGTTCACCTTCACCGTCCATCACCGCGACGGCGTCAACATGGCCATGACCACCGTTAACGGCCGATTGCTGTGCTTCATGAGCGATCTGCCCGGCGACCGTCTGATCGACCTGGCCCTGCAGGTACTGAATAATCCTTAAGCGGACACGCGCCCGCTGGAAAGGCGCGTCGGGGCGGTGTATTGTGGCGTGTTGATTCCCGCTGGAAAGCTCCCCGGAAGGTTGCCGAATGGGCGTGCCGATATCGCAGATGTGGACCGTGGCGACGTACGTGCTGGGCCAGCGTCTGCGCGGACGCAAGCACTATCCGCTCGTGCTCATGCTCGAGCCGCTGTTCCGCTGCAACCTTGCCTGCGCGGGCTGCGGCAAGATTCAGTACCCGGCCCATGTGCTGAAGCGCGAGCTGTCGCCCGAGGAGTGCTTCAAGGCCGTGGATGAGTGCGGCGCCCCGATGGTCAGCGTGCCCGGCGGCGAGCCGCTGCTGCACCCGCAGATCGGCGAGATTGTCGCGGGGCTGGTCGCCCGCAAGAAGTACGTCTATCTCTGCACCAATGCACTGCTGCTCAAGCAGAAGCTCGAAGCGGGCACGTTCAAGCCCAGCAAGTACCTGTCGTTCAGCGTCCACATGGACGGCCAGGCCGAGCATCACGACTTCGCCGTTTGCCGCGAGGGGACGTATGAGGTTGCCGCCGACGCCATCCGCCTTGCCGTGAAGATGGGCTTTCGCGTCACGACCAACACCACGCTTTTCGACGGCGCCGATCCCAACAGCGTCCGCCGCTTCTTCGATGAGATGATGGACCTGGGCGTCGAGGGCATGATGGTGTCACCGGGTTACGCCTACCCCAAAGCCCCCGACCAGAAAGGCTTCCTTCGCGAACGCCAGCAGACCCACGACCTCTTCGAGATGATCTTCGCGAATCGCAAGAGCCGCTGGCGCTTCAACCAGTCCCCGCTCTACATTGAATATCTCATGGGTCGGCGTCACTATGAATGCACGCCCTGGGGCATGCCCACGTACAACATCTTCGGCTGGCAAAAGCCCTGCTACCTGGTGCAGGACGGCTACGCCGACACGTTCGACGAACTGATCCAGACCACCGACTGGAGCAAGTGGGGCCGCGCCAGCGGCAACCCCGCCTGCCAGCAGTGCATGGTCCACTCAGGCTACGAAGCGTCGGCCGTCCACCACACCTTCAGCAGCTTCGGCGGCCTGTGGGGCAACATCAAGGCCGCTCTCTTCTCCCGCTACGCCAACCCCGCCGCCGCCTCACGACTCGAACAAGAGCAGCACAAGCCCCACGGCCCCATCGCCCACCTCGCCGCCGCCGGCATCACCATCGAAGGCCAACCCATCACCGCCGACATGGCCCTTTCCGGGGGCCGCCACGCCATCGAAGCGGCATGAGGCATGGGCCGGCGGTCTCGTGCAGATCCAACGCCGGGCGTCATTCCGCGGGGGGCGGTTCTGATCTTGGCAACTGATACACCGTCGCCCCGGATGTGCCGCGCAACTGAACGATGCGAGGTTCCTTCTGCGGCTGGCTTGTGACCTTGTCACCCATCCATCCGCGACGATACGGGATGGCCTCTTTGGCGCCGGTCCTGGCAAAGAAACTGTCGGCGGGCAGTTCGGCGCCTTCGGGAATGATGCCGTGCCGGGTTCGCCCGGGGAAGCGCATGAACGTGGTGCCCACGACATGGCAGGTCGCGTTCTGTCCCAGCGCCACAGGCCCTTCGAGCGTGCCGCCGATCATCACGAGGGTGTTCTGGCGGTCGTACTCGATGACGTTCCCCGACACGCCGCCAATCGACACGGCATTGACGTCGATCAGCAGGTCGTTGAACCGAGAGTTGCGGCCGCCCCGAGGCCCAGATCGCAGCAAGCCCGCGCAGCCTTCCATGCGAACGTTCTGGAGGCGCACGGGCGAGTGGTAGGCGTCCACCAGCCAGGAACGTGGATCATGCATGTGCGCTTCGATGGAGGACAAGAAGCACGACGCGCCGCCACCTCCGACCCATGGGCTGCTCTCGCTGCCGGCGACTTGAGTATCGGGCTGGGTCTGGACCTGCTGCTCCATCAGCGCGGCAAGGTGCGCCACCTGGTCGAGGAAGATTTCGCGGCCATCCTCATCGCGAACGACGGGCTGCTTCGAGGGCTTGTCCTTGTCGGCCAGACGGCGGAGCAGTCGTGCCGGATACCCGCTGATGCGGAATCCTGCTTCCTGCACGGTGCCGATGGAGATTTCACTGAACCACATTTCCGCGACGTTGGCGCCCACCACGCGGAACGCGATTCTCGCGCCATCGACGCGAATGCGCGTGAAGCTGCCATCCACAAGATCAGGCAGGAAAGGCCCGCCGACATCAAACGCCACGTCCAAGCGTGACATGGCGATGTCGGCGAAGCGGTTGTTTTTGCCGCCATTGCGACCGAACTCCCATCCGGCGCGATAGCGGATGCCGATGAGCCCCTGGGTGTTCTCGCCGTCGATCGACAGGTCGCTGACGGTGCAGAACCAGGGCGCGGGCATATCGATGACCACCTGATTGGGCCCACCTTTCCACACGAGCGTAGTTGCGCCACGGGACGTGCCCCGCAGGGTGATGCCGCGCGGCAGGTCGGCCGGCGTGCCGCCTTTGATCGCGGTGTAACAGTTGCCCAGGTAGGCCAGCTCCACGCCGTCGGCCATGGTGTTGATGCTCTGCGCCTCGATGACGCGACGCCGCCACAGACGAATGGGTTGGGTGATCTCAATCGTCTTGCCCGGCAGAACGATCTCAGCGCCAGACCACACGTTTGTGGCGCGCATCACCGCGTGACTGATCTTCTCGTCCCAGGTGCTGCCGGGCATGGACTCGACATAAATCGTGTACGGCCGCTCCTCCTGGCCGACCCACATGCCGGGAACGGTCATCATGGCTTGTGCCTCTGCGGCCTGCGAAGGTGTGAACGTGTCCTGTGCTCCGGCCGACACGGTGAACACGCACGCCAACAGACCACTGGTTTTGATCATCTGCAGCCGATTCATGACAACTCCTTGATGCATCTGCTCAGGGCGGGATGCATGCGATGCTGAGACACGTATAGCGGATACCTCCGACCGGAGGCGATGCAAACGGACTTGGGATGCGCTGTGCCGTCAGGGGCGACGCAGTCGGCTGAGCATCATCACGGCGCCGGCGCCCAGCAACGACAGTGACGCGGGCTCGGGAACAAGAATGCTGACCGTATCGAACGAGAACGCCAGGTTGTCCGCTCCCGCGCTTTTGCGGCTCATGAAATTGAGCGTGCCCGCAACCGTGTTGCTGCTGGTCCAGAAGCCCAGGTCCTCCACCGTGACGGTGGTGGAGCCGTCCTTGATGGTCACGTCGTAGGTTCGGCTCACCGGGTCCAGGGCAATTTTGAACGAGTACACGACGCCGGCCTGAAAGCTCATGCCCGAGTTGACCCACAGGTTATCGTCGATGTCCGCGGCGTTGTCCTGTCCTCCGTTGTAAAGGGCCCACTGCAACCCGGTCGCCGTGCCGCGATCGGCGCCGTGCGCACGGATCAGGAATGCCGTGGCGCCGCTTTCGCCGTTGCCGCCGGTGCTCCCATCGGCGATGGACAACCGATCGCTGTTGGCAGAAAACTGGGCGATGTTGCCGTCAAAACGCCAGTCGAACGAGATGACATGCAGGGCGGCAAGGTTGACCTCCTCGTGGTTGCCATAGGTGCGCTTCACGCTCCTGGCGCTGGCATTAGTGGTGGTGGCGGTCACATAGTTGCCGCCGCTGTTGAGCGGGGTGGTGTTGCTGACCGTGACCGTCATGTCGGCGTTGTTGGTGGACCACGGGGAGGTCCATCCATTGCCGGCGATCCCGACGTACTGATCGACCTGCGTGTTGCCTGCGCCGCCGTCGAAGTTGGCGACGATCGCCGCCGACGTGACGCCGGGCATCAGGATCGTCATCAGGACTGCGCTGACGAGAACGGTCGGGATGGGTCTCTTGGCTTTCATCTGCATTTCTCCTGTGTGAGTTGCGATTTGTCGTGGGTCGGCCCGGCCGGCTCACGAAGACGATTCGTGATGCGCACGGCGCATCTCGACCCCCATCATGGTTTGCCCTTCTTGTCCAGGTAGTCCCAGTTGGTGTAGCGGATGCCGCCGCCCTCGAACGAGGTCACGCTTTCCGGCCGGCCAAGCAGGTCGTACCACTCCGCGCCGTTGCTGGCGACCGGGTCGGCCATCCCCAGCGGCGCGGGCACCTTGGCCGCGTGTCCGTCGGTGAAAACGCAGTTGTACCCATCGGCGTGACTTCGCCCGACCTGCCAGTGGGTGGTCGGGATGTATTTGCCATCGAACGCATCGGCGATCACCGCATACGGCGCTCGTCGGAATGTCGTCGATTCCACGGGCCGGTCGAAGTGGTACACCGCGCGGGGGTTGACGACCGTGATGCTCGGGTTGGCGTTGGGGTATTGCGGCTGCATCGAGTAGCTCGACAGCACGCCCGTGGAGACGGTGTTGTAAACGGTGTTCTCGCTGCCCGTGGAGTAGGTGGGCAGCGCCGGGTCGGCCCGCCCTTGGTCCGCGGGGCAAATGAAGGCCTTTCCCACCGTGAGGTAGCCTTCCCACAGCATCACGCCAAGGCCCATGCGTTCCTTGAAATAGTTGGGCGGCCCCGAGGGATTGCCCTCAAGTTGGAAGTAGCCCAGATGAAACCGCTTGGGCACGATGAAGCCCTTGTTGTCGGCGCCGTACATGGCGTTGGCGAGCCCCATCTGCTGCATCTTGCCCAGGCAGACGGTGGACCGCGCCGCTTCACGCGCGCTCTGCAAGGCGGGCAAGAGCAGCGCGATGAGCAGGGCGACGACGGAGATCACCACCAGCAGCTCGATCAACGTGAACGCCGTCGCTGTGCCGCGCACGTCGCCGCAAGCATGGAATCCAGAGGAAGCTCGTGCCATTTCTCGGCTCCGGGACAAACGACTCAGAGACCGGCGCCGCAGGAACGGCGAACGGTCAGCGTGGGCGCAAGCACGACAGGCTCTACGGACGTGTCGGGATCACTGATCTGCTGCACCAGCAGCCGAATCGCTTCATGTCCCATCTTCACGCCGTCCTGTCGGACAGAGGTCAGCGGTGGATTGGCGTAACGTGCCATGGTGGAGTCGTCGTAGCCGATCACGGCAACATCCTCGGGCACGCGGACGCCGCGCGCGGTCAGGAGGGCGATGGCGGACGCGGCAATCTCGTCGCTCAGGCAAAACAGCGCGTCGGGTTGCACTTGACCATCGGCGAACAACGCCTGGATGGCGCGCTGCCCCAGATGGTCGTACGCCTCGCCCGAATATCGAGGGACGATCCACCGATCGTCGATCGCCAGCCCCGCACGACGCAGGGATTCCTCGTATCCCTGTTGACGCTGGGCGTGTCCGGCCCCCACCAGCGCAATGCGACGGCGGCCCCGTTCAAGCAGATACGTCGTCGCCATGGCGGCGCCTGCGCGGTGATCGAAATCCACCCATGCCGAGTGGTGGCTGTGACGTTCGAGGACGACACAAGGCAGGCCGAACGCGTCTACGATCGCCTCGCGGGGATCTTCCTCACACGATTCGTCGCCGTGCATGACGACGCCGTCGAAGCGGGACTCGCGCATCAGCCGCTCGAAGGCGGGCTTCATCTGCTTGACCGTGCCGTAGGAGCAAATGGTGAAGGAGTACCCCAACTGCTGGGCGGCCTCGCCCATGCCGCGCAGGTTCTGGGCCTGAATCGCGCCGCTGAGTTGCTCGAATTGGGGAATGGCCAGCACGAAGGCATGAGTCTGGCCGTTGCGAAGGGCGCGCGCCCCGGCATTGGGCTGGTAATTGAGCTTTCGTGCGGCTTCGAGTACGCGACGGCGGGTTTCCTCGGTGAAGCGAAATCGCGTGTCGTTGCGCAGCACGGCCGCCACGGTGGACCGCGACACACGCGAGCGGTCGGCCAGATCCTGTTGTGTCACACTCTTGCGCGCCATGCCGCCACCGCCTCGCCCAGACCTGCCACGCAGACCGCTAAACACCTAATTATCACGTGATAATATATGCTGCGGGGCCGCGGCTGTCAATATCATTTTGCAGTTTTTTGACACTGCTCGTCGCGTCGTCTCAATGCAAAGGCAGCCGAAGGCGATGATCCGCGCTGGGGCCGACACTCCACGCGCGTTCCTGGGCCAACACCCCGCCCAGCCCCAGGGCCCCAGCCAGTGAGAAGGTTCGCACTTCGACAGCCTGGGCGGTGATCGTGACCAGGCGCAGTTGCGCCGCTACCTCGTTGAACGCGGCTGTCGTGCAGGACACGAACGTGCCCTGGTCGCAGTTGCTGTGGGCATGGTTGTGCCCGCACAGCACCAGGCGGAGGTTGGCGTGCTCCGCGGCCAGTTCGCGCCACGTGGCCAGGTACGGTGCATACGGTGGATGAAACGCCGCCTCGTCGTGGCGGATATCGCCGCGCACATCATTGAGCGGAGCATGCGTCACGGCGATCACCGGCCGCGTGGTCCGGCGCAGGGTCGCGTCAAGCCATTCGACCTGCTCGCGCGACAGTCGCGGTTGCTGCGGCTCGGCGCTGACCCAACAGTGGTCAACGTGCGGATGCCAATGATGCGTGACCACCACCACAAGCACCTCGCCCGCAGTCACCGCGAAGCAATCGTGGCCGTCGGGCAGGAACCTGCCGTGGCCTGTCGTCCCGGCCGTTCGCCATTGCTGCATCGACTCGGGTTGTGCCAGATCGTGGTTCCCCAGGCTCACATAGACTGGCAGGTTCAGCATGGAGCACAACTCGCTTGCACATGCTATCTCCAGCGGTGTGCCGTGGTCCGTCAGATCACCGCCATGCACGACGAACGCCACCTGCTGCGCATGCAGCCACTGCGACAACCCCTCGAACAGCCTGGCGTCGTGGCCCAGATATCGCGCCTGGAGGCAATAGCCCGTTTCATTGCAGCCGATGTGCGTGTCCGTGAGGTAGGCAAACCGCACGCCTGTCATGTGCGAGCCCCGTGCATGGCCATCGATGTGGGACCAACCCCAGGCAGTCGTGCTCGGGCCTCGGCGATCGGCACATCGTGCCGACGACGGCGAATGAAGTGACTGACCTGCGTGTAGCCCGCGCTCTCCAGGAGTTGCAGTGCGTCCATGAAGCGGTATCCCACGCGCGACGGCTCATGCGCGTCCGAGCCCACGACCACGGGAATGCTCCGGGCCGCCATCTCGCGCAGCATCGCCAGCGATGGAAACTGCTCGGGCACCGTCTTGCTCCAGCCCGACGTGTTCAGTTCCATCGCCATCCCCGTCCGGGCCACGCGATCGAGGCAGGCAAGCATCGACGCCTTGACACGATCGATCCGCCACGACTCGGCGGTCACGTTCTTGACCAGGTCGGGATGCGCCAGCGCGTCGTGCAGGCCCAACTCTGCCGCTTGCGCCAGATGATCGAAGTAGGTGCGCTGGTAGGCGACGGGATCACCCGCCCAAAAGCGCGCCCGATACTCCGGCAGATGGGGATGCACCGAGGCGAGCAGGTAATCGTAGTCTGCCGCGGCAGCCTGTTGCTCCAGCCATGGTTCCAGGCCGACGTCCGGCAGGTAATCACACTCCAGCCCCAGGAGCACGGGCAGGCGATCGGCCCATTGCGATTGCGCTTGCCGCACCAGCGACAGGTATTCGTCGAACTCATGCCGGGCCATGCGCACGTTGGGCGACAGGCCATCGGGCATGGGGCCATGGCACGTGACGATGATGCCGTCCAGCCCCTGGGCATGAGCAGTTTGTGCATACTCCTCGATGCTGCCCGTCGCGTGACGGCAAAGAGGCGTGTGCATATGAGAGTCGTACATGCGCGTGCTTTTCGCTTTCGGGATGAATCACGCCACGGCAAACTGTCTTGCCGAGGCCAGCCGGTACTGGAGGACGTGTTCCAGGAGATCGCTCAGCGACGCCATGGCCACGCAGCAGCAACTATCCGCAGCTCCGTAGTATAGATGCACGACATCGCCAATGACGACATTGGCACACGGGAATATGCAGCCCTCGCCCAGCGTGTAGTGACCGTGGCGCTCGTACGACGCCGATGGCCACATGATCGGCTCAGGCGACCGCGCCAGAACCTGTGTCGGATCGTCGCGGTCCAGGAGCAGCAGGCCAACCCGGTAAGTTCCCTCAATATCCACCGCGTGATAGAGCATCAGCCACCCATCATCGGTGGCGATCGGCACGCCGGCCGCCCCGACTTTGAGCCGCTCCCACGCCTGCTCGGGGCGAATCAGCAGGTGATCGTGTGCCATGTGTGGCAGTCGCTGGCTCCACTTGTCGAAAGCCTGGTGCGCTTGCCAGTGCCAGTCCGTGAGACTGTCGGAGAAGGCAATCCAGATGGAGGCCGGCGTGTAGTAGCACTGGTATTCACCTGGGTGGAACTGTGTGGGCCGGTGCAGCATGGCGTAGCGCCCGCCAATCTTCTCGGGGAAGATCACCACATTGGCATCGCTGACTTCCTCGCTGGTGATCGGGCCCAGCCGCTCGACGTGCACCCAGTCGCGGGTGGCCGCAAGCCCGACGCGGCGGTAGTTCTGGCTCCACGTGGGCAGCGCTTGCGGATCCCACTGGTCGTGCTTGCGCTGCCAATAAGCCACGGGATGGCGAGCGCGTGCCGCATAGGCAATGTAGTACGTATCTCCGAGTTGGGTGATGCGCGTGTCCTCGAGCCCGCCGTGATCGAATGCCGCCGGGTCGGGATCACGGCTCATGAAGGGCTGGGGCGCCGGCGTGAAGCGCAGCCCATCAGTGCTCTGGGCGTACCCGAGCGTAAAGTCGCCCCCGTTCATGAAATCCTCGACCGTCGTGTACAGCAGCCGGACCTTGGCGCCATCCCACACCGCGCCGGGATTACGCACCTGCTGTCTCGCCCACGACGGAAGCGCCGCCGAGTTTGAGGACAGGACCGGATTGCCCTCCCAGCGCGTGATCAGTGTCGTCATGCATGGCTCCCGTGGGGTTGGCGTTGTGGCACGAGGCTGCGCCGCGACCGGGCGCGTGAATTATCACGTGATACTTTAGGGATATTCGCCTGTGGCGTCAAGCGCGCCGCGGGGTGTGGCCGCTTCGCCGGTTCGCGTAGGCGGCGCCCCGTCTTCACAGGGTCGCCCGGGGAGACTCGCCGTTCGTGATGCCCTGCTGCGACTGCACATCGGTGGACACGGGCGCGGTGCCGACCGCGGGCCAACTTGACGACGCAATGACCATCCGGCCGGTGGAGGCCAGAGGTTTGGGGTTGATGTGCCTCTGTCGGCGAACCCCGCCCCCGGCATGACTACCGGGGTTCTGCGGGCCGCACCGCCGCACCGTAGATAGGCCAGCCCCCACCTTCAATTGTTCGACCCGACGTGTCATCTGTCGTTCACTCTTTAGCTCGATGATTACGGGCGTCGCGCCGCGTACCGCCAACAGATCACAGACGAATTCGTGCGATTCGACGGGAAAGGTCCTTCCGGGTTTATCATGGGTAGAGGTCGAGCTTGCCGCAGAAGAAAAGGAT
>CAZFDT010000003.1:0-157289 GCA_964518335.1 uncultured Phycisphaeraceae bacterium
TGCAGCGTCATCTGCTGGCGAAGATTCCGTCAAGAGTTCTTTTAGGTGCTCTAAAACGCTAAAACCAGAGAAGGCGCGCTTGGCAACCCCCTCTGGTTTTAGCGTTCTTGCGTTTTAGCGTTTCCTCACGGCTGCAGCGCCACCGCGCCGCGGGCCTTTTCGGCGCGCAGTCGGATCAGATCCTTGTCGTTCTGATCGCGCAGCAGGTTGCGGGTCTTGAGTTCGCGGCTCTCCAGATCGACGTAGAGCAGCTCGAATGTCGAGTCGCGCAGGCTGCTGCCGCCGCTGACCTCGCGCAGATCGACCACGATGCCGTTGACCTTCATCGGGACGGTCATCGGTTGCTCGTTGACGGGGATCTGCTTGTCCTCGCCCATGAGTTCGCCGGGTCGAACGTTCATGACGTGGTTTTCCCAGACGCCGTTGAAGATGCGCCAGATTTCGATCTGCGCACTGGACGCCTGAGCGCGCGTCAGGAAGAAGAAGAGGTCGGGCTCGATCTGCACGGGATCGGACCAGGCGCTGGGCTCGGACGCGACGGCGAGCTTGTGGTAGTTCTCCTTTTCCTGCTCGGGGTCGATGCCCTGTTTCTGGAAGAGGGGGTTGAGCAGGTGGACGATGACGCGGTAGCGATAGACGCGGCCGGGCTGCACGGTCAGGTCGTGGGCCCAGATTTTGATGTCGCCGGTCATGTCGGCGGCGCCGGGTTGGCCGGGCTCGCCGACGAATGCGGGTCCCGCGCCCGGTGGCCGCACAGGCCGACCCATGCCGGGGCGAGGCGGGGCGCGACCGGGGATGGGCTGGCCGAATTCATCGAATCGGCCATCGAACTCCATGGGCATGTCGAACTGCTCCACCGGCGTGGCTTCGATGCCCATCAGCTTGTTGCGCTCGGCGGTTTTCTCGGCCAACTGGCGGCGAAGCTGATCGAGTTGGCCCGTGCCTTCGGGCGTCGCCGGGCCGGGCGGGCGCATGACGTCGGTGACCACGCCTTCCATTTCTCGTGGCCCACGCACCACCGGGCGCGGCTGGCGCTCGGCGGGCGCCGCGCCGCGTCGTTCCAGGCGCTCGATCTGCTGCCGGAGCGTGCCGATCTCGGCGTTGAGCCGAAGCAGGCGGCGCTGGTCCTCGGGATTGAGCTCGGCGATTTCGACTTCGGGCGGCGTCCAGGGCTGAATGGTCGGCGGGAAGGGCGTGCGCTGAATGAGGTCCTGATCGTAGGCGATCTGGTCGAGCACCTGAGTCGCCGCCAGGCGATCGTACTCGGCGGGCTTGAGGCCGTAGGCCACTTGTGCCGGCAGGTGGGGCACGGTGATCTCCTTGCTCCACTGACCGGTGGCGGGCTCGAACTCCTGCCGCTGCAGTTGCACCGAGGTGATGAGCAGGCGGCCTCGCCACCAGGCCTCGGGTATCCGCTCCTGCGCCGGCACCGACTTGAGCGCCTCCTGCACCCCGGCCAGCGAGAACGTCACCGACGTCGAGGCGAACTTGAAGTCGCGGGGAATCTGATTGCCCACCAGCTTGATCAGCGGCTCGATCTGCTGCGGGTCCTCCAAATCGGCAAGCACGTTGAACCCGCCGCGCGCCTTGATCCCCGTGGGCGCGGGCACCGGGGGCATGACCACGATGCGCGTGGTGTCCGTCGGGGCCTCGAAATCGCTTACGCCGGCCTCGTTCATGGGCACGCTGAACTGTGCGATCGACAGCGGCCGCCGCTTGTAACGCTCGACGAACTCGGTGGTGTAGTCGGGCACGGGCGTCTCGGGCAACGGGCTGCGCGTGTCCTTGAGGCGACCGTCCAACTGCCGTGACTTCTGCGCGACGACGTCCATGACCTCCTTGGGCGCCACGGTCCGCTTGTCGCGGTCGCCCAGCGTGACGCTGTAGGGGCTGCCCAGGAAGTACAGCCACAGCACGATCAGGACGAAGAGCAGGGCCACGCCGAGAATGATCTTCTCGATGTGCTGCTGCACGAATCCGATGTCTTTGGGTTTCATGGTGTGACCCTGTGTGCTCAGCCCGCGGGGGCGGCCCTTACCTTGCTGCGGCGTCCTCTTGCGGAACGATGCCCAGAAGCTGCTTGACCGTCGCGGGCATCAGCCGCGTGGTCCAGTCGCGGATCCAGATCGTTTCGACCAGCAGCTTCAGGTGAACGGTGTCGCACTGGCCGTACACGAACCCCTGATGCAGGGCGTCGTATTCGTTCACGTTGCTGGCCTCGACGGTCAGCACGGTCATGAAGTTGACCTGGCTCAGGGCGTTGAAGAACTCGGGCAGTTGTTGCGAGTCGGCGACGATCTCGACCCACACGTGCCACACGTCGTAGAGGGCGTTGCTGCTGCGGCCGGTCGGGGCGACGGAGAAGTCGTCGGGCAACCGCGTGTCGGCGCTGGGGGCGGTCGGCGGCGGGGCGTCGGCGGCGGGCGGCGTGAAACCGGCGTCCGTGAACTGACTGCTCTCGCCCAGCCGGGTCATCAGCCCCCCGCGGTTGCGGACGCCCACCGCACCAGGCACGACCCGCACCGACAGCAGCCGCTTGACCACCGAGTCGGTCACGTCGCGGCCGGGCTCACCCACGCCGTTGGCCAGCGCGATCGCCGCGACGATGTCCTGCTGAATCCACAGCATCATCTGCCCCGTCCACAGCGCCACCTCGTTGGGTGTGCCCGGCAGCTTGACCCAGTCGGGCACGTGGAAGGGGAACTGCTCGTGGTCCGGCTGCGTGTGAGCGTAGATGTTGAGCGTGCGAGCGTGGTTAATGAGCATTTCGCGCAGCGCCGCGCTCTTGCGGCGACGCAGCTCCTCGAACTGGTCGTGCTCGAATCCGCCGCCGGCGCCGATCGAGTTCTCGACGCGGTACTGCTGCTCGATGCGCTCCAGCTCCTCGTTGATGCGGGCCGAATCGATCGGAGGCTTGGCGTTGAGCGCGGGCAGAGGCGAGTCGGGCGACGGCGGGCCGAGCATCGCCCGCAGCGCGCGGGGGTAGTCGTCCTTGGCGCCGAACGCCGCGGCGCTCTGCGACACGGGGAAAAGGTTGGGCGACATGGGCGCGTGGCCCGGTCGATTGATCTTGCGGGCCTCATCGAACACCTGCTTGTATTCGCCGCCCATCTTGGCGTACACCGCTTCGAGCTGGTCGATCGCCGCCTGGTTGACGGTGATGGGGAACACGTCGCGCGGCGGCTCGGTGGGCGTCTTGCCCGGGACCTGCACGCGCTGGTTCATCGCGCGCTCGATCTGCGTCAGGTTGCCCTGCTGCTCGAGCATGCGCTTGGTGAAGGCGTTGCCGTTGACGTGGACCCACGCCAGCACACCGATCGCCACGATCGCGACGACGATCGACGTGAGCGAGATGGGGTTGGCCTTGGTCCAGGCGATGACGTTCTGCATGGAGGCGTCTCCAATGTCGTTCGGTCAGGGTTGAGCGGTCGCGGTCTGGTCGGTCGCTGCGTGGTCGAGTGACGGTTCGGTCGCGCCGGACGGCTCGGCGCCGCGGGGACGACCGCCGGCGGTGTCCTCGCTCTGTCGCGCGTCCTCCGGGCGGATGAGCTGCACGGTCCAGCTCAGGATGAACGCATGGTCGGAGGCTTCCGGGCCCTCGTATCGGGGCTTGGCGGGCAACAGATCGGCGATGGCCAGCGGCTGGGTGATGGTGCCGCCGGTGGCGGGCTCGAAGTCCGTGAAGCCTGGGCCGGGCACGCCGCGTTGACCGCGGCCGACGCCGCCACGGCCCGGTGGGGTCACTGCAGCGGGAGCGAAGGGCGGTGAGCCGCCGCCGCTCGTTCGTTCGCCGCGTTCGCCCAGCGGCACGGCGCTGATCTCGACCACCGCGTCCTCGACGCCGACGAGCTTGTACGGCCGGTCCGGGCGCTCGTTGTTCTTCTTGAGCCACTCGACGAGGCCCTGGCTGAGGAAGTTCGCCACGTCGCCCTGGGACGTGCCGTAGGGCGTCGTGCCGGTGATCACCAGCTTGAAGCGGGGCGGCTGGCGCGAGGCGGTTTCCGTGACGGCCGGCTCAGACATAGGCGGCTGGTGCATCGGAGGGGGGTATCCGGGCGGGGCCATCGGGGGGGCGCCGGCCCTGGCGCTCCAATCGATGTCGTCGAGGTTGACGCGGCCGAAGTCGCCCCGGTCCATCGTCATGTCCGCCGGCGCGCCGGGCGTGGGCGTGCTGACGAGGTAGTCGGCGGTGATCGACTCGATGTAGATGCGCCGGCGATCCTTGCGCGGAATCTCCTTGAGCTTTTCGTGATCGGCGGCCAGCGTTTGGAGCTGCGGCTGCAGCGACTCGGCGGCCAGGGAAATGTCGGCCAGGATCTTGGGCCAGATGTCGCGGTAGTCGAGGATGCGCCGCAGGTTCTCGATCCGCTGGCGGGGGTCGGCGCTGCCCGACAGGCTTTGCCACTGCTGGCCGTAGCGGGCCGCGGTGCCCAGCACCGACTTGATGCGGGGCAGTTCGGCGGCTTCGGCGGTATCGAACACCGACTTCTCCGCCAGCAGCTTGTACGCCGCCGCGCCCGACGCCAGCAGGCACAGCACCGCCGCCGCCGCCATCCACGGCTGCTTGGCCTTCCACATCCGCTGCTTCATGATGAAGCTCGGCAGAATGTTGGCCTGCACCTTGTCCAGCCCCAGGCCCTGCAGCGCCAGCCCGTAGGCCGTCGCCAGCTTGATCGCGTTGTCGGCGAAGTCCGACTCCTGCTTGCCCTCGACACTGATCCGCTCGTATTTGTCCGGGCGGATTACTTCCATCTGGATCTGCTGCTTGAGGAACTTCTGCAGGCCCGGGAGCTTGAACGTCGAGCCCACGCCGATGAGCTTGGTCAGGTTCGCGTCGCGGTTGAGCGACTGGTAATAGCCCAGCGAGCGCTGGATTTCCTGCACCAGGTCGGCGAACACCGGCCGCATCGCCTGAAAGATCTGCCGGGCGTACTTGCTGGTGGCGGCCTCACGCTTGAGCTTCTCGGCCTTGGGGAAACTGAGCTTGAACGCCCGCACCAGCGCCTCGGTGAACGCGTTGCCGCCCATCGGCAGCGTGCGCAGCCAGATCCCGCCGCGCTCGACGATGATCACGTCCGTGCTCGACGTGCCGATGTCCATGATGATCACGCCCTCGTCGTCGTCCTTGACCTGCAGGTCGTAGTGGAAGGCGTTGAACACCGCCAGCGGCGACAGCGTCAGGCCATCGACGGTGATGCCCGCGCGGCGGAAGTGGCTGAGCCACTGCATCACCCGGTCCTTGGTGATGGCGAAGATGCCCACCTCCACGTCGGGCGAGTCGGGCTGCTGGAAGACCTGGTAGTCCCACTCGACCTGGTCGATGGGGAAGGGAATCTGCTGCACCGCCTCGAACTTGACGATGTCGGGAATCTTCTTCGGATCGACCGGCGGCAGCTTGGCGAACCGCGCGAAGGCCATGTTGCCCGGCACCGACACGACCACGCTGCTGCCCTTGAGGTCGTGCTTGGAGAGGAAAGCGTCGAGGTTGACCTGGATCGCCTCATCGACGTTGATGTCCGGCGTCGTGAGGATCTGCTTGAACGGCAGCACGTCGTACTCGGACAGCTCGACGCCGTCGGGAGTCTTGACCAGCCGCACCGCCTTGATGGCGTCGGCGCCCAGTTCGATGCCCCAAGCGTCGTTGTTTTTGGCCATGGGTCGCTCCTTGCCCGGCAGTATGTCCCGACACACCACAACCGTCGCCGCCCCTCATCGCAGCGTCAGTCCCTCAACCACTTGCAGGATAACAGGAAACAACAACTTCGGCGTGGTGAACCGCCGCCGCGAATGACGCTCCGGGCAAGCTCGAACATCCACCTGCCCAGCCATCACCCGCCACGGCAACTTCATCCACCTATTAAACCGCTGTACCGCACTTAGGTCAAGACGCATCAGCAGGTTGGAAGTTCCCCAAGGACATGCGGGCTGACCGCACGCGGGTCAGGCACGCGACTCGAGGCGCACGAGTGAGTCATCGCCGTTGCGGCAGGGCATGGCGCCGGGCACAGATCGCCCATCATGAAGGTGCCAACGCACCACCGATTCGTGCCGCGCGTGCTTCCCATAGGGTGGTTGATTCGGCTCGCCCTTGCGTCGATAATAATACGCACAGCCACTACGTATTACCCTGGTGCAGGCATGACCACGATCTCCTTGAAAATACCGCCTGAACTCGAAGGCCGCCTCAATGCGGTCGCGCGAAGAAAGCGGATATCCAAATCCGCCGTGATCCGTGAGGCCTTGGAGCAGGCACTACCGTCATCCCATCGCGTGGCCAAGGCCTCACTCCCCAAAGGTTCGGTGCTGGAGCGAGTGACGGACGAGATCGGCAGTTGCGAGGGCCCCGGCGATCTGAGCGCCAACCCCAAGTACATGGAAGGCTTCGGTCGATGACTGCCCGCCGCGGGATCCTCGATGCCGGCCCGTGGATCGCCCTGATTGATCGTCGCGATGCGGCGCACGAATGGGCCATCGCGACGTTGGCCCAGTATCGTGACCCATTGATCACTGCCGAGCCTGTCGTCACCGAAGCCTGTTTCCTGGCTCAACGATTGGACGACGGCCCCAGGCGCATTCACAACATGATCCGCAAGGGGTTCGCACGCATCGATTTCTCGCTCAGCGCGGAACTGGATGCTGTCGATGCACTCGTGCAACGTTACGCAAACGTCCCCATGTCCCTCGCCGACAGCTGCCTCGTGCGAATGTCTGAGCTGTACCCCAAGGCAAAGGTTATCACCGTCGATAGCGATTTCCGTATCTATCGCCGCCATGGGCGCGAAGCGATCCCGCTCGTCATGCCGCCGGGGTTATCCAAGCGCCGATAGACGCGGGTTTGGCTATCCTCTTGCCCATGGCGTGGACGCATCAGCTTCGTGGTCGGTTCATCGTGTTCGACGGGCCGGACGGGTCGGGCAAATCGACGCAGTTCCGGCGCTTCGGCGCGCACGCGCGCGACGCGGGGGTGGCGGTGTGCGAGGTGCGCGAGCCCGGCGGGACGGAGATCGGCGAGCAGGTGCGGCAAATCCTGCTCGAGTACCGCGACGACCGGCACGGGGCGATGGACATGCGATGCGAGATGCTCTTGTTCATGGCCAGCCGGGCGCAGCTCGTGGCGGAGAAGATCGGCCCGGCGCTGCGGCGGGGCGAGCTGGTGCTGGCCGACCGGTTCATCAGCTCGACGCTGGCGTACCAGGGCACGGCGGGGGGGCTGCCGGTGGCCGACATCCTGCGCGTCGGGCAGATCGCCCTGGGCCAGTGCTGGCCGGACCTGGTCGTGGTGTTCGATGTCGATGAGGCCACTGCAGCGTCGCGGCTCAACCCGCTGCTGGACCGCATGGAGAAGAAGGGCGCCGAGTTTCATCGGCGCGTGCGCCAGGGGTATCTCGACCAGGCGGGCAACGATCCCGAGCGGTATCTGGTGGTGGACGCCCGCGACGACGAGGACGTGGTGTTCGAGCGGCTGCTCGCCGGCATGAGCGAGCGTTTCAGCGCGTGAGCACCAGTCGCTTGACCTCGAACAGCCCGCCGAGCACGCCCGGCAGCAGCATGACGATGATGAAGACCAGCAGCGACATGGCCAGGGCGAGGCTGTCGTCGATGCCGTAGGTCTTGAGCATGACGATCATCGCGCTTTCGCGCAGGCCCACGCCGGCGATGCTGATGGGGATCATCGTCGCCAGGATGACCGCCGAGCGGACCCAACCCAGCGAGACGAAACCCACGTCGATGCTCATGGCCCGTGCGAGAAAGACGAACACGGCGATGCCGATGACGTGCGCCAGGGCGCCCAGCAGGAGCACGTGGGCATGATCGCGTCGCGGCATCGAGCGCCACTTCTGCGCCGCGTCGGCGATCTTGCCGGTGATCCTCGCCGCACGTGGCGGCATCCCCGGAATCGTCCAGCGCGAGGCCACTGCAACGCACAGGAGCATCATGCCCACCAGCCCGCACACAATTACGACAAACACCGACCACGCCTGGGGCCCCCGGGGCATCTCCAGCAGCCAGAACGCCATGCCCACTGCGCACAGCGACAGCGTCGCCACGATGCGGTCGATGAGCAGCGCCACGCCCGCCCCGGCGATGTCGCGGCCGCGGTTGCCCAGCCGGTAGAACCGCACCGCCAGCCCCGCGAAGTTCCCGCCCGGCAGGAACAGCCCGTAGAACGTCGTCGCCAGGTTGATCTCGAAGAGCTGACCCACCGACAGGTCGATGCCCTGCGCGTCGGTGAGCCGCTTGAGGCGGAGGGCGATGGACCACTGCAGCAGCAGGCTCGTCGCCGCCGCCGCCGCGAGCCATCCCACGTGCGCCTGCCGCAGCGCGGCCCAGACCTTGTCGGCCTCGACCTGCGTGAAAAGGACGACGAGGATGCCCACGGCCACGACGTACCGCAGCGCTCGCATCACGCGTCGGAGCGTGCTCGGCGGCGGCAGGGGAGCGATGGGCGCGTCAGACACCGCAGGGGCTCCCCTGGGTCGTGGCGAACACCGCCTTGCCTCGCATCCGCGGACCGGGCTCGCGCCCCATCAGCCCCAGCAGTGTCGGCGCCACGTCGATGATCGGAGCCACCTCCGCCGTCGCCGACCATGCCCCGTCGGCGACGACCATGTAACCCTGCTCCGACGGGTGGTTCGGCAGATGCCCGTGGTTGCCCCGGTGACGCGGGTTGCGCACGCGCGCCCGCAGCCCCGGCGTCGCCAGCCCCAGGTACAGGTTCGCCAGCGGCTCGTAGAAATCGTGCGGGAAAAACGCGCAGCCGTGGTCGGCATAGACGTACAGCTCGCCGAAGCTCGCGTCCAGCTCCACGTGGTATTGCCCCATCCGGTCGTGCGGCACGAGCGTCACGCCCGCCACGTCCGCCAACGCTGCAGTGAGCTGTTTCCGCGCCCGCTCGGTGAAGAACCACAGCCGCGTGACCGCGACCTCCATGAGGTAGGTGTACTCGTCGCGCGGCACGCCGCTGTGGCGCAGCACGTCGCGCAGGTCGATGCGGCGTCGGATCAACTCCTGCCCGTGATCCACCAGCAGGACGAACGTCACGCTCCGGCGGTCGCACTGCTCGTGCAGGCGGGCGATCGCGGCGTCGGTGCGTCGCACTGCCGCGTCGATGGCGTCGGGCCGATCGAGGTTCCAGTGCGAGAACATGTCGAAGGCGTAGTATTCGAGCCACTCGAGTGCGAGTCCGGGCGTGGGCAGAGTCGCGGCGATGCGGTCGAGCCGGTCGAACGACTTGCCGAACTGGTAGCCCGACGTTTCGACCATTGAGAAGATGGTCGGCACGCCGTTGAGCTGGGCCAGGGCGTGGGTCTGCTCCTTGGCGCGGCGGGTGTATTTGAATCGGTGCAGGTCGAAGCGTCGTCGGCGTCGGTAGGGCACGGCCGCGAGTTCCATCTCGCGGCAGAAGAAGTTGGCCGCGCACTGCACCGCCGCCGTCACCGCATCGGGCACGCGGTCGAGCAGCCGCGTCATGGCCGTGTCGGGCACGTGGGGCTTGACGCTGGCCTGCCACACGCGGTGTTCACCCGGGTACACGCCCGTGATCAGCGCCGCCAGCAGCTCCGTCGAGGGGTACGTGTCGATCGTCACGCTCGGGAACGTCTGCAGCAGCCGATGCACGTGCGGCGTGCGCGACGCATCGACGCGGCGGCGATCCACGCCCGGCACATAGCACACAAACAGGGGTCGGCTCATCGACTTGATTATCGGCTGACCGGCCCCGGCAACTCGTCAACGTAGAGATAATCCGGCCGATACGGCGTGACATACGCCTCGCGCGGCGGCGGGGGCTGCAATCGCAGGCTCGTCTGCCGCTGCACAAAGCCATTGACCTTCGGCGGGTCGAGGATGTCCACGGCGATCCGCGCCAGCCCGCTGGAGGTGCGGTCCCAGATCGCGTCGAAGGGTCGCTTGGGGTCCCACACCACGTTGTTGTTCACGCCCACGTATCCGAAGCTCGGCGGCATCGACACCCGCGCATAACGGCGGAAGTACGGCTCGGCCCAGAGGTACGTCAGCGGCACGCGCTGCTCGCCCACGCGATTGACGTAACCCCACTTCTGGTCCACTTCCACCATGCCCAGCCCCTCACTGAACTGCTCCCCGGTCTTGTAGCGCAGGGGCACGACGAGTCGGCCGCTCTTGTCGATGTAGCCGATCAGCCCGCCCTGTCGCACCGCCGCCAGGCCGTCGGAAAAGTCATCGACCTCGTCCCACGTCGCGTCGATGCGGATGCGGAAGGTCTTGTCGATGAATCCCCACTTCGTAGCGACCTTGGCGCGGGCCAGTCCGTCGTAGAAGTCGCCCAGGTCGGCGAACTGGCGGCGGTCGTCGCGGAAGGTGAAGCGCCCGCGCTTGTCGATGTAACCCAGCACGCCCAGCGTGCGGGCCTCCCCGGCCGCCGCGGGCAACTGCACCATGGCGAAACCGTCGTGGAACGAGCGCACGCGCTGAAACTGCGGCTGCACGACCACGCTGCCCCGCCGATCGATGAAGCCGCAGTGGTCGCCGACCTGCACCGCCGCGAACCCGTCGCTGAACCGCAGCGCCCCGTCCATCCGCGCGGGCACGAGCGTCTTGCCCGCCTTGTCGATCATCCCGTACTTGCCGTTCTCCCGCACGATCGCCACGCTCCCGCTGAAACGGTCGGCCCACTCGTACCGTGGCGTGATCCACCAGTTTCCGGCCGTGTTCAGATAGCCCGTGCGCCCGCCGTGCACCACGCGGATCATCCCCTCGTATTCGTAGTCGCTCCAGTCGAACTGCGGCCAGATGATGATGTCGCCCTGCTGGTTCATGTGCCCCCACCAGTGGTTGACGTTGATGGGGAAGAAGACGTCGCCCTGCTTGAAGTCCACGCACTTGACGCCCACGCCGGGGTTATACACGTCGCCCGCCAGGGGCGTGTTGGGGTTGCCGATGCCGACGTTCGTCTGGGCGTGGACCACTGCAGCGATCAATACGATGCAGCCGGCGACACGCGACGACAGGCCCGCGCAGGTCATGCCCGCATTGTAGTCGCCGCGCCACGATCAGTCGCTGTCGAGGCGACGGGTGATCGTGGCGACATAAGCCCGCGTCCTGGGCCCGGCGTAACGGGCGATCAAGTCCCGGCTGCTCAACGCGGGGTGGTCCTTGCGCAGCCTGGCGACTTTGGTCGGACCCATGTGGTACGCGGCCAGCACCAGGTGCACGTCGCCGTCGAAGCGATCCATCAGGTGCTTGAGGTAGGTCGTGCCCAGCAGGAGGTTGTAGTCGGGGTCGAACACGTCGCCGCGGGGCGCGCCCAGGCGATCGACCAGGTCGCGCTCGGTGGCGGGCATGATCTGCATCAGGCCGCGGGCGTTGGCGGGCGACACCGCCAGCGGATCGCCGCCGCTCTCGGCGCGCACGACTTCGACCACCAGCTCGACCGGCAGGCCCCGGGCCTCGGCGTGACGACCGATGCGCGGCAGATGCGCCTCCAGCCGCCGCTCGATGCGATAGGCGTGGAACCAGTCCACCGCCAGGGCGATCAGCAGCATCGCCGCGATCGCCGCCGCCGCCAGCGCCGTCCAGCGTCGATGACGCAGCCATGATCGTCGTCGCCGTGCCACAGCCTGTGTTATACGCGCGACAGGTACGCCCCGTCCTCCGTCCGCACCCGCACTTTCTCGCCAATATTGATGAACGGCGGCACGCGCGTCTTCAAGCCCGTCTCCAGCGTCGCCTCCTTGAGCTGGTTCGTCGCCGTCGCACCCTTGATCCCCGGCGGCGTGTCCGTCACCTCCAGGTCCACCACCTTCGGCAGCTCGATCGATACCGGCTTGCCCTCGCACATCAGCACGATGATGTTCGTGTTGGGCTTGACGTACTTCATCGAGTCGCCGATCAGGTCGTCGGGGATCGTGATCTGGTCGTAGGTGCTGGTGTTCATGAACACGTGCCCGGTGTTGTCGCTGTAGAGGTACTCCATCTCACTGCGATCGACATCGACGGCCTCGACCTCCTCGCCGCTGCGCAGGCGGGCCTCCTTGATCATGCCGTTCTGGATGTTCTTGTATTTGATCTGCACGAACGCGCGGAGGTTGCCGGGCGTGACGTGGGTGAACTGAGTGATGACGCAGATCGCGCCATCCATCTTGATAGCGATGCCGGGCCGAAGGTCGGTCGATTTCACGGGTGGACTCCGAATGCGGTTGCGGTTGCGGGACGGCTGACCGTCGAGCCACGCAGTATATCAGCAAAACCCGCGGCCGGGACGACCGCGGGCCGCCACACGCATGGGGTGGATGAGGCGCCCGCTGCCCCGGGGTGGGCGCCGTCGCGGGTCGCTATCCCACCGTCTCGACCCAGCGCACGATCGTCGCTGCCAGGCGGCCGGCCCAGGGGACGAGCACGGCGCTGCTGAGGGCGAAGGCGAAGATGAAGGCGACGAAGAAGAGGCCCTGGTGGCGTTCGTCGCCCAGGGCCAGGGCGTAGGGGCGGTGCAGGTTGGCCAGGATGTGCGAGCCGTCGAGCGGGGGGATGGGGATCAGGTTGAACATCATCAGCAGGAGGTTGACGGTTCCGGCGATCTGGAGGAAGAAGGCGAGGTTGGCCTGCCACGAGCCGGGGGCGATGGGCGGGCCGAAGCGGTAGAACAGGCCCAGGGCGACGAGGCAGATGAGGGCGAGGCCCAGGTTCATGGCGGGTCCGGCGGCGGCGACCTGGGCCTCGGCGTAACGCCCGCGAAGTCGCGTCGGGTTGATGGGCATCTGGCCCCAGGCGATCCCGGCGATGAGCAGCGCGGCGATCGAGAACGGACCCATGTGGACCAGCGGGTTGCCCGTCATCCGACCCATGTGGATGGGCGTGTCGTCGCCCAGCCGGATCGCCGTCCACCCGTGGGCCAGCTCGTGCAGCACGATGCTGATGACGATCACCAGGGACGCGGCGAGGAAGTAAAACCGCGTGTCGTCGTGGAAGAGGTTGAAGACGAACAGGTCCATGGGTTGCACCGGGCGCGTGTTTGATTACTGTGTGCGGTCACGAGCGGGCGCACGGATGCCTCGCCGTCGCACGGATCAGAGGGTTGCCATGATAGTGTCCCTTCGCCGCCTCGTTGTGATGACGATGATGCTGTTGCCCGCGCTGGGGTTGGGCTGTCGCAAGCCGATCCCGCCCGAGCCGGATTATGCGCGCCCGCTGCCGCCCGGCGCGTTCGGGCTGCGCAAGATCACCGACCCGGCGAAGCTGCCGGACATCGCCGCCGCCGTCGCGTCGTTCCAGCAGCCGGGGTTCAAGGAGGCGGTGCAGCGCAGCCTCAACTGGTTTCGCATCCCCTCGACGACGCAATACTTCCCCAGCGGCCCGATCACGCACGAGCACGCCTGGGCGAGCGTCTTCGCCATGAGCAAGATCAGCGAGCGCACCGGGCCGCTGCTGGCCAGCCGCATCCTGCAGGAGTTCGACGTGTGGGAGTCGGTGGGCTGGGACGGCAGCGGCACGGTGCTCTACACCGGCTACTACACCCCCGTCTTCAAAGCCTCGCGCACGCCCAACGGCGTCTATCAGTTCCCCATCTACAAACGACCCAGCGACCTGGTCAGTGACCCGGCCACCGGCAAGGTGCTCTCGCCCTATCCCACGCGAAGCCAACTCGTCACCAGCGGGAGACTGCGCGGCTTGGAACTGGTCTACTTCGCCGATCCGCTGGACGCCTACATCGTCGAGGTCAACGGCAGCGCCCGCCTGGAGATGACCGACACTTCCGGGGGCGGCAGCGTGATGTTTGTGGGGTTTGCCGGGACCAACGGACATGATTACACCAGCATCGGCCGCCTCCTCGCCGCCGAGGGCAAACTCGACAAGAACCGCATCAGCCTGGCGACCATCCGCGCCTACTTCAAGCAGCACCCCAACGACCTGCCCGCCTACGTCAACCGCAACGACCGCTTCGTGTTCTTCAAGGAGTACGACGGCGGCAACTGGCCCGCCGGGTCGCTGGGCTTCAAGGCCACGCCCATGCACACGCTCGCCACCGACAAGGACGTGTTCCCCCGCGGCGTCGTGACGCTGGTGAACACGCAGTCGTTCGACGACACCGGGCGACAGGCCCCGTTCAACCAGTTCATGGTCGATCAGGACACGGGCGGGGCGATCCGCGCCGCCGGCCGGGGCGACATCTACTACGGCGTGGGCCCGCGCGGCGAATGGTTCGCCGGACGCCAGAACGCCGAGGGCAAGCTCTACTACTTCCTGCTCAAGGACGACCGCATCGCCTCGTGGATGCAGCAGCTCCGCGCCGAGCAGACCCAGCCGGTGCGCGGGCCCTCGTAAAGCCGCTTGCGGCTTGGCATTCTTTCAGGTCTCCGGCGCAAACCCCCGCCGCATCGTGTTCTCGCATATGGTTCGCGGCACGACGAATTGCTGCAGATAGCCCGGCCCGCCCGCCTGCGAGCCCACGCCCGACAGGCCGAACCCGCCGAAGGGCTGGCGCCCGACGAGGGCGCCGGTGATGCGGCGGTTGAGGTAGAGATTGCCCACGAGCAAGTCGCGCCGGGACGCGTCCAGATGCGAGGGCGTGCGCGAATACACGCCGCCGGTGAGGCGGTAGCCGCTGCTGTTGGCGATGGCCAGGGCCTCGGCGAAGTTGCGGGCGCGGAGGACCGCCAGGACGGGGCCGAAGATCTCCTCAGTGGCCAGGCGGTGGTGGGGCCCGATGCCGGTGACGATGTGCGGGGGGATGAGGCGGGTGTCGGCTGTCGGCTGTGAGGTGTCGGGAAGCACCAGCGTGCCTTCGGTGCGGGCGAGGTCGATGTAGCGCCGCACCTTGTCGCGGGCGTCGTCGTCGATGAGGGGCGGCACGTCGGTGGCGGGGTCGGCGGGATCGCCCACGACCAGGGCGCGGCTGGCCTCGACGAGGCGGGCGACGAAGGCGTCGTGGATGTCGTCGAGCACGATGACGCGGCTGCACGCCGAGCACTTCTGCCCCGCGTAGCCGAACGCCGAGTCGCGCACGCCCAGCACGGCCTCGTCGAGATCGGCCGAGCTATCGACGATGATCGCGTTCTTGCCGCCCAACTCGCACACCACGCGCTTGACGCCCAGCGAGGACGTGGCGGCTGCGGCGGTGAGGATGTCCACGCCCACGGCCATCGACCCGGTGAAGCAGATCAGGGCGACGCGCGGGTCGCGGACAAGTGCAGCACCCACCGTCTCGCCTTCGCCGGGGAGCAACTGCAGCACATCGCGCGGCACGCCGGCCTGCCAGAGCAGTTCGCACATCCGCAGCGCCATGGCGGGCGTCTGCTCGGCGGGCTTGACGATGGCGCAGTTGCCCGTGGCCAGGGCGGCGACGGTCATGCCGGTGCAGATCGCCAGCGGGAAGTTCCACGGGGCGATGATCGCCGCCACGCCGCGCGGCTCGTGCAGCGTGAGGTTCCATTCGCCGGCCCGATGCCCGTGCTGCACCGGCTCGAACAGAGACATCGCCTGCTGCGCGTAGTATTCGCAGAAGTCGATCGCCTCGCACACGTCGGCGTCGGCGTCACGCCAGGGCTTGTGCGCCTCGCGCAGGACCATGGCCGCCAGCGCGTCGCGCTGCCGCCGCATCGCCGCCGCCGTCTTACGCAGGATCGTCGCTCGCTCGATGACCGGCGAAGTCCGCCACCCCCGGAAGGCCTCCGCCGCACGCTCGACCGCCGCGCGTCCATCCTCCACGCCGGCGTCCACTGCAACGCCCGCCGGCTGGGCGCTCCCCACCGCATGCGCGAACGCCTCGCGCTGCGAGGCATCGGCGAAGTCCCGCACCGGCTCGTTGATGAACCCTTCGGTCCGCGCCGTCGGGGCCTGCAGCGTCGCCTGCGGCGGCATCAAGAGCGCCTCGACCGGCTGACCCTCGCCGAACCCCGCGCGCAGCCACGACTCGTTGCTCGTGTTTTCCAGCAGTCTTCGCACCAGGTACGCCATGCCCGGGATCATCTGCCCCAGGGGGACGTACTCTCGCACGCGCAAGCCGCGCTCCCGGAAGTGGACACACGCCGCCTTGAGCGGGTCGGCCATGCCGTGGAGCATCTGCACTTCCGGGAGCGCCACGCCTCGCGCCTCGGCATACGCCAGCGCGTGCGCCAGCGACCGCGCGTTGTGCGAACCGACGGCCAGCGTCACGCCACCGTCGATCAGCGCGCGCGTCATCCGCTCGAAGCACGCATCGGTCTGGGCCTTGTGCGACCACACCGGGCTGGGCCAGCCCATCAGGCGGGCGTGGATCGTCTCGTAGTCCCAATACGCGCCCTTGACCAATCGCACGGTGACGGCGCGGCCGAGCTTCTTCGACCAGGCGATCAGGCGTTTCGCGTCGTCGTCGCCGCTGCGCAAGTACGCCTGCAGCGCGATGCCCATCGGGGTCTCGACGCGCTGCGCACAGCGCTCGAACAGCGCGATCGTCAGCTCCTTCAGTGCATGGTGTTCCATGTCGAAGTTGACGAACGCCCCCGCACGGTGGGCCGCGTCGAGGATGGGCAGCATCCGCTGGGTCAGCGCGTCGAGGCTGCGGTCCCACGCCAGCGCGTCGGCCCTGCGCGACAACGCACTGACCTTCACCGACAGGTTGCACCGGCGTTCGCCGTCGAGCACGTCGTGGCCCGGCCACGCGGCGACCTCGCCCGGCAACACGGCGAGCAGGTCCAGGTAACGCCGCTCGTACGCTTGCGCCTCGGCCTCGCTCACGCACGCCTCGCCCAGCAGATCGACGCTGAACGCCAGACCCGCATCCCACATCACCCGCAGCCGCGGCAACGCCTCGGTCGCATCGACCCCCGCGATGAATCGGCCCGCCATCGACTCGATCTGCGCCGCGATCGCCTTGCTGCTCAGACCCTTCATCAGCCCGCCCGCTTTGATCCCCAGCCCCAGCCCCGCCGGCAGGTTCACCCCCGGTAGTGTCAGGTACTCCACCAGATGCGCATGCACCTGCTCGGGCGTGCGCAACGTCGGAAACACGTCGATGAAACGGAAAAGCTGCGTCTTGAATCCCGGGTCGCTCGATGCCCATTCCATGAGCCGATCCGACCAGCCGCGGCCGCCCGGGTGGGCGCGTGCGGCGTCGATCAGCTCGCGGCCGATCTCCTGCGTGCGGGCTTCGATCGCGGCGTCGCTCATCACCAAATGGTACGCCAGGCGCTGCCAGACGCTCGACGGACGAACGCCTCGCACTCGCTCGGATCGTCGCGCACGGCGGGGCGAGAAGATCGGGGTGCATTGCGCGGACGGGTCACGCCGCAAGATGCCCGGGCAACGATGTGATCGGGCGCCCGATCGGGCTATCATGCGGGCATGAGAGCAACCTGCATGTACCGAGCGGGCGTGGTCGTGTGTGTGGCGTGGTGGCTGGCGCTCGGGTCAACTGCGCCACGGGTCGCCGCGGCGGACGGCGGCCCGGTGGTGTTGACGGGTCATACGTTTGTGGACCCGCTGTCGGCGAACATGCCGTCGCACACGGTGCTGGCGCCCAAGGGCTGGGCGGTCGAGGGCGGGGCGTTCTGGGCGGGGGCGCAGCTTTTTGGCATCCTGCCCAGCCAGAACATCAAGGTGATCGCCCCCGATGGTCGGCGGGTGCACGTTGGGCCGAGCCTCACGTGCGTTGACGTGCGCCCCAGCGCGCAGGCGATGCAGATGGGCACGCCGCGCCCGCAGGAGGGAACGATCGATAGCGGTCTGCCGGTCCTCTACATGCCCGACAACCTCGCGCAGTGGCAGGCATGGATGGCGCAGAAAACGTTGCCGCGGGAGCGTCCCGGCGCGCGCGACATCCGGGTGCACGTCACGGTGGTTCCCGAGCTGACGCAACTGATGCACCGCCAGCTTGCGCCGCTGGCCGAGCAACAGCAGCAGCTCAACCTGCAGGCGAGGCAGCTCAATCTGGCGATGCAGTATTTCATCGATGGGGCGGTGCTCGCGTTCGAGTGTCGCTACACGCAGGACGGGCAAGAATGGGACGAGCTGGTCGTGCTGGGCGTGGCGCACATGGGCACGCACGCGCAGACGGGGACGCAGCTTCGCTGGGGCATCGAGCCGAACGTGGCGTATCGAGCGCCGGCGGGCCAGCTCGACCGGGCGATGCCGCTGCTGATGACCATCGCCAATTCGGTGCACATGACGCCGCAGTGGGCGAAGATGAAGGCCGACCACGTCGCGGCGATGAATCGCATCGCGCTCAAGGGCGCCGCCGACCGCAGCCGCATCATCGCGCAGGCCAACGCCGAGATCAATCAGATCATTCGAGAGGGGTTCGAGCAGCGCCAGGCCTCGCAGGACCGCACCCACCAGAAGTTCATCAACGCCATCCGCGAGGTCGAGAACTACACCGTGCCCGGCAGCGGCACGCAGGTGCAGCTCCCCAACTCCTACAAGCACGTGTTCTCCAACGGCAACGGCGAGTACATCCTCACCAACGACGCCCTGTACAACCCCAACAGCGACCAGAACGTCAACAACCTCCGCTGGGAGCCGATGCAGGCCGTCGATCCGTGAACGGCCGTCGTCTCCGGCTCGCACGCGCTCGCCGGCGTCGCGCCGCGCCGGTCGCAGCTCCCTCGTGCGACCTGCTAAACTCCCGCGCATGGTGACGCCACCTGCTTCCAGCCGGCCCAGCGGCCTGATCATCACGCTCGACGGCCCCGCGGGGTCGGGCAAGTCCACGGTAGCGCGGCGACTGGCGCGACGCCTGGGCATGGCGTTCCTCGACACCGGGGCGATGTACCGCGGCATCGCGGCGGTGTGCATCGATCACGCGGTGAACCCACGCCTGTCCCCGGAGCGCGTCATCGACATCGCCCGTCGCAACCCGATGCGGTTCGACTGGTCGGCCGACCCGCCGCGGCTGATCGTGGGGCAGCGCGATGTGACCGATCGGCTGCGCGACGCCGACGTGACCGGCAGCGTCAGCGACGTGGCGGCGATCGCCGGCGTGCGCGACGTGCTGGTGGAGCAGCAGCGGGCGATCGGGCTGGACCACCCGTGGCTGGTGACGGAGGGTCGCGATCAGGGCTCGGTGGTGTTTCCGGGCGCGCAGGCGAAGTTTTACGTCGATGCATCCCCGCAGGTGCGCGCCCGCCGCCGCGCCACCCAGCTCCGCGACGCCGGCCGCGACGCCGACGAGGCCGACATCCTCGCCTCCATCGTCACCCGCGATCACAAGGACTCGCACCGTAAGGACGGCCCACTCATCTGCCCCGACGACGCCCACCGCATCGACACCAGCGACATGACCCTCGACCAGGTGCTCGACTACATCGAAGAGCGGGTGCGCGACAAGGCGGGGAAGGTGCTGGCGGGGCGGGGCGTGCGTGAGAAGGTGCAATCGTGACCGGGAAACGCCGCAAACCCACAACCCCGCAACGTCGCAAAGCGCGCGGATCGCGTCCCCGGTGTCTCCCATTGGTGGCGTTGTGGCGTTGTGGCGTTGCGGCGTTCTAATCCATGCTCGAATCCCTCCGCCAACGTCAGCCCGGCCGCACCATCGTCCGTATCCTGTGGTGGCATCTGCTGCACTTGATCTGCTACGTCTGGGTGGCCCCGTGCTACCGCTACCGCGCCTGGGGCATCCACCGCATCCCACGCACCGGGCCGGTGCTGTTCGTGTCGAACCACCAGAGCTTCCTCGACCCGATCCTCGTCGGCCTCGCCGCCCACCATCGCCAGTTCTACGCCATGGCCCGGTCGTCGCTCTTCGACCATCCCGCCTTCGCCTGGCTCATCGGCACGCTCAACGCCATCCCCGTCGAGCGCGGCCAGTCGGACACCGCCTCGATGCGCAAGTGCATCGACGTGCTCGGCCAGGGCCACGCCCTGCTGCTGTTTCCCGAAGGCACGCGCACGCCCGACAGCACGACGCAGCCGTTCCAGCGCGGCCTCATCCTCCTCATCAAACGCGCCCAGCCCACGATCGTCCCCGTCGCCATCGACGGCGCCTTCGACGCCTGGCCCAAGGCCCGCAAGCTCCCCCGCGCCACCGGCCGCATCTTCGTCGAGTACGGCCAGCCCATCCCGGCATCGCAACTGCTGGCCATGCCCCCCGACGCCGCCCTCAGCGCACTGCAGCGGACGGTGGAGTCAATGCGTCGGGACCTGGCGGGCCGTCGATGCGTGCCGTAGGAGGTCAGCGGCCCACCTGCTGCCCACCTTCGACTTCCGCCCGCACACGGATGATCCGCTTCACCCGACTGCGCACCGCCATCATTTTCAACGTCATGCCACCGGCTGGCTCACCGCAAGGGCCGATACGTGACGCGGTTGGCGAACTCCGCCGCGTTGCCGGCCAGGCAGATCATGGACAGGTCGTTGACACACTGGCCGATGCTCACGTCGCGCTGGCTGGCGAAGATCACGCCGCTGAAGGGGTGCGAGCGGTTCTGGAACTCGCCGACGTGTCGCAGCATGTCCTGGTCGCGGCTGAAGATCAGTCGTCCAAGCTCACTGGCGCGATCGATGAGCAGATCGTCGGCCGTGCGCCTCTTGCCGTCTTCCTGTGCTGTGAGCACGTCGATCCCGCGGAGGCGCAAGGCATCGGTGATGGCGCTGGGGACATGGACGTCCATATAGAGGGACAAACTCACGGGAGTCGTCCCATGGCCCGCATTCGTTGCACGAACGGAGACGGTGGCGTCATGTCCCGCGCCTCGCAGAGTCGCCGGTAGTCCTCTTCCAACTCGGCGTCCATCTCGGCCTGGTGGTCGTAGTAGTAGGCGAGTGCCGCGTGAATTTTCGCCATGGGCAGGTCGGGATGCTGGCGGTGGATTTCCTCCGGGCTCCAGCCGTAGGCGAGCTTGTCCAGCACGACCTCCTTGACCTTGGTGTTGGTCCCCTCGATCCAGGCGATCCCGCGATCATCGAGCAGAATGTGAGGCAGGGCCGCAACGGTCATGGTTCACCTTCGGCAGATTATACGCCAGGTCGCCCAGTGGCAGCGGACGGTGGAATCAGTGCGTCGGGGCCTGGCGGGCCGTCGGGCGTGCTGGGGTCGAGCAGTCTGACGAGCATCTCGGCGTGCTCGATGGTGTCGCAGAAGACGATCTGGTCGTGGCCCTTGTGGATGCCGCCGCGGGCCATCACCGTGGCGGGCTGGGACTGCACGCCGGTGAGCACGACGAGGGTCCCCTTGCGGTGGATGGCGGCGATGGCCGACTGCAGCGCGACCAGCCCGGTCACGTCCATGACGGGCACGCTGGCCATGTCGAGAATCACGGCGCGCGGCTGCGTCGCCAGCGTGTGGACCGCCTCCATCGCCCGCTCGGCGGCGCCGAAGAACAGCGGCCCGGCGATCTCGTAGAGCACCACGTCGCGCGGCAGCGGCGCCAGCAGGTCGTGGTGCTCGCCCTCGGTGATCCGCGCGTGGGTGAACTCGGCCATGCGCCGCATGAACAGCAGGGCCGCCATCATCACCCCGGCGCACACCGCCACGACCATGTCGAACACGACCGTGAGTCCGAAGCAGGCCAGCAGCACGGCCACGTCGCTGCGCGGGGCGACGCGGACAATGTGGATGAAGTGCTTGGCCTCGCACATGTTCCACGCCACCAGCAGGAGCAGGGCGGCCATCGACGCCATGGGCACATAGCTGAGCACGGGCGCCAGCGCCAGCACGGCCAGGAGGATGAACAGGGCGTGGGTGATCGCGGCGACGGGGCTGCGCCCGCCGGCGCGGATGTTGGCGGCGGTGCGGGCGATGGCGGCCGTGGCGGCGAACCCGCCGAAGAACGGCGCGACAATGTTGCCGATGCCCTGGCCCACCAGTTCCACGTCGGGGTTGTGCCGCGTGCCCGCCATGCCGTCGGCCACCACCGCACACAGCAGCGACTCGATCGCCCCGAGCATGGCGATGGCGATGGCCGGCACCGCCAGTTCCCGCAAGAGCCCGATGGACAACTGCAGCGGATGCCCGTCGGCGCCCGGAAGCTGCCAGGGCCACACCGGCGTCGGCAGCACCTGCGCGATGCCCCCGAACCGCGTGCCGATCGTCGCCAGGTTCAACTGCGGCAGGAAGTACGCCAGCAGCCCGCCCACCGCCAGCGCCGCCAGCGGCGCGGGGATGCGCTTCGTCAGCCGACGCCACACCAGCAGAATGCCCAGCGTCACCGCACCGACCATCGCATCGGGCCAGTGCAGCGTCGGCATCGAGCGCGCGATCGCCGCCACCTTGTCGATGAACCCTTCCGGGTGCCCGTCGAGCGTCAGACCCAGAAAGTCGCGCACCTGCAGCGTGGCGATCACCACCGCGATCCCCGCCGTGAACCCCGTCGTCACCGGGTGCGGGATGAACTGGATCAGCTTGCCCAGCCGCATCGCCCCCATCACCACCAGCATGACGCCCGCCATGATCGACGCCAGCAGCAGCCCGCCGAGCCCGAACCGCGCCGCCACCGGCACCAGCACCACCACGAACGCCGCCGTCGGCCCCGTCACGTTCACCCGCGACCCGCCCAGCAGCGCCGCCAGCCCGCCCGCCACGATCGCCGTGTACAGCCCGTGCTGCGGCGGCACCCCCGACGCGATCGCCAGCGCCATCGACAGCGGCAACGCCACCAGCCCCACCACCAGCCCCGCGCTCACGTCCGCCTGCAACTGGCCCAGCCGATACCCCCGCGCCATCGCCTCCCGCAACGCCGACGCGACGCGCAGCTTGTTCCAGGGAAGCACCGGCTGGGCCGGCTCATAGCGATGCGAGGACACGGGCAGGTTCCGAGAGTGCCAGAAGCAGGGCGATCAGCGTAGCACCGGCGCACCCCCCGTCAACATCGCCCGGCTTTCACCAGCCGCGGCCGTTCGGTCGATAATACGGTCGCAGCGTTTTTCCCCGTGTCTGTGAGTGCGAATGGACCCGACACCCAGCAGCGTCAATCGCGCCTTGCCCGAGGCCGCCCCCGCCACCGCCCCCGCCGCGCCGCCGCGCCGCGGGGAGGCGGTCGTCGTCTGGGCGGTGTGGCTGGTCATGACGGCGAGCGTGCTGGTGTGCATCGGCGTCTATGGGCGCAACGTCCCGCTGGCGGAGGATTGGCTCATGGTCCCGTCGCTCACCGGGCACGAGCCGAGCCTGCTCGCGTCGCTCTGGGAGCAGAACAACGAGCACCGCCTGCCGCTGCCGCGAGCGCTGTATTTGACGCTGCTCAAGCTCACGCATGGCGATTTCCGCAGCGGCATGGTCGCCAATGTCCTGCTCATGGCCGCGATGACCGCCGCGCTGATGCTCGTGGCGCGGCAGGCGCGCGGCGGGGCGACGCGCTGGGCCGACGCCTTCTTTCCCCTGCTGCTGTTGCACCTGGGGCATTGGAACAATCTGGTGTGGAGTTGGCAGATCCAGTTCGCGCTCTCGTCGGCGCTGGCCATGATGCTTCTGGTGTGGGTGGCGATGCCCCGGCGCGGGCCGGGGACGCTGGTGGCGATGGGGGGGGTGCTGACGCTGATGCCGCTGACCGGCGGCAACGGGTTGATGGTGGCGGGGCTGATGGGGCCGTGGGTGCTGTGGGATGGTTTTCGCCACTGGCGCTGGGGCGCCAGCACGGCGGCGCGGCGGGCGGGGCTGGCCCTGATGCTCTTGGTCGCACTGGCCGGGGCGGTGTCGGTGCTGTACCTGGTGGGCTACGCGCGACCGCCCTGGGCGCCGCCCAGTCCCGGACGCGAGCAGTCGCTGGAGACAGCGGCCCGCATCACGGCGCTGGCGTTCGGCCCGGCGGCCGTCGGGTCATGGACCCTGGCCACCCTCGCCCTGGCCGCCGTCGTCACGCTGGGCGGCCTCATCCTCCTGCACGCCCTGCTCGAAGGCCCACGCGCCGAGCGCACCCGCGCCGCCGGGCTGCTCGCCTTCATCCTCACCCTCCTCCTCATGGGCCTCGTCACCGGCCACGCCCGCGCCGGTTGGGTCCCCAGCTACGACTACCCGCACCGCTACGCCATGCTCTTCGCACCCGTCCTCGCAGCGATCTACCTCGCCTGGGTGCTCTATGGCCTGCCACGCCTGCGCGGACCCGTCCTCGCCGCCTTCGCCGTCGGCATGCTCCTGCTCGTGCCGCTCAACACCAAGCGCGGCTACGGGTTCCGCGACTGGTATGTCGCCGGCATGGCCGACGTGCAGCGCGACATCGACGCCGGGCTGTCCCCGACCGAACTCGCCGACAAACACTACCAGTTCCTGCTGCACTGGGACCAGCAGCGCCTGCCGCAATACATCCAGATGCTGCGCGACGCGAATATGACGCGCTTCCGCGACGTGAAGCCGGACGCGCCCTAGCCGGCGGCAAACCTGCCGCCGAGCGTGGGCCGCTCGCCGCCACGCGCGCCCACAGCCACCAGATGATGGCCACAGGCGATCATTGTGCCCGCGGCCTTCGCTCGGCGGCAGGTTTGCCGCCGGCTGGGGCGCGTCGGTGGCTATACTGAGTGGTTTCATCGTGGGCCTGTTCGGAACGTCACGTCCATGCAAACGCTGCTGATCGCTCTTGCCGCCGGCGTCGCGTTCATCGTCGCTTATCACACGTATGGCCGGTGGCTGGGGTCGCGCATCTTCCAGCTCTCCGCCAAGGCCGTGTGCCCGTCGGTGAGCCTGCGCGACGACCGCGATTACGTGCCCACGGCCAAGTCGATCGTGTTCGGCCATCACTTCACCAGCATCGCGGGGACGGGGCCGATCGTCGGGCCGGCGATCGCGGTGATGTGGGGGTGGCTGCCGGCGCTCTTGTGGGTGGTGCTGGGCAGCATCTTCATCGGGGCGGTGCATGACCTGGGGTCACTGGTGGTGTCACTGCGCAACAACGGGCAGAGCGTCGGCGACATCGCCGGGCGCCTGCTCAACCCGCGCGTGCGCCTGCTGTTCCTGCTCATCCTCTTCATGGCCCTGACCATCGTGCTCGCCATCTTCGGGCTGGTCATCGCCAACGTGTTTCGGCTCTATCCCGCGTCGATCTTCCCCGTGTGGGTGCAACTCCCCATCGCCATCGGCATCGGCGTGTGGCTGCACCGCAAGGGCAAGGGGCTGCTCTGGCCGTCGATTGTTGCACTTGCCCTGATGTACCTGACGGTCGTCTTCGGCGACCAGAACACCCGCATCGGCGTGGCGTTCTTCGACGACACCGTCGGCGGGGCGCTGCACGTGTTCAATACGTGGGCGGCGAGTCTGCCCATCATCGTGTGGGTGGCGATCCTGCTCGTGTACTCGTATGTGGCGAGCGTGCTGCCGGTGTGGGTGCTGCTGCAGCCGCGCGACTACATCAACTCGCTGCAGTTGATCTCGGCGCTGGGTCTGATCGTCGCGGGCCTGGTGACGGCCGCATTCATCGGCGGCGCCCCGCCGGTCGAGGGGGCCGAGCGCGTCCCGCTCAAGATCGTCGCCCCGATGGTGGACTGGCAACCTTCCGGGGCGCCGATGATCTTCCCGTTCCTGTTCATCACCATTGCCTGCGGCGCGATCAGCGGCTTCCATTGCCTGGTCAGCAGCGGCACCAGCAGCAAGCAACTCCGCAGCGAAACCGACGCCCGTTTCGTCGGCTACGGCTCCATGCTCACCGAAGGCTTCCTGGCCACACTGGTGATCCTGGCGTGCGTCGCGGGGTTGGGGTTGGGGTCGTCGCTGATGGGTGGTGTAGGTAATACCGGGTTGCCGGGCAACACATGGGGTCATGCTATCGACGACAACGGGCGGTACTTCATTGTGGAAGAACGAGGCGTCGTGCGTTATTGGGCCGACGAGAATGTGTCAACAGATGTACCGGGGCTGATTCTAGGCGATCGGAGCAAGATTCGACAGAGTCTGTATGGTAATGAAGGGGAAGCAGCTGTCGTTGGTTCCGCAGCCTTTCGCTCGCGATACACAAGTTGGTCACAGTCAGGCGGCTTGGCCCGCACGGTCGGCGCCTTCGTTGATGGCTCGGCGAACTTTCTGAAGGCGATGGGGGTGCCGGGGGGTGTTGCAGTGGCCCTGATGGGGGTGCTGGTGGCGTCGTTTGCGGGGACGACGCTCGACACGGCCTGCCGGCTGCAGCGCTACGTGGTGCAGGAATTGGCGGGTACATTTGTCCGTAAGCGCACGGAATTTGAATGTGCGGCATGCGGGTATGACATGCGGGCGAATCCCAACGGCGCGTGCCCGGAATGTGGGTGTAAAGCCGCGACCATTGGTCGCGCGGCGATTAACGGTGACGCAACGAAGAGCGCGACCAATGGTCGCGGCTTTACACCGATTGCGTTATTGAGGAACCCACATGGTGCGACGATCTTCGCCATCGTCATCGCGGCGGGGATCGCGGCGCTGCCGTCGCCCGGAAGTGCGTGGTCCATGGAGTCGGCGGGCAAGGGCGGCCAGATATTGTGGCCGCTGTTCGGGGCGACGAATCAACTGCTGGGGGGGCTGGCGTTTCTGGTGATCGCGTTTTACCTGTTGCGGCGCAACAAGCCGGTGTGGTTTGTCATTCTGCCGGGGGTGTTCATGCTGGTGATGCCGATGTGGGCGATGCTGCTGAAGGTGTTCAGCGGGGAGGGCGCGGAGAAGGGTTGGCTGGCGTCGGGCAACTGGCTGCTGCTGGGGATCGCGGTGGCGACGATGGTGCTGGAGGTGTGGATGATCGTGGAGGCGGTGCTGCTGCTGCCGCGCGTGCGAGGGGTGCTGGAGGAGCCGCCGGCGGGTGGGGTGGCTCGGGGGGTGAATCCGGGCGTGGCGGCGGGGGACCTTCCGGGGGAGAATCCGGGGGTGGAGGCGGTGGCGATTCCGGGGGTGGAGGTGGGCGAGCGGTGATGGGGATTATTCCGCGGGCAGAGGCTGCGCCGCGCGGGGGTGTCGTATAATGAAGGGATGATGTCCAGTGGCAACAGGTGTGTGGCGTGCCAGCGACCGCTTTCGGCCGGCACGCAGGAAGGCCCGGACGGCGCACGCTGAGACATCGCCTGGTGAAGGTGAAAATCCAGTGATTCCGACTAACCACGGGCGGCCCGAGGCGGCGGCGCGTCAGGTCTTGACGGTGATGAGCAGCCCGGCACTGAGGGGCAGGTAGAGAACGACAGGGAGCCAGGCGGCGGTGACGGGGCTGATGGCGACGCCGGCGGGTCCGGCGACGGAGCCGATCTGCAGGATGACCAGGGCCCCGCCCCAGGCGCCGAGGACGAGGACGGCGGCCTTGGCGGCCTCCAGGAGCATGTTTCGCGACTCGCGCAGCAGGAACATGGGCAGCGCCATCACGAGGATGAGCATGTTGACCACGAGCATGCTAAACCGGCTCCAGAGGACCTGGGCGACCTGGGCCTGGTCGGCGGCGGGGTTGCTGCGCAGGCGGATGAGGTCGTGCAGGCTCAGCAGGCGGACGTAGATGGACTCGCGCTTGGCCAGGAGCACGTCGGGGGTGATGGTGGTGGGGTAGAAGTCCACGGGCTGGATGTCCTGGCTGGTGGGCAGGCCGATGATGTCGCTCAGGGAGCCGGTTGCGGCGGCGGGGCGGCTAAGGGCGTAGCCCTGGAGCAGTTCCCAGCCGTGACGCTGGGCGTCCCACCAGCCCTGCTCGGCCTGGATGCGGCGAAGGGCCACGCCGGTCTGCGGATCGCGCTCGATGATGCTGATGCCCTCCATCCTGGGCGGGGTGAGGTGGATGTCGAACCCGCCGGCGCTGAGCAGGTTGCCCTGGCCGTCGGGCACGAAGTGGACGGGAAAGCTGCGCTTGGTCACGTATTTGAGCTGGCCCTTGGAACGGGCGAGCTTGGTCGCCAGCTCGGGCACGATGTACTCCTGCACCGGCAGCGACACGGCAATGACCACAAACCCGGCGACGATCACCGGCAGGGCGATGCGGAACATGCTGATGCCGCCCGTGACCATGGCCACCAGCTCGCGCGTGCGGCCGAGCCCGGCGAACGTGAACCCCATGCCCGCCGCCACGAACAGCCCGCAGAAATAGACGTACAAGAGCACCGCCATCGGCGTGTAGTGATCGACGATGGCGTACAGCGTCATGCCCACGACCTGCAGCGTCGCCGGATCCTCGCCATGGCGCAGCTCAGCCCAGTTGCGCCCGGCCTTGAGAAACTCGTCCACGTCAATGATGAAGTCCACCAGCACGAACAACCCCAGCAGCACCACCGACACGATCAGCGTGTTGAGCAGAAACTGACGGATGATGTAGCGGTCGAGGATTCGCATGGGGAATGCAGAAGGCAAAAGGAAAAGGGCAAAATGGATGAGCTGTCAGACGCGGGCTCCTTCTCTGCGGCGGGCGGTGACGACGATGGCGCTGATGATGCGTTTGAGTTGCTCGGCCTCGTCCTGCGGGGAGGCGATGCGGCGTGGGGTGACGATGCCCGAGGCCGCGATCACTTTGAGCCAGTAGGCTGTTTCCCGTGACTCCTTCTGGGCGATGGTCATTTTGGCAATGAAGTCGCGCTTGGAATGGGCGGCCTGAGCCTCTTCGACGTTGGCGCCCACCGACGTGCCCGCACGCAGCAGCTGCGCACCGATGATCCGCCCCGCATCGTCCCGCACCAGCGCCTCACGAAACAGCCTGACCACCCGCACGGCAAAACCCAGCACGCGCTCCTCAAGGTTCGGTTTCATCGTCATGGCTCCTCAAGTGGATGTTCCCATTTTGCCCTTTGCCCTTTGCCTTTTTCCTTTTGCCTTCAATTCCTCGCCAACACGCAATACGCCGCGCCGACCACGACGGCCAGCAGGAGGTTGCCCGACCAGAGCAGGCTCAGGCCGGGGATGATCGTGGCGAAGCTCGTGTCCTCGGCCATGTGGCGGCCGGCGTTGATGATGATCACGGTCACGAACGCCAGGATGCAGCTCCAGAAGAAGACGACCAGGGTCTGACTCGTGCGGAGCTTCATGGACAGCACGGCTCCAAGCAGCAGCAGCAGGGGGCAGGCGATGGCGGAGGCGGCGCGCTCGTGCAACTGGGCGACGACCCGGCGGGTGAGCTTGGTGCGTTCCTTGTTCAACTCGAAGGCGACATGGCGGATGTCGCGCCCGCCGCGCTGCAGGCTGGGATCGGAGGCGGCTGTGCCCAGCTCATCGAGGCTGGCCGACTCCAGCAGCGACCCCGCGATGCGATGAGGCCAGCGGCAGCGTGGCAGCTCAAACTGGCGGTGCTCCGTGCCCGGCCCGCCGATGCGCGGGTCGGTCACTTTCACTTCGGTCATCTGCGTGACGATGAGCGGCTCCTGGTCGATGTTGCCCGGCTCGACCGTGATCAGGGCGCTGGTGGAGGTGAGGATGCGGGCGACCTCGCCGCGGTAGATGTATTCGATGCGGACGGGCTGCTGCGGGTTGCCCTGCAGGCGCAGGCCGTTGGGGGTGCGCCGGGCGCTGGGGGCGGTGACGCGGTACTGCTCGGCGCGGCGCGGGCCCTGCAGTAGCGCAGCCCCCGGCTCGCCCGATTCGGGCTCGATCGTGGCGGCGATGGCCTGCATCAACTGCTCCCCGGCGATCGCCCGGGCCAGGTCGAGCTTGAGCTCGCGGATGCGGTCGAAACGCTCGGGCTCGCGGTAGAGCTTGCGGATCTCCGGCAGACTGAGGAACTTGGGGTTGTCACGCAGCGGGCTGCGCAGCTTCACCGGCGGCAGCGCCACCTCGGCGATCTGCGCGGCACGGGCGTCGAACTGACCCCGCACCGCGTCGTACTGCGCAAAGTTCCGCAGCACCACGATCGCGTAGCTCTGCGCTTGCTGGTGGTACAGGAACACGTCAGCCCGCTCGGCGGAGTAGTCGCCGCTGACCTGGCCTTCCTCGTCGCGCTGGGCGAAGACCACCTTGTTGAGCACGATCTGACGCGTGGGCTGCACCTGGCCTTCATCCACCGGCTCGGGCTCGATCTCGGTGGCGGCATCGGCGTAAAGCACAGACTTGGACAGGTCGTCGAGCGTGACGGGCTGGCCCTTCTGGATGGTCGTGACGATCACGCGGGTGATGTCCTGCTCGATCACCGACGCGGTGGCGGCGTAAAAGCGCGGAACGACCCAGTTGCTCAGGTAGAACAGCCCCATGGTCAGGGCCAGCCCCAGCGCGGCGATGGGAAAGAGAATGGAGGCGTAGCTGATGCCGCTGGCGGTGCAGGCGGTGATCTCGTTGTCGCCCGCCAGGCGGCTGAACACGAGCGTGGCGGCAAACGCCCCGGCAAAAGGCAGCACAAAGCCCAGAAACGTCGGGGCGCTGTAGAACAGAAATCGCATCAGCCCCTGCGGCCCCAGCAGCCCGTCGGTCAGCGGCTTGATCGCCGCGCCAAAGCTCATCAACACCACCAGCACCGCGGCGGCGAGCAGCAGGACGCGAACCACGTCCTTGAGAAAATAGCGATACAGCGTCCAGGGCATGATGTAAGGCTCGATCCGTCGGCCTGCTGCATCGGCAGCCGCCCGTATCCTAACGCAAACAGCCGTCCGGGTTTCATGGGGACGAGGGGGACCACCGATGCCGTTCCTGTCGTAAGCCTTGGTAGCACCGGTCCGCGCGAATCCGCGCGTCGTCATTCGTTTCGACTTCGAGCATCCGCCCGATCCGCTCGATGAGCTGCTCGCCGCGCGGGCCTGTCGCGCCGCTCGGCCGTTATGCGGGGCCGGGGCGGGACGACGGGGTGACCGCCAGCCAGATCGAGCCTTCGGCGACGGGGGTGTTAGCGACGGCGGCCTGAACGTCGAAGACCGCGGCGTCGCCGATCTGACGGGTGAGCGTGGCCTGTAACGCGATATCGGCCGGGGGCGTGACTGGGCGGAGGAATCGCACCTCGACGCGGCCGAGTTTGCCGATGGGACTTGGCGCCGCGCTGCTGTGGCTGTTGACCGGTTGGCGGGGCGATGCGAGGACGATGCCGGCAAGTTGGGCCAGCGCCTCGGCGATGAGGACGCCGGGCACGATGGGTTGGCCGGGGAAATGGCCTGCGAAGAACGCTTCGCTGCCGTCGAGTCGCCAAACGCCCTGGGCGGTCGTGCCGGGCGTGAGCGCGGTCACCTCGGAGACGAAGCGGAACGGCGCGGCGTGGGGCAGGGCGCGCAGCGCGGCGTCGAGATCGGGATCGCCAGCGTGCGGCCCAGATTCGCGCTGGGGCTTGCTGTTGCCGGTGTGCTCATCGAGAAACGCCGCCAGCGTGGCGACCGACACAAAAACGTCGCGGCCGCCCGTCTCCGCCAGCGATGTCAGGCCGTACTCCTTTTCGATGCTGGTGATGACCATGAGCACGTCGAGCGAGTCGAGGTCGAGCGGCCCGCCGATGAGGGGCATGTCGTCGGGGATGGTCGTGCCGGGGGGCAGCTTGAGGTCACGCCGAAGCAGGGCCTTGATGTGGTCAAGCGTGAGTTGCCGGGGTGGGGTCATGAGCGGTCAGAGCCTCGGTCGAGTCCTCGTTGGCGGGGGACAGGGCGTCGGGCTGTCGCGCAGGCAGCCAGTGCAACACGGTCGCGGCGAAGACGAACGTGGCAGCCAGGCAGATTGTGCCGATCACCACCGAACCCACCAGCCACGCCCACAACCATCTTACAGGCAGGAGGGGCCACGCGCCGCCGTCGAGGGCCAGGCTGTCGTTCTCGACGCCGTCCCAGTCGATGCCCAGGAGTACGCGTCCGGTCGCCACGGCCGCCACGATCAATAGCGGACCGATCGGCGGCGTGGACAGCAGGGACCCGGTGACGACGGCGGCAGGGTGCAAGTGCAGCCGACGAGCCACCAGCAGACTCAGCAGCGCGTGCAGGCCGTACAGAGGAAGATTGGCGATAAACGCGCCGACCGCCAGGCCCGCCGCCAGGGTAAGCCGCCCCGGCGAAGAGTCGCGCGCCTCGCGCCACGCCCGCCACGGGTTGAGCCACGCCGCCAGTCGGCGCAGTCTCGACGCCTCGCCGCGACCGTGGCGGGGCAGCGGCCTCACCATCGCCAGCACCATGAGCCAGCCGTGCATGCGCAGGCTTCGCAGCGTATCCAGCCACGGCCGGAAATGGCTCACGCGCTGACCGGGCTCAAAGTAGCGACAGGACGCCGGACGCTGCACCAGCGGCACGCGATCCCACCCCGCCCGCGTGATCACCTCGGTCTCGAAACAGAATCGCTGCGTGCGACAGCTCGATGTCAACGTCCACTGCAGCGGATACACCCGCAGCCCGCATTGGCTGTCGAGTACCTCCAGGCCGCATTCCATCCGAACCATGAGATTGGACAGCCGGCGCCCCAGTCGGCTGCGCGCCGGATAGTCGGCCCGGCGCTCGTCGCGATAGCCCACGACTAGAGCCTCGGGCTGGGCCCGCGCGGCGTCCACCAGGGCGGGCAAATCCTTGGGATCGAGCTGGCCGTCGGTGTCGATCGTCGCCGCATGGGTGAAGCCGCGCGAGGCCGCCATCACGAAGCCGTCGCGCAGGGCCTGGGCCTTGCCGCGGTTGGTCGTGTGGTTCATGACGAGGGTATGGCAACCTTCCGGTGTGGTTTGCCACGATTGCAGAAGCGCGGCCGTGCCGTCCGTCGAGCCGTCGTTGACGACGATCATGGACAGACCGCAACGTGCCGTTCGCCGCAGGATGTCCGTCAGCGTCCGTTCGTTGTTGTACGTCGGCAGCACCACGCAACAGTTGATGGCGGCGATTTCCCTGTCCGCGCCGGGCGTCGGTCAACGGATCGGGTCGATGGTAGTGGCCGCCTTGGGCAGGATCAAGATTCGGCCGCGACGTGCGGTTCGTCGTGTCGTCAGGCCGGGAGCGAGGCGAAGAGCGACTCGGTGTGGCGCGGTGAGGCCGGGGCGGCCACAGCCAGACGAATCGACGGGCGCTGCGACAATTCGCGCATCAGTGCGAACAGCAGCACGCTGATGCCGGTCATCTCGCACCACTCCTCGACGGCGACGACCATGTGGTATGCCAGCCCGCCGCGCAGTGTTTGGACCATGCCGCCCACGGCTTCGAGGCCCAACGCGCCACCGATGAACAGCGCCGCGGCGAGCACGATCCACCGCCGCGTGGACGTGTGCAGCTTCCACAGCAGGGGCAGAAAGCACGCACCCGTGACCAGAACGATCGGCGTGCCGGCCAGCACCCACGTCCAGCAGCCGCGCAGCGGGCCTTCGAGCTGCAGTTGCCTATGCATGGCGCGGCCCATCGCCTCGTGGAAGGCGAAGGCCTCATCGGCGGCCAGCAGCACGAACAGCATCGCCAGCGCGCAGAATCGGCGCGGCGCGCCTCTGGCGATCGAACCTTGTGCCACGGCCACCAGCCCGATCAACGCCGCCGCAGCCAGCAGTTGCAGGCTCGAATACACCGCCGGGAGCGTTCGCTCCGCGTCGATGTTCGCCACGCCATACAGCCACAGCAGCCATCCCGGCGTGCCCAGAAACTTGAACCCGCCCAGCACCGCCAGCGACAGCATCACCAGCAGCGTGTTGACGCCCATGAGCGTCAGCAGGGTCCGTCGTGGATCGACTCGAAGCTCAACGTCGCGTCCGTTCGGCATGCCGTGCCTCGCTCGTGGAAAAAGTCACCCGTGAACTCGACAGACATCGGCTACACGGCGCGGTGGACTTGGCGATGCAAGCCGGCGGCGTCCACAGGTGGGCCATCTGCAACGTCTGTGCGGTGCATGCGTCCGGTTATGCGGACCTTCGCACCGTCACCTCGCACAGCGGCGTCGAGCGCGTCGGCTCACGCAGGAGCTCGTCGATGGTCGTGTCACCGAAGGCTCGTTCGATAGACGCCAGGGCGTCGTCGAGCTTGCGATGCAGCGGGCAGAGGCGTGTGCCGTGCGACTTGAGGCCCAGAGGACAGGTGTCGATGCGCTGCAGCGGATCGACGGCGTTGATGACTCTGAGGATGGTGAGCTTGTTGGGCTTGATCGCCAGTGACCACCCGCCGCCCAGCCCGCGCTGCGACTGGAGCACATCCGCGCGGCCCAGGGCCTGGAGCACCTTGGACAGATAGCCCGCCGGCACGCGGGTGAGGTCGGCGATCTGCCGCGTGGTCAGGGCCTCGGGATGTTTCTGGGCCAGCGACACGACGGCGCGGAGGGCGTATTCGGCGGTTTGGGAAAACATGGTGCTGCTCCTGTGCGTAGGGCGATCCACAAATCATACCTTGACATCCAAATAATGCTCGCTATCCTGTCGATGGCAGTAGTGGACAAAGACATCCAATTTTGGATGCCTCACGAAGGGAACCCCGCTCATGCGTTACACCCGTCACTGGATCGCCCTGGGCCTCGTGCTGGCCGGCTCGTTCGCCCTGCTGGGCTGGTTCGGCCGCGAAATCTACCGCAAGGCCCCGCCCATACCCGACCGGGTGGTGACGCCCGACGGCACCGTCCTGTTCACCGGCGAGGACATCCGCGACGGCCAGAACGTGTGGCAGTCCATCGGCGGCCAGCAGATCGGCAGCGTGTGGGGCCACGGCGCCTACGTCGCTCCCGACTGGTCGGCCGACTGGCTCCACCGCGAGGCGACCTGGCTGCTGGAGCGTTGGGCGCAGAAGCAGGGCGCGTCCTTCGCCGAGCTGGATGTGGCCGTTCAGGACGTGCTTCGTGGACAGCTGCAGCGAGAGATGCGAACCAACGCCTACGACGAGGCGACGCGCACGCTGACCGTGTCGGCCGATCGCGCCGCGGCGATCGACGCGGTGGGGCGGTACTACGCCGCGATTTTCGGGGATGCGGAAACCCTGCCCCCCGATGTCGCCACCATCGCCGACGGGCAGCGCACGCCTGATGAGCTGCGCGACGCCTACGCCATCGCCCGCCTGACTGTCCGCGATCCCCAGCGGCAGGATCAGATGAACGCGTTCTTCTTCTGGGCGTCTTGGGCCTGCGCCACCGAGCGGCCCGGACAGGCCGGCCCCAACGCCATCACCTACACCAACAACTGGCCCGCCGAGCCGCTCATCGGCAATCGCCCGGCGGGGGCGGTGATGCTCTGGTCGATCGTCAGCGTGGTGCTGCTGTTGGCCGGCATCGGCGTCATGGCGTGGTACCACGGCGTGCTCAAGAGCCGCGAGCCGATGCCCCCCGCGTATCCCGAGCGCGATCCGATCCTGGGGCTCAAGCTCACGCCTTCGATGCGGGCCACGCTCAAGTATTTCTGGGTCGTCGTCGCCCTGTTCCTCCTCCAGCTTGTGTTCGGCGTCATCGTTGCCCACTACGGCGTCGAGGGCCAGTCGTTCTATGGCTTCCCGCTCGCCGAGTACCTGCCTTACTCGGTCGCCCGCACGTGGCACATTCAACTGGCGATCTTCTGGATCGCCACGGCCTGGCTGGCGACGGGCCTGTTCGTCGCCCCCGCCGTGTCGGGACACGAGCCACGCTTCCAGCGCTTCGGCGTCAACTTCCTGTTCACCGCGCTGGTCGTGGTCGTCGTCGGCACGCTCTGGGGCACGTGGTACTCGACGCGGCAGCAGATGAGCCTGGGCGCCAGCTTCTGGTTCGGCCACCAGGGCTACGAGTACGTCGATCTGGGACGGTTCTGGCAGATTCTGCTTTTCGTCGGGCTGGCCTTGTGGATGGTGCTCATGGTCCGGGCGCTGTGGCCGGTGCTGGTCAAGCGCAGCGAGCAACGGCCGCTGCTGGGTCTGTTCGTACTGGCGTCGGCGGCGATCGGGCTGTTCTACGCGGCGGGCTTCATGTGGGGTCAGCGCACGCACCTGGCCGTCGCCGAATATTGGCGCTGGTGGGTCATCCACCTGTGGGTCGAGGGCTTCTTCGAGGTCTTCGCCACCGTGGCCATGGCGTTCATCTTCCATCGCATGGGTTTGATTCGCGTGGGCACCGCCACCGCGGGCGTCCTCTTCTCCACGACCGTGTTCCTCTCCGGCGGCATCGTCGGCACATTCCATCACCTCTACTTCACCGGCACACCCACGTCGGTCATGGCCCTGGGCGCGACGTTCAGCGCCATGGAGGTCGTGCCCCTGACGCTGATGGGCCTGGAAGCGGTGGAGACGCTGCACTTATCCCGCGTCAAGCCGTGGGTCGCCGGTTACAAGTGGGCCTTGTATTTCTTCCTGGGCGTGGCGTTCTGGAACGTCGTCGGGGCGGGGCTGTTCGGCTTCCTCATCAATCCGCCGATCGCGCTGTACTACATGCAGGGGCTCAACACCACGCCCGTCCACGCCCACACCGCGCTGTTCGGCGTCTACGGCCTGCTGGGCCTGGGCCTCATGCTCTTCTGCCTCAAGGCCATGGCCCCGCAACTGGCGTGGAAGACCGGTCCGCTGGCGTTCGCCTTCTGGGCGATGAACATCGGCCTGTCCCTCATGGTCGTGCTCAGCCTTCTGCCCATCGGCATCCTGCAGACGCTGGCCAGCACCGAGCACGGCCTGTGGTTCGCACGCTCGGCCGAGTTCATGCAGGCCCCGATCATGGACACGCTCCGCTGGCTGCGTGCGATCGGCGACACGGTCTTCATCGTCGGAGCCCTGGCGCTGGCCTGGTTCGTGCTGGGCCTGAAGACCGGTTGGTCGATTCAGCGCGAGCCCGCCGTCGATGCGACGCCGGCCGTCCTGTTCCCCACCCGGTGAACTCACAAGGAGAAGATCCATGCCCGTGCTGATCGGCGACACCCCGCAGGCCGGATTCGGCGAGCCGCTGCGTTTGATGAGCGACTGTCATCGCCGCGTGGAGAAGTTCCTGGGTGTGCTGGTTCGGATCGCGGTGGAGCGGCAGGGCGGCCCGCTCGACGCCGAGCATCGCACCGCATTGGAGGCGGCGCTGCGTTACTTCCGCAATGCCGCGCCGTGGCACACGCAGGACGAGGAGGTCTCGCTGTTCCCGCGGATGCGTCGCTGCAGTGACCCGAGGGCGAGGCAGGCGATGGCGCAGATCGACGCGCTGGAGGCCGATCACGCCGCCGCCGCGCCGCTGCACGACGGAGTGGAGCGGCTGGGACGGCGGTGGCTCGATCGCGGCCGGCTGAGCCCGGACGACGCTGCGCGTCTGTCGCACCTGTTGGATGAACTGCGGGCCACCTACGTCCGCCACATTGCCGTGGAGGACACCGAGGTGTTCCCCTTGGCCGGGCAAGTACTCTCGGACGCCGCCCTTCGCGCCGTGGGGCGCGAAATGGCCGATCGTCGCGGCGTCGATCCCGACCTGCCCCCGCGGCGGTGCAGGCATCGTTCAACCACGCCAGGAGCCGAATCGGCTCAGAAAGGATCATGATCATGACTGCCACCCTCGGAATTGACATTAGCACCACCGTCGGCCAGCTTGTCGCCGATCGCCCCTCGCGGTCGCGCGTGTTCGAAAATCTGGGCATCGACTTCTGCTGCGGCGGGCGCAAAACGCTGGCCGAGGCGTGCGCCGCACGCGGGCTGGACGCCAGCACAGTGCTGACCGTCCTGCTGGCGGCGGAGATGACCGGCTCGCCTTCGACCGCCACCGACTGGACCGCTGCCACGCTCACCTCGTTGTGCGATCACATCGAGCAGACACACCACGCGTACCTTCGCGCCGAGTTGCCCCGCCTGACGGCGATGATCGAGAAGGTGGCGGCGACGCACAGCGACAAGGACGGCCGCCTGCCCGCGCTGGCGGGCGTGTTCGCCGGATTCGTCGCCGAGTTGGCCTCGCACATGGTCAAGGAGGAGCAGATTCTCTTCCCGATGGTGCGCAAGCTGGAGGCGTCGGACGAGCCGGTGCAGTTCCACTGCGGGACGTTGCGGAATCCGATCGCGGTGATGGAGCACGAGCACGACGACGCCGGGGCTGCGCTGGCGCGTATGCGCGAGTTGACGGACGAGTACGTGCCGCCGGCGGAGGCGTGCAACACGTGGCGGGCGATGCTCGACGGCCTGCACGAGCTCGAGGCCGACATGCATCAGCACGTTCACAAGGAGAACAACATCCTCTTCCCCCGTGCGGTGGAGTTGGAGAACGCGCGTCAGGCGGTGCTCACTTGAGAGCGCGACATCGCTGGACAAACGCCTCGTACTGCTCGGGCGTGTCGATCCCCGCGCCGGGCAGGACACCCGCAAGGGCGGCGACGAGCTTGATGCGGTAGCCGTGCTCCAGCACGCGGAGCTGTTCGAGCTTCTCGGCGTGCTCCAGCGGCGTGGGCGTCAGTGACGGGTAGGCCAGCAGAAAGTCGCGGCGATAGGCGTACAGGCCCGGGTGCCTGTAAATCGTCGGGCTGCACCGATCCCGGTCGTAGGGGATGAGCGAACGCGAGAAGTAAATCGCGCGGTCGTGGATGTCCTTGACGACCTTGACGATGTTGGGATTGGCAGGGTCTTCGTCGGGCCCGAACGGGGCGTAAAGCGTCGCCATGTCGGCGTCGGCGTCAGCGGCCAAACCGTCGATCAGGGCGTCGATGGCGCGCGGGTCGATCTCCGGCTCGTCGCCCTGGACGTTGACGACAAGGTCGGGCGTCGGGTGTCGAGCGTCGGAAACGTCGCGTGTCGGGAAGAGCACCTGGAAAGCTTCGGCGAGGCGCGAGGTGCCGTTGGCGTGCTCGCCGGTCATGACCGCTTCGCCGCCGAAGGCACGCACCGCGTCGAAGATGCGCTGGTCATCGGTTGCCACGACGACGCGATCGACGCGCGTGGCACGGCGGGCGTTCTCGACCACATGTTGAATCAGGGGTTTGCCGGTGCGGTTGGCCAGCGGTTTGGCGGGAAATCGGACACTGGCGTAACGGGCGGGAATGATGGCGATGGCGGCGGGCATCCATCATCCAATCTTCGACAACTCGTCGGCGAATGCGCGGATCTTATCGACGCGCTCGCGGATGTCCTTGTAGTTGATGTCGGTCTGCAGCACCTGCGAGCCGACCTTCTGCGCTTCCTTGGCCTGGTCCAGAGAATTGGTGCGTCGGGCGCCAGCCTCCAGCGCATCCATGAGCAGGTAGCGCAGCTCCTTGCCCAGCTTGTCGTCGGTCAGCGGGTGGGCGTCAATGCCCTGGCGCAGCGTGTCGATCGCCTCCTCGTGCCAGCCCCGGTGGATGTAGCAGCGGCCCAGGTATTCGTGGGCCGCGGCGCGGTTCTTCGGATCGCTCTTGGCCTGCTGAAACGCGCTGATCGCGTCGTCGATGCGACCGGCCGCATACAGACGAAGCCCCAGTTGGAACCGCAGGCTCATATCCGTCGGGTAGTTCTTCACCCGGTCCGTGAACTCGTTGAGCTCGAAGGCGATCTGCTTCTTCACTGACTCGGTGAATTTGTGCTTGAGATCGGTGTCGTCCGGGTTCTGCTGCACCTTGGCCCGCAGCGAACGCAGGTAGCGGGCGATCTGCCGCATCTCGATATCGCCCTTGCGCACGCGGAAGCGGTATTGTCCCGTGCTTTCCCAGGCGTCGTGGAGCAGCTTGATCGCTTCCTTCTCGCTCTCGTTGCTCTGCTTCTGCACCAGGGCATCGACGAGCTTCTGCATCTTGTCGAGGTCCTGCGGATCTTCCTCGAGCTCGGCGCGACGGCGCGCGATCATTCGGTCCTTGGCGTCCTCGGTCTTGTCGATGCGGTGTTCTTCCTGGCGGGCCAGGGCTTCTTCCTCGCCCCCCTTGATCGACTCGCGCGAGGCTTCGCCGTACTTGCCCTTCTTCATCGTGTTTTCGGCTTCGAGATCCTTGAGCTGCTGCATGAGCTGGCTGTTGCCCGGGTCCTGCTGCAGCGCGTGCCGGCAGGCCTCCACGGCCTTGTCGTACGCCCCCACCGCCGCGAACAGGTCCGTCAGCGTCAGGTACACCTTCTTGTCCGCCTTGGTCTGCTGGTTCCAGTCCAGGGCGATCGTGCCGATCCACAGCGCGACCTCGCCGATGTTGATGTCCTGCCCGACGGCTTCGTCGGCTTCAACGCAGCGCTTCATGAACTCGGTCATCAGCCCCACGTCGGTGGGATTCTTGGCCAGCAGCGTCTCGGCGTGGAGCATCTTGTCGATGGGGTCTTTGCCGCCGCCCTTGAGCTTCTCGGCAATGCCCGCCGGTTTGCCGCCGCCGACCTTGCGACGCTTGGCCACGTCGTAGAGCGCCTCGTGCTTGCCGATGTTGTCCGGGTCGTGCCGCAGACCGTTGATGTAGCAGTCGATGGCGTAGTCGTAATTGCGCGTGTCGGCGACGGTCTGGGCGTGCTCGAAGAAGCGCTGGGCCTTGCGCTGGTCGCGCTTGAACCCGTCGTCGCCGGCGTCGGCGATGCCCGACGCGCCGCCTCCGCCGCCGCCCTTACCGCTGCTGGATCGTTTGAAGAATGCCAAGGCTCGTACCTGTGGTGCCTCCGCCGCGTGGGGGGGTGGCGGGCGACACGGCCAACCGGGAAACCCCTAATCTAAGTCACACGCCGGGGTTGTCAACCATCGCCCCCGGTCGTATCGTCTGCCCATCTCTCCCTACGCAGGAGTCGTTGCATGGTCACCGTCGGGATGAACTACCAGGTCTTGCCCGGCAAGGGCGAAACCTTCGAGCAGGTCTTCAAGGCCGTCCTCGACGTCATGGGGCAGATGCCCGGCCACACCCGGTCGAGCCTCTACCGCGACGTCTTCGACCCGACCCGCTATGTCATCATATCCGACTGGTCCGACCGCGCGGCCTTCGACGCCTTCATTCGCAGCGATCAGTTCAGAAACGTCGCCAACTGGGGCAAGGAGCAGATCCTCGCCGGCCGCCCCCAGCACACCTACTACGAACACTAACTCACGCAAAACCCCTCGCGGGCCATCGTTGCCATGCCCATCTCCGCCATCACCCTCGCCATCTTCGGCGCCGCCGGCCGCATGGGCCAGCGCCTCGTCGCCCTCGCCGCCGAGGACCCCCAGCTCAAGGTCGTCGCCGCCATCGACCGCCCCGACCACCCCCGCCGTGGCGACGACATCGGCGCCGTCGCCGGCATCGCCCCGCTTGGCGTGGCCCTCGCCGACGCGCTGACCCTCAGGCCCGACGTCATCATCGACTTCAGCCACGCCGCCGCCCTGCACGCCACCGTCCAGGTCGCCCTGACCCATCGCTGTGCCCTGGTCGTGGGCACGACCGGCCTCGGCGCCGAGCACCTGGCCCAACTCGATCACGCCGCCCACCTCGTCCCCGTCCTGCAGGCGACCAACTTCAGCCTCGTCGTCAACGTCCTCAACAAGCTCGCCGCCGACGCCGCACGCCTGCTCGGGCCCGATTACGACATCGAGATCCTCGAAGCCCACCATCGCTTCAAGAAGGACGCCCCCTCCGGCACCGCCGTCACCCTCGCCCGCGTCATCTGCGACGCCACCAGCCGCAACTTCGACCGCGACGTCGTCTTCTCCCGCTACGGCGACGACGCACCCCGCCTGCCCAACCAGATCACCGTCCAGACCCTGCGCATCGGCGACCACCCCGGCGAACACACCGCCTACTTCGCCGCCCTGGGCGAACGCCTCGAAATCAAGCACGTCTCGACCACCCGCGACAGCTACGCCCGCGGCGCCCTCCGCGCCGCCGCCTGGCTGGCCCCCCGCAAACCCGCGCGCTATACTATGGCCGACGTCCTGGGCCTGCACTGACCCCCCGGCCCGCGTTCTCCACATCCCATCCACACCGGCCGTTAATCGGAATCACTGGGTTTTCACCTTCACCACACGATGCCCCCGCCAATCCGGCAGGGGGACCTCCTGGGGCATGGCTGATGGCTGATGGCTGATGGATGATGTGAAGCAGCCGACCGCTGGTGTCTGGTGTCTGGTGTCTGACATTTTGCCCTTTGCCCTTTGCATTGTGCCTTGCGACCCTGTTCGCTGATCCCTGTTCCCTGACCCCTGCCTCTATCCCCCGTCCACTGCAACACTTCATTCTACCCCCGCCCGGTGCGGCGCATAGTCCTCGCGGGGGATTTTTCCGGCGTAGGGACGAGGGATGAGGGATGAGAGACGAGGGGTCTGGCAGACGAAGCCGCGGAGCGCTGCGGCTGCCTGCTGCCCTTGGCCGTCGGCCCTCAACGGGAGTCAGGCAGGAGGTCGAGGCCTATGAAGCACAACGCCAAGTCACGATGAGCGCGTGACGGGTCCACCGCAACAATCCATCGCTCTACCCCAATCGGCCGCCCCGGAAGACCGCAAGCCCGCCGGGGGTGGTGTAATCAACGCTGACTGGGAGCAATGGCTTGAAACGTGGGTTGACAATCCTCTTTCATCGTCGTGGTGTTCTGAACGGTAAGTGCGTGGATCGTCGGCGTCGTGCCGGAGCGGGGGGAAACTCGGTCGTGCTCAAGTCTGTGCTCGCTTTATCTGATCAACAGTTGACAAAGCCCGGCCAGTTATCCGATAATGATGCAGCCCTGCTCGGTCCGAAGCCTCACGCTCCGCGTAAGGTACTCATGTAGGACCGGTGGGGCTACTTTTTTGCGCCCCGTTTGGTCTTGCGGGGATCGTACTCAAACTCCGCAGGCCTGAAACACCAGTGCCGGTACGGCATCGTCCATCGCTCCTCGGGCCCGCCTCCGGTCGTGATGCCGATGTTAAAACCGGGGCGAATGACGTGAATGTGCCTGAGAATGTGCAGGCGCAGTTCGTCTTTGGCGACGGTCCTCGCCCCCCGTCGCCTCGAACCCGCCGGCTTGGCCCTGTGCTTGTCGTTGAGACGGAAGCAGATCGACCCCAGCACGATGTCGAGGCATTGCAGCAGCACGTGGTCGTGCGATGACACTTCTGCAATATCCTGCTTCCGGATGCGGAGTCCAACGCGGCGAAACGCCCGCGACTGCTCAAGCGCCTCGATGAACCCCTTGAACTTCGCCGCCTGTTCCCCGGTATCCGGGAACTGGTCAAAGTAGATCCGCAGGTGCCGTTGGTGGTCCGCAGGCGGCATGTGGGAAAATCCAAACGCGTGTTTTACGAACTGGTAGTACAGCAGCCAGTAGCCGATCTCACGCTGCTCGTCCGTCAGGCCCTTGGGGTTCTGCGCGTTTTGCCGAAACATAATCCGCACCTTGACGTTTCCCGCGGCGACTTCCGCGAAAAACGCGTCCATCAGGCTCCGATACTTGCCGAGATACGTCTCGGTCACCTTCTGCCACTTGACCTCACCCAGCAGGTTCAGCGACGCCTTGATGGCATTGAGGCGATCCGTCACCGACTGGTACTGTCGCGCGCCCACCAGCAGTCCGCCGTAGAAGTTGGAGTAGTACGCGCCATCCTTGTCCGATTCGTCGCAGAAGAGGATGTATTCCTTCTCAGTCAACTGCTGCTCCTGCTCGCCGCACGGTCTGTTCTCTCCGCTGGATCAGATGATGGTGTGAAACGTCACCCGCGCCGGCCGTGGGCTCGGTATAGCCGATCTTCAGGAGCCCCGCATGCTCGGGGTTCTGAACGGCCATGGCGAAGGCCGTGACGATCGCGGGCGGGTCGCGGTGGCTTGTGGCGTGGGCAATGGTCGTAGGGTTTGACAAGCGCCCATGCCTGGCGTGGTCTTCCTTCTTTCGCCGGATTGGCTTGCACGTACTCGATGGGTCGCCACATGGCCTCGGGTGTGTAGAGGAAAACCTTGTATGGACGTGCGCTGAGGACGGGGTGGTGGTGGGGGGTATGTCGTCGGGGAAGCGAAGGCGCAAGCGTTGTCGGATGCCCTGCTCGAAGTTCGCGTTCATCGTCGCTGCACGGTCCTTGTGCGTTCGGATCACCAGGTGAACGTGATTGGAGCAGATCGCGCACGCATAGCACGTGTACACCCGGTTCGTGATCGTCTCTTCAATGGCTTGCGCCATGGCATGCGTCTTGGCATCATCCATCCAGAAGCGCGGGAAATTCAGAAGTGCCTCGTGCTCCCGGTGATAGCGATGCACTTCCGCGCGGGGAGGTTGGGCGGGTTTTCGCCCCTGGTGGATCGGACCCAATGGGGCGAACTTCGGATCATGAAAGGCCGACGATCCCGAGCCGCGCGGGTCGTTGACGCCCCAGTGCCCGGCAAGGGTGAGAATGAGATGGACGCCAATCACTGTCCGGCGCGGGGGGCGGCAGGTGGGCGCTGGCGCCCGGGCCGATTGCGCCTTCGCATCGTTCGGCCCGTCCTTGCGGTCAGGCGTTTGCATCACTGCGCCCTCGCTTCCAATGACACTTGGTTGTTGTAGCGGAAAGGCGTATCGCTGTCCCGCCCAAGCCGACAGCGGGCGATCGGCGTCCGCCCCCGGCCGCGACCCCCGGCCGCGACCCCGGCCGCGATCCCGGCTGCGACCCCCGCCCCCCCGGGAGGCGATAGCCGTTTCCTCGATTGCCCGCTTAATATGCCGCAGGAGGCTACAAACTGGTTGACTCTATAGCAAAACAGGCTAAACTATTACCATGATTCGGACGGGTGAGCCCAATCACAAGTACCGCCTGATTGCGGAGCGGCTGTCGCAGCAGATCAGGAACGGGGACTATCACCTGCATGGCGTGCCGGCGGAGCGGAAGCTGGCGAGCCAGGTCGGGGTGAGCTACATGACGGTGCGTAAGGCGATCCAGTTGCTGCTGGATCGTGGGTTGCTCACGCGTCTGCCCAGTGGTCGTCTGGCGGTGAGCAGTGGGGACGAGATGGGGGTGGGGCGGAAGCAGGTGGCGTTGCTGGCCCCGGCGTGGGAGAGCAACGACGCGATGCTCTGGAACATTGGGTTGTCGCAGTTGCAGGGTCGTATGGCGTTCGGATCGCGGATGGTGCATTACGTGCACTGGGACGATCCGGTGATTGTCAACACGATCCAGCAGTTTGACGCGACGCTGCTGTTGCCCCCGGAGCCGCCGGGGGAGGACTTTGCGTCGAAGCTGTCGGCGTTGGGTCGGCCGCTGGTGGTGCTCAATCGCGACTGGAGCGACGTGGGCGTGCGTTCGGTGCAACTGATGCCGCCGCGGCTGATTCAGAAGCTGCTGGATCATCTGGCGAGCCTGGGTCATCGGCGAGTGGACTGTTTCAACGTGCAGCCTTGCCGGCTGACGATGCGTGAGTGGATCGGGCAGTGGGAGGTGTGGCGAGCGGCGCACCACATCGACGGCGAGCTGATCAACGAGCCGGTGGAGCCGTACACGGAGACGCTGGTGGCGGCGTACAACGTGATGGCGCGGCGGATCGGTGAAGGGCGATTCGACAGCAAGGCGCTGTTCTGCCTGACGGAGACGGCGGCGATCGGCGCGGTGCGGGCGATGATCGACCACGGCATCCGCCCCGGGCACGACGTGGCGGTGTGCACGATCGGGTCGCAGCGATGCGAGTATCTGCCGCTGACGATCACGACGCTGGAGCAGCCGGATCGCATGCCGTACCTGGCGGCGTGCATGGAATGGGCGTTGGAGCCGGGACGAGGCAAGTGGCAGGGTCCGCTGCTGATCGAGCCGCAGGACCTGACGGTGGTGGTGCGTGAATCGACGGTTCCGGACATTCGCCAGACGAGCGTGCCGCAGCGCATGCAATCTATCACACCATGCACACGTCGCGTCGATCGAAGCGTTGATGAATCGACGACGGCGTCAAACGTTTAGCTCGCTCATCTGAGGAGGTTCATCATGACTCGGGGCGGGCCTGCGAACGATTCGGGCATGAGACGAGAGGACAGGCCGCATCGCAACGTCAACACATCTGCGACGGCTGGATGCCGTCGCCGGCGAGATGAAGTGACACGGTTACGACGAACATTTACTGAAGGGAGGTTACGAGACATGGCTAGGAAAGAACACTCGACAACGAACTCGACGCTCAACCACGGCGTGGCCACTGCAGCCTTGTTGGCGGCTTTTTTCGCGGCGGCTCCTCGCGCTGATGCGGCGACGCTCCTGGTCGGTTGGGATGACTTCGCCGATTCGATCGGCACGGTCTATGACGCCGACACCCAGGTGCTTAGCGGATCGATTTCAACGACAGCCAACGCCGCCGTGGTCAATACCCACCAATCTACCGACGGAACATACGGCACGTTCGCCGGCGCCTCGACTTCGACCAGCGCCTCGCTGAGGATTCGAGAGGACACGCCACTCACATTCACGATCACGAACAACACCGGCCAACCGTATGACTTGGAAGGCTTCCATTTCGATTACGCGCGGTCGGGAAGCAACGCCAGCAACGAAGGTCCATCGGGTTTCACGCTCACCTACACCACCGGGGACCTTGGACCAGACAATACGCAGATCGCCAGCGTGACGGGACTGCCCCGCCACATCACCGGCTTGAACGGGATGGAGATCAGCGATTATCCCGATTTCGAATACGCCCTCTCCAACTTCCTGAGCGATATTCGGCTGAACAACGGGGAGTCGGCAACGTTCGTACTCACCTGGTCCGGCGGCGATGACCAGACCAAGGTCAGCTACATCGACAATATCGCGATTACCGGCACCCTCATCCCCGAGCCGGGCGCCGTCGCACTGCTGGCAGCGGGGTCCGCACTGATCCTCCCCCTGCGCCGCAAGAAGACGTGAGCCGCCACGAAGTTTCCGTCGCAACAACGGATAGGACAGAAGATGCGTTGGATGAGTCACGCTATTGTGTTGATCACTTGCGGCTTGGCGGTGCTGCTGTTGACCGCAGGTTCCGCGCACGCCGAAGCGCCCAGGCCCGTGCGTCTGTTCATCCTCTCGGGTCAGTCGAACATGGCGGCGATGAACCCGGACGCGTCGTTTACGCCGACGGTGAAGCAGGCGTTTCCCGACGACGAGGTGATCGTCGTCAAGTTCGCCGTCAGCGGCAACCTGATCCGCATGTGGTACAAGCAGTGGGAGGCGCCCCCGGACGCCGAGGTGAAGGGCCAGGGCAAGAACGGCCGGCACTACGAGACGCTGATGGCGGCGGTGGCCGAGGCGATGCAGGGCAAGCCGGCGCCCGCCAGCGTGACGTTCGTCTGGATGCAGGGCGAGGCCGACGCCAAGCCGCCGGGCTACGCGGAGATCTATCTCGACGCGCTGCACGGCGTGGTCAAGCAGCTCCAGGAGGATCTGGGCCGCAGCGACATCGACGTGGTGCTTGGCCGCATCAGCGACTACGGCAACGAGGACCAGACGCGGCCGGGCTGGAACACCATCCGCGCGGCGCAGGTGGCGTTCGCCGACGCCGACCCCAAGCGCCGCGCGTGGGTGGACACCGACGACCTCAACGGCAACAAGAACGGCCTGCATTACACGAAGGAAGGCTACGTCGCGCTGGGCGAGCGGTTCGCCCGCAAGGCCATCGAGCTGATCGAGGCGGAGTAGGCGTTGCAGTGGACGCCACGAACGAGGACGCCGCGATGAAACGCACACCCCACCGAGCCTTCACGCTGATCGAGCTGCTGGTGGTGATCAGCATCATCGCGTTGCTGATCGCGCTGCTGTTGCCCGCGTTGGGCAAGGCGCGGGACGCGGCGCGTACGGCCACGTGCCTGAGCAACAAGCGTCAGGCCGGGATCGCCTACGGGGCGTATGCCGCCGATTTCAGGCACATCGTGCCCGGCGGCGGGTGCGACACAGGCCCCGACACGGTGCGGTGGTGGAATTTCTTCGACGGCCGGCACGTGGACAGCAACGGCAGCGCGTATGGCGGCGTGTACCTGACCAAGCCCTTCAAGTGCCCGCAGAACGTCGATCAGGACGGGCAGTTCGATCGCGGCTACGGCGCCTACATCGGCGGCGTCGGTGGCGCCAGCAATGAGACGACGCTCAAGTTCTGGTTCGAGCACCCGTGGAATCCCAGCACCAACGTGGGGATCTGGCGCGGCATCCGCATCGACCTGATGGACGCGCCGTCCCTGTTTCTGATCCTGGCGGACACCACCGGCGAGCCCAGGCCCAATTTCCCCTTCGGGCGCGGCGCGGCCGAATTCCGCCGCACGGTGCAGGGATCCAACCCCACCAACAAGGGCGTGTGGCTGGCCCACGGCGAGACGAGCGTCGGGCTCTTCATGGACGGCCACGCCGAGGCCGCCAACGGGCAGCGATTGGCGCAACTGTCCAACGCCATCTTGAACAACGGCACCGCACGCGGCATCCGCTCCTGGTGGAACGGCAGCGCCCAGATCGTGACGGCCCCATGAACGCGCGTCGACCCGCGCTGCTGCCTTCGCCCGCACGCTCGGGCTGCGGCGCTCGGAGTCGCCGACGCCTTCGCCAGGGCCGTGAGCCCGTGGCCGCCGTTCTGTGTTGCAGTTGACTTTGACAGGACATGACCTCACTGGAGACGACGATGAAGATCCTGTGTGCTGCGGCGATCGTGCTGACGGTTCTGGCCATGCGCGCGCATGGCGAGGAGGCCCAAGCCAAAATCGACGGCCCCGTCGATGACGCGGCCCGGGGCGTCAAGGTCTTCACGGTCGAGAGCCCCTACGTCGAAGGCGCCAACGCGATCCAGGTGCTCCTGCCCGATCGCGTCGAGCCCGGCAAGACCTACCGCACGCTCTACATCCTGCCCGTGGAGCGCGGCGTCGGCGGCGAGTACGGCGACGCCATCGCCGAGTTCCGCAAGGCCGACGCCCATAACCGCCACGGCCTCATCTGCGTCTTCGTCGCGTTCGGCAAGTCCGCAGGGTGGTGCGGCTCCCACGTCAGCGACCCGCGCATCCGCCACGAACAGTACATCAAAGAGGTCGTCGTGCCCCTGATCGAAAGCCGTTTCCCCGCCAGCGGCAAGCCCGAGGATCGGCTGCTCATCGGCTTCAGCAAGTCGGGCTGGGGCGTGGTCGGCCTGCTGCTGCGCAATCTCGACTTCTTCGGCGCCGCCTGCAGTTGGGACGCACCCCTGATGATGACCGAGGCCAAGCTCGGGTACGGGAGCAAGAATCACTACGGCAGCCCCGAGCACGCCGTGGCCTACGTGCCCACGCTCCTCGCCCGGCAGCACGCCAGCGAACTGGCGGGCGGCCCGCCCCGACTGACCATCGTGGGCTCGCACAACTTCGGCCCGCACACGCGCGAGTTCCACGAGCTGCTCGAGTCCCTGGGCATTCCCCATCGCTACGACAACAGCCTCAAGCACAAGCATCACTGGGAATCGGGCTGGGTGTCCGAGGCCCTCAACGTGTTTCTGGGCGCGCCCGCCGGCGCCCCCACCGCCAAGCCCTCGCCCTGAGCGATGGCCCTTTTGGAGAACCAGACCATGACTCGCTCGACTCGGAAGTGGACCCTGACGTTGCTGCTCTTGACCGTGTGTGCGGCCGGTGCGGATGTCACGGCCGGTGAAACCAACCTCAATCTGTTCGGCAAGGACGCCAGTTGGACGTTCAAGAAGAACACCGGCGACGGCTCGTTCGAGCTGGCCGGCGACGCCGATCTGCCCGTCGGCGTGCTCCACTACGACTTCAGCAACAGCCCCGAGGCCAAGTCGGGCCAGTACGTGCTGGCGTCGGCGACCACCAGCATGGCCGAAGGCTCCACCGAGCTCCGCATCGACGTCCGCTCGTCACGCAGCCAGCGCCTGACCTTCCGACTCGTCGATGACAGCGGCCAGACCCACCAGTACAAGACCAAGATCTCCGGCACCGGCGACTGGGAAACCGTCCGCATCTCACTCACGCGAAAGCTCGAGCACTGGGGCGGCGCGAAGGACGGCAAGATCCACTTCCCGATCAAGGGCCTGACGCTGTCGGTCCCCAAGCCCGAGGGCGATCCCCCGTCGGGCAAGGTCGAGTACGCCCGCGCCGTCGTTGTGTCCAACTGATACCTCATTCGAACCTCAAGGAGATTGTCATGATCAGCAGCCCAGGGTGGTTGTCGGTGGCCGTCGTGTGTGTCCTCATCGTGGCGGCGAGTCGTGCGGCCTCGGCCGCGCCTCTCGAACTGGGCATCCCCCAGTCGCTGGGCATGCAGACCAAGCCCGACACGACGCCGCAGGACTTTCAGATGATCCGGGACATGAAGTTCCGCTACATCCGTCGCGGGTTCTACTGGAGCGCCGCGGAGAAGGTCAAAGGCCAGTACGACTTCACGGAGTTCGATCGCATCTTCAAGCAGGCCAAGGATCACGGCTTTGTGATGGTGGCGGTGCTGTTCAGCAACAACAAGCTTTACGAGCCGGACCATGTCGGAGGCATCACGACCGAGGCCGGCCGCCGGGGCTTTGCCGGCTATGCCGCCGCGATGGCCGAACGCTACAAGGATCAGGACGTGCTCTGGGAGATCTGGAACGAGCCCAACACCAAGACCTTCTGGCGTAAGGACGGCAAGGGCAACACGCCCGAGTTCGCGCAGGAATACACCGACCTCGTGAAGGCCGTCGCCCCCGCCATGCTCGCGGCCGACCCCGACTGCTTCATCCTCGGCGGATCGGTCTCCAACTACTGGGAGAAGTCCTACGAGTGGACGGAGTACTGCTTCCAGCGCGGCATCCTCAAGACCGGCATCCGCGGCTGGGCCGTGCATCCCTACGGCATGAAAACGCCCGAAGAGCACGCCCTGGGCCACGCCATCACCCGCGACCTCTTCGTCAAGTACGGCGCGTCGGCCGATTTCCCCGTCCTCAACACCGAGCGCGGCTTCGCCGTCAAAAAGCCCACCGACAACGACGAAGGATGGTCCGGCGGCAACGAGGAACTCGCCCTGCAGTACCACTCGTGGCACTTCGTCCGCCAGGTCATGATCGACCAGATGTCCAACGTGCCCGTCACGCTCTGGTATCAGTGGGGCGGCGAGAAGTTCGGCTTCATCGACGCCGGCCAGGAGCGCCCCGTCGTGCGCGCCTGCGCCACGCTCGTCGATCAGCTCGCCGGCTATCGCTATCAGCAGCGCCTGGCGACCGAGTCCGAACAGGATTACCTGCTCGTGTTCGGCAACGACCGCGGCGAGCGGAAGGTCGTCGCGTGGACCGCGCCGCCGCCCGGGCAGACGCCCGACAAGGCCACGCCGCACGCCGTCACGCTGCCCGTGAGCGCGCCGGCCGACACCGTGACCGTGGACATCTACGGGCAGAAGACCACGCTGCGCCCCGTCGAAGGCAAGGTGCAGGTCATGCTGCAGCCCGCGCCGCAGTACCTGGTCCTGCCGCCCGCCGCCGGCCAGTAACACGAGTTGCAGAAAGTTCGCTCCCTCTCCCCCGCCTGCTTTGAGGCGGGGGAGAGGGTGGGGTGAGGGGGCGTTGCGGCACGGACGACCGCTGCGCCAACCCCCTCACCCTGCCCTCTCCCCCGGAGGACCGGGGGAGAGGGTGCTGCAGTTGGCGCCTCAATACTTCATGTAGAACGTATAAGCCGCGGCGTCACGTGGCGGCGAGGCGGAAGGCGAAGTCGAAGGGGGCCACGGGCACCGTGTAGCGCTGGGGGAAGCGGATGCCGCAACTGGAACTGCCCAGCCCGCGCGTGTGCAGGTCCAGGTAGAGGCACAGGTGGTCGGCGCGTGGCAGTTGGCTGCGGTGCGTAGCGGCGGCAAGCGCATCGAGCGCGAAGGGGTGGACGCTGAAGTTGAACGTGTCGCGGCCCACGGGCTGGATGGTCAGCCCGCGCCCGGCGGCGGGGTCGGTCAGGGCCAGGCGCCGCGTGTCGCTGCGGTTGCCGTATTCCTGCGGATACACGTAGGGCACGATCATGTCGTCCACGCCGGCGCGGAACCGGCCCAGCCGCGCGGCGGATCGAGAGTCGATGTACGACTCGTGCGGCCCGCGGCCCAGCCAGTCGGCGCAAGTCAACTGCAGCGGCAGGTCGAGCGCCAGCCCCAGGCGCGGCGGGGTCAGCTCGGCGGGCCAGTGCTCGTTGAACCGGCCGACGACGCGCACCTCGATCGACCCGTCGCCGCGCACCGTCAGCGTGCGGGTGAAGTCGATGGCGTGGTCGTGAACCGGCGCGCCGTGCCGGGCCGTGGCGGTGATGACGCAGGTTCGGGCGTCGGGCTGCTCGATGCCGACGGCATCGATGCGCGTCTGCATGAGGTGCAGGTGGCGCGAGGCCCACAGTTGCCCGATCTGCCTGCCCTGGCTGTGGCGCTCGTTGTCAATGGGGGCGCGCCACAGGTTGAGGCGAGGCCCGGCCAGCACGAGCGACCGGCCCCCGCGGCGCCAGGCGAGGATTGTGCCGTCGGTGCGGTCGATGTCGATGGCGTCGTCGCCGGCGGTCAAGTGCAGCACATGCCCGTCGTGCCGCAGCGCCAGCTCGCGTGCGGCGGGGCGTGCGGCGGCGACCGGCGGCGAGGCGGGCAGCTCGACCTGGCCCCAGGCCACTTCGTGGCCCGCCGCGGCCCAGGACGCGTCCTGCGCCAGCACCAGCGACACGGTCACGACGCCGCCGCCCGGCGCGCAGGGCACGACCAACGTCGCCGACGCTTCCGGGGGCAGCGCGGGCGTCGGCAGCGTGCCGGCGGCCACTTCCTCGCCGTCGCGCTCCTGTCGCCAGCGGATGGCCAGATGGCTCAGGTCGGCGTGGTTGTGCTTGTTGGTGAGGGTGAACGTGCCGAGTTTGCCCGCGACGGGTCGGACCCAGACGGGCTCGATGACTTTCTTGTATTCGAGGAGTCCGGGCGAGGGCGTGCGGTCGGGCAGGAGCAGGCCGTCGCAGACGAAGTTGCTGTCGTTGGGCTGGTCGCCGAAGTCGCCGCCGTAGGCGTAGTCGATGAGGTTGCCCTGCGGGTCGAGCCGGGCGATGCCGTGATCGATCCACTCCCAGACGCAGCCGCCGTGGAGCCGGTCGTGGGCGTAGAAGATGTCCCAGTAGTCCTGCAGGCCGCCGGGCCCGTTGCCCATGGCGTGGGCGTACTCGCAGAGGATGAAGGGCGTGCGGCCGTACTGCTCGACGGTGAGGTTGAACCCGTCGGGATTGGGGTCGGTGATGGGCTCGCCGCGGCCAACTGCAGCGACGCGGTCGTACTCGGCGTACATCGGCGAGAGCAGATCGGCGCAGTCGAGCTTGCGATCGCCCTCGTAGTGGATCGGGCGCGTCGGGTCGAGCTGGCGGGCCAGGTCGGCCATGGCGCGGATGTTCGGGCCGTAGGGCGACTCGTTGCCCAGCGACCAGATGATGACGCTGGGGTGGTTGCGGTCGCGCTGCACCATGCGTCGCATGCGGTCGAGGTGGGCGTCGCGCCATGCGGGGTCGGTGGCCAGCTCGTGTCGCCGCGTCGGGCCGAGCATGCCCATGCCGTGGGCTTCGTGGTCGCACTCGTCGATGACGTAGAGGCCGTGCTCGTCGCACAGATCGAGAAAGTGCGGATGCGGCGGATAGTGCGACGTGCGGACGGTGTTGAGGTTGTGGCGTTTCATGAGCAGGACGTCGTCGAGCATGTCCTGGGGGGTCAGCGCCCGGCCGCGGCGGGGATGCCACTCGTGCCGGTTGACGCCGCGCAGCATGATCTTGCGACCGTTGACGAGCAGTCGCCCGTCGCGCACCTCGACGCGGCGAAAGCCCACGCGCTGCGGGATGACCTGTGTCGCGGCGCCCTGCGAGTCGAGGGGCTCGATCAGGGCGGTGTAGAGGTGGGGCGTCTCGGCGGTCCACAGGGCGGGTCGGCTGAGGCGGACCACTGCAGCAAATCGACCGTCGCGCACGGTCGCCTGGGCGCTGTGGCCGTCCAGCGACACGCGCACGGCATCGACGCGGCCGCGCGTGCTGCCGCTGACGTGCAGCGCCGCTTCCTCGCCGCGGTCATCCAGCTCCGTGCGGACGGTCAGGTCGCCCACGCCGTCGCGCGGCTCAGCGAGCAGCGTCACGTCGCGGAAGATGCCGCTGAGCCACCACATGTCCTGGTCTTCGAGATAGGTTCCGTCGCACCACTGGTACACGCGGACGGCCAGCAGGTTCTCGCCCGGCTGCAGCAGCGCGGTGACGTCGAACTCGCTGGGCAGGCGACTGCCCTGGCTGTAGCCGACGAAGTGGCCGTTGACCCAGACGTGGAACGCGGCATCGACGCCGTCGAATCGCAGCGTCACGCGCAGGTCGCCCCAGGCGTCGGGCGCCGTGAAGCGGTGGCGGTAGCAGCCGGTGGGGTTGTCGCTGGGGACGCGCGGCGGATCGACGGGGAAGGGGTAGGGCACGTTGGTGTAGTGCGGCCGGCCATGACCGTGCAACTGCCACAGGGCGGGCACGGGCAGGCGGTCCCACGCGGCGTCGTCGCAGGCGGGGTCGGCCAGATCGGGCGGCGCGTAACCCGGCCGCGCCACGCAGCGAAACGCCCACGTGCCGTTGAGCGACAGCGTCCACGGCGACGCCGACGACGCGACCACTGCAGCATCAGTCCCCGCCGGCCAGGCGGCAAATCGCGCCCGCGCCGGCAGGCGATTGACCTGCTGCGTGCCCAGGTCCTTCCAGTCCTCCGCCGGCGCCGTCGCGCCGCGATCGATCGTGGTCGTGTCGTGCATGGATGTACCCAACGCCATGGTGCGAGCCCTGCGAAGTCCAAAAAACAACTGCACCGGCGTGGGCCGCTGCAGTTGCCAGGGATGGGCAGGGAGGGATTCGAAACTCCATCATATTCCAAGCAGAAATCATACATCGTTGACGAAGGCGGTGCAAAATCCGGTGCGATTGCTCGTGACCCGGAGCTTGCCACGGTCCTTGAGGCCTGGCCAAAGATGACTGCACCACAGCGAGCGGGCATCCTGGCCATTGTGCGGGACGCGGGCGACTTGAGCAGCAAGTCGTCGGCGTCCCTTGTGTTCGATGGTGGTGACACCAGTCACGACTTGGCGAGCTGCAGCGTGTCACCAACTCGTGGGATTGTGCCTGGTTCACAAGACGCCCCGAGGCGGCGACGAGGCATCGAACAGACATCGGACGGTGGGCGGGGCGGGGACGCCACGCGGGCCGTGAGGGGGGGACCTCGTCGCGGCGAAGCCGCGGCGAATAGCAGCCACAGCAAAGCAACGTAGGCCAATGAAAAAACCGCTCGATGCGCTTGCTTGCCGGCGACGCATCAGGCGGTTGGACAATACCCATGCATACTACCACGCTTGCAACGGTCATGGAAGGCCCCTCACGCCCTGCGGAGGGGTCTGGAGTAGCACAGGGCCGGGTAAGGCGGGACAGGTCGCGCCAGCGACCGCCCGCCCCCGGCCCTGTGCGTCGAGAGGACGACGGCTTGTGCAGCAAGCCGTCGTCATCTCGACTGGCGTCAAGTGTCACAGGCTCACCCCCCGCAGCAGGGGAAGCCGCTGAGCAGGCTACGCCTGCCAGCGGCTCCCCTGCGGAGCCTGGCGGTGAAGAACTCCTGGGCTTGTCTCTTACGCATATCTCACCGCAACGAAGGCAAAGCCGCAAGACCGCCCTGGTGCAGATCGCCAAAGGCGGATCGGTCATGCGTCTGCGAAGTTGTGGAACTGACGCGCCCAAGTCACGCAAGGCGTCAGGCGGTCTGCGGGGCAAGATCACCGGCTTCTCGAAGGCCTCCGCTCAACGGCTTTCAACCAGGCTTGCCGCGATCAATCGGGATGCCGTGAAGATCATGCCGCTGTTCATCACGCTGACGTACCCGGCCCAGTTCTCCGCCGATCCGCAGGACTGGAAGCGGGACCTCGACGCCTTCCTCAAGCGGCTCAAGCGTCACTTCCGAATCGTTGCAGTGGTCTGGAAGCTCGAACCACAGGAACGCGGGGCACCGCACTATCACCTGCTCGTGTTCAGGCTCGAAGACATACCTCGCCAGTGGGTATCCCAGGCCTGGTACGAGATCGTCGGCACTGGCCGAGCCGAGCATCTGCGTGCAGGTACAAGGGTGGAGGTCATCCGCAGTTGGAACGGCGTCATGTCCTACGCCAGCAAGCGCTACATGGGCAAGGTCATCGAGCATATCCCCACGTGGTGGAAGAATCCCGGTCGCTTCTGGGGCGTCAGTGGAAGCCTGCCGATCCACTGGTACGAAGGCCGCTTGTCGGCTGTTGAGTTCCGCAACGCGGTACGTGTAGGTCGCCGCTGGCTCAGTCGCAAGCTCGGGCGCCGCGTGCGAGTGTTCCCGAGCATGGGCCTGACGCTTCGCCTGGCATCGCATGCTGCTCTGCGACTGGTGGCGTGGGTGATGCAGGAGTCGCCGGGCGTGACGGCACGCATACAGTCATTGACAACGGCATTCAGTACGGTACACTGTACGGCATTCACACACTCACAGGAGCAGCACCATGGCACGTAAGACAGCGAAACAACGGACCCCCACCAAGACGCGCGATGATGGCAGGACACGTCTGGAACTGCGGTTCGATGACGACGTGTACCAGGGCGTTAAGGCCCTCGCCGACGAGGTCGGCATCAGCGTCAACCAACTCATGCAGGGCCTTGCACGCTGGGCGGTCTCGGCTGCTCATGTTGGTGAGCCTGACTTCGACGAGCATGGGGACGTGCATACACGTGCGCAAGCTGGGTGCGTTTGGTTCGGCAACGTAACCGACGCCGAAGAAGGACCCGACGGCGAGGTGCACTTGGTGAATTCGCACGTCGCTTTCGTCCTCGACTTCACCGAGCGTCGTGTAGTGCGTGACGACTGGAAAGAGCAAAGGAGCGCGAAATGACGACTGCACTTGAACCCCTGTTGATCGATCGGCTCGAAGCTGCTGCCCTGCTGGGCATCAGCGTGCGGTATCTGGACACACTGACGAAGGAGCGTCGCATTCCGTTCGTGCGAATGGGCCGCCTGATGAAGTTCGATCCCGATGCCCTGCGTGAGTGGGTCCGGTCCCACGCGAAGGCCTCGGGCAAGGAGTCGTGATCTATGGCCAGCATCACCAACGAACCCAACGGGCGGCGTGTGGTGCAGTTCTACGGCAGCGATGGCAAGCGTCGTTCGATCCGCCTGGGCAAAGTGACAAAGGCACAAGCCGAGTCCGTTGCCCGAAGGGTCGATGATCTACTGGCCAGCGCGATAACCGGTAGCCCGTTGTCGCGTGAAACCGCGGTATGGCTCTCGAATCTCGATGACGATATGCATGACAAGCTCGCCCGCGTGGGGCTTGTAGCTTCCCGTGAGCGAGCCACGTTGGGGCCGTTCATTGACGGCTACATCGAGCTCAAGCGCAAAGAGAAGATCAAGGCCGGGACGCTGACTTTCTACGGCCATACCCGCCGCAACCTGGTCGAGTTCTTCGGAGAGTCGCGGCCGTTGCGAGCACTCACAGAGGGCGATGCCCTGGCGTTCCGTGCTCATCTGTTGAACGTGCTGCCGAGTCGCAACACAGTCGCGCGTCGATGCAACCTGGCCAAGCAGTTCTTCAGGCATGCCGCCAGGTGCAAGCTGATCGATGCCAATCCGTTTGCCCAGAAGTGGGGGGAAGTCCGTGGCAACCCGGATAAGATGTTCTTCGTGACACGGGATATCGCCCAGCAAGTCATCGATGCGTGTACGGATGCGGAGTGGCGGCTTGTGTTCGCCCTGGCACGCTATGGGGGCTTGCGTGTGCCCTCCGAAGTTGTGGGCCTTCGCTGGTCGGATATTGTCTGGGAACGCGGATGGATGATCGTCCACAGCCCCAAGACAGAACACCATCAGGGACACGAGACGCGGCGGGTGCCGCTGTTCCCGGAGTTGGTGCCTCACTTGCTCGAAGTGTTCAATGCAGCTCCGCCGGGCAGCGAGTTCGTGGTCATGCGCTACCGCGATGCGAAAAGAAACCTTCGTACTCGGCTGGACAAGACCATCAGGCGGGCAGGCCTGCAGCCCTGGCCAAAGCCCTGGCAGAATCTCCGCAGCACGCGCCAGACCGAGTTGGCGAAAAGCGAGCCGATGCACCTCGTGTGTGCGTGGATCGGCAATAGCGAGAACGTGGCGCTGGGTCACTATCTGCAGGTGACAGATGCCGATTTTGCCCGTGCATCGGATCTCGATGAGGCGGTGCGAAATCCGGTGCGAAATCCGGTGCTGCAGGCTCCCGCAGGCGGTGACACGCCAATGCAGGCAATTTTGGACGATGCCGCGAATCGCCCTGATTCTCAGACATATCCGCGCAAAAAGCAGGCAACTGCAGCGGAGTTCAATCCGATGCAATTGCCTATAATGGGCAGGGAGGGATTCGAACCCCCGTAGGCGTAAGCCACCTGATTTACAGTCAGGCCCGTTTGGCCGCTCCGGCACCTGCCCGGTCGAGCGAGCATGGTAGCTTACCCGTCCAGCTTGAACCGATCAAACGCGGCGCATGGCCAGGCGCGACAGGCCCGGCATGCTTGACCGGGTGCGGGGACGGCCGGATACTGTGACCGGCGGCGTCGCGTGAGATGCCGTAGCGGTTGGCCTGCCCCGTCGGATAGCACCGGCTGGGCGGGCGGGACATCGGGCCGAGAGACGCCTGGATGGCGTCAGAGAACTTCCGGCACTTCCGGGGAACTTCCGGGGGGGGCCGATGGCGGGTTCGACTCCCGTGACGACTGATTGCCGAGCCTTGCACCAGTGCGCAGCGATCCGCGGCTGGGTTCGGGTTGATTGGGTTGGATCGCTGCGCGGATTGCGTTGAGAAGGCTCGCTCATGATTCCCAAGGACCCGCCGCGGAGGCCCCAGTTGGGGTTTCTCTACATCCCGCCGTTGCGCGTGCAGGGCATCAGCGTTGCCGGTGAGGAGTCGGCGGTGTCGGTGCCGGAGCTGGACCTGTGCTTTGACATTGGCCTGGCGCCGCGGGCGGTGCTGCCGTGCAAGTACGTGGCCCTGACGCACGGGCACATGGACCACTCGGCGGGGCTCGCCTATTACTTTTCGCAGCGGCACTTTCAGGGGATGGGCACGGGCACGGTCGTGTGTCACCCGGCGCTGGAGCGGCCGATCCACAACGTCATGCGCGCCTGGGTCGATCTCGAGGCGCAGCGCACGCCCTACAAGGTGATCGCCCTGCCCCACGACGCCGAGATCGAGATCAAGAACCACCACTTCCTGCGGGCGTTCCACACGGTCCACACTGTGCCGTCGCTGGGCTTCGTGGTGATCGAGCGGCGGAGCAAGCTCAAGGACGAGTTCGCCGGGCTGCCGCAGGAAAAGCTCGTCGAGCTGAAGAAGCAGGGCCAGGAGATCACGCGGACGCAGGAGATTCCGCTGGTGTGCTACACGGGCGACACGATGAAGGGCGCCCACTTTCTGCGCGACGACGTGCGCGCAGCGAAAATCCTGGTGACCGAATGCACGTTCTTCGAGCCGGGGCACAAGGACCGGGCCAACGTCGGTCGTCACCTGCACCTCAACGACATCGTCGAGCTGCTGGAGACCTGCCGCGCCGAGGCGGTGGTGCTGACGCACCTGTCGCGGCGGACGCACATGGGCATGGTGCGTCAGCAGCTCGATCGGCAGATCCCCGAGCGTCACAAGCACCGCATCCACGTGCTGATGGACAGCCGGACCAACCGGGCTCGCTACGAGCGGCAGCTTGCCGAGGCAGGCGTCCGCGCCGACGACCTCGTCGCTGACGAGACGGCGATGGAGACGGGCTGATCGTGCCGCGTCGTGGCGTCAGGGCCGCGGCGTCGTCGCCCACAGGCCGCGCTTGTCCGACCTGGCCTGGCGTTGCAGCAAGTCGAATCGATCGCTGTGGCGATGGCTCCAGGCGGTGTCGGCGCGGGCCAGGCCCTCGATCAGCAGCAGCTCGTTGAGCATCGAGCCGTCGGGCAATTCCACGAACGCTAGGACGCGGCCGGCGTCGTCGCGCGGCGCGTGCGGCTCCAGGCGCAGTGTCACGGGCTGGCGGTGGCAGCGTCGGCGCACGAAGTCAGTGGCGTCGTCGCCGGCGACGACGCCCGCCAGTCGCACGTGCGCGGCAGGGCGGTCGAGGACGAGCGTCGGCCCGTCGAGGATGCGCTCGACGCGCGCGGTGCGCCCGTCGTAGGCGCGCAGGTCGCCGCCGCCATGGAGCAGCAGGCCGCACACATCGGCGGCGGCGAGTGCTGCAGTGACACCCAGGGCGACGAGCCACGCCGTCAGCGCGCGGCCGCGGCGCCGGCCGAACCAGCGCGACATTGGCACGACCTTCTCAGCCGCCGGTCGAGGCAAGGTGCTCCAGCCTCAGGTAACGCAGCACGCTGGCGAGGATCAACACGATCGCCGCCAGGTGGACGATGACCATCATCAGGGGCCGATCGGCGCGGGGGCCGAGCATGCCGGTCTGGCGCATCCACATGAGGGCGAAGACGATGAACGCCAGCAGGGCCTTGACGCCGATGAGCGCGTTGCCGATCGGGCCCATGGCCTTGTAGATGCCGGCGTTGCCGATCCAGTTGTACGCCCCGCTGACGATCAGCCCGGCCACGCCCAGCCACAGCCACAGGCGCAGGCGGGCGTGAATCAGCGTCAGCACCGAGTCGCGGGCGCCTTCGTCCATGACGCGCAGCGCCGGGCGCACCGCCAGCGGCACCAGCGCCAGCCCGCCGACGACGAGCACCGCCGACACGATGTGAAGCACCCGCATGACAACGTCGAGAGTGGCGATCATGGGCGTAGCGTACCGATCGCAGGCGGGCTTGTCATTTGCGCCGTGGCCTGCGCCAGGCCGTCGCGCCATTCCATGTAGCGGTAGGGCAAGGCGCGCTCCTCGTGCAGGGCGCGCAGGCGCGCGAGGAAGGTCTCGTAGAGTTCCTGCTGCCACTGCTGCGTGCCCGCCTGGCAGAAGAAGATGCGGCAGCCCAGCGGTCGGAGCGTGTGGATGGAGCAGAGCTTGTCGCGCTGGAACATGCAGCCGCCCTCGACGGGCGTGCGTGGTGCGGTCTTGGTGAGGACCCAGGCGATCTCCAGGCCGGTGACGTAGAGCCGGTGGCCGTAGGCGTCGAAGTGGCAGCACTTGCCGCTGAGCCAGCAGGTGGGCCCGCGGCTGGCGACCTGGGCGTCGAGCTCGGCGTAGAGCGCTGCGATGGCCCGGTCGATCGGCGGGCTGGCGGCGGCGTCGAACCAGGCCGGCCACAGCGCCGCGTCGCGCTGGTCAGGGGTTGGAGTCACGGATGATCCGAATCTGCTCGATGGGATAGAGCTTGCCCTGGCCCTCGTCGCCCGACTGCATGCCCGGGCAGGTGCGGCCGGCCTGCTTCCAGGCGCGGCGGCTCTCCAGCAGCTCGGGCCAGAACGGCCACGTGCGACACTGCGTCGGCCTCACCGCGTAGATCCCGCAACCCGCCTTGCCCGTCACCGGGTCGCGCTTGAGGAACACGCAGTCCAGACCGTGCTCCGTCTTGACCTCGTCCAGCGACCACCGCCCGCCCATCCGCTTGCAGTAGCGGTCCAGCAGGTCGAACTTGGTGATCCCCAGATGATCGGCAATCGCCTGGGCCTCCTCGTCGCTGAACCAGACGACGCCGGGCGGTCCACTGCAGCAATTGCCGCACTGCGTGCAGGTGAAGCGAAGACCGTGGGCGTACCATTCCGTGGTGGTCGTGGGCATGGGGGTCCGTCCGTGGTGAAAGTGTAACGCCAAAGCAGCGGGCGCGCCCAGCACCGCGTCCGAGGGTTTTAGCGTTGCGGCGTTTTAGCGTTTCCTACATCCCCGCCTTCATCGCCATGTGGTCGTCGCCGTGCTCGGCGCCCAGGAGCGTGTCCACGTGCAAGCTCACGCTCTCGGCGAGGCTGCGCAGGTCGTAGCCCCCCTCGAGCACGCTGACGAGCCGGCCTTCGCAGTGGCGGTGGGCGACGGTCACGAGCTGGCGCGTCAGCCACTGGTAGCCCTGCGGCGTCAGGCGCTGGTGCGCCAGCGGGTCCTCGGCCGTCGCGTCGAACCCGGCGCTGACGAGCACGAACTGCGGGTCGAACTCGGCCAGCCGCGGCACGACCGTGTTGGTCATCGCCTGGCGGTACAGGTCGTCGCCGGCGTGCGGATCGAGCGGGACGTTGAGCGTGAAGCCCGTGCCCGCTCCGCGGCCGATCTCGTAGGCGAAGCCCGAGCCGGGGTAGAGGTACATCGGGTGCTCGTGCATGCTCACGAACAGCACGTCGCTGCGATCCTCGAAGATGTGCTGCGTGCCGTTGCCGTGATGCACGTCGAAATCGACGACCGCCACGCGCGCCAGCCCGTGATGCCGCACCAGGCGATCGGCGGCGATGGCGACGTTGTCGAACAGGCAGAACCCCATCGACCGATCGCACTCGGCGTGATGCCCCGGCGGACGCACGGCGCAGAAGGCGTTGTCCACCGCGCCCGCCATGACCGCATCGACCGCGGCCACTGCAGCGCCCGCCGCCAACAGCGCAATCTCGTAGCTGGCCGGGCAGATCCCCGAGTCCACGCTGTCGATATACGGCGCCCGCGTGCGGCAGGCGGTCTGCACCCGCTGCACGTACTGGGGATCATGCACCGCCTCGATCAGCTGCGGCGTCGCCGCCTCGAACGGCAGGTGCGCCAGCCGACTCCACTGGCTCGTCTGACGCAGCTTCTCGACGATCGCCCGCAGCCGGTCGGGCCGCTCCGGGTGCTCGGGCCCAGGGTCGTGCAGCAGGAAGCGGTCGTCGTAGAGCAGGCCCGTGGACATGGGTCATCCTTTGATCGCCCGGTTCAGCCGCTGCGCCGCGGCGCCCAGCGTCAGCCCGGCGACCGTCACCGTCTTCTGCGGCGAGGTGTGGCCGTGGGTCACTGCAACATCGCGCGGAGTCACATCGAACACCTGCGTCAGCAGCTCGCACACCGCGCGATTGGCCTTGCCCCCTTCCGGCGGGGCCGCCACCATCAGCTTCAGCCGGTCGCCCAGCGTCCCGGCCAGCTTCGTCCGGCTGGCGCCGGGAACCACCTTCACCCGCACCGTCACGCCGTCGCCCGTCACCTCCAGGACGTTCATTGCTTCCACGATACCGCGCCGCTACGCTGGCGACATCGGGCTTCCACGCCGGGTCTGAGTCTTCGAAGACCCGGATCGATGCCATGGGGACCTTCGAGGACCCAGGTCCGGCGTGGAAGCCCACCGATTCATGCCCCTCAAGCCGCACATCATTTATCTCATGGCCGACCAGCTCCGCAACGACGTGCTGGGCGCCAGCGGCCTGTCGCGACTGTTCACCGGCAAGGCCCCCGACCTCACGCCCATGCTCGACCGCCTGGCGGCCCGATCCACCTGGTTCGACCGACACTTCACGCCCTGCCCCCTTTGCGTGCCCGCCCGCTCGTCGATCATGACCGGCCTGCACACCCACCAGCACGGGGCGATCATCAACGGCTGGCTCCCCCACGAGCGCGACCACGGCATGCTCCGCCCCGACCTGCCCCTGCTGCCGCAGACCCTCGCCGACGCCGGATACCGCACCGTCCACGTCGGCGTCCAGCACGTCCGCGCCCAGCCCGGGTTCGTCGAGCGACAGCCCGGCGTCAAGTTCGTCGGACCCCTGGGCAACTCCGAGCACCGCGCCGAACTGCAGAAGCGCGGTCTGCGCCTCGACGACCCGGCGCCCTACCGCGACCCCGTCGTCGAATACGACCGCGGCAAGCCCGTCGTGTTCATGGGAACCAATCCCAGCGTGGGCATCTTCCCGCTGGTGGAGGATCTGTTCTACGACTGCCAGCTCACCGACAAGATGGTGCGCGCGATCGCCGAGCATCGCGGCGGGCCGCTGGCGCTCTTCGGGATGTTCTGGCTGCCGCACCCGCCTCTGGTGGCGCCGCGGCAGTGGGCGGAGCTGGTGGACATGGCGCAGTTGAAGCTGCCGGCGACGGTGGGGCGGTGGTTCGGCGGCACGCCGGCGCTGCAGTTGGCCAACTTCCCCGGGCAGGTGGGCGCCCACGTGACGATGGCGCAGTGGCAGCAGGCCTGGGCGGTGTACCTGGGCATGGTCGCCCTGCTGGACAAGTGCATCGGCCGCGTGCTCGCCGCGCTCGACCACGCCGGCATGCTCGACGACAGCCTGGTGATCTTCACCAGCGACCACGGCGAGATGCTCGGCAGCCACCGACTGTTCCAGAAGATGTGCTGCTACGAGGAGGCGGTGCGCGTGCCGGCGATCGTCAAGCCGCCGGGCAAGACGTCGGCGCGGCGCGTGTCGGAGCTGACGCACCACCTGGACCTGACGGCGACGATGCTCGACGCGGCGGGAGCGACGCCGCTGCCCGGCTGCGGCGGATCGAGCTTGATGGGCCTGACCAATGGTCAACAGCAGCGCAACGATCGACCGCACGTCTTCGCCGCCTACGACGGCAACGCCGGCCGGGCGTTCCGACACCGCATGGCCCGCTCCCGCTCGCACAAGCTCATCCACAACATCGGCGACGCGCCCGAGCTTTACGACCTCGTCGAAGACCCGCGCGAGACCATCAACCTCGCCCACAAGCCCGAGCACCGCGCCGTGCTTCGCGAGCTGCGCGCGGCGCTGAACCAGTGGATGGACCACACCGGCGACGACCAGCCGCGCCTGTGACGGGGCCGCCACGCCGGGGCTGAGTCCTCGAAGCCCCGGATTTCCCGCATGGATGCAGGCAGGTCGATCCGGACCTTCGCCAGGCCTCAGGTCCGGCGTGCCAGCCCCTACGCATCGTCGCGCTGGACGACGCGGTACGTCTCGCGCTCGCCGCGGCCGCGCAGTGGATAGTCCTTGCGCAGCGGGTGGGCGGGGTAGGTTTCCCAGGTGAGGATGCGGCGGAGGTCGGGGTGACCGTCGAACCGCACGCCGAACATGTCGAACACCTCGCGTTCGGGCCACTCGGCGCCGGGCCACAGGTCGGTGACGGAGGGCAAGTGCAGCGCCGGGTCAGGCTCGATTCCGGCGGTGTCGATCGACGGATCGAGCATGGCCTTGACGTAAAGCCGCCGGTCGTGGCGGTGGCTTACGAGGATATAGACCACGCCGAAGCGACCCAGGGCCCCGGGGTAGTTGAGGTAGTCGATGCCGACGATGTCCGACAGGAAGTTGTAGTCGCACGCCGGGTCGTCTTTGAGAAACGCCATCACGTCGTGCAGGCGGTCGCGCGGCACGACCAGCGTGGTCTGCCCGCGAAACTCGCTGGCGCGGAACGTCACGTTCGCAAACGCCGCCTTCACCAGCGGCAGCGTCGGATGATCGAGGTTGGGAGTCGCCATGCGTCGTGCTCTCTCAAGGCCGGGCCTCGATCTTACCAATCAGATCGGCCAGCATCTTGTCCCAGCGGTCGGTCATGGCCGGCCACTCGTAGGCCAGGGCGTCGGCGATGCCCACCGTGTCGCCGTTCTGGATCATCTGCTTGAGCGACTGCAGCGCCTCGACCAGCCCGCCGGTCGCCTCCGCGGCGGTCTGGCCGTCAAACGCCAGGTCCTCGATCGGCAGGCTCAGCAGCCGCGTCACGTTGACCACCGCCTCCTGCAAGCTCAGCCAGCAGGCGACGACGTCGTTGAACTTGCCCATCGCCTCGGCCATCTGGTCGCGCTGGATCAACGCGGCGCAGTCGGCCTGCGTCTGACGCGAGGCGTGCAGCCGGCCGCGCACCTGATCGAGCACCTGCAGCGCCAGCTCGCGCGGCGCCGCCGACTTCATCCGCACCTCGTGCCCCGCCACCGCATCGTGCTGCCGCTCCTCCAGGCTCGGGCCCGCCATCCCCTGGCCGTCCAACTCCACCTCGACCACCATGCGCCCGTCGTCGGCCAGGTGACGATTGGCCGCCAGCACCACCGCGCCCAGGCTCTCGCCCGCCAGCTCCACCGCGATGTCGTCGAGGTAAATCGCCATGAGCGCATGATAGCGGATGCCGGCCGGCGGCGAGCCCCGTCGCGCGCCACCCGCCCCGCACGACTCACCACTCACCACGGCCGCTCATCTGCTACTATCGCCGCTCATGCCCGACCGTATCGTCGTTGTCGATGGTCACACCCTCTGTCCCGGCGGCGCCGACCCCCTGAACTGGGAGCCGATCGCGGTGCTGGGCGATCTGGCCGTTCACGATCGCACCTCGCCTCAGCAGGTTGTCGAGCGCCTCGGCGACGCGCCGATCGTGCTGACCAACAAGGTCGCGTTCGACGCCGCCCTGTTGGCGCAGTTGCCGGCCCTGCGCTACATCGGCGTGCTGGCGACGGGGTACAACGTCATCGACGTCGCCGCGGCCTCGCAGCGCGGCATCACCGTCACCAACGTGCCCAGCTACGGAACCGACTCGGTCGCTCAGCACGTGTTCGCCCTGCTGCTGGAGCTGGTGAGCAAGACCAGCGCCCACGCCGCCGCCGTGCGCGACGGGCGCTGGGTCAAGTCGCCCGACTGGTGCTTCACCGTCGCTCCGCTGGTCGAGCTGGCGGGCAAGGCCCTGGGCATCGTGGGCATGGGGTCGATCGGCAAGCGCGTGGCGCAGATCGGCGCGGCGTTCGGTATGCAGGTCCTGGCGGCGCACCAGTCGAGCATGAACCGCGTGCTGCTGCCGGGCTTCGAGGTCGAGTGGCTGCCCGTGGACGATCTGTTCGCCCGGGCCGACGTGGTGAGCCTGCACTGTCCGCTGACCGACGAGACGCGGGGCCTGGCCAACGCCAAGCGGATCGGTCGGATGAAGCCGTCGTCGTATTTCATCAACACGAGCCGGGGCGCACTGGTGGTGGAAGCGGCGTTGGCCGCGGCGCTGGGTGGCGGGGCGATCGCCGGGGCGGGGCTGGACGTGCTGAGTGTCGAGCCGCCGGCCGAGGGCAACCCGCTGCTGAAGGCCCCGCGTTGCATCGTCACGCCGCACGTGGCCTGGGCGACGGTCGAGGCGCGGCGGCGGCTGCTGCAGACCGCGGCCAACAACGTCAAGGCGTACCAGATGGGCAAGCCGCTGAACGTCGTGAGCGTGTGACATGTCGGCCAAGACCCTGGTCATCCTCGCCGCATTGCGGGACGAGCTGTCGCCGCTGACGAAGCTGCTGCAGTTGACTGAATACGAGGGGATGTGGATCGGGGAGGCGGGGCCGTGGCGGGTGGTGGCGCGGGTCGGCGGCGTCGGACCGGCGCGGGCGGGGCGGGCGCTGACGGAGCTGATCGGCGTGCATCGGCCCGGACTGGCGATCAGCGTCGGGTTCGCCGGCGGCCTGGACCCGCAACTGGGCGGGGGCGACGTGGTCGAGCCGGCGTGGTCGATCGATGGCCGGGGGGCGGCGTATCGCCTGGGCGCGGCGGCGCCGCCGCAACTGGGCAGCGACGACCCCGCGCGGGCGGCGTCGGAGGCGATCATCACCGTCGCCGGACCGCTGCACTTGCCCGACGCCAAGCGGCGCGAGTTCGAGCGGTCGCGCGCGGCCGTCGCCGACATGGAGACGTTCGCGCTGGCGGCGATCGCCTCGCGCGCGGGCGTGCCCCTGCTGTCGGTGCGCGCGGTGAGCGACCCCGCCGACGTGGCCCTGCCGCCCCAGGCCCTGTCCTGGGTGTCGCCCGACGGGACCAGCGACGCCCGGGCTGCGTCGCGCTTCGCCCTGACCCACCCGGCGTGGGTCCCCGTCCTGCTCAAGCTCGGTCGCTTCACCCGCCGCGGCAGCGAAGCGCTGGCGCGGCGCGTCCACGAGCGGATCACCGCCGACCATGGCTGACCTGACGCGCTGGCAACGGCTGATCTTCTTCGGCGGCAGCTTCGACCCGCCGCAGGTGGCCCACGTGGTGCAGCCGCGCTACGTGATGGAGAAGATCGGCGCCCAAGCGATCCTTTACGTGCCCGCGGCGATCAGCCCGCACAAGCTCGACCGCCCGCCCACGCCGCCGCAGCACCGCCTGGCCATGTTGCAGTTGGTCCTGGCCGATCAGTCCCACGCAGTCGTGTTGACCGATGAGCTGGACCGTTTCGCCGCGACGGGCCGGCCCAGCTACACGGTGGACACGCTCGAAGCCCTCGTGCCGCGCCTGGCCCCCGGGGCGAGCCTGCGCCTGCTCATCGGGGGCGATCAGCTTCGCAGCTTCGACAAGTGGCGCGACCACCGCCGCATCATCGAGCTGGCCCCGCCCGTCGTCATGGTCCGCCCGCCCGACACGCGCGACACGCTGCTGGATGCACTGCCGGCGGGATTCGACCGCGACGAGTGGGCCGCGCGGCTGATCGAGATCCCGCAGATCGAAGTCAGCGCCACCGAGGTGCGCCAGCGCGCCCGCGACGACCGCCTCTTCGACCACCTGGTGCGCCCGGCGGTGGCCGAATACATCGAGCGGCATGGGTTGTATCGCTGATCACGTGGTTCGGCGGAGCTTTCGCACCGACCACCCGATCAGCTTCCCGAGCAGGAAATACACCGTCGCCTGGACGGCCAGCACGATTCCACAAAAGACGTAGTACGCGGCTTGCTCGGAAAAAAGGCGTTCGAGCGGGTCAATGACGATGAGGAGCGGGAGCCAGACAGGCATGCATGTCCACGCGAGGATCGAGAATAAAATCAGGCCCGCGCCTTCTTTCAGGAAATCGGGCACGACCGATCCCTCAAAGGGATTGATGTGCAAATGAAGTGTCAACATCATCAGCACAACGCCGACCGCCGCGAAGGCGAGGGCGGTCTTGTCGAGCCAGAAGCGTTTGGCGTGCATGTCCGGGCCCCGTGTCAGCAATGACAGTGAAGCGCCAACCGTTGTCTGGCAACGCGCAGCGGGTCACAAACAGAGAACGGTTCCAAGTTGCACATCACATCAGTCACGCGGCATTGGCAAGCCGGTTATCGCAGCGACCTCGCGGTTCTCCTGGGCGTAGGCGAGCCAGCGCTGGGCCTCATCGCTCATAGATCACCTCGCCGCGGTTGATCTCATCGAGAAACGTCCCCCGCACCGGCGATCGGCGAAGCGGGATGACGTCCAGCGGAATCCGCGAGGCGATCGATCGCACCAGTCGTCGATACCGGGTCGCCAACGGCAGGTACGACTCGTCGCTGTCCTGAAAGACGGCCACGTCGAGATCGTGCGGCTCCGGGCTGCTGAGGAACGACCCGAACACCACCACTTTGCGCACTTCGCTTTGGCCGCCGAGCACCGATGCCAGCTCGCGCTTGATCTGCTGTCTTTCAGATTCGGTCAGGATCATGAGCGTCCTCTGGTTGCAGCGGCGTCGCAAGGCATTGTAGTGACCGTCCGAGGCAACGTTTGGCGCCCGTGGCGGCGCGGGCCGGTGGGTGCAACCGTGGGGCCGTCACGGGAAGATGCCGCGGGTGCGGTAGACCTTGCCAATCTGGTCCAGTGCAGCGCAGTAGGCCGCCGTGCGCATGTCGCAGTCGAAGCGGTGTCGGGCGAGCTTGACGCGCTGGGCGGCGGCGAACATGTGTCGGCGCAGGGCCTCATCGACCGCCTCGGGCTCCCACGTCTCGTTGGCGCGGTTCTGCTTCCACTCGAAGTAGCTCACCGTCACGCCGCCGCAGTTGCACAGGATCGCCGGGAGGATGTGGATGCCTTTATCCTTGAGCACGGCCTCGGCGTCGGGAATGGTCGGGGCGTTGGCGGCCTCGACGACGACCTGGCAGTTGAGCTTGCGGGCGATGGGCACGTCGATCATCTGCTCCAGCGCGGCGGGGATGAGCAGGTCGGTCTTGAGCCCGTAGAACTGGTCGGCGGTGATCGCCTCGCCGCCGTTGAACCCGGCGACGCCGCCGGTGTTCTCCACGTGGTGGGTCAACTGCAGCGTGTCGATGCCCTTGTCGTTGAGCACGGCGCCGTTGTGGTCGAGCACGGCCCTGCACGTGGCGCCGCGCTGCGCCAGCAGCCTGGCCGTCCACGACCCGACGTTGCCGTACCCGATGAGCGTGTACGTCATCTTCGCGATGTCGATGCCCAGCTCCGGCAGCAGCTCGTCGAGGATATAGACCACGCCCTGGCCGGTGGCCTTCTCGCGCCCGTGCGACCCGCCGAACTCCAGCGGCTTGCCGGTGACCACGCTCTGGCCGTTGAGCCTGGCGGTGCTGCCGGCGGTGTTGATGTACGTGTCGGCCATCCACGCCATGATCTGGGCGTTGGTCCCCACGTCCGGCGCGGGAATGTCGTGATCGGGGCTGATGTTCTGCCCCAGCGCCGCGGTGAACCGCCGCGTCAGCCGCATCAGCTCGTCGTGCGACAGACGCCGCGCGTTGACCTGCACGCCCCCCTTGCCCCCGCCCAGCGGCAGACGCACCAGCGAGCACTTCATCGTCATCAGCACCGCCAGCGACTTGACGTGGTCCAGGCTCACGTCGGCGTGGAAGCGGATGCCGCCCTTGTAGGGCCCGAGGATGTTGTTGTGCTGGACGCGGTAGCCCTTGTAGAGCTTGAACGAGCCGTCGTCCATCTTCACGGGGAAGTGGACGATGATCTCGTTCTTGGGCTGGGCGAGAATGAGCTGAAGATGCCGGGGCAACTCGAGCATCTCCGCGGCGGTGAGCACCCAGCCGATGACCTGCTGGTACAGATTGCTCGGGTCGTAGCGGAAGCCCAGTTCGGAGAGGACGGGGTGAGCGGCGGCGGTCATGAGCGGCGTTCCTCCGTGAGACTGCAGATTATGCCATAGAATCGCCGCCATGGTGATCTACTGCTGCAGCGATCTGATCTTTGCGACGAAGGTGCGATCCACGGCCGAGGCGCTGGGCGTGGCCACGCGCCCGGTGCGCGACGCGACCATGCTGCAGAAGCGGCTGGATTGCGTCGAGGACGGCAAGCTCAACGATCCCGTCACGGGCGTGCTGATCGACCTGGACGTGCCGGAGGCGGCGGAGCTGATCCGGCAGGTCAAGGCGCACGACGCGGGCGTGCCGGTGGTGGCGTTCGGGTCGCACGTGGCGACCGACGTGCTGCAAAACGCCGGTGAGGCGGGAGCGGATGCGGTGCTGCCGCGCAGCGCGTTCACCGCGCAGTTGCCCCAGTTGCTGCGACAGTTGGCGTGAAAGCTCGGGTCACGGTACACGCCGGATCTGAGGCTCGGCGAAGGCCCGGATTCCTCGGATGCCGTGGATTGTGCCTGCATCCGGACCTTCGCCGAACCTCAGGTCCGGCGTGGGGGAGGGCCTAGGCGTGGGGCAGGTCGACGATGCGGATCATCACGGGTTTGCCGCAGATCACGTCGAGCGAGCCGATGTGGGCGAGTGCGGCGGCGACGTCGCCGCGACGGGCCTGGTGCGTGGTGACGACCACGGGGACGAACTGGCCCTGGTTGACCTCGTGCTGCAGCACCGCCGACAGGCTGATGCCCCGCTCGCCCAGCGCCGCGGTGATCTGGGCCATCGTGCCCGGCCGGTCCATGGCGTTGACGCGCAGGTAGAAGCGGCTCCACAGGTCGTCGGTGGGCACGAGTCGGCACGGTTCGCTGCGGTCGGGCGTCAACTGCAGCGACGCAAACGCCTGCGCGTGCCAGCCCGACGCCACGTTGAGAATGTCGCTGACCACCGCGCTGGCCGTCGGCAGGCGCCCGGCGCCGCGGCCGTAGTACATCGTCGGGCCCGTCGCATGGCCCCGCACCAACAGCGCGTTGAACGCGCCCGACACCTGCGCGATCAGGTCGGTCTTGTGAATGAAGCACGGCTGCACGTTGGCGCTGACCGCCGCCTCGCCAGGCCACTGCTCGCTGATGCCCAGCAGCTTGATGTCGTAGCCCAGCTCCGCGCCGAAGCGGATGTCGTCGAGCTGCAGTTGATCGATGCCCTCGCAGCCCACGTCGCCCCCGGCGATGTTCATGCCGTAGGCGAGCGACGCGAGGATCGACAGTTTCTCGGCGGCGTCGCGGCCGGACACGTCAAGCGTCGGGTCGGCCTCGGCGAAGCCCTGCGCCTGCGCCTCCTGCAGGGCGACGGCGTAGGGCTTGTGCTTGCGCGTCATCTCCGTGAGGATGTAGTTGCACGTGCCGTTGAGAATGCCGTAAAGCCCCTCGATGCGGTTGGCCATGAGCCCGAACTGCAGGGCGGTGATGACGGGGATGCCGCCGCACACCGCCGCCTCGAACGCCATGGCCACGCCGTGCCTGCGCGCCAGGGCGAACAGCTCGACGCCCTCGGCCGCCAGCAGCGCCTTGTTGGCCGTGACCACGTGTCGGCCCGACTCGATCGCCCGACGCACGTACTGACTGACCGACCCTTTGCCCCCGGCGACTTCGACGACGATCGGCATGTCCGCGGTGGCGAAGAACGCCTCGGCGTCGGTCGTCACCAGCGCCGCCTCGCCCGGATGCGCCGCGACCGCTTTCTGGGCGTCGCGCACCAGGACCTTGCGCACCACCGGGGTGGCGCCCAGCCGGCGCTGATACAACGCCGCCTGCTCGCGCAGCAGCGTCGCCACGCCGCCTCCGACCGTGCCCAGCCCGATCAATCCGATGCCGATGGTCTTCTCGCTCATGGGGGTGGAACACAATAGCAGCCTCATAGCCGGGTCGCTACGCGACCCCGGAACCGGGGAGCCGTAGGCTCCCGGCTATGATGTGTCCATGCCGCCGCTTGGCCACCTGCTAATCGCCCTCGCCGTCGCCCTGCCCGTGCAGGCACAGATCACGCCCGACGGGTCGCTGGGCACCGCGGTCTCAAGCGGGCCCAACGTCAGCGTCACCGGCGGCACGGTGCGCGGCAACAACCTCTTTCACTCCTTCAGCCAGTTCAACATCGCCAGCGGCGAGTCGGCGACGTTCAGCGGCGCCGCCGGCACACGCAACGTCCTGGCCCGCGTCACCGGCGGGCAGGCGTCGGCGATCAACGGCACGCTCCGCTGCGACATCGCCGGGGCCAACCTCTTCCTCATCAACCCGCGCGGCGTCAGCTTCGGCCCCGGCGCCGCCCTCGACGTCTCGGGCAACTTCGCCGCCGCTACCGCCGACTTCGTCCAGCTCACCGACGGTGGACGCTTCGACGCCACCAACCCCAACCAGAGCAACCTCACCGCCGCCGACCCCGCCTCCTTCGGCTTTCTCGGCGGCAGCCCGCGCGGCGACATCAGCGTCACCGCCGCCGTCCTCACCCGCACCGACAACGCCGAACTCCTCCTGGCCGCGGGCAACATCGAGCTGAGCAACGGATTCGTCCAGGGACTCTCCGGCAGCGTCGGCCTCGCCGCCGTGGGCAACAGCAGCACGACCACGCATGCACCCATCTCGTTGGCGTCCCTGCGCACCGCCCCGCAGTCCTTCGCCGGCACCCTTGGCGTCCGCAACAACTCCCGCGTGCGCGTCAGCGGCGACACCTCCAATCGCGTCGTCATCCGCGCCGGCCGCCTCGTCGTCGATCGCTCCAGCATCGACGCCCTGGCCGGCAGTGACGACGGCGGCAACATCGCCGTCGAAGCCGACCGCGTCATCGTCCGCGATCAGGGTGTCATCAGCGTCAGCGCCCCCGACAACTCGACCGGCAACGCCGGCCGCATCGACATCCGCGTCCACGAGAAGTTGCTGGTGACCAACACCAGCGACACGGCCAAGGGCGGGCAGAACCTCGTCACCGGCATCGCCGCCCAGTCTCAGCCCGGCGCCGCTGGCGCCGCCGGCGCCATCAACATCGACGCCCGCGGCGCTGCAGTGGTCCTCTCCAACGAAGGCGCCGTCTCCAGCACCAGCTTCACCACCGGCGCCGGGGGCAACGTCACCGTCACCGCCGACCGCCTGCTCATCGACGGCGAAGGCACACGCCCGGGCTTCTTCACCGCACTGCTCGCCCGCACCAAGTCCAGCGCACCCGGCGGCCGCGTCTCCGTCATCGCCGACATCATCGACATCATCAACGGCGGCCGCATCGCCACCTCGACCATCAACCTCGGCCGCGCCGGCCAACTCGACGTCACCGCGAGACAGATCACCGTCGCACGCGGCGGACGCATCGAAAGCACCAGCATCGCCGACCCCGACCCCAATCAGCCCAACGACCCGCGCGGCCGCGCCGGCAAGCTCGACGTCACCGCCACCGAACTGCTCACCATCACCCGCCGCGGCGTCGTCTCGGTCGAGACCGACGTCGATGGCGACGGCGGCGACATCCGACTCTTCGCCCCGCGCATCGTCGTCAGCGACAACGCCCAGATCACCAGCCGCAGCACCGGCGGCGGCAGCGCCGGGCGCATCGTCCTCTCCGCCGGCGACCGCATCGACGTGCAGAACGCCACGATCTCCGCGTCGTCGCTCTTCTTCGAGTCCGGCGACATCACCCTCCAGGCCGCACGCGAAATCGAAGTGCTCGCCAGCCGCATCACCAACCGCGCCGTTGAAGGCGACGGCGGCAACATCAACCTCTTCGCCACCGACTCCATCCGCATCATCGACAGCCGCATCATCGGCCGCGCCGGCGTCCAGGGCGGACAGATCACCATCGACCCCAAAACCGTCCTCCTCCAGAACAGCATTATCAACGGCAAAAGCGACACCAGCGACACCGAGACCGGCCCCGGCCTCAGCCGCGACGTGCTGGTCATCATCGTCGCCGACAACTTCGTTCAGTCCGACGACAGCCTCATCCTCACCGAGCGCCAGCAGTTCGAGCGCTCCGACGTCTCGGGCCAGATCGTCCGCATCTCCGCCCCCCTCACCGGCAAGCAACTGCAACTCGACGACGCCTGCAGCCTCGCCAACATCGCCGACGTGAGCACCCTCACCCAGTCAGGCCGCGGCGGTGCCGCGCCCCTCTTCGACTGGGCCACGCCGATGCTGGGCGACTGAGGCAGCAAAGGGCGATGGGCGAAGATCGCGGCGTCCGTCGGACGATACCGAGTCTTCAAGACCGACCGGCGACGCTCCATGTCCAAACGTTGCGGAGTAGGTAAGCCATGGAGATACGAATAGATGGCACTGCTGTTCCGGTCGAGTCTTGTTTTGCATTAAGCCGTCGTGCCCCCGATAAACCAAGCGGCGTCTTTGAAGTGAGACTACATCGTTCTGAAGTTGATGCCGCCGAATTTGCCGCCCAAGACGATTCTGCTCAGAAGATATCCTACATGGACAACGTAGGCGTTATTAGTTGGATGTTGGAGCTGATCCTACGTCGGCATAGGGACGCCAATAGGGATCCAAGTGAGCCCCCGCTATACGTGTTGAACCGAGCCACTGCGATCCACCGTGCCGGTGACGAGATCGTGATTACGGGATTATGCTCGGTGCGGCGTGTGGGTATGCCTCCCGAACTAGCACCCTCAACGGCAGGCGCAATGGACAGGCTGAGCCGTGCGATGTGGGTGTGCCTAATCATGCGCGTCGTGCTGCAGTGGCTTGGCGTATTCGCGGTCCTAACGTGGATCATTGCTTGGACTGGACTTCCTGACTGGACTCGCGCCATCGCGGTCCTCATATCAATCAGCGTGATGGTTGGCCTGATTCGTGTGGAACTCGTGATTCGTCTTTGCGACCAGAATGCCCGGCTCGCGAAACTGGAGGCCGAACTCAAAGGTTCGACGGGTGGCCCTGACAAGGCGGAGTCTTCGGAGCCTCGTCAGTGAGGCCGACCGTTGCGGGTCCGATGGTGAAGGGGGTGCTGTATTGACGACGGCAGGCCGGGGAGGTGTTGGGGTTGCCGTGGGGGCTGGATTCGTGCCGAGTCGGCCTGCCGCGCCGGAACAAACTCGTGCGAGGCGTTCTCTCGAGGGCTGGGTTAGCTGGGTTTCTCTGCCCGTGTTTTTCTGTTATCCGTTGATACGCTGGCGAGTCATGCAGCCTTGGCGGCGGCTTCATGGATGCGGGTGCGCCAGAGGCGGGGGTCACGGCGGATTTCGTCCATGAAGCGGCGGGCGGGGCCGGAAGGGGTGCGGGTGCCCTGTTCCCAGGCCTGCACGGCGTCGGCGGAGACGCCCAGAAACTGGGCGAAGACGGCCTGGCTCACGCCCAGGAGTTGGCGTGTGGCGCGGACGGCGGGGGCGTCGTAGTCGCCCGGGGTCAAGTCCAGCGTCAGAGAGCGCACAGTGAACCGTGACGATGGGGCCTTGCCGCGGCGCAGGGCGTCGCGGAACTCGGTGAGGCCGGCGATGAGGCGGTCTTCAACACTGCGGGTGCGCGTGCTGCGGGTCTTAGGCTTGGCCATGGTGCGATCTCCGGTTCAGATACATCTCGATCTCGTTCACGAGTTGGCGCATCGCTTGCCGTCCTGACGAACTAATGTCGTCCTGCTCATTCTTGGCGTAGGCCACCAGGAGCAGGGCGATGGCGTGTTTCTCGAAGTACACATAGCCGACGCGCACGGCCCCGCTCTTGCCGGACTGCCAGCGCGGCGGGGCGAATCTCAGCTTGCGAACACCTCCGGTGCCCGCGATTACCGGGGCGCGCTTAGGTTCGGCCATAATGGCTGCCTCGAGCGCCCGCAGTTCGTCGTCCCCCAGCCCCAGCCGACGCCAATCCTGCACAAAGCTGTCCCATTGCACGAAACCGAGCAGATTCTGCGGGTTGAATAAGCCCCATGGGAACACCAGCCGATGGCGTGGGCGCTCGTGCTGCGGTTGGCGGGGTCCTATCATGCCTTTCCCGATAGACAATCGTTCCGCCGTCCAATGAACGACGCTGTACTATACGACACTGTCGTATAGATGGCAACCGTCAATCTGTCTGTGGATGGATCGCTTCTTCAGAACCACAGCAGCGTGACGGCGAAGTGCAGGCCGGCGTCCTGGAGGTTGTCCTCGGGGGTGTCGAAGTCCTTGAAGGCATAGCCCCAGAAGAGTTCGACGTTGATGTGGCGGTTGGGGGTGAGGATGAAGCCCAGGCCGACAGAGGCGATGGTGTCGCTGTCGCTGACGGAGCCGGCGTTGTAGCCGTGGCCGATGTCGAAGAAGGGGACGAGGGTGAACTGTTCGCGGCCGTTGACGTCGGTGACGATGGGGATGCGGACTTCGATCGTGCCCAGGAGCGCCTGATCGCGGACGAGCTGGTTTTCGCGGTATCCGCGGACGGAGTTGACGCCGCCGACGGCGATCTGTTCGAGGGCGAGGAGGTTGTCGTCGGCGAGTTGAGCGGCGACGCGGCCGACGAGCTGGGCCTGCGTATCGAACAGGCGGTGGACGTACTGGGCCTGGCCCAGCCAGGTGAAGAACTCGCCGTCGGGGATATTCGAGGCGTTCTCGGTCGCGCCGAAGATGGGCAGGCCGATGGAGAAGGTCGAGCGGGCGGCGAAGGCCTGGCGATCGGTACGGTGGATGAACTCCTGGATGATGCGCAGGACCGAGAGCTGGGTCTTGCCGTCGTTGGCGCCCGGCTCGAAGGAGAAGGGGTCGCCGCCGAGGGTGGTCTCGTTGTCGCGGACCATGAACTGTAGGCCCAGGGCGAACTCGGTGGTGGGCGTGCGCCACACCGGCTGGCGCAGGCCCAGCCAGAAGTCCTGCGATTCACTTTCGATGTCGAGCCCGACAAAAGTGTCCTCGACGATGAGCGTGCTGCTGCGGCTGTAGCCGATGCTGAAGGTCAGATCGCTGTCGGTGATGGGGCGGGCGTACTCGATGGTGATGTCGTCGAGCCCGGCGAACTCGGGCTCCTCGATGCCGCCCTTGGTGACGCCGTAGATCAGGCTCAGGGAGTCGCTCACGCCGGTGAGGCTCGAGTGGCTGGCGAGGATGGACAGCTTTTCCGCGCCGGTAGAAGGGGGGTTGTGGTTGTCCCAGCGAAGCCCGAGTTGATAGGGCGTTTCCTCGGTCACGGCCAAGTCGAGGATGCTCTCGCCGGGCAGGCCGCCGGGCTTGAGCTCGGCGTTGAACCGCTGCACGTTGGGGTTCTGGCGGATGAGTTCGAGATTATCGCGCAGCGCGTTGACATTCATCGCCCCACCTTCGGAAGTGCCGCTGCTGGTCGCGGCGAGGAGCGCCGCCCCGCGGCGGACGCGCGATTCGAGATAGGCGGTCTTGAGGTGTTTGTTGCCGCTGATGTTGATCTGCGTCAGCCGGCCCTCGACCACGCGGATGAGCACGACGACCTCGGCGCCGTCCACGTCCTGGTCGGGAATGGTCGCCCCGGAGTTGATGTAGCCCCTGGCGATGTAGGCCTTGGTCACCGCGAGGCGGGCTTCCTCCAGCCCTTCGGTGGTAATGGGCTTGCCCGTCCAATCCCTGACGATCTGTCGCAGCTCGTCGGTCGAGAAGACGCGGTGGCCCTCGAAGTCGAAGCGATCGACGATGATCTGAAGCTGGCCCGACAGTTGGCCGGGCGGCACGAGCGCGTCGTCGAGCGGCGGCAGGGCGTCCTGGGCCAGGGCGACGGTGGTCCACAGCAGCGTCGCCGCGGCGGTGCATCGGGCCATCATCTGTCGAAGGTCGGTCATGCCACCCCCATGCCGGTGCGTGACATGAATCTACCCGATCCGCCGGGGAGATGGGAGTGGCCGCATTCAGGCCGCCGCGGACAGGCCGCACAGCGCCTGCAGCAGGTCGCGCCAGGTGATGATGCCCACCGGCCGACGCTGCTCGTCGAGCACCGGCAGGCACGACACTTCCGTCAGCAGCATGCGCTGGCCCGCGGCCTCGATCGGCTCGTCCACCATCGCCGTCACCAGCTCGCGCGTCATCACCTGGTGGACGCGCTTCTGCAGCGTCAGCACGTCCTGGGGCCGCTCGGCCATCTTGTGAATGAAGGGGCTGACGTTCTTGAGCAGGTCGCGGTCGCTCAAGACGCCCACGAGCCGGGCCTGATCCACGACCAGCAGGTGGTGGAACCGGTGCCGCTGGAACAGGGCGGCGGCGGTCCCCAGCGTGTCGTCGGGACTGATGCGAACCACCCGCGGTGTCATGATCTGGCGAACCTGCATGGCGGGGTGCTCCTGCCTAAACCGCCCTTGGTCAGTATCGACCGTCAGGTGGCTGCGAATCACAGGTGGACAGGTGGGATGGGCCTGGAGCGGTAGGGATATGCGGCCCAGGCGGATTTGGGGATTTTGCGCTTGTGTTTTTCCCTACTGCCCGGTAATTTCTCGGGTTACTTTCCTGCCATGGCGGGCACGGGCGGGTGGGCCCACTTCCGCGGGGACGGCCAGGATGCCAGTTTGGGGTGGATGTGACGGCGGCACGCTTCGCGTGAGGTGTGGCCGCAGCAACCGGTGGGGTGGGTCGAGGAACGCGCCCGTGCTGATCGTCATTATTGCCAGCGGTCCCGACAAAGGGCAGGTCCACGAGTTCTCGGATAACGAGACCGTCGTGCTCGGTCGCACGACCGGCCCGATCCAGTTCACCGACTCGAAGATCAGTCGTCAGCACGTGCAACTGTGGTGCGAGGGCGGGCAGTGGCTCTGCCGCGACCTGGACTCGCGCCATGGGTCCTACCGCAACAACAAGCCCGTCGGCGGCACGCGCACCCAGATCAAGGACGGCGACCGTCTGCAGATCGGCCGCACCGTGCTGGTCGTTTCCCGCGTGCCCGTCGAGCAGGCCCGCAAGATGGAGCTGCTGGCCGACCCCGCCAACACGCCGATGGACCTGCCCGACGACGGCGCCGCCCACCGGACCACTGCAGCACGTCCTGACGTCCGCCCGCGCCGGCCGCTGCGCGACTTCGCCATCGGCCTGGCCGCCGCCGCGGCCGTCGGACTCGTCGCCCTCAACCTCTTCATGCTCCTCGACGCCCGCCGCCACAATGCGGCGCTGCGCCAGCAACTGCTGACCCAGGCGCCCGCCGCCGCGGCGCCGATCGACTCATCCCAGCTCGTCAGCGAGCTGCGCGAGGCGCTGGCCGCTCAGCCCGATGAGACGAAGCAGATGCTCCGCGACGTGCTGGCGGCGGTGCAGGCCGCCCCCACCCGCGAGCAGCTCGACGCCGTCGCTCGCCAGGTCGCCGACACGCGCAGCGCTGACGCCGGGCGTCAGGACCTGCTCGAATCGATCCTCGCCGAGGTCAAGGCCCGCCAGGCGGCCGATCCCCAGGCCGCCGCCAAGCTCGACGAGGTGCTCGTGGCCGTGCGCGATCAGCCGAAGCTGACCGAGGCGCTGGTGCAGGAGCAGATGACGCAGTTCCGCGAGTCGCGCCTGGCGCAGGAGAAGATGCTGCGCGAGCTGTTCGATGCGGTGCAGGCCCAGCCCCAGAAGCTCGACGCGGCGCGGCAGGAGATCGTGGCGGCGATCCAGGCGCAGCCGCAGCCGGACAAACCGGCCGATCTCGAGCCGCTGCTGCGGCAGGTGCTGACGAAGCTCGAGGCCCAGGCCCAGGCCGACGAGGAGGCGATCGCCCGCGTGCTCCAGGCCGTGGCCGCGCAGCCGCAGGGCACGCGCGACCTGTTCGCCCAGGTGCTGACGAAGCTCGACGCGCTGCCCCAGCCCCAGCCCGACGCCCGGCTCGACGAGGTGCTGGCGGCGGTGCAGCGCCAGCCCAAGGACCTCGAGCCGCTGCTGCTGCAGTTGTCGGCCAAGCTCGACGCGCAGGCGCCTGCGCTGGCGGCGCTCGAGGCCAGGCCCACACGCGAGCAGATGGTGGCCGCGATCGAGGCGGCGGTGGCCGACCTCCCCGCCAGGCAGGCCGACGCGATGCGCCAGGTGCTCGCCGACGTGCAGGCCAGGACCGATCCCGCCGACGACGCCGTCCTCAAGGAGATTCTCGACAGCGTGCGCCGTGGGCCCACGAGCGAGCAGCTTGCCGCGGCGATCGACACGGCGTTGAAGAACCAGCCGCGTGACGGCGAGGCGATGCTGCGCGACGTGCTCGCCGCCGTGCAGGCCCAGCCCACGAAGGAGCAACTGGCCGCGGCGGTGGAAGCGAAGATCAACGAGCAGCGCGAGGCGTCGGACTCGCTGCTTCGCATGCTCTACGACGAGCTCAAGAGCCGTCCGACGCAGGAGCAGATCGACCAGGCGCTGGCGGCCGGGCTCGCACCGCGCGATGAGATGCTCAAGCAGATTCTCGCGCAGGTCTCGGCCCGGCCGGACGAGGCGATGCAACAGGCGCTGGCCGACATTCTCGTGGCGGTGAAGGCCCAGCCGGACCAGACCCAGGCGATGCTGCAGCAGGTGCTGACGCGTCTGGACGAGCCCGTCAAGGCGCAGCGCGACCCGCTGCTGGACGAGGTGCTGGCGGCGGTCAATGCTCAGCCGCACAAGAGCGAGCCATTGCTGCGTGACATCGCGGCGAAGCTGGAGGCGGGCGCCGCCACCGCGGGCGATGCCGACGCGAAGAGCGCCGAGCTGCTGCGGCAGATCGCCGCCGCCGTCGAGTCGCAGCCGGTACAGACCAAGCAGCTTGTGGAGCAGGTGCTGGCCAGGCTCGACGCCCCGGCCGACGCCGGTCACGAGGCGATGCTCAAGGAGATTCTCGCGGCCGTGAAGGAGCGCGAGGCGCTGGATGCGTCGTCGGGCGATACGGCGACGGCGATGGGCGGCGATCGTCACGAGCAGTTGCTGCGTCAGTTGCTGGCCGAGCTTCGCTCGCGCAATGAGCCGATCGCCCAGGCGGTGCTCGACGGGCTTCGTGGCGAGCTGCGCGAGCAGGTGCGTCTGGCGATGGCGCAGACGCCGCCGGCCGCACCCGCCCGGCCCGCCGCCAAGCCTGCTTCGTCACCGGGCGACAGCGCGACGGCGCGCCGCGACGTGCCCGCGGCCAACGTGTCGATCTATCCCACGCCCGACCCGCTGGGCGCCGGCGACACGCCGCGCGGCGGGGGCGTCCTCAAGGCCCCGCCCGGCGAATTGCTCACCGATACGCAACTCGCCTACAAGCGGGCGTGGGAGACGGGCCTGCCCGAACTCGTCGGCGGCCGGGCCGATCCGGTGACGGGCCAGCGCATCGACGGGCGCACGCTCGATCCGACGCGGGCGCGGGCGATGGGGATTCAGCGGTGGCAGGACTGGTACATGATCGACGACCTGGCCGAGCAGGAGCGTCTGCGCCTGGCGGCGACGCAGTTTGCCGCCGCCAAGCCGTCGCCGCTGACGACGCCGCTGTACCAGCTCGCCTCGGGCCAGGCCGCGGACGAGTCCACTGCAGCGTCGGCGACGCCGGCCCGAGCGCCGCGGCGCGTCGTGTTCGTGCTCGATGCGTCCGAGCCGCTGAGCCAGGCCATGCCGCTGGCCATCGACCGCGTGCACGACCTGATCGATCGCCTGGCCGATGAGGATGCGTTCACCGTGCTGGTTTATCAGGAAAAGAGCGTGACGGAGATCCCGCCGCGCGGGCTCAAGCCGACGACCGCCAAGGCCGCCGAGCAGGTGACTGCCTGGCTGGGCCCTGATGCCGGCCACGTCAAGCCCAGGGGCTATGCCAACCCGCTGGCGGCCATGGAGCAGGCCCTGACGTTCAAGCCCGACGACATTTACCTGATCTCCGCTGAGATCTGCGGCAGAAAAGGCGAGGCCCTGAGCCCCGCGGCGCTGCTGGCGGGGGTGCAAAAGCTGTCGCGCCAGCCCAACGTGCGTATCCACGGGGTCGAGTTGTTCCGGGCCGACCCGCAGGGCACGCTCCGCCGCCTGGCCGACCAATATGGGGGGACCTATCTGTTCGTGCCCGCCCCCAACGCCTCGGCGCAGTAGAATAGGCGGACACGCGGCGCACCGGGCGCCGCGCCATGTGGTGGGTTTTGGCGGGGTGGGGTCATGATCAAGTTTCGCTGCAACGAGTGTCAACACAAGATCGCGGTTCCCAACGACTACGAGGGGCGCTACGTCAAGTGCCCGGCGTGCTCGGCGCCGACGCTGGCGCGCAATGAGCCGATCGCGGTGCAGGGGCTAGCCACGGGACGCGTGCCCGCGTCTGCGGCGACTGGGACCACTGCAGCAGTCCGTCGCGCCGCGGCGCCCACGGCCTCGCCCCGTCCCGCGCACATCCCCGAGGCAAGGCCCGCGCGCTCCTCCCATTCGCCATTGGCGTCGTCACAGGCCTCCGAGCTGCTCAAGGCGCTCGACGATCCGCCCAGCACCACGTCGCTGCCCGAGGAGCTGACGCTCAAGCTCGACGCCGAGCTGGCCGCGGACCAGGTCGCTGCCGACGTTGCCGCCGATGCGGTCGCCGATCCCGGGCATCACCACGTGCCGCACGTGCATGTGCCGCAGTATGTGTTTTTGCAGGTTCTGGGCTTCATGCTCATCGCCTTGAGCGCGATGGCCTTCATGCTGTGGGTGGTGCTGATCTTGGCGGTGCTGGTCGGCTCCAACGCGGTCAGGGAAGTTCCCCAAGCCGCCGGCCCGGCGCTGGCCGTCACCTTCGGCTCGGGCCTCATCGGCATTCTCTGGGTCTGCGCCACCGGTCAGGCCCTGCTCGCCCTGCGCGACATCGCCCGCAACTCCTGGTACCACAAGGAAACCGCTGCACTGATCCGCCAGGGGGCGCGTCCGTGACTCACAGCGGTGGGGTGGTGATCGCATGAAGCTCAAGCGCGCGTTTCTGATGGGGTTGATCGTGTGCCTCAGCGCCGCCTCGCTGCTGGGCGTGGTGATGCTGTTGGCGGGCCGCAGCAGCGAGTTCACGCTGCGCAGCCTGATGACGCTGGTGACGGTGGGCCTGTTCAGCGGCGTGGCGCTGGCGGCGGCGGACGTCCACGAAAAGAACCTGCGCTGGCGGCCGCTGATGCTGGTGGCATACGTGTTGCAGGCGGTGGGCGCGATCGTCTATCTGGCGGCGATCTGGGGTCTGTTCGAAGCGCTGACCCAGCACCACGATGCGGGCGAGATGCTGGCCAAGTGCATGGGTCTGCTGGCGACGTGGAGCATCGCCGTGCCCCTGGCCGGCCAACTCGCGGGCCTGCGGCTGACCGACACGCCCGCGCTGTTGCGGCCGGCGGCCATCGTCCTGTCACTGGCGTTGGCGGCCATGATCACGCTGGCGATCGTGTTCGAGATCGATAGCGGCGCGTATTACCGTCTGCTGGCCGTGGTCGGCATCCTTGCCGCCGCCGCGGGCGTCATCGGCCGCATCGCGCAACGCGTGCAGGGCCTGGACAGGATTGCCGGCGTCGAAAGCGTGCGCCTGGCCATGCAGATCGTCTGCCCGCGCTGCCTGCTGACGCAGACCGTCGCCAACGGCCCGTCACGCTGCTCGCGCTGCCGCCTCAAGTTCACCCTCGACATCGAGGAGCCGCGCTGTCCGCAGTGCAACTACCTGCTCTTCAAGCTCACGTCGCCCCTCTGTCCCGAGTGCGGCCACAAACTGGCGCCCGAGGAGACCGCCGCGGCGGCGTCAGGCGACGGCGTACACGTCGAACCGGAAACCCTTGCCTGAGTGCGACGTGGTGACGTCGCTCGCCAGCGGCGGGGCATCGGCAGGACGCTTGACGACCACGCGCCGACGGGCAGCGGTGCGAGCGGCGGCGAAGAGGGCGTCGGCGTCGGGATCGTCCCCGGCGATGCGGCGCAGCACGCGCATGGCCTTGCGCTCCAGCGCCGAACCCTCGCGCGGCGGGAACATCGGGTCGAGATAAACCACGTCGGGCTGCTGGGCGGCATCCAGACTCGCCAGGTATGACCGCGCATCGACGGCGTGCAGCGTCAGGCAGGCCGCAATGTCCGGCGCCGCCTCGGCCGCGCGGCGCAGCCCGTCCCTCAGCAACGTCGCCACCACCGGATGACGCTCGCACATGCGCACCCGGCAGCCCAGCGCCGCCAGCAGCCAGGCGTCCTCCCCCAGCCCGCCGGTGGCGTCGATCACGTCGAGCGGCCCGTTGCTGCTCTTGCCCAGTCCCACCGCCTTGGCCAGCGGCTGACGATGCGACCGCCCCGGCCCCGAGGCGGTGTCCAGTTGGGCGAAGTCGGCGCGGATCGGCGCCGAGCGCTTCGATTCGCCGGGCACGTCGGTCGTCGGACTGAGCCAGCGCAGCTCGACGCACGCCGCGGTCACGACCAGCAGCCCGTCGAAACCGGCATGGGGATAGTGCAGGACCGGCATCGCCAGCGACAAGCCCATGGCCTCTGCGGCCTCGCGCAGCGCAACGTCATCCGGCGGATCGGCGCACACACACAACCGCACCGCCGGCGGCTCCAGCGCGTCGGCGGTGGAAACCCGGCCCATGGCTTTCCAGTTTAGCGTCGCACGCTGACCGTGCCATCGGCTCGCGTGGACGGCTTTGACAAGCAACACCAAGGTCTGCAGAATCATCGGTCCGATTTCCCGCCCCCACAGACCCACCTGCAACGAGGAAACCCGCCCATGGCCATGAAAATCCGCCCCGCGTCCGACTGCCAGCTCGATCTCGTCGCCCTGGGCGAGTGCATGATCCGCCTGTCGCCCAAGGGCCACGGCCGCATCGAGTTCGCCAACGAGCTGGAGGTGTGGGTCGGCGGCGGCGAGTACAACGTGGCGTACGCCCTGGCACGACTGGGGCTGCGCACCGGCTGGGTCGGCGGGCTCAACTCCTCGCCTATGGGCGCGATCATCCGCAACCACGCGCGCTCGGCGGGCATGGACGTGTCGTTCGTCGTCGAGAAGAAATACGACGGCGTGGGTAAGAAAGACCGCATCGGGCTGAACTTCACCGAGGTCGGCCACGCCAAGCGAGCCAGCACCACGCTCTACGACCGCGGGCATACCGCCACCTCCGGCATGACCCCCGGCAGCGTCAACTGGAAAAAGCTCTTCACCGAGAAAGGCGTGCGCTGGCTGCACACCGGCGGCATCTTCGCGGCCCTCTCCGAAGGCACGCGCCAGGTCGTCGCCGAGGCCGTCAAGGCCGCTCACGACGCGGGCACGATCGTCAGTTATGACCTGAACTTCCGCAGCAAGCTCTGGTCGAGCAAGGAGGCAATCGAGACGACCAAGCCGCTCGTGCCCTACATCGACTGCCTCATCGGCAACGAGGAGGACTTCGAGAAGGTGCTGGGCTACGAGGCCGAGGGCGTCGATGTCGAGAAGAGCGGCTCGCTGGATGTCGGCCCGTTCAAGAAGATGGTCGAGCGCGTCGTCAAGGACTACCCCAACATCAAGGTCGTGGGCACGACGCTGCGCGGCGTCAAGACCGCCCTCGTCAACGACTGGTCGGCCATCATGTGGCACGACGGCGTGTTCTACGACGGGCTGAACTTCCCCGACCTGGAAATCGAAGACCGCGTCGGCGGCGGCGACGGCTTCGCCAGCGGGTTCACCTACGGCTTCCTCACGGGCATGGACCCGCAGCAGTGCGTCAACACCGGCGTCGCTCACGGCGCCCTGCTCATGTCCACCCGAGGCGACACCAGCCAGATCACCCTCGACGAGCTCCAGCACGTCGCCGGCGGCGGCAGCGCCCGCATCAAGCGATAGCCCGAAAGCCCGCCACTGCCCGTCTTCGGGCTGCGGCGTGGGTTTCATTTTGAGGGGGCGTTGACAACCCCCCGGGGGTCTGCGCCATACTCGCGATCATGCTGACACCCACGCTGATCGTGACCGTCGCCGCTTGCGTCTTTGCCGCCGAGCCTCAGACGCGCCCCTTCGAGATGGGCCTGATCTACTGGCCGCCCATGGGCGAGAAGACGCCCGACCCGATCATCAAGGCGGGGATCGGGCGGACGATCCAGAGCGCCGACCACATGCTGGTGCAGTTGCCCTGGCGGCCCAACGGGCCGGATGTCGTGGCCATGGCGACGTGGATCGGCACGATCGCACGCGAGCAACGCAGGACCCTCACCGTTGCAGTGGACTGGCAGGACGCGACACGCACCGCGCTGTTCGAGAGCAAGGCCCATCCGTGGTCGTGGCGGGACGCGTCGACACGCGACGCCTTTGTCGCCATGGCTCGACAGGTGGCGGCAACGTACCAGCCCGCCAACTTCGTGCTCGGCGTCGAGGCCAACTACCACGCTCATCTGGCCCCGGAGAGTTTTGCCGGGTTCGTGGAGGCGTACCGCGCGGCGAGAGAGGCGGTGAAGACCGCGTCGCCGGCCACCAACGTGCTGGTGACGTTCCAGTACGAGTTCATCACCGGCCGCGACAGGCACTGGAATGTGAAGGCGAATCTCGACCCCGTGCGGGCGTTCGGCGACCAGCTCGACGTGCTGGGGGTTTCGGTGTACCCGCACCTGGCGGGCCTGTCGCCCGGCGAGGTCGATGCGGCCTATTTCAACGACGCGGCGGCGTTGCAGTTGCCCGTGGCGATCTTCGAGACCGCCTGGCCCAGCGTCGCGCCGTGGACGGCGGCGGACCAGGCCGAGTATGCACGGCGGGTGCTCGACGCCGCCGCGGCGCACCGCATGGCGCTGGTGGTGTGGACCTCGACGACCGACTCGATGCACCTGCCGCAGGTCGAGGCCGATCGTGATCAGTTCGACGCCGCGGCGAACTGGATGCGGTTCCTCGGGCTTTACACGATCGAGGGCGGCGACAAGCCCGCGGCGGCGACGTGGCGGGCATGGCTGGCCCGGCCGCGCGCGGCGGCGACTACGCCCTGAGCAGTTGCAGCATCAGCTCCGCGTGGCGACGGGTCGAGCCCTGCCGCGACCGGATCACGGCAACCCCGCGCCGCGCCAGCTCCGTCGCACGGGTGCGATCGGCAAGCAGCTCAGCGGCGGCGCGGCCCGGCGCGTCCGTCACGATCAGCCCGCCCGCGTCACGCAACGTCGCGACCGCGTCGGCGAAGTCCGCGTGGTGCGGGCCGATCACCGTCGGCTTGCCCAGCGCCACCGGCTCCATCACGTCGCTGCCGTACAACCCCAGAAAACTTCGCCCCACGAGGCACACGTCGGCGAGGGCATACGCCTTGCGCAGCTCGCCGATGGTGTCGAGCAGGAAAAGACGGGCGTCGGGTGTTGGGTGTCGGGTGTCGGGTTTTGTGCGGCGGACGATGGTGGGGTCAAGTGCAGCGACCTCGTCGAACCGCTCGGGCTTGCGCGGCACGAGCACGAGCTGCGCGTCGCGCGGGCACGTGTCCAGCAGCAGCCGCTCCTCGCCCGGCCCCGTCGAGCCCGCCACGATCAGCGGACGCCCGCGGTCGATGCCCATCTCGGCTGCGAGCCGGTCGGCCCCGGCCACGTGCTCGGCGACCTGGGCCGTGTCCCACTTCATCGTGTCCAGCACGCGAACGCGATCGTCGGGCACACCAAGATCGGTGAACCGCGCGGCGTACTCGGGCGTCTGGCAGGCCACTGCAGCGAGCCGACCATACATCCGCCGCACGATCGGACGCAGCAGCGCGTAACGCCTGTGGCTGCGCTCGGTCAGCCGGCCGTTGATGACGCAAACGGGTATGTCGCGCTTCCGGCACGCCTCGACGAAGTTGGGCCACACCTCGTTCTCCACCAGCGCCACGGCATCCGGCCGCACCGCGTCGAGAAACCGCCTCACCGCACACGAAAAATCCAGCGGATACCGCACGACCGCGTGCCTCGCGCCGTACAACTGCTCCGCCCGCGCGATCCCCGTGTTCGTCGTCGCACTGATGACGATCTCGACCTCCGGCTGCTCGCGTTCGAGCATCTCCACCAGCAGCCGCACCAGGTTCGTCTCCCCCACGCTCACCGTATGGATCAACAACCTCCGCGTTTTAGCGTTGCGGCGTTGCGGCGTTTTAGCGTTCCCCAGCCTCCCCCCCCAGTCCGTCCGCCACTTGCCCGTGCGCAGCATCTGCCACCCCCACACGGGGCTGCTCGCGACGGCCCCGGCGACGTATAGAAGGTCCATGGCGATCGACATGGCCGCCATTGTAAAGCCGCGACCATGGGTCGCGCTGCCGGGGACCGGGGACGCGTAGCGTCCCGGCTATGAAATCAAACGCCGCTACAATCCCCACCTATGCCCCCGGAAGTCAAACAACCCGACACGTTCTACGTCACGACGCCGATCTACTACGTCAACGACAAGCCGCACCTGGGGCACGTCTATACGACGATGGTCGCCGATGTCGTTGCCCGCTATCACCGGCTGCGCGGCGACGACACGTTTTTCCTCACCGGCGTCGATGAACATGCCGCCAAGGTCAGCGAGAAGGCCGCGGCGATGGGCCTGACGCCCCAGCAGTGGGCCGACCAGAACGCCGCGGCGTTCAAGGATGTGTTCGCCCGGCTGGAGATGACCAACGACGACTTCGTCCGCACCAGCGAGGAGCGGCACAAGGCGAAGGTGCGCGAGTACGTCGCGGCTCTCCTCAAGAGCGGCGACGTGTACCCCGGCGAGTACGAGGGCTGGTACGACGCCGGCCAGGAGGAGTACGTCCCCGAGAACAAGGCCAAGGAGTACGGCTACAAGAGCCCCGTCAACGGCAAGCCCCTGATCCGCAAGAAGGAGAAGAACTACTTCTTCAAGCTCAGCGCGTATCGCCAGCAGGTGCTCGACCACATCGCCGCGAACCCGACGTTCGTGCAGCCCGACGCCCGCCGCAATGAGATCGTCAACCGCATCAGGGAGGCGGAGGACGTGCCGATCAGCCGCACCGGCAGCGGCGGCTGGGGCATCCCCGTCCCGGGCGACGAGGAGCAGACGATCTACGTGTGGATCGACGCGCTGTTCAACTATCTGAGCTACATCGACACGCCCGAGCGACGCAAATACTGGCGAGCCGGGCCGTCCTCGGCCCCGGAGAGTAACTGCGGTGCCGTCCACTTCATCGCCAAAGACATCCTCTGGTTCCACGCCAGCGTCTGGCCGGGCATGCTGCTGGCCCTGAAGAAATGCCCCGGCTACGACTGGGTCAACCTCCCGCGCCAAATCTACAGCCACAGCTACTGGGTCAGCGAGTCCGGCGAGAAAATGAGCAAATCGCTGGGCAACTTCCTCGACCCCGCCGCCATCGACAACTACGTCCGCGAGTTCGGCCTCGACGCCCTGCGCTACTTCCTCGCCACGAGGGGACCGCTGGGCACGACCGACAGCACCTTCAGCGCCGAACTCTTCGCCGAGGTGTACAACAGTGATCTGGCGAACACATTTGGCAATTCGTGCAGTCGTGTGACGCAGATGATCGGAAAGTATTTCGAAGCGAAGGTTCCATCCGCCAATAGCCAATGGTCCAAGGCAGAATCAGTTGAACTTTTTGCAGACGGAGTGGTCGAGGAATTTCACTCAACCGCACTTAATGGTGCTTCAGATCAAGCACTTGCTGTAGTGCGGCTTGTTGACTCCTACATCGAAGAAACATCTCCCTTCAAACTCGCGAAGGATCCCGCCAAGCTGCTTCCGGGGGCGGAGGTCGGGACGATTCTTTACAACTGTGCCGAGGCGTTGCGGATTGCGTCGGTGTTGTTGTGGCCGTTTATTCCGGATGCCTGCGAGGCGTTCTGGGGGCGGATCGGGTGTGGGGAGTATGCCAAGGCGTTGGCGAATAACGGGCGCGGCGATCTGGCGAAGTGGGTGACGTGGGGGCAACTGCAGCCGGGGACGCCGATCGAGAAGGGCGATCCTCTGTTTCCGCGGTATCAGCCCAGGTGAGTACATAGCCGGGCCATTCTGGCCCGTTTACTTCCTCGTGCTTTCGACGCGGCGTTGGATGCCCATGGGGGCGCGGCCGGGGCCGGGGCCGATGACCTCGAAGCGGTTGTCGGCCAGGCGCCAGCGGAGTCTTCGGGCGGTGAGCTGGCCCAGCGGCTCGTCCTCGTCCTGGACGGTGACGAGCCGCCGGCCGTCGCCGAAGATATCGACGCCCCCGGAAGTCCCGTCGTAGTGCGCGTGGTCGGCGAAGATGGTGGTCGTGCCCTCGCGGATGCGGACGTTGCCGTCGGCCTTGACGGTCTGGACCTGGGGCTTGGGCGCGTCGCCGGCGAGCCAGACGCTCATGCCGCCGCCCTCGGACGTTTCCTGGTCTGCGGCGAGGGTGTCGCAGTTGATCTGGACGACGCTGGGGCTTTGTGGCGTTTTGTGCAGCATCATCACGTCGTCTTTGATGAGCAGGTCATTATTCCTGGCGTCGAGCTGCAGTGAACCCGTCCAGGTGAAGAGCGTCTGGCCCTTGCCGGTGATGAACACGGGCTGGTCGCGCGCGGGCTTTTCGGCTGCGGGTTTGGGCGGGCGCAGCCCGGAGGGAACGGGCGGCGCCTTGGGCGGCGACGGGGGCGGGGTGTCCGCGGCGGTGGGCGTGGGATCGAGGTTCGTGGACACGGGCGCCGAGGCGACCGGGCCTCGATGCAGGCCGCGGTAGTCCTCGACGAGCATCGAGCCTTTGCCATGAACGGCGACGCGCTCGTCGGGATTGGTGAAGACGATGGACGGTCCCGCCAGGCGCAGCCGGGTGTCCATGTGGGTGGCGGGGTCGTCGGGCGGCCCGTCGTAGCTCATGGCCAGGAACACGGCGTCGGCGCGGGGCTGGGCGTCGCTGCCTGTTGCAGTGAGCTTGCGGATGGCGCGGTCGCCGCCCAAGAGCGTGGCCATGCCCTGGGCCTGGTCGCGTGGCTCGAACTCGAGGTGCAGCTCGCGCGACGTCAGCTTGGTGCGGTCGCGCGCCGAGGACGTGGCGGCGGCCACGTCGCCGACGAACACGGCCAGGCCCGCCGCATCGTCGTAGCGCATGGCCTGCGTCCAGGCGACGTTGAGATGTGTCGGCTGCGCGTCGGGATCGCTGGCGTCGCGGCCGGTGACGAACGTGAGCGAGCCCGGTCCGGGCACATGCGCCTGGCGGGAGTTCTCGTACATCACGATGCGCTGGCCGTGCAGTTCGCCATCCTCGCGCATGACGCGGGCCATGCTTGTGGCGTTGCCGAAAAGCTCGGCCTCGCCCTTGACGGCGTCGGCGACGAGCAGGTGGGCCAGTGCGGCAAACCCGCCGCTGTCCTCCGGTTGCACATCGACGCGCACGTCATCCTCGGCCCGCAGCGTCCGCACCGCGACCTTGCCCCCCTCGTCGGCGCCCAGGCCCACGTCCAGGCGATTGGCCCACAGCGTCTGCTGGGGCCGCACGATCTTCACCCGCTCGCGGGCCTGCATGGCCGTGGGCACGCTGCGTCCGTCGGGCGTGGGGGCGAGATCGATCACCAGCGTCTGGGCGTCGATGGCCATGGCGTCTTGCGGCGCGTCGCCCCGGGCATCGACGTGAACGTCGCCGGAGGCGTCCAGTCGCTGGATCGACTGCCGCGACGACCGGTTCACTGCAGCAGGCGGGGTCAGCGCGGCGGCAAGCCGCTGTGCCGTGAGGTCGAATTGCGGGTGCGTGGCTTTCACGTCGCCGCGGAAATCGGCGGTGCGCACGGCCCGGACCGCCGTCGTCTGCTCGTCGCCGTCGGCCCTATCGCGCAGGTAGAACGTCAGGTCCAGCCGGTCGGTCCATGCGATGCGCATCGGCTGGGTCGCTTCGGCGTCGGGGGCTTCGACCTGGGCCTGAGCGATCAGCTCGCCGGGGCCGATCACGTAACCCGTGCCTTGGGACTGATCGATCGACAGCGACGAGCCGCGCAGCTCGCCCAGTTCACTGGACTGGACGATCAGCGGATGCTCATCGCTGGCGGCCATGGCGACGCGCTGCGACTGCTCGGTGTAAGTGACGGATGCGGCGGTCGCCGTGTCGCCGCGCGGCGTGATGATTCGCACGGGAGAACCGTGCAGAATCACCATTCGGTCCTCCGGCCCCGCCAGTCCGTCGGGCGCGGTTTCCTCAGGCGACACGATGAGCTTGCCCGTCCACGTGATGACCACATCATCGGCGGCGACGACGGCGAGCGTGGGGTTTTTCGTCTGCGGCAAGGCAGGTGACGCCGGCGCCGCATCGACCTGGGCCACTGTCACGATGTTGAATCCCGCCGTCCGCGGCGGGTCGATCGCGCGCGATGGGCGCGTGTGTGCCGACGGCGCCGCCGGCGCTGCGGCTGCATCACTCGTCGCCGGAGACTGCTCGTCTTCGTCGAAGCTGAACAACACCTGCATGGTGTCGGCATCGATCGTTCCCGAGGCGCTGACGATGCGCACGTTCTTCTCGAACGTGGCGCGGTAATACTGAGGCCCGCGCGGAGGCTCGGGCTCGGTCGCGGCGGCCTGCTCGCGGCGACGCTCCTCACGCTCGCGCTGGCGCTGCTGTCGTGGCGTGGGGGGATCGTCCTGGGCCCGAGATGGCTGGGCCGGCGGCAGGACCACCGCCGGGGGTTCGACCGGCTCGCGCTCGGGACGTTCGCGCGCGACGCGCGGCTTGATCCGCAGCGCCTCGCCCGTCGCCACCTCCAGACGTTCGATGCGGTTGCGGCGCTCGTTGTAGTTGACCCGCAGCCCCTTGCCCACGAAGTCCACCGCCGGACCGGTCAGGTGCACCGGGCTGTTGGAATCGATCTGACCCAGTTCGACGTCGAACGCGGCCTCGTCGAGATAGAGGCGAAGCTGGGTGTGCGGCGAGTCGTCGTCGAGATCAGGCCGGCTGTTGTCGGGCGACTCGAAGAGCGTGACGACGACATCGCCTTCGAAGTCGCCGCTGCGTGGCTGGTTGTTGGGCGCGACGAAGACGCCACGCGCGGCCGTGATCTGCAGGACGCGCCACGGCTCCATGTGCATGCGCATGCCCGGCAGCTCGACGCGCATCAGCCCCTGGGGCAGGGGGGTGACGCGCTGGCCCCAGAACTGCCAGAGCCTGCCGCGGTCGAGGCGTTCGACCTGGTACTGGCCGGTGGCGATGGGTCCGGTTTCAGGTCGAGCCGGGGCGCGGACGAGGTCGCGTGGGGTGATGCCTGGCGTGGGCGGGGCGGGCGCGGGGGTGTTTTCGGCGGCGCCGGTCGAGCCGGGCGTGGTCAGTTGAGGCGTGTCGCTGAGGAACGTGACCAGCAGCACCGCCACCGCCAGCACGATCGCCCCGCCGATGATGAGCAGCCGTTGGCCCATTGGGTTAGTTTATCCGATCCTGTCCGACGCATGATTCGCGGGGAGGTTCCCGGAAACTGCCCGGGGCCGATCATTGTAAACAGTTGCTATGGCGACGTTTGCGAAGGAATCGTGCGTCAGGGGTAAAGATGACCATTGTCGCCCGACGCCTCCGTCCCTTATAATCGCGGGCACACTGAGCCTGACGTGGTCAGTGCGCGCGTGCCCAGGGACGGGCAGCCCGATTGGCCCGGCGTGCCTGCGCCGCGTCGCCGATCGTGTCGGTTGTCGGGGAAGCACGGAGGCGCATCAGGGGTTTGTCCAACTGAACGAGCCTTGCGCTGCCGCATTGAGGACCGTTGGCCTCCATGAAGATCGACCCACGATTCCTCACCACTGCCGGCGCCGAGATCTTCACCGGCAATGAACTGCTGGTGAAAGGCGGCCTCGAAACCGTCGGCGGCGTCCACCTCTACACGGGCTACCCCGGCTCGCCGGTGGCAGGGTTCTTCGATGCGCTCGAAGGCATCGGCCCGCTGCTCAACGAGCACGGGGTCGTCGCCAAGATCGCCAACAACGAAGCCTTGTCCGTCGCCATGGTCAACGGGGCCCAGATGGTCGGGGCTCGGTCGATCACCGCTTTCAAGAGCGTGGGCGTCCACGTCGCGTCCGACGCACTGGCGCTGGGCGTGCTCGCCGGGACGCAGGGCGACTCGGGCGGATTGATCGTGCTGGGCGACGACCCTTGGAGCGACTCGACGCAGGTTCCCGCCGACTCGCGCTTCATCGCCGAGCACATGCGTCTGCCGGTGGTCGAGCCCTGCACGCCGCAGGAGGTTAAGGACTGGGTGGGCCTGTCGTTTCAATTGGGCAAGGCGGGTCAGATCTACGTCGGCTACATGATGACGGTGGCGATGGCCGATGGCGGCGGCAGCGTCGAGTGCCGGCCCAACCACTGGCCGACGCTCAACGAGCAGCAGAAGACGACGCTCAGCTACGCGAAGGACATCGAGCCGCGGCTGGACCAGACCGTGCTGCTGCCCCCGCGCACGTGGCAGCGCGAGCTGGGCATGGCCGAGCGATTTGCGGCACTGAAGCAGGCGGCCAGAAAGCTGGGGCTCAACCGCATCCTTTACCGTCCGCAGAAGGACGAGGTCGTGCCGATGGGTTTCATCGCCAGCGGCGTGGCGTATGCGTACCTCGCCCAGGCGCTGACGGAGATGAACCTGCTGGGCCGCGTGCCGATTCTGAAGCTGGGGATGAGCTATCCGGTGGATGAGGCCATTGTCACCGAGTTCGCGCGTCAGTGCCGGCAGGTGATCGTGGTCGAGGAGCGCCGCAGCTTTGTCGAGCGCCAGGTGTTGGAGATTCTCACGCCGCTGAAGCAGCGTGGCGAGATCGATACGGCGGTGTACGGCAAGCAGTTCCCTGCCGCCGGCGGGCAGCAGATCGCGGGCGTGCCCGAGACGCGAGGGCTCAACCCGTCGCTGCTGATCGAGCGGCTGGTGCCGCTGTTCCGAGCGCACGCGACTTTGCCGATCGAACTGACCAACGGGCGACTGACCGATGAGCTGGACCGCATTCGCAGCACCGCCGAAGTGAAGATCGCGCTGCCGTCGCGCACGCCGACGTTCTGCCCCGGCTGCCCGCACCGCGATTCGTCGAGCGTGCTGCTGCAGTTGCGCCGCGACCTGATGGACCCGCAGTACATGCTGCGTGTCCACAAGCGCAAGCCCGTCGATCTGGTGACGCACGGCGACACCGGCTGCTACACCATGCTCATGTTCGAGCCGACCAAGCCGCTGATGCACAACTACAGCGGCATGGGCCTGGGCGGCGGCACGGGCAGCGGCGTGGATCCCTTCATCGACAACAAGCAGCTCGTCTTCATGGGCGACGGCACGTTCTTCCACTCCGGGCAAATCGCCATCAGCCACTCGATCAAAGCCGGCCAGGACATCACCTACATCATCCTCGACAACAAGACCACCGCGATGACCGGGCACCAGACGCACCCCGGTCTCGAACTCGACCTTACCGGGCATACGATGTTCGCCCAGGACATCGAGCGCATCGTCAATGCGATGATTCCCAAGCAGCTCGCCAAGGACGTGCGCATCGTGCGGATCAATCCCGCCGAGCGCGACCGCTACCGCAAGCTGCTGGAGCAGACGATCCTGGCCGACGGCATCAAGATCGTCATCGCCGACAAGGAGTGCGGCATCACGTTCCACCGTCGCAACCGCGGCAAGGAACGCGAGGTCATGCGCGAGCTGGGCTACCTGCCCCGCAAGACGCACATGAATGTGGCGACCGAGGTGTGCGAATTCTGCCTCGAATGCACCAATCAGACGGGCTGTCCGGGTCTGACGATCACGGAGACCGACTACGGCCCGAAGATGCAGACCGATTTTTCCTGGTGCGTCAACGACGGGGCGTGCCACCGCATCCATGCGTGCCCGAGCTTTGAGGAGGTGACGGTCCTGCGCAAGCAGCCGCCGCGCATGGGCGACGAGCACGTGAGGCTGGACGACCTGCCCGATCCGCCTCGGCCGATCCATGCCGACCAGGACGTGTGGCGCGTCTATCTCGCCGGCGTCGGGGGCATGGGCATCGGCGTCTGCACCGCCATCCTCACGACCGCCGGCCACCTCATGGGCTACGACGTGCAGTTCCTCGACAAGAAGGGACTGGCGATCCGCAACGGCGGCGTGTTCAGCCAGTTGGTTTACACGAGAAAGCCCGCGGCTGCATCGTCTTCGACGCTGCCGCGCGGGTTCCACACCCCGGTGATCCCTTACGGCAAGGCCGACCTGTTGCTCGGCGTCGATCTGCTCGAAGCCGCCCGCGCGATCGACCCGCAACACCCGTACCGCGTCGCCTCGACCGACCGCACCGCCGCCGTGGTCAATACCGCCAAGACGCCGACGATCCTCACACTCATGGGTCGCGACGACTTCGAGGTGGATGCCATCGAGGACGCCATCCGCCGTCATACGCAGGCTCATCGGTTCGTCGGCTTCAACGTCGGCGACCTGTGCGAGCGCGTGCTCGACAGCAAGCTTTACGCCAACATCATGATGCTGGGCATCGCCTTCCAGAAGGGCTACCTGCCGCTGACGCAGGAGGTGATCGAGCAGTCCATCCGCACGGTGATCCGCGGCGAGTTGGAGCGCAATCTGCGTGCGTTCAACATCGGCCGCAAGATCGCGGTGCGGCCCGACCTGTTCGTGGTGGAACTGCAGCACGAGTACGAGTCGGCCCGCCGGGCGCTTCGCCGCAAGATCAACACCATCGAGGTCGCCTGGGGTGGCCGCCGTGGCAAGCGCATCGCCAGGCAGTTCCGCGTGCTCATGAAGCAGACCTTCCGCGCCACCCGCGGCCTGAAGGTCGATGACGAGCTCATGCGCGATGTCATCATTCGCGCTTACGACTGCCTCGTCTGGGGCGGGCTCGACTACGCCAGGCGCTACTGCCATCGCCTCGTCGATACCTTCCATAAGGACTCGCCGCAGCGCGGGTTTGCCATGACCCGCGCCATCGTGTGGAACCTGGCCAAGGCCATGCTCATCAAGGACGAGGTGTACGTCGCGTCCATGCTCACCAGCCCGGAGAAATACAAGCGCGACCGCCGCCGATTCAACGTCAATCCCAACAGCGGCGACCGCATCATCTACCGCCATCACACCCGGCCCGAGTTCGACGTCCTGGGCATGCGCTTCCGCTTCGACTTCAAGACCCGCGACTGGCAACTTCGCATGATGGCCGGCATGCCCTGGCTGCGCAAGATCATGCCCAGGTGGCATCGCCGCGAACGCGAGTTCCGCGACTGGTTCGTGCAGATCGTCGATCAGATTCCCGCTGCAGTGGCCCAGAACCCGCGCGAGTACGCCCGCTGGCTTGCCATCGCCACCACCCTCGACGCCGTCACCGGCTTCCGCGAGGTCCGCTACCCCAAACAGGACGATGCCCGCCAGCGCATCGAGCGGCTCCTCGACGAGCCGGTCGAGCATTTCGAGGCGTCGCCCGCCGTCGCGACGACCAAGACCGTCAACCTTCCCGTCGTAGGCGCTGGCGCGTGACTTGGACTGGCTGGCCTGCTCGCCAGGCCCAGGATGGGGCCCCGTGATGATCGCACGCTCGACGGGACAGGCCAGGTCACAACGCCCGCCGCGCCACCTTCGCCCCATGCTTGGGCAGGCCTGCAGGGCGTCGATTGAGGCCCGTGGGTTTGACCTTGACGGGTGTGTCTGCCGATAATCTGGTTCCATGGCCGATCGCGCGATGCACAATCAGGCACTCTCGCCCGTGCTGCTGCTGGCAGTGGCGGCGATGCTGTCGATTGGATCGGTGACGGACGGCGCGACGGCGACGGCGTGGTCGGGTGATCAGCAGTTGCTCACGCATCTGGCCGAGGCGCTGGCGAATACGGCCGGGGCCATCGGCGATGACGATCACGGCCTGACGCTGACGCCCGCGGCCATCATCGGGGCCCCGCTCCCCCTCGAGCCAGGCGCCGGCACAGCAGTGCTGCCCCGCACCGACTCGACACCGCATCGCGTTCGCCCGCTGTTGCCGACGCTGACGAACCTTCCCCCGCCGACCGCCTGACCTCTCCGCCCGTGCCGCGCCGCCATGGTCCTGCGCGGCGATCCTCGTCCATTTTGACACCTGCCACGACCCCTTTGCTTACACGGAATCCCCATGGTTATCTCCGCGATCAACAAGACCTTCACCAAGATATTCGGCTCGCGCAACGAACGCCTGGTCAAGAGCTACATGAAGCGCGTGGCGCTGATCAACCCGGAGGAGCAGCAGGTTCGCAGGATGACCGACGGTCAGCTCCGGGAGCGGACGCGCGAGTTTCAGAAGCGGATTCAGGATGGCGCGAAGATGGCCGACCTGCTGCCGCAGGTCATGGCCACGGCGCGGGAGGTGATGGACCGGGCCGTGGGCATCCGCAACATTTTCAATCCCGCGGCGCATTTTGACGCCGCCAAGCTGCCTTCGGTTGTGCGCGAGCTTTACGAGCAGACGAAGGCGACGATGGACGCGACGCCGGCGGTGGGTGTGCTGGGCCATCACGGGCTGGTGCCGGGGTGGATGCAGGTGGAGATCGACAACCGGATCTACGAGGCGGTGCGGTCGTTGCATCCGCTGTCGCGTCCGCCGTTCCGCGCCAGGCCGTTCGACGTGCAGCTCATCGGCGGCATGGTGCTGGGCGAGGGCCGGATCGCCGAGATGAAGACCGGCGAGGGCAAGACGATCGTGGCGCCGCTGGCGTGCTACGTGGCGTGCATCGAGGGGCTGCAGTGCCACGTGGTGACGGTCAACGACTATCTCGTGCAGCGCGACCGCGACTGGGTGTTTCCGTTCTACCAGTGGCTGGGGCTGACGGTGGGGGCGATCCACCCGAGCCACCAGTTGGAGGAGATCGCCAAGGCGATGCCGGCCGAGCTGCTCAAGGCCAAGTTCCCCGCGCTGAACACGGCGGACCAGTATTGGACATATCACGCGGGCAATGCCCTGAAGGCCGAGGCGTATCACTGTCACGTGGTGTATGGGACCAACAGCGAGTTTGGCTTCGACTACCTGCGCGACAACATGAAGCTCACGACGCAGGAGCAGGTGCAGAAGCGGCGGGACTTCTGCATTGTGGACGAGATCGACTCGATCCTGATCGACGAGGCGCGGACGCCCCTGATCATCAGCGGCCCGGCGCACGAGGACGCCCCGCGGTACAAGGAGGCGGACGATCTGGCGCGGCACCTGATTCAGAAGCAGCGCTCGTGGGACGAGGCGGACTTGAAAGTGCAGCAGTGCATGATGCGGATCAAGGGCCTGGAGGGCGAGATTCGCAACACGCGCGACAAGGAGAAGATTCCCGGCTGGAAAGCCGAGATGAAGGAGTTGGAGGCGAAGCTGCCGGAGCTGGAGGCGGCACGCGACAAGTTCGTGCAGTATTACGAGATCGAGCGCGAGAAGAAGGCGGCCCACCTGACGCACGACGGCATCGCCGAAGCGCAGAAGGTTGCGGGCATCGGCTCGTTCTATGTGGGCAACAACATCGACATGCCCCACCTGCTGGAAAACGCGCTGCGGGCGCACGTGATCTACCGCCGCGACCACGAATATGTCGTCGAAGGCCAGGAGGTCATCATCGTCGATGAGTTCACCGGGCGCAAGATGATCGGTCGTCAGTGGTCCGACGGTCTGCACCAGGCGGTCGAGGCCAAGGAGCGCGTCAAGATCAAGCAGGAGACGCAGACGCTGGCGACGGTCACGATCCAGAACTTCTTCAAGATGTACAAGCGCCTGGCGGGCATGACGGGCACGGCCATCACCGAGGCGACCGAGTTCCACGACATCTACAAGCTGGACGTGGTGTGCATTCCCACCAACGTTGCAGTGGTCCGTATCGACCGCGACGACCTGATCTTCCTCTCCGAGAAGGACAAGTGGAACGCGATCCTCGACGAGATCAAGAAGGTCCACGACGTGGGCCGGCCTGTGCTGGTGGGCACGACCAGCGTCGAGAACAGCGAGATGCTGTCGCAGCGGCTGACGAAAAAGTACGGCATCCAGCACGCGGTGCTCAACGCCAAGCAGCACGAGCGTGAGGCGCACATCGTCGAGCACGCCGGCGAGTTGGGCGCGGTGATGATCGCCACGAACATGGCCGGCCGCGGCACCGACATCAAGCTCCAGCCCATCCCGCGCGACGCCCTGGTGCGCCATTGGCAGCTTCGCAGCATCCTGCCCGCCGACGCCCGGCCCGACATGAGCGACGACGAACTCGTGCGCCTGGCCTATCGCCAGATGGCGACGACCTACCTGGGCCTCAAGCCCAGGGACATCGAGGCGATGAGCGACGATGAGGTCAAGCGCCAGCTCCTGCGCCACTGGGTGCGCGGCAACGTCTATATCGACGACAAGAAGGTGGACAACCTCTCCGCCGACGAGTGCATGAAGCTGCTCGACACCGCGCCGGAGTTCCTGCTGCACCGGTTGTCGCTCTATACCCACTCGCAGGATATGGGCGGGCTGCACATCGTCGGCACCGAGCGACACGAATCGCGCCGCATCGACAACCAGCTTCGCGGACGCTCCGGCCGACAGGGCGACAAGGGCTCGTCGCGCTTCTTCATCAGCCTCGAAGATCCGCTCATGAAAATGTTCGCCGGCAAGACCACGATGGCGGCCCTGTCCAAGCTGGGCATGAAAGAGGGCGACGCCATCGAGCACCGCTGGATCACCAGGAGCGTCGAACGCGCCCAGCGCAAGGTCGAGGAGCGCAACTTCGAAATCCGCAAAAATCTGCTCGAATACGACGAGGTCATGGAGCACCAGCGCCAGTTCTTCTACGGCACGCGCCAGGACGTGCTCGAGGGCAAGAACATCGAGCAGCTCATCTTCGACTACATCGGCGAGGCAGTGGCCGACAACGTCGAGTATTACAAGGACTCGCTCTACGCGCAGACTCAGGCCGCCGAGTGGTGCCGACAGGAGCTGTCGGTGAGCGTCGAGCCCGAGCGGCTGGTGATGGACGACCTGGCCGAGCTGCAGCGCGAGGTGCGCAAGGAGGCGCACGGCGAGGCGAGGTCGGTCATCGACGTGACGCTGGGCGAGTACATGTCGCACGACGTGCCGCCCGAGGAGTGGGACCTCAAGGGCCTGCAGCACTGGGCGATGAGCCAGTTCAGCGTCGATGTCAAGCAGAACCAGCTCCGGCAGATGAACATCGATGAGGTCAAGGACCTGCTGCTGGCCGCTGCAGTGGAACAGATCGACCGCAAGGACCTGTCGGGCATCGCCCGGTTTATGGACCCGCTGTACGGGGCGAACGATCTCGCGGCGTGGGCGCAGGCGAAGTTCGGGCTCGAACTCGAACCGGCGAAGCTGGCGGAATTGACCGCGGAGCAGGCGACCGACCTGATCCTGGGCGAGGCGCGGTCGCGGTACGCTCGGCGGGAAATCGCCTACCCCATCGAGTTCACGCTCGAGGCCGCCTTCGCCGCGGCGCAACAGGACCCGAACTGGGCGATCGGTCAACTGTGCGCCTGGGTCAAGCAGCGTTACGCGCTGGAGTGGACCCCCGAGGACGTGTCGAAAAAGAACGGCCAGGAGATTCACCAGATGCTCGTCGCCGAGGCCGAGGCGTGGCTGGGCAAGGACGGCCAGGCGGGCAAGCTCGATGTCTTCACCGACGAGGCGGTGAAGGCCGGCTCGCCGCAGGCGATCGCCGAGAAGGTGCAGCAACGATGGGGTGCCACGATTGAGCTTCGCAGACTTGAGCGCGCATCGGATTTTGAGGCGACCCGCGACGTGGTGTACGACCATTGCCGGGCAATCCTCCGCGCCGAATTGACGCAACTCGAGCGGTACGTGCTGCTGCAGATTCTCGACGCGGCGTGGAAGGACCACCTGTACGCGATCGACCAGCTCAAGGACTCGGTGGGGCTGCGCGGCTACGCCGAGAAAGACCCGCGCATCGAGTACAAGCGTGAAGGCTCGCGCCTCTTCCGTGACATGCAGAAGAACGTGCGTGATCGAGTGACGGAGCTGATTTTCCGTGCCCGGCTCACGCCCAATGTGCAGGTGCGCAACGTGTATGCGCAGCAGGAGGCCAGTCAAGCCCAGGCGCAGAGCGCGCTCGATGCGCGTCAGGCCGCGTCGCAGGGCACGGCGCAACAGCGGGAGGCGATCGAGGCCGCCGATCGTGCCGGCGGGGGGGGCGATGAGGGGGGCGGACGCCACCTCTCGCGGCACGAGCGCCGCGCCCGCGCCGCCATCGCCCGCAAAGGCGACAAGGCGGGCCAGTTCAAGGATCGCAAGCGACGCAGCCGGTGAGGCTTTGTGGCGAGCTCAGACACCGCGACGATGGCGTTTCGCAGTTGCCACACTTACGCCCATGCCAGCGAGCATCAGGGGCAGCACGAACCAGAGCATGGCCATGCTCAGCACGCCAGCGGCCACCGGGTGCGTCGCGGTGAAGATTAGGAAGACGACGTAGGCGATGTAGCAGGTCAACAGCAGCATTCCCTCGCCGCGCGAGATGCGCCCGCCGGTGAAGAAGATGGGCAGACACACCACGGCCACAGCGGTCATCACCGGCAGATCGAATCTCAGCATCTGTGGCGAAACGGCCACACCCTGCCGCCCGACGACGCCCGCCGCGCCCAGGACAGCCAGCAGGTTGAAGATGTTGCTGCCCACGACGTTGCCGATGGCGATGTCGCGCTGACCTCGAACCGCGGCCACGATGGACGTAGCGACCTCCGGCAGCGACGTGCCCGCGGCGACCAGCGTCAGCCCGATCACCAGTTCACTTACGCCCAGCCACAGGGCTACGTCGATCGCCGCGCGGACCAGCCACTGCGCGCCCAGGACGAGCATGCCCAGCCCCAGGATGATCTGTGCGGCCGCGACGATGAATGTACGTGGTTTTGCCGGCGGCGAGGTCGATGACTCGGGACCACTGTCCGCTACGGCGCCACGTTTGCCCAGCACGATGAGCAAGGTCGTGTAACCGGCGGTACCTGCCAGGAGGAGCAGGCCCTCGCCACGACTGATGCGGCCGTCCAGCGCCAACAGCCATGTGACGACCGACGTGCCGATCATGATCGGTACGTCCAGCCGCACCAGTTGGGCGTGTGCCGTCAGCGGCACGATCAGCGCCGACACGCCGAGGATGAACAGCACGTTGAACGTGTTGCTGCCTACGACGTTGCCAAGCGCCAGGTCCGCCTGGCCCGCCAGACTGGCCCGCACGCTCACCGCCAGCTCCGGCGCGCTGGTTCCGTATGCCACCACGGTCAGCCCGATGATCAGCGGCGTGAGCCCCACCGCCACGGCCAGGCGCTCGGCGCCTCGCACCAGGGCTTCTGCACCAAGGGTCAACAGCAGCAAGCCCAACATGAGCAGGGCAATCGTCATGAGCGTCTCCTAACCTCCAATTGTGCTCATCAGAGCGACAATGGCCACCAGAACGATCATCGCGCCGACGAGGGCTCCCGCCAGGAGCAGGCATCCGCTCAGTGACTGGTAGTTCTTGTCGGGAGCATTCGGATGAGCAGCGGTGTCCGTGAGATCTTCCATGTGATTGCGGTTTGACATAGGGATATTCGACCTCCGCGGCGCGACGGCCGCGCGATGCATGAGCAGGGGGGTGACGTTGGGTCCGAGCACAAGTTGCAGGACGACGTGTGTCACGTCGCCGCGCTGAGTGTCAATGGTCGTGTGTTGCGGCTGTGGATCAGAGGATGGGCGGACCGCGCCGTCTGCTCTCGGCGCCCAGGCCGATGAATCGCGTGGTGCGATGGGAGTCCCCGCGGATGAGCCAGCTCAGCGCGTGGTCGTGCGGATGCTTGCGTGGCGAGGTCTCCACGGCCGTCGCCATGGGGTTCACATGGTGCGTCGTGAGGCGTTGCAGCACATCGCTGTGCAGGGCTTGCCCGCATGTGACGGTCGCTGCCAGCGGCGCTTTGGCGACCTGCAAGTGTGCATGGTTGTCATCCAGCGTCGCCCACGTGAGGGGCAGCAGCAGCAGATGTAGCACCCACAGCAGCAATATGAGATACGGCCAAGGCGTGTCGCGCATCACGACCTGCTTCCGAACCGTGCGGTTGCGGCGGTGCAAGGCGGTCATTGGCAGGGGTGACATCGTGGCGCTCACGGGCCGGCTCGGGCATCCGGCGTTGAGCATTATCCCCAAGTCGAGTCGTCAGGGCAAGGCGACGACATGGCCGGTGTTAATCCCTGCCGATCATGGCGGTCAGGCAAGGATCAGATCGCGGGAAAGGCCGGGAACTTACAGCGGCGGATGGCGAATAAGGCATTTGAATTGTTTGGTGATGTGGTCTGGTTAAGTCGCTCAAGGCAGCGACCGATGTGGGAACCAGATGGAATGAGCGCCCGCTCCTGTCACGTGAAGCAGGATCGCGGGTCGAGGATAGAACAATACGCGGGACCGCGTAGGCCCGCAGGCGAAAACATGTTCGAGGGTTCGTGTTGAACCCGACGCCGCAAGGTACACGTAGGCCTCGTTAAGGAGAAAGCGCCATGTGGGCACGCAAGCAGAAGAGTAAGGGTTTTACGCTGGTGGAAATTCTGATCGTGGTCGTGATTCTCGGCATCCTTGCCGCGATCGTGATCCCGCAGTTCACCAACGCCAGCGAGACGGCCAAGGCCAGCTCGCTGATCAGTCAGTTGCAGACGATCCGCAGCCAGCTCGAGCTGTACCAGGTGCAGCACAACGGCACGTACCCGGACATCGGGACCAACTGGGATCGCCTGACGCAGACGACCGACGTCAACGGCGCCACCAGCGGCAGCGACTTCGGCCCGTATCTGCAGAAGGGTCCGATCAACCCCTTCCTCAACACGGCTGACGTGAACCAGGTCACCGGTGTGAGCACCGCCCTGGCCGCCGGCACCGCCAAGGGCTGGGCGTACAACAGCACGACCGGCCAGATCAAGGCGGTCATCCCCACCGCCAAGTGGACTCAGCTTGAAGAGCTGGGTCTGGGCACCGCCGCCGACGAAGCCGGCACCAACAACGCCGACGTGATCAAGGGCTCCTAATCACAACGTCCGTAAGGACTCCTGGTCCCGGCGGCCGAATACGCCGCCGGGACTTTTTCTTGGACCCGATTGTGTCGATGAACGAGTGGAACCACGCCATGCGTCACGACCGTACATCTCGAATCGTTGCCACGGGCAGGATTCGTCCACACAGCAGGTCGTCCGCCTTCACCCTTGTCGAACTCCTGATCGTACTGCTCATCATCGCGCTGCTGGCGGCCCTGGTGTTGCCTGGCTTCTCGTCTGCCACCGCCTCGGCACGCGAAACCAATCTCATCGACAACCTCCGTCACGTCCGCACGCAACTGCTGGTCTATACGGCCCAGCATGGCGGCGCCGCACCGGGGTATCCCGATGGAAACAAGAATGCCGCGCCCGATGCCGACGTGTTCGTCGCGCAGATGACCGGCTACACGGACAAGATCGGTCGCGTGTCGCCCAGCGGCAACCCGGACGCCGATTACGCCATGGGCCCGTATCTCCGCAAAGTGCCGACCAACCCGATCAACCTCAGCGCCGCGGTGCGCATCGTCAGCGCCCACGACTCCTTTCCCTCCGGGCCTTCCGGCGCCGAGGGTTGGCTCTATCAGCCCACCACACTCACATTCGTCGCCAACGTACCCGGCCAGGACAAGACCGGACGCCCGTACTTCGACTACTAGGAGCTTGCCATGCGATCCCTGCGATACCTCAACACCATCCTGACCGTGCTGGCTGTGCTGCTGTCACTGCAGTTGTACACCGCGTGGATGGCGCCCGATGCGCCGTCGGTCGCCACGCCCGCGCATGCGCAGGACGGCATTCCCAACGCCGGGGCCCAGCGTAAGGAAATGATCGACGTGCTTAAGCGCGTCTCGCAACAGGTCGAAGAGTTGAATGGCCAGTTCAAGTCCGGCCGCGCCCGCGTCCAGGTGGAAGCCGCCGCGGGCAAGTGATCGGACCCGGCACACCGCCGACCTACCCGGAGTACGTTTGTTGTGACTTGCACAGCGACGCCAACTCGACCCAACCATCGACGGGGCGGCTTTACGCTCATCGAGGTGCTGGTGGTCGTGGCGATCATCGGCCTCGTCGGGGCGATCGTGGTGCCTCAGATGCTCAGCGCCGGCGAGCTGGGTGTCCAGGCCGCGGCCCGGTTGGTCATCAGCGACATTCTCTACGCCCAGAACGAAGCGGTGTCGCACCAGTCGCCGCGCAAGGTGGCCTTTGATGTGGCCAACAACGGCTACCAGGTCATGCGCATCGACAGCGACGGCAACGACGCCGTGCTCAGCGCCAAGTGGCGAGTGGCGGCAGGGGCGACGTCGGACCAGTTTGTGACCAATTTCACACGCGACTCGCGGTTCCAGGGCGTGCAGTTGCACAGCGCCAGCTTCGGCGGCGACGCCACGCTGGTGTTCGACGAGTTGGGGGCGCCGTCGAATGGTGGCAGCGTGGATCTGCTGTTTCGCAACAAGGTTCGCTATCGGGTGACGGTCGCGCCCTTCACGGGTCGCGTCAGCGTCGCGCAGGTAGCGGCAGGAGGGTGAGGCCGTGATCGGAGGCACTTGGAACACGACTCGATGCCCGATCGGCATCGATTTCGGGGGACACAGCGTCAAGATGCTGCAGTTGGAGCGTCTAGGCGGCAAGGCCGATCGTGACGGCGGCGGGCCGCGCTGGGCGGTGCGTGCGGCGTCGAAAGTCGCATTGCCCGTCGATCTGCCCGCCAAGGGCCGCGCCCGCAACGAGGCCGTGGCTCGTGCGATCGCCGAGATGCTCGAAAGCGGTCACTTCCACGGCCGGCGCTGCGTGACCTGCCTGCCCGCCGAGGCCATCCAATACAAGAACCTGCGTGTGCCGCAGATGCCGCTGGACGATCTGAAAAGCGCCGTCGAGTGGGAGGCCCAGGACCGATTGAAGATCGACAAGGCCCAGGCCATCCTGCAGTTCTACCCCGCCGGCGAAGTGCGCCAGGGCGAAGAGTTGCGTGAGGAGGTCATCCTGATGGCCGCGCCACGCACGCTTGTGGACGAGCACGTGCAGATCATCAACGAATGCGGCCTGGACCCGGTCGCCATCGACGCCGTGCCCAGCGCTCTGGCTCGCGTCCTGGCGACCAAGTGCAACAGCACCGATGAACCGGCGATGGACGTCATCCTCGACATCGGTTTCTTCACCAGCAAAGTCATCATCCTGCGCAACGGGCGGGTGATGTTCCTGAAGCTGATCGACATCGGTGGCAAGAAGCTCGACGAGATGGTGGCACAGCACCTGAACCTGCCGTTGCAGGATGCGTCGGAGCTTCGTCGCCGGGTGCAAGGCGGGGCGGAGGGCGATTCGGAGCTGTTCGGCTCGACGCGACGGGAGACGGTCGAGCGTGCGGTGTTCGAGGCACTGCGAGCGACGATGGGGGACCTGTCGCGCGAGGTGGGTCTGTGCCTGCGGTACTACAGCGTGACTTTCCGAGGCCGCCGGCCGGACAAGGCATTGCTTGTGGGCGGCGAAGTGTACGAAGCGCAGCTGGCGCAGATGCTCGCCGAGGGGGCGGGCATTGCGATCGAGCCGGCGCGGCCGCTGCGCGAGGTGGACGTTCGTGACCATGGTCCGGCGATGGATCGCGGGGGCCAGTTCAGCCAGTGGGCGGTCGCCGCCGGTTTGAGCATGAGGCCCGAGGGCCGCAGCGCCCGCAAGACAAAGGGGGTGGCGGCATGAGAGAGATCAACTTCCTACCCGAGACGTTCGTGCGCCACCGCGCGGCCAGGAAACGCCGGTACGGCCACGTGGTCATTCTGGCGATGACGGTCGGCGTGCTGGTGTCCTGGTGGTTTGCCGAGCGGAAATCGCTCAACTTCGTGCGTGCCGAGGAAATGCAACTGCAGCAGGCGGTGGGCCAGGCCCAGACCGAGCTGACGCTGGTGCACAAGCTCAACACCGAGAAGAAGCTGCTGATGCACCAGGACCGCATTCGCCGCGAGCTGGCGCAGCCGATCTCGCACACGTCGGTGGTCGAGTTGCTCGGGCAGGCCATGCCCAACTCGATTGCGGTCACGGAGATGACGGTGGTGGCGCGCCGAGCGCCGCTGAAGACCGCGGCCGAAGCCAAAGCCACCCGGTCAAACGCCGGTAGCCGCACCGTGCGCGACCAGCCGGTCGAGGAGGCGCTGCTGATCGAGTTCTCAGGACTGGCGCCCAACGACGTGGAAATCGCCAATCTGGTCGGCGCGCTGTCGGACCATGCGGTGTTCGCCAACGTGAAGATGCTTTACAGCCGATCGGTGACGACCAGGGGCGTGATCGGGCGGGAGTTTCGCATGGAGATGCAGGTCCCGCTGGATTGCGACTACCGTCCGCGCAAGGAAGTGAAGCAGGAGGTGGCCCATGCGGATTGAACGCGATCAGTTAATGCTGATCGGCACGATGGTGGCGATGTTCGGGGCGTTCATCGCGTTCGGTTACATGCCGATCCATGGGCAGCGCAAGCAGGCGCGTGGCCAGATCGAGGCCTACAGGACGCAACTGGGCATGGACCTGGCCGGGTCGAAGGAGCTGCCCAAGCTCGAAGCCGAGGTCGTGGCGCTGCGCGAAGCGTGCAGCGGCGCCCAGCGCGATGTGCCCACACAGAGCGAGTTGGCCAGTCTGCTGCGAGCCTTGTCCAGCGAGCTGGATCGCCAGCACGCCACCGACAAGGAGGTGCAGACGCGGGCCGTGGTCCAGGGCGCCGACTACAACGTGCTGCCCGTGTCGTTGCGTTTTTCGTCGTCGTTTCGCTCGGTGTATGCGTTTCTCCGCCAGGTGGAGTCGATGCCCCGGTTGATCCGGATTGATCGGATGGAGCTGACCAACAAGCCCGACAGCGGGGGCCGGCTCAACGCGCACATCGAACTGAGCACGTTCTTTACGGCAGGGGAGGTCAGCGGATCATGAATCCACAGGTGCGAAAGATCGTCAACCAGCTCACCGCCGACAAGAAGAAGCTGTCGATCATGGTGGGGCTGCTGGCGGTGGCGATGCTGATGTGGGGCCGGCTGCTGCTGCAGAAAGTCCCGCGCACGGCGACGGCCGAGCCGACCGCGGGGCTGGCGGTGGCCAACCCCAACGGCGATCCGGCGACAGGTGGCGTGGTCATTCGTCCGGTTGTATGGATCGAGCCGACCACTGCCCTCAAGCGCGATCTGTTTGCGCTGGACGCTACAGATTATCCGCGCGTGCCCAATGCGGAGGAGCCGACGGTCCGAGTAGCAAAGTCACAGATCGAATCGGTCGATGACAAGCTGGCGGCCCAGGCGGTGCATGAAGCGGCCAGTCGTCTGACGCTTCAGAGCATCATCCAGGGCTCGCGGCCCAGAGTGATGATCGACGGCCAGTTGTTCGCCGTGGGTCAGACCGTGGAAGGTTTCACCGTGACACGAATCGACCAGCGGTACGTGGTGCTCAGTAAGGAAGGCATTGGCGTCCGCCTGGTGATGAACTAAGGAACCACAGCCTCGGAGGCTTGAAGGAAGGAGCGGGTCTCATGGATGCACGTCACAAGCGTAATTGGTCGGCCGTTTTTTTTTGCTCGCTGGGGTTGGTCTGTGCCGGTGAGGCGATCGGGCAAACCGATGCCGTCGCCGCCGACGGCGTAACCCCGGCAACCGCGTCGCTCTTCGCCGACGATGCCGCGGCTGCCACACCCGCGCTGCCCGAGGGGCAGAACGTCGGTGTCGGCGACGACGGCACCATCGACCTGCACGTCAAGGACCTGGAAGTCTCCAAGGTCCTGCAACTGCTGTCGATTCAGAGCCAGCGCAACATCGTCGCGTCGAAGAACGTGGTGGGCAATATCTCCGCCGACCTGTACGGCGTGGATTTCTACCAGGCGCTCGACGCCGTGCTGCACGCCAACGGCTTCGGCTACCGCGAGCAGGGCAACTTCATCCACGTCTATACCCAGCAGGAGCTGGACGTGATGAAGGAGGCCGATCGCAAGAGCGTCGTCCACGTGCATCGCCTGGACTACATCAACGCCGCCGACGCCTCGGCGTTCGTCAGCCCGATGCTCTCGGGCTCGGGCTCGATCAGCGTCAGCGGCGCCGTGCCCCAGAGCCTGCTGCCTTCGACCACCGATGCCGGCGTCAACAGCTTCGCCCATGCCGACACGCTGGTCATCCGCGACTTCGAGGAAAACGTCAACGCCATCGTCGATGTGATCAAGCAGCTCGACGTGCGACCCAAGCAGGTGCTCGTCGAAGCGACCATCCTGCAGGCCCGCCTCAATGAGGCCAACGCCCTGGGCGTCGACTTCGCCATCTTCACCGACCTGCAGCTCGAAAACTTCACCACGCCCCTGGGCGCGGTCAACGAACTGATCACCGGCGGCCCCAACGTCGGCGGCGGCACCACCGGCGACAGCGGCGGCGCCATCGTCTCGTCCCCCGGCAACACGCTCACCGGACCCAGCAGCATCAAGCTCGGATTCATCGGCTCCGATGCCGCCATCTTCGTCCGCGCCCTGCAGAGCGTCACCGACGCCACGGTCATGAGCAACCCCAAGATCCTGGTGCTCAACCGCCAGCGCGCCGACCTGCACATCGGCGAAAAGCTCGGCTACCTGTCCACCACCACCACCGAGACGTCGGCCACGCAGACCGTCGAGTTCCTCGAGGTCGGCACGCGACTGGTCGTGCGACCCTTCGTCTCCAGCGACAACTTCGTCCGACTCGAACTCAGCCCGTCGATCAGCGACGGTAACACGCAGCGCGTCGTCAACGGCCAGGTCATTCCCGAGACGTCCGACTCGTCGCTGACGAGCAACGTCATCGTGAAGACCGGCCAGTCGGTCGTGCTCGGCGGTCTGTTCAAGGAAGACATCACCCGCAGCCGCACGCAGACCCCGGGCGTGGGCGACATCCCCATCCTCGGCGAAGCCTTCAAGGGCCGTGACGACACCGTCACGCGCAGCGAGGTCATCTTCCTCGTCAAGCCCACCATCATCAAGGACGAGTCGCTGGCCAAGATCGGCGCCGAGCTGGAAGAGGACGTCACCGCCCAGGCGATGCAGTCCCGCACCGGTCTGCTGCCCTGGAGCCGCACCAAGCTGACGCAGGCCCACCTGCGCGACGCCCGCAAAGCGCTGGACGGCGGCGACGAGAAGAAGGCGCTGTGGTCCACCAACGCCGCCCTGTCGCTGGACCCGACGATGGTCGAGGCCCTACGCATGCGTGAGAAGCTCACCGGCCAGAAGGTGTACTACTCCTCGGGCAGCACGCTCAAAAACGCGGTGAACAAGTACATCGACGAGAGTCTGCCCACCGAGGATGCGGCGCCGGCCGACCTCAACGAGGCGATCGGCCAGGAAGTGCCCGCCGCCGAGGTGAGCAAGCCCATGGCCGATTCGGCGACCGACGAGTCGCCCGTGGCCGACGCCGCCGATGCGGTCGAGGCCGTCGAAGAGGCCGAGGCTGAAGTGGTGACTGCTGAAACCACCGCCGAGACGGAGACGACGTTCAGCGCCGGCTTCGGCGCCGACGCCGGTGTCGTCGAGGAACCGACGGCCTTCGAGCCCGTGCCCATGGACATCGAGGCGGAAGTGACCACCGTCGAGGTCCCTGCGGACATCGAGGCGGAAGAGACCGCCGTCGAGGTCCCCGTGGACTTCGAGGCCAAGTAAAGCCAGCGATAGCCGGCCCCGCCGCCTGACCGCGACGGGGCCGCTTGTTCGACGCGAGGGATATGGAGATTTACTGTGACGCATACCGCACGACGCTGGATGATCCCCACGTTGGCTGCCGCGGCGCTGCTGCTGTTGCCTGCACTGGTCGGTTGCCAGAAGAACCACGAGAAGAACGTCTCAATCGCCAAAGACCGCTACCTGCAGCTGCGCAGCGGTCTGATGCTGACGATGGCGCAGCAGCAGTTCGACACCGGTGACCTGGACCTGGCCGAGAAGTCGGTCAAGGACGCCATGTCGGTCGATCCGACCAATCCGCGCCTGCACGTGTTGGGGGCGCGCATCGCCCTGGAGCGGGGCAAGCTCGAACGCGCCTATCACCTGCTCAATCTGGCGATCGAGCAGGATCCCAACCTGCCCGAGGCGCATTTTTACCAGGGTGTGGTGCATCAGCGCTGGCAGCAGTACGACCGCGCCCACGATCGCTATCAGCAGGCGTATGAGCTTCGCGCCGACGATGCCGGGTTCCTCATGGCCATGGCCGAGATGCTCGTGGCCATGGATCGCCAAAGCGAGGCGCTTGAGCTTCTCGAAGCCAAGCTGACCTACTTCGATCAGCATTCAGGGCTGCGGCTGGCGATCGGGCAGATTTACCAGGTGCAGGGCGACCACGACAAGGCGGCCGAGTATTTCAAGCAGGCTTCACTGCTGCGGCCCGACGATCTGAAGATCAAGGAGGAGTTGGCGCTGGAGCTGGCGGCGGCCAATAAACTCGACGCCGCCGCCGAGCAGCTTGAAGACCTGCTCGACGAGTCGTCGCATCGGGACCGCCTGGATCTTCGCCGGGCGCTGATCGCGGTGTACATGAAGCAGGACAAGCAGCGTGCAGCCAGGGAGATGCTCCAGCAGCTTGTGCGTCTGGACGCGAACACAGCGGAGGATTGGCTGCAGTTGGCCGAACTCAACTGGGCGCAGGGTGACGTGGGCGGCACGCTGACGGCGGCCAACCGCGTCGTGACGCTGGCGCCGCAACGACACGAAGGCTACCTGCTCATGGGTATGGTCTGGCAGAAGCGCCATCGCATTGACGACGCGCTGCGGATGTTCGATCGATCGGCGGAACTGGCACCTGACAACGCGGTGCCGCTCATTCTGCGCGGCATTGCCTTGGAGAAGGCCGGTCGCCGCGAGGCTGCGGTTGCCGCGTATCGCCAGGCGTTGGCCCGCCAACCGGGCGACGAGCGCGCTGCCAGGCTGCTCGACGCCGCGATGGCGGGCGTGCAGACCACCCCGTAGTAAGAGGCCAGGGACTTGGGGGGATGGAGGCGTACGGTGTCCATGTGGAGGCAGATCAGTATGGGTATGGCGGCGCTGACCGCCACCTTGGTGTCGGCTCCGTTGATTGCGTTTGCGGCGCCCGAATGGACGTACTCGGGCTTCGGCATCGCGTCATTGATCGTCGTGGGCCTTGCCGCGGGAACAACCGTGGGCGTAGCGCTGTGGGTGATTGCCGGCCGGTTCGACAGTGAACTGCGTCGGCTGGTGACATTCATCGAGGCGCTCAAGTCCGCGGACAACGGGCAGGTCCCGGCCTGTCGCAGCCGCATGGGCCTGGCGGTGGTCGCCAGAGCGGCGCAGGAGACGTGCGCCACGCTGCGCGACCGGGTGAAGCAACTTGTCGGCCAGCGCCGCGAGCTCGAAGTGCAGATCCGCATCGCCGAGGCCGAACGCCAGCACGCCGAGGCCATTCTGAACTCGATCACCGACGGCGTCGTTGTCACCGATGCGTTTAACGAGATCGTCATGGCCAACGAGATGGCCGCGCGCGTCCTGGGGTTCGATCTCGACGGCGCATTGCGCCGGCCGGTCGAGCGCGTGATCGAAGACCCGACGCTGATCAAGCTCATCAAGGACACGCGCGCCGCCGGCGACGCCTCCATCCGCCGGCACATCGAGCATCGGATCAACCGGGGCAAGAAGGAGGCGACTTACGACGTGTCGCTGGCCAGCGTGGCGTCGGCGCCCGGCGCCCACGACAGCGCGGCGGGCGTCAACGGCGTGGTCATGAACGGCCCCTCCGCCACGGAGACCGCCGGCGTCGTCACCGTGCTGCGTGACATCACCCGCGAGAAAGAAATCGCCGAGATGAAGAGCGACTTCGTCTCCAACGTCTCCCACGAGCTGCGCACTCCGCTGTCGAGCATCAAAGCGTACATGGAGATGCTCGTGGACGGCGAGGCCCAGGATGAACAGACCCGCCAGGAGTTCTACAACATCATCCAGGGCGAAACCAACCGCCTGTCGCGCCTGATCGAGAACATCCTCAACATCAGCCGCATCGAGTCGGGCGTGGTGAAGGTGCAGCGCGAGCACATCGCGCTGCCGAGCATCATCCGCGAGGTGATCGAGATGATGCAGCCGCAGGCCCGCGCCAAGAATATCGAGCTGATCGAGGTGCCCACGCCGCTCTACTTCCAGGTGTTCGCCGACAAGGACATGGTGTATCAGGCGACGATGAACCTGGTGGGCAACGCGATCAAGTATACGCCCGACGGCGGCAAGGTCACGGTGTCGATGAGCGTGGATGAGCATGCCAAGCGTGTGAACGTGTCGGTGACCGACACGGGCGTGGGGATCCCCGCCGACGACCTGCCGCGGCTGTTCGACAAGTTCTTCCGTGTGGCGGAGCACAAGAAGATGGCCAAGGGAACGGGCCTGGGCCTGAACCTGGTCAAGCAGATCGTTGAAACCGTTCACGGCGGCAAAGTCAGCGTGCAAAGTGAGGCCGGCAAAGGCAGCACGTTCACGTTCAGCCTTCCGCTTGCCGACAACGGGATGTAGGGCCCTGTACAGGACCGCAGTTATCGGGGCCAGCGGAGGCAAGAGGCATGGCTCGGGAGAAGCCGCTCATTCTGGTTGTGGATGACGAGACCCACATTCTTCATGTGGTCAGTCTGAAGCTGTCCAACGCCGGGTACGACGTGATCACCGCCGAGGACGGCGAAGAGGCGTTGACCGTGGCGGTGGATCGCCGACCGGACCTGGTCATCACCGACTTCCAGATGCCGTTCATGACCGGGCTTGAACTGTGCATTCAGTTGAAGCTCAACGAGCTGACGCGAAGCACGCCGGCGCTCATGCTGACGGCGCGCGGTTTCAGTCTCGGTAGCGAGCAGCTCGACCAGACGAACATCGCGGGCGTGCTGAGCAAGCCGTTCAGCCCGCGGGAGGTATTGGAGCAGGTTCAGGAGTTGATTGGAGACGGGAGAACCGCGGTTGTGTCCGCGGGGAACGCCGGATCCAGGGGATAAACTCGCAGTGACGATCGCAGCAACCCAGATTGCGGCGCCGGCGGTGCCCGATCGACTTCGTCAGCGGCTCGAGTCGCTGGGCGTATCGGTCGGCGTGCTGCACAGCGACGATCGGTTCACGCTGGAAGGCGCCTCGCGTCCAGTGGAGCGGCTGATCGTGTCGTCGCGAGTGTTCGACCTGGCGTTGCGCGGAGCGGCCGAGGAACTGCGTCGCGCGGTGGGTCAGCCCGTGCCGATCTGGCCGGGGCTCTGGTGCGTCGCCCTTCAGGGTGAGCGCCGCCGCCGCGCCGCCGCCACCGAAGGCGAGCCGCTGCTCATCGCCATGCTCCTGGGCCACGAACTGCTCGAAAGCGAGCAACTGCACCTGGTGTGTGACAGTTGCCGCGTGGACTACCGCAGCATCACCAGCCAGATTAATCCCGCGTCGCTGATGAGCGACATGGAGATTCATCGCTTGGCGCAGGCCCTGGGCTGGCTGCGCCAGGACACCATCGAGATCGACCGCCGCTTCGGCGAGCTGCACACCATGAGCCAGCAGCTTGCCGAGTCCTACGAAGAGCTGAGTCTGCTGTACAAGCTCTCGTCGAACATGACGGTCAATCAGCCGCCGGACCAGTTCCTCACCGATGCCTGCCGCGAGCTGCGCGAGGTGACGGGCCTGACGTGGATGGCGCTGTTGCTGGTCGATGACGAGCCGCGACTCAACGAGCTGGCAGGGCACGTGTTCGTCGCGGCGCCGCCCGTGATGGACCTGCAACGCATGCGCGACGTCGGCAGCAGGCTCATGCTCCTGGGCAACAGTGAGCACAAGCCCACCGTCATCGAGGATACGACCATCATGGACGTGCCCGGCCTGGCCGAGATGGCGTCCAACGCCCTGGTCGTGCCGCTCACGCACGAACGCCACCTGCTGGGCATCCTGTTCGGCGGCGACAAGCTCGACGGCTCACAGATCAGTTCCGTCGATTCCAAGCTGTGCTCCTCACTGACCAACAGCCTGTCGATCTTCCTGCAGAACCTCATGCTCTACGAGGACATGCAGGGCATGTTCCTGGGCACGCTCCACGCGCTGACCAGCTCCATCGACGCCAAGGACAGCTACACCCACGGTCACTCCGAGCGCGTGGCGCTGATGTCGCGCGATCTGGCGCGGGCCACGGGTTGCGATGAGCACACGTGCGAGCGTGTCTATATCGCCGGTCTGGTTCACGACGTGGGCAAGATCGGGGTTCCCGAATCCGTGCTGTGCAAGCCCGGCCCGCTCACCGAGGCCGAGTTCGGCCTCATCAAGCTGCACCCGCAGATCGGCGCACGAATCCTGCGCGACATCAAGCAGATGGGCGACCTGATCCCGGGCGTGCTGCACCACCACGAGCGTTGGGATGGGCGGGGCTATCCGCATGGACTCAAGGGCGACGCGATACCGCTGTTTGGCCGTCTCATTGGTCTGGCCGACTCGTTCGACGCCATGAGCAGCAACCGCACGTACCGCAAGTCACTGCAACACGATCAGGTGCTCAATGAGGTGCGGCGTTGCGCCGGGTCGCAGTTTGATCCGGTGCTGGCCGAGGCGTTTGTGGGCCTCGATTTCACGCCGTTCTTCGACCTGATCCACAAGCACCAGGCGCAGCAGCAGGCCGACGCCGCCGAGGCCGATGGGCTTCGCGTGGCTGTCGAATCAGCGCGAGGAAAGGAGGCCCGGTCGTGAAGCTCAACTGTGAAGATTATGACCAGTTGTCGGTCATGTCGCTGGCCGGCGAGCTGACGGTGGAATCCGTCGAGCCGTTCCAGAAGCTGGCCAAGGAGCGCGTCCAGAAGAGCACGCGCGATTTCGTGCTCGATGTGGCGGGCATGGAGTTCATCGACTCCAAGGGTCTCGAAGCATTGTTGTGGCTGCAGGAGGCCGTCGGCGAGAACCTGGGGCAAGTTCGCCTCGCCGCCGTGCAGGACTCCGTGCGAAAGATTCTTGAAATGACCCGACTTGCCGCGCGGTTCGACGCGCATCCCGACGTGGACTCGGCGATCAGGAGCCTGCGATGAAGACCATCATCGGAACCCCAGGCCGACACCACGAAGCGCCCGCGGCCCGGCCCGTGCGCATCGGCGATCTGCTGCTGGAGCGAGGCATCCTCACCCAGGAGCAGCTCGACGGCGCCCTCGAGCATCAGAAGTCGATCGGGCACAAGAAACTGCTGGGCGAAGTCCTCGTCGAGCTCAAGCTCGTGACCGAAGAGCAGGTGATGGAGGTGCTGGCCGAGGCCTACGGCGTGCCATTCGCCCGCGTCAGCCCCAGGATCGCCGACCCCAAGATCATCGAGGTCCTGCCCCGCGATTTCCTCGAGAAAAACGTGGTGCTGCCGCTGTTCCTCGTCCACGGCAAGCTCACCGTCGCCGTCCACGAGCCGTCCAACGTCTTCCTCATCGAGGAAGTCGAACGCCTCACCGGCCACCAGGTCCAGCTCGTCGCGTCGCCCGCACGCGACATCGTCAACACCCTCCAGGCCCACCTGCCCAGCGCCAACGTCTTCGTCATTGACGAGATCGTCGATGAGATCAAGGAAGAGGACCTGATGCTCGTCGAGCGGCAGGTCAACGACCTGACCGACCTCGAGGGCGCCGCCGGCGACTCGCCGGTCATCAAGCTCGTCAACTACCTGATCTACTGCGCCGTGCAGGAGGGCGCCAGCGACATCCACATCGAGCCCGACGACGGCTCACTGCGCGTGCGCTTCCGCGTGGACGGATCGCTCTACGAGAAGATGACCCCGCCGTACCAGATGCTTCCGGCCGTGGTCAGCCGCATCAAGATCATGGCGGGGCTGGACATCTCCGAACGCCGCGCCCCGCAGGACGGCGGCATCACGGTGATGATGGACAAACGCCCCATTGACCTGCGCGTCTCGACCTTGCCCGGCAAGTTCGGCGAGAAGGTCGTCATGCGCATCATCGACAACAAGAACGCGATGACCAGTCTCGAAAAGCTGGGCTTCTCGTTCACCATGCTCGAAAAGTACCGCGAACTCATCACCCAGCCCAACGGCATCGTGCTGGTCACCGGCCCGACCGGCAGCGGCAAATCGACCACGCTCTACGCCACGCTCAACGCCATTGTCGATCCCACGCTGAACATCTCCACGGTCGAGGACCCGGTGGAATTCAACCTCCCGGGGGTCAACCAGTTCCAGGTCCACGAGAAGGCCGGCCTCACCTTCAGCGGCTGCCTCCGCGCCCTGCTGCGTCAGGACCCGGACATCATCATGGTCGGTGAAGTGCGCGACGGCGAAACCGCCAAGATCGCCACTCAGGCCGCCCTCACCGGGCACATGGTCTTCTCGACGCTGCACACCAACGATGCGCCCAGCGCCGTGACGCGACTGTTCAATATCGGCGTCGAGCCGTACCTCGTCGCCGCATCGATCCGCGGCGTGCTCGCGCAGCGGCTGCTCCGCAAGGTCTGCACCCACTGCAAGGAGCCGCAGGAACTCAACGCCCAGACGCGCAAGACGCTGGAGAAGCTCAACACCCAGGGTGTGGAGATCGACACGATCTACAAGGGCATAGGCTGCCCCAAGTGCCGCAACTCCGGCTACGCGGGGCGCATCGGCGTGTTCGAGTTGTTCACGCCCGACGACGAGGCGCTGGACGCCATCAGTCGCGGGGCGAGCCTGCAGGAACTGCGCAAGCAGGCGATCACTCGCGGGTTCAAGACCTTGCGTGAAGACGGACTGGAGAAACTCAAGGCCGGCCTGACAACGCTCGAGGAGCTGTTCAGCGTGACGGTATTGGGCTAACGCATAGAGGGTGGGGAGTGAACCATGGCACGATACAGCTACCAGGCGCGTGACGGATCGGGCGAAGCGATGACGGGCGTTGTTCAGGCGGCTTCGATGGAGGAGGCCGGTGCGCTGTTGCGCGCCGAGGGCAAGTTCATCGTCAAGCTGGCGCCGGCGCGCGAGGCGGTCGAGACGCCGTCGGCCGCGGCGCTGGAGCAGAAGGCCAAGCGGGTCAAGCGCGAAGAGGTCATCAGCTTCGCCCACCAGCTTGCGGTGATGATCGACACCGGCGTGCCCATCGTCGAGTCGTTGCAGTGCATCGCCGACAATGCCGCGACCCCCGCGTTCAAGGCGGTCATCGGCGACGTCGCCGCGCACGTGCAGGGCGGCGGCGACCTTTCCTCGGCGCTACGCAAGTACCCCAAGGTCTTCCCCGCCATCATGATCAGCCTCACCAAGGCCAGCGAGATGTCGGGAACCATGGGCCCGATGCTCGAACGCATCTCCGCTTATCTCGCCAAGGAGCAGGCCACCTACCGCAAGGCCCGCAACGCGATGATGTACCCCTCGTTCATGCTCGTCATGGCGATCGGGGTGACGATCTTCCTGCTCACGTTCGTGCTGCCGCGCTTCGCCGGCATCTATGAAGCCCGTGAGGCCGCGCTGCCCGCACCGACTCAACTTCTGCTGACCACCTCGGCCATCCTCGTCAACCACTGGGTCTGGTGGATCATCGGCGTCATCGTCGCTGTCGCCGGCGGCATGATCTTCGTCCGCACGCCCACGGGCATACGACTGGTCGATTACACCAAGATCAACGCCCCCATTCTCGGCAAGCTCTTCCGCAAGCTCTACATCACCCGCGCCACCCGCACCATGGGCACGATGATCAATTCCGGCGTCGCCGTGCTCGACATGATCGCCATCGTCAAGCAGGTGACGCAGAACGCCTTCTACGAAGACCTGTGGGACGAGGTCGATGAACGCCTCCGCCAGGGCAGCCAGCTCTCCGAGCCGTTGTTCGCCTCCCAGCTCATCCCCCGTGGCATCGCCCAGATGATCTACTCCGGCGAGCGGTCGGGTCGCCTGGGCAAGGTGCTCGACAAGATCGCCCTTTACACCGAGGACGAGTTCGACGATGCCGTCAAGACCACGACGCAGTTCATCGAGCCGCTGATGATCGGCGTCATGGGCAGCATCATCGGTTTCGTGGCGATTTCGCTGCTGTTGCCGATCTTCAGCGTCAGCACAGTCGTGGCGGGCAAGTAAGCGGTACGTCGATCCGTCGCGACGATAAAATGGCGGCATGACACTCCCGCAGCGCAAGCGTCGCTGGTCTGACAGCCTCGTGATCTGGGGCCCGTGCCTGCTCGTGGCGGTGATCGGTGTGGTATTGGCGGCGATGCTCATGAAGCCGGCGCCGCCGCGATCGGTCACGATTGCTGGTGGGGCCGAGGGCGGGGCCTACGCGCATTTTGCCGGTCGCTATCGCGAGTACCTGGCGGCCAACGGCATCGAGGCCCAGGTGCTCAGCACCGTGGGCTCGATCGAGAACGCCCGCCTGCTCGCCGACGAGACACGTGACGTCGATGCGGCGCTGATCCAGGGCGGTGTGCTTGCGGGCGACGCGGGTCGGCTGCAGGGCGTCGTGGCCGCTTTCTACGAACCGCTGTGGCTGTTCGTCCGCCGCGGCACGGAGATCGAGAGCCTCGCCGACCTCCGCGACAAGCGCGTGGCCATCGGCCCTGAAGGCAGTGGCACACACGCCTTGGCGTCGAGCCTTATCCGCCAGGTCGGCCAAGCCAGTGTGCTCGCGCTTCCCACGGCCGACGCACTGGCCTCGCTCAAGCGAGGTGAGATCGACGGCGCCTTCGTCGTCATGGCTCCCACGGCGCCGCTCGTGGCGGAGTTGCTCGCCGACGATGCGATTGAGCCTGTCGAGTTCGCCGAGATTCGCGCCTTCGACCGCCGCAGCGACAGCTTGAGTGTGGTGACGCTCTATGCCGGGTCGGTCGATCCGGCCCGCGGCCTGCCGGCCAACGACTTGGCGCTGCTGGCGTCGGCGGCAACGATCGCCGTGCATGAGGACACGCACCCCGCGGTGGTGCAATTGCTCGTGCAGGCCGCCGTCGAAACCCACAGCGGCGGGGGGCTGCTCCACGAGCCGGGCACATTCCCCAACACCGCCATGGTCGATCTGCCGCTGCACTCTGACGTGCGCCATTATCTGACCAAGGGCCCGTCGTGGCTGCAGCGCACGTTCCCGTTCTGGATGGCGTCGCTGGTCGAGCGCGTCGTGATCCTGGCCGTGCCGCTGATGGCGCTGCTGTTGCCCCTGTTCCGCGTCGCCCCGCCCACGTATCGCTGGCGCATCCGGTCGCGCATCTATCGCTGGTACGGCCAGCTCCGCGAAATCGACGAACGCCTCCGCCACGAAGCGACGCACGACATGCTTGAGGCCGACGCTCGGCTGCTGGCGAAGCTGGAAACCGAGTTGCTCGACGTCCACGTGCCGCTGTCGTACATGGAGGAGTTTTACCATCTCCGCCTGCACGTCGATTATGTCAACCGGCGTCTGCAGCGCCAGATCGATCTCACAACTCAGAACAGGAAATAGCGCTGCGCCAGCGGAAGGCAGTTGACGGGAAGACAGGTCAGGTACTCGCCATCGGCGGTGACGCGGTAGGTTTCGGGATCGACGTGGATGGCAGGCGTGAGGGAGTTGAGCTTCATGTCGGCCTTGCCGATGCCGCGGCAGCGTCGGACAGGCTCGACGCGCTTATGCAGGCCGTACGACTTGCCCACGCCGGCGTCGGCGGCGGCTTGACTGACAAAGGCCATCGAAGTCGTGCCCACGGCGCGGCCCAGAGCGCCGAACATCGGGCGCATCGACACAAGCTGTGGCGTCGGGATCGAGGCGTTGGGATCGCCCATCTGGCTCCAGGCGATGTGCCCGCCCTTGATGACCATCTCGGGTTTTGCCCCGAAAAACGCGGGTTTCCACAACACGAGGTCGGCGAGCTTGCCCACCTCGACGCTTCCGATGACATGGCCCATACCTTGGGCGATGGCGGGGTTGATCGTGTATTTGGCGATGTACCGCCGGATGCGCAGATTGTCGTTATCGTCGGTTTCCTCGGATAGCCTGCCGCGCTGGTCCTTCATCTTCGAGGCGGTCTGCCACGTGCGGGTGATGACTTCGCCGATGCGACCCATCGCCTGTGAGTCGCTGCTGATGATGCTGAAAGCGCCGATATCGTGGAGGATGTCCTCGGCGGCGATGGTCTCTCCCCGGATGCGGCTCTCGGCAAAAGCCACGTCCTCGGGCAGGTTCTTATCCAGGTGGTGGCACACCATGAGCATGTCCAGATGCTCGTCGATGGTGTTGACGGTGAATGGGCGTGTCGGGTTGGTCGAGGAGGGGATGACGTTGGGCTCACCGCAGACCTTGATGATGTCCGGCGCATGGCCGCCGCCGGCGCCCTCGGTGTGATAGGTGTGGATCGTGCGACCCTTGAATGCGGCGATGGTGGCCTCAACGAAGCCGGACTCATTGAGCGTGTCGGTGTGGATGCACACCTGCACGTCGTGGTCATCTGCAACGCCGAGGCAGCAGTCGATGGCGGCGGGTGTGGTGCCCCAGTCCTCGTGGAGCTTCATGCCGACGGCGCCGGCGGCAATCTGGGCCGGCAGCCCCTCGGGAAGGGCTGTATTACCCTTGCCCAGAAAGCCGAAGTTCAGCGGCAGGTCGTCGGTGGCCTGAAGCATCATCCTGATGTGGTCAGGCCCGGGCGTGCAGGTTGTGGCGCATGTGCCGGTGGCGGGTCCGGTCCCGCCGCCGACCATGGTGGTCAACCCCGATGCGATGGCCTCGTCTGCCTGTTGCGGGCAGATGAAGTGAATGTGAACGTCGAGCCCGCCGGCGGTGAGGATGAGCCCCTCGCCGGCGATGGCCTCGGTGGTGACGCCGACGACCATGCCCTTGGTCACACCCGCCATGACATCGGGGTTGCCCGCTTTGCCGATGCCGGCGATGAAGCCGTTCTTGATGCCCACGTCGGCCTTGTAGATGCCGGTGTAATCGACGATGAGGGCGTTGGTGATGACGTAGTCCAGCGACTCTTCTGGAGGCCCGCCGGCGCGCTGGCCCATGCCTTCGCGGAGGACCTTGCCGCCGCCGAACTTGCACTCGTCGCCGTAGCGTGTGAAGTCGCGCTCGACCTGGAGCACCAGGGACGTGTCGGCCAGGCGCAACCTGTCGCCGGTGGTCGGGCCGAACATCTGGGCGTATGCGTCGCGGGGCATGTTGTAGGGCATGGCGTTGCTCTGGGATCAGGTGTTGCCGAATCCTGCGGCTTTGACGCGCTGCATGGCCTTGGCTTTGTTGTCATCGTTCACGGGCCCGTCGGCGAGGTTGTTGCCGCCGCGGATGATCTTGTTGCCGGCGATTTCAACCAGGGCCACTGACTTGGTCTCGCCCGGCTCGAAGCGGACGGCGGTTCCGGCGGGGATGTCCAGGCGCATGCCGTAGGACGCCTGGCGATCGAAGCGGAGAGCGGCGTTGGTTTCGATGAAGTGGTAGTGGCTGCCGACCTGCACGGGGCGGTCGCCGGTGTTGATCACTTCGATCGTTGCAGTAGCCCTGTTCTCGTTGAGCTGGAGCGACCCCGGCTCGGCCGTGCATTGGCCTGGAGGCGTGCTGTCTTCGATCTCGGGGAACATCGTCACGTCGGGCACGGGCAGGAAGCTGCCGTAGAGCGCCAGGTGCAGATCGCCATCCTTCTTGCTGATGGGATGGTGAATGGTGACGAGCTTGCTGCCGTCGGGAAAGGTGGCCTCGACCTGCACCTCGTGGACCATCTCGGCGACACCGGGCATGACCTGGCGGCGGCCGAGCATCTGGCGGCCCAGGTCCATCAGCTCGCTGACGCTGCGGCCGTCGCGGACGAACTCCATGACCTGCGAGGCGATGAGGGCGACGGCCTCGGGATAGTTGAGCCGCTGACCGCGCGCCAGCCGCTTCTGTGCGACGCAGCCGGCGTTGTGCAGCATCAGTTTCTCGATCTCACGCGGCGAAAGATGCATGCGAATCCTCCATCGGATGGCTCACCACTTGCGGTCCCAGGGCGCGACGCCGAGCAGGTCGCGCAGAAACGCCAGGCGGATTTTGAGTTCCTCGGCGACCAGCTCCGTGGTGCGGCCCGCGGCACGCAGCATCGCACCCCAGGGCGTCCGACTGGCGGCGACGATCAACTCCGCGTCGGCGGCGACCGGCATCCGCTGCACCTGCTCCACCAAGTCATTGCAAAGTGACTCGAACCGCTCGCCGGCGATCAGCAACGTGGCCACGCAATCGTACCAGCCCATGCGGGCGATGTCGGTCAGCGGCCCATCCTCCGGATCCAGCAGCAGGGCGTCGCTGGCGACGGTCTTGCCCGCCTCGGCTAATTCGTTGCGGCTGGCGTAACGGGAAAAGACCCAGCGCTCCCCGTAGGCGACGCGCCCGGCGGTGAACCAGTCGAGCAAGACGAGGTTCCCACCTCGCTGCAGTTGCACGTGCTGGTGCTGACGGTAGATCGCGTTCTCGAAGCAGACCAACGGATCGGGGACCACCACGAGCGTGGCCTGCGGCGCGACGTGTGCGGCGAGGCGCTGCGAGGCGCCCAGCCCGTTCTGCTGGCGGTACACCTTGGTGGAAGCCTGCGTGGTGAGGACGCAGACGGCGTCAGCCCCGACGTGGAGGCGCAGGTCGATGGCGTCGCCGGCGACGAGCCCTCCGCCGAAGGTCGTGGCGTAAATCCACACGGCGGGGCCGGGCTGCTGGGGCGACAGGAGCTTGAGCGGAGCGGTGGCGCGGGACTGTGTCAGCCTGCTGCGATCGTCGATGCGCTCGACGGTCAACTCGCCGCGCCCAGCCGACCAGGTGTCGTCGGTCGTGTTCGTGGTGCGCAGCTCGCTCGCCTGGAGGATCATCGACTATACGCTCAGGTGCTGGTTGACGATGTCGGCGGACAGTTCGGCCGTCGCGCCGCCGGCGACGACCTGGCCTCGGCTCATCACGTAGAACCGATGACCGAACTCTTTCACGAAGTCCAGGTACTGCTCGACCAGAATCACCGTCATGTTCAGCTCTTCGACGAGGCGACGCAACACGCGGCCGATCTGCTGGATGATGTTGGGCTGAATGCCCTCGGTGGGCTCGTCCAGCAGCATGACGCGGGGATCGCCGACCATGGCGCGGGCGATGGCGAGCTGCTGCTGTTGACCTCCGGACAGGTCGCCGCCCAGCCTGCCGCGGAAGTCCTTGAGAATGGGGAACAGGTCGTACACGTCGTCGGGCACGCGCCCACGGGAGCTGTTGTCTCTGCGGGCTTGCAGGCCGACCCTGAGGTTATCCTCGACAGTGAGCTTGGGAAAGATCATGCGGCCCTGCGGCACGAGGGCAAGACCCAGCCGGGCGCGCTTGTTGGCGGGCAGGGCGGTCACGTCGCGACCGCCCATCACGATCGCGCCCTCCGACGGCGAGAGCAGCCCCATCACGTTGCGAAGCAGCGTGGTCTTGCCCACGCCGTTGCGCCCCGTGATGCAGGTAATCTGACCGCGCGGCATGGTCATGCTCACGTCGTACAGCGCCTGCACGCCGCCGTATCGGACGTTGAGGCCTCTAATGTCGATCATGTGCTAGCGTCCCAGGTATGCCTCGATCACGTCCTCGTTGCGCGACACCTCATCGAGCGTGCCCTCGGCCAGGGGCCTGCCCTCGTTGAGCACGGTCACGCGCGAGTTGAGCCGGCGGACAAACTCCATGTCGTGCTCGATCACGATGATGGTGTGCTCATGCTTGAGTTCGAGCAGCAGTTCGGCGGTGAGCGCGGTCTCCGAATCGGTCAGACCCGCGGCGGGCTCATCGACGAGCAGCAGCTTGGGGCTGGCGAGGATGAGCGAGCTGATGGCCAGCCACTGGCGTTGTCCGTGGCTGAGACTGCGGGCGGGAGTATGGAGCTGGTCGATGAGACGCACGCGCTGGAGGATGGCGTGGATGCGATCGCGATGGTCGGCCGAGGGCCGGCCACCCATGTTGTGCAGGTGAGCCAGGAGCTTGAGGAAAGCGACGGAGCCGGGACCGATGAGGCGGCCGCGTCGCTCTTTGCACCACAGGCGCGAGCCGATGTGGTGGGCCGGGTTGGGTAGCGCCAGGAGCATGTTCTCCCAGACGGTGAGCGAGTCGAAGACGTTGGGGATCTGGAACTTCCGCCCGACGCCGCGCTGGGCGATGACAGCGTCGGTCAAGCCGGTGATCTCCTGTCCGTCGAAGTACACGTGGCCGGTGGCGGGGCGGGTCATGCCGCTGATGACGTCGCACATGGTGGTCTTGCCCGCGCCGTTGGGGCCGACGATGACGCGCAGCTCTTTGTGCCCGATGCCCAGGTCGGCGATGTCCAGGGCCTTGAATCCGTCGAACACGGCGGTGACATCCTGCAGGAACAGCACGTAGCGGTTGCGCCACAGTTGGCTGTTGCGCGGGCCTTCGACGGCATAGTCGTACTGCCTGGGGTCGTGTTCGAGGAGGGCGGCTTCGATCATGCGGCGCCTCCCGTGGATGCGACGGACGGCGTGAGGCCGGCGATGGCCTGGCCACATTCGGGACATCGGCCGGTCGTGTTCTTCCGCAGGTCGTAGCCACAGTTGAGGCACTGCTTGCCGGGAACGCGTTTGCCGCGAACGAGATCGCACACGACCTGCGGGATACTCATCAGCCCGCCGGGCAACAGCAGCGGCACGAGGATGAACAGCCCGCCGAACACGAACGGCCAATAGTCGGGTTTCCACGAGGTCATTTTGTCGTAGAGCAGGCTTACCGAGATGGCGCCGAAGACCGCGCCCCACACCGTGCCGCGCCCGCCGACGGCGACCCACGCCACCACGAGAATCGACGCGCCTGCCGCCAAGTCGCGCGGCGTGATGATCCCCTTCTGCGGCACGTAGAGCATGCCGCCCAACCCCGCGAGCATGGCCGCGATGGTGAACGCCAGCGTCTTGTAAACCCAGCTCTGGTAGCCCTTGAAGCGCAGCCGCGTCTCGTCGTCGCGGATCGCCACGAGCACGCGGCCGAAGCCCGAGCTCACCAGCAGCCGAGCGAACATGATGGCGCCGAGGAGACAGACGAACGACACGACGTAAAGCCAGAATCGCGTCTGGGCAAACGGGCTTTTGTTGGGGTCGGCCTGGATCGGATAGCCCAGGATGTGAGTGAAGTTGGTCAGGCCGTTGGTCCCGCCTAGCTTGAGGTCGTTCTTCTGAAAGACAAGCCAGAACGCGACGGTGATGGCCTGCGTGAGGATGGCAAAATAGACGCCGCGCACGCGGCTGCGGAAGGTGGTCATGCCGATGAGCATGGCGATCAGGCCCGGCAGCAGCACGCCGACGTGGATCGCCGCGCCGAACGACTTGAAGATGGACAGGAACCACGGTGGCTGCGCCCCGGCGACGTCGGACATCACGACGTACAGCGCCCGTGGGATATTCTGGTGCACCCCGTCCATCGGGCCGTAGTTGATGAGGTACAGGCCCATGCAGTATCCGCCGATGGCGAAGAACAGGAATTGGCACAGACTCAGCACGCCGATGTAGCCCCAGACCAGATCAAGCCCGATGGCGCAGATGGCGAATGCGAGGATGAATCCCAGTTTGTTGATGAACTCCAAGCTCATCGCGCCGGTGCCGTAGAGGATCGGCACGAGCACCACGCCCACCAGGGTCATCGCCACGCCCAGCGCGGCGTCGCCCCACCACGTGAGCCTGCCCAGCATCGGCGCGCTGCTCTTGTCCGCCTGGTCGGCCGTACGGCCCTTGTCGGGGAACAGACCGGCGGGCTTGCGCTGGATAAACAGCACGACCAGAAGCAGCACCGCCACCTGTGACCACGTCGCGTCGAAAAGGCGGATCGGCTCGGTCATGATCGTCAGCGGCTCGATCAGCTTCTCGAGGAACCCCAGGCTCAAGCCGGACACGATCACGCCCAGAAGCTTGCCCACGCCGCCGACCACCACGATGAGAAACGACTTGACGATGTAGCCCTGGCCCATCTCGGGCGTGGGGTTGCTGATGAGATAGATCGCGTACCCGGCGATGCCCGCCAGCCCGGCGCCGAGGGCGAAGGTGAACATATCGACCAGCCGGGTGTTGACGCCCAGGGTCTGGGCCATTTCACGGTTCTGCACGGTGGCGCGGATCATCAGCCCGATGCGGGTGAAGCGGAAGAGGCAGACGACGCCGAGCACGCACGCTGCAGTGAGCCCGATGATGAACAGGCGGTTGTAGGGGAGGATCACGTCCTGCATGACTTCCCAGCCGCCGGTGAACCAGGAGGGTCGGCGCATGCCGAGGTTGTCGCCCTTCCAGAGGCGGACGGCCTGGATGAGGATGTAGCTGACGCCGATGGTGGCCAGCAGCGAGTCGAGGGGTCGCTTGTAGAGCTGGCGGACGATGAGGACTTCGATGAGCAGGCCGACGCCCGCGGCGACAGCGAACGCCGCGGGGAGGGCGAGGACGTAGTACCAGTTGAACCATGCCGGAGGCAGGGCGGTGCCGATGAACTCGTAACAGGCCCAGGTGGTGACCGCCCCGATCATGAGCATCTCGCCATGGGCCATGTTGATCACGCCCATCAGTCCGAAGGTGATCGCAAGACCCAGGGCGAGGATGACGAGGATCGATCCCGCCGACAGTCCGAAGAAGACGTTCTTGATCCAGTCGGTGACGGTCATGTGCCGAGCGATGCGCGACATGGCCAGCTCGTACACGCGGAGGTCGGACTTGGGCACACCATCCTTGGCGGCGAGTTCCTTGAGCAGGTCCAGCGCGCGGATGCTCTTCATCTCCCCCAGCCGGGCGACGGCCTGCAGTCGCTGTTCGTGCGTCGCGCTCGTGTCGCCCCCGCTGGCCACGATCATGCAGATGCTCTCCTGGGCCATCCGTCGCACGCGCGGCGAGGTGTCGCTTTCGGCCACCGCGCGTAGCTTCGCCAGGGCGTCGCCCTGACGCTTATTGCCCAGGTCGCGCGCTGCCGTCTCCCGCACCTTCGCCTCGTCCACTTCCAGTCCCAGCACCAGCAGGCCGTTGAGGATCGCCCGGCGCACCTGCACGTCTCGCTTGAATGCCTTGAGGTCGCCGCGCGGCACGGTCGTCAACGGCTCGGTAGTCAGCACACCGTCCTCATCGAGGGTGGTGAACAGGTCGTAAACCGCGGCCACATCCTCGCCATCGCCGTTCTTCGTGAACTCGGGCACGAAGACACACTGGTCTTCCCAGATGTATAGCGTGTTGTCGCGGATGCGGCCGAAGACAGTCAGCACGCGACTTTCGCGCAGAGCGGAAAGCTGGGCCACTGCAGCAAGGCCCGACTCGCGCTCCTGAAGCAACGGCGTCAACTGGCGGATCGTCGCTTCGATGTCGCGCTCATCGACGGCATCGTCCGCCGCGTGGGCGACGGCGCCGATCGCCACGAGGCAGGCCAGCAAGAGCTGTCGCACCGACCGCGCCATCGACTGTGAAGCTGCAAACCGCTGGGTCATGTCTGCACTCATCCCGCGCCCGGACCGCGTCCTCGCTGTCGGAAAAAGGCCGGCTCCCGGGATTAACCGGGAGCCGGCCCGGCTTTCAAGGTCCCCTTCACCGCCCCAGTCCCTTGGGCCGGTTGGAAACTGGATGCTTCACTTCTTGGGCCCGCCGGTGGGCGCTGGGAAGTCCTTGCCTTCCCAGAGCAGGGCGCTGTAGGAGTCGGGCTCGACCAGGCCGTCGGTCTGCCACGCGATGTCGAACTGGCCGTCGGCGCGGATCGTGCCGATGTACACCGGCTTGTAGGTGTGCTGGTTCGTCGCGTGCATCTTCTTCTTGCCGCCGGGCGCGTCGAACTCCATGCCGTACACCGCCTGACGCACCTTGTCCACGTCGAAGGTGCCGGCCTTCTCCGCGGCCTTGGCCCACACGTACACGCCGTAATACGCCGCTTCGATCGGATCGTCCGTCACGCGGTCCTTGCCGCCGGGCAGATTGTTCTTGGCACAGTAGGCCTTGAACGCTTCGACGAACTTCTTGTTCTCCGGCGTGTCGATGCTCTGAAAGTAGTTCCACGCCGCAAGGTGGCCCACCAGCTTCTCGGTGTCCATCGCACGCAACTCGTCCTCGGCCACGCTGAAGGCGATGATCGGGCAATCGTCGCTGGTCAGGCCCTGGTTGGCGAACTCGGTGTAGAACGGCACGTTCGAGTCGCCGTTGATCGTCGAGAGCACGCAGGCGTCACCGCTGGCGGCGAAGGCCTTGATCTTGTTCACGATCGTCTGGTAGTCCTGGTGTCCGAAGGGCGTGTATTCCTCCATGATGTTCGACTCGGACACGCCCTGCTTGATGAGGTAGGCCTTGAGCACCTTGTTGGCGGTGCGGGGGAAGACGTAGTCGGTGCCCAGCAGGTAGAACTTCTTGCAGCCCAGCTCGTCCATCGCGTACTTGGCGGCGGGCACGAGTTGCTGATTGGGCGACGCGGCGGTGTAGAAGACGTTGAGCGACTGCTCTTCGCCCTCGTACTGCACGGGATAGAACAGCAGCGCGTTGTATTCCTCGAACACGGGCAGGCAGCTCTTGCGGCTCACCGAGGTCCAGCAGCCGAAGGTCGCGGCGACCTTGTGCGTGGTGATGAGCTCTTTGGCCTTCTCGGCGAAGAGGGGCCAGTCGCTGGCGGGATCGACGACGACCGGCTCGATCGTATAGCTCTTGCCGCCGACCTTGACGCCGCCGGCGGCATTGATTTCCTCGGCGGCCATCAACACGACGTCCTTGAGCGACGTCTCCGAGATGGCCATCGTGCCCGACAGCGAGTGCAGCACGCCGATCTTGACGGTGTCGGCCAAGGCGGCGCTGGCCACGCCCAGGACCGCCGCAACGACCAAGGCGGCTTGACGAACCCAACCCCTCAAGCTGATGAACATGTAGAGACTCCTTCAAAAGTTTCCGACTCGGTTCGAGGTTCCACCTGCGAACGGACGTTCCGTTCACATGACGACCTTCGGATGAAGCAGGCCGAAGGCGATGTGAGTGCGTCTCCCCGGGCGGCAAACCTGTGTGAGGCGGGTCTGCCCTAGGCCGCCGTCACCGGCGTCCGCAAGGGTTGCTTGCGGACGCCGGACGACGACGGTGGGTGTGTGGGTTAGAAGCTCAGCGACAGGCCGAGGTTGCCGGTGACGAAGTCGTCCTTGCGATTGGGGATGACGTCGTCGTCGGTGTGGTAGTAGGTGAGGCCGTAGTTGACAGCCCACGAGCCGTACTGGGAGGGGATGAAGCTCAGCGGCGTGGTGAACTGCAGCCCGACGGAGACGAAGCCGAAGCCGCTGTCGTCGCCGCCGTGGAAGTCGCCCTCGAAGAAGCCCAGGCTCACGGGCACCGACAGATCGACGCCGAAGGAATCGCTCTCCAGCAGCGTGAAGCTGGGCGCGACGCCCAGGACCACGGCGAAGTGATCCTCGAGGCCCTCACCTGCCAGGCGCTGGTGGAACACCACCGAGGGGTTGAGCGCGAAGTCGCCGCCCATGAAGTCGCCCCAGAGCTTGCTGTCGTCGTAACTCAGGGAGAAGTCGAGAATCTGCTCGACCTGACCGCCGTAGATCCAGTCCTGGTAGGTGATGCCCAGGCTGAAGTCGGCGATGGGGATGGAGATCCCGTACCACACGTCCACTTCCTGGAGCTGGCCGCCGATGGCCGAAGTGGCGTTGCTGTTGACGTCCCACCACGTGCCCAGCACGATGCTGAAGTAGTCCAGGTCGATGGCGATCTCGGCCGAGGGGTTGAACGTGCTCTTGCCCCAACTCGTGCCGCCGCCCCACACGTCAAAACCATAGGAGATGAAGTGTGAGTTCCAGTCCAGGTTCAGGCTGCCGGAGACTTTCATCTCGGGCGCCGCTTCCAGAACCGGCGCCTCTTCCTGCGCCCACGCTTGCGGCGTGCCGGCCATACCCAGCGCGGCCACCGCGGCGAGAGCTCCGCCTCGCCAATGCTCTGCGATCCGATCCATTCCCATCTGAAGACTCCTTGAAAAGAGAAACGGGACAGGGCTATCGCGCCAACACTCCCGCGGAGTGAGTTCGCTGCCCAGAGACACAGTCACGAACAGGTGACGTTTGTCGCCCGCCGCACAACCGGGGTGCAGGACAAGCTTGCGGGTCAAGATGCAAAGCCTGTGCCATGGCCGCCGGCGCTCGTGGCGCCCCGTGCCACGCTAGCGCCTGCCTCATGATTGGGCGGCCGCGCGTCGGCGCGCAGGGCATTGCCCAGAAAACAGCCTGCGAAGCGCGCGGCTGGCTACCCTGCCTGCTTTCGCACGTCTTGGCGGCTGCCATCAGCCCTGCTATAAACCTCGGCCTCATGCCCTGCGCGCCATGGACAGTCTGGCAACTCATCGACTCGGCCTTCCCCAGCGGCGGTTTCACCCACTCCGGCGGGGTCGAGGCCGCGTACAAACACGGCATGATCGGCGATGAAACCAGCCTGGTGGCCTTCCTCGAAGCGTCGCTGGTGCAGGCGGGGCGGCAGGCGCTGCCGGTCATCGCGGCGGTGGCTTCGGACCCGACACGGTTGGTCGAGGTGGACGAGTTCGTCGAGACTGTGCTGCTCAATCACGTTCAGAATCGCGCGAGCCGAACCCAGGGTCGCTCGCTGCTGGCGGCATGTGCCAGGGCGTTCGAGGTGGCGACGCCCGCCTGTCCGTGGGGGCATCTGTGGCCGGTGTGGGGTGCGGTCGGGGCGTTGTTGCAGTTGACGGACGAGCAGGCCCGTCGGGTGTATCTGTTCACGTCGTGCCGCTCGCAGCTCTCCGCGGCGGTGCGCCTGGGGCTGGTCGGGCCGTTGCGCGCCCAGGCGCTGCTGCACGCGATGCGCGACGCCGCCGAGCGGATCCTGACGCGCTCGGCGAACCTGACGCTCGATGATGTGATGACCACTTCACCGGTGCTCGATCTGGTCCAGGCCAACCAGGATCGCCTATACTCGCGGTTGTTCCAGTCCTGAGGGAAAGCACCATGCATCGACACGCATCCGGTGACGACGATCACGACCACATGGATCACCCCGGCCATTTCCACGAGCGGATGCCGCCCCTGCGCAACCGCGATTTCACGGGGCGGGCCTTCACCGTGGGCGTGGGCGGCCCCGTCGGCTCGGGCAAGACCGCTCTCGTGCTCAAGCTCTGCCAGGCCATGCGCGACCGCTACAACCTCGCCGTCGTCACCAACGACATCTTCACCCGCGAGGACGCCGAGTTCCTCACGAAAAACCACGCGCTCGAGCCGTCTCGCATCAAGGCGGTCGAAACCGGCGGCTGCCCCCACACCGCCATTCGCGAGGACATCACGCCCAACCTCCTCGCGCTTGAAGACCTCTCGCGCCAATTCCACCCGCAGATGCTTTTATGCGAGTCCGGCGGCGACAACCTCGCCGCCGACTTCTCCCGCGAGTTGGCCGACTTCACCATCTACGTCATCGACGTCGCCGGTGGCGACAAGGTCCCGCGGAAAGGCGGCCCCGGCATCACCCAGTCCGACCTGCTGGTCATCAACAAGATCGACCTGGCCGCCGCCGTCGGCGCCGACCTCGACGTGATGGAACGCGACACCATCAGGATGCGCGGCGACGGGCCTCATGTCTTCGCCAGCATTCGCCACGATCAGGGCGTCGCGGTCATCGTGAACCACATCGTCCATGCCTGGCAGCACGCCACCGGCGTCGAGCACGCGCATCATCATCACCACCATTGACGCAGCCGGGTCGTCAGCGACTCAACTGCTCGCCCATCCGCCGCGTTTCGTCGAGGATGTCCGGTTCATCCGGCGGCAGGTCCGATTCGCCGGGAGCGACGATCACCAGCACGCGCTTGCCCGCGCCCGGCAGTTTGAACGTGCGCCGCACCGATGTGTGGCCCGCCAACCTCGCCGTCACCTGCACGTTGTATTCGAGCAGCCCCGCGCCCGTGGCCTCGACGGGAATGGCGAAGTAGCCCTGCGCGTCGGTCACCTGCGGCTGCAGCCGAATCTGCTGCAGTGGCCGATCCGGATCGACCACCGCATCGACCACCGCGCCAGGCAGGCCGAATCCCTCCAGACGCTTGTCGTTGGCCGACACCACCACCATCGCCGGCGTCCCTCCCTCGATCACGCGACCCTTGAGCTGGTACGTCCCACAGGCGGTCAGGGTGAAGGGCAAAAGGCAAAAGGCGAAATGTAAAATGACGGGCCGCGCGTTTTTCATTTCGCCTTCTCCCGCAGTTCCTCGACCTTCGGCAGGTCCTTGAGCGACGCGAGCCCGAATACTTCCAGGAAACGCTTGGTCGTGCCGTAGAGCATGGGGCGACCCAGCTCCTCTGCCCGGCCGACGATCTTCACGAGCTGGCGATCCAACAGGCTGCGGATGACCTCGCCGCTGGCCACGCCGCGGATGCTCTCGACATCTGCTCGCAGGATCGGCTGCTTGTAGGCGATGATCGCCAGCGTCTCCATCGCCGACGGACTGAGCTTCGACTCGGCCCGGCTCTTGTGCAGCGTCGCCAGCACTTCCCGGAACCGCGGCAGCGTCAGGATCTGATACCCGCCCGCCACCTGCTCGATGCGGAAGCTCCGGCCGGTCTTCTCGTACTGCTCGTTCAACTCGGCAATGCGATCGCTGATGATCTTGCTCGCCGGCACGTCCAGCAGTTCCGCCAGCTTCGTCGCCGGCATCGCCCGGTCGTTCGACAGCAGCGCCGCCTCGATCTGCAGCGCCAGCTCGGCGTGATCGATCGCCGCAGCGTCTCGCCTCGCCTTGGTCTTGGCGACGGGGGCGGCGAGCGCGTCGGCCTGATCGGGGGCTTGCGGAGATTCCGGCGCTTGCGCAGTTTCCGGCAATTCCGGGGGGGCGGATTCCATTCCTGGGTCACTCATGCGGGCATTGTAACGAGGGGCGACAGTCAGCATCACGGCGACTCCCCAGCAGGGCGGTATTTCGACGGCGGCTGACGCGGAACCTCCAGCCCCCCCGCACGCAATGCTTCGGCCAACGCCAGACTCGCGGCATGGATCGGGTCGGGACCGACGATCAGGGCCGCCTGCGGCGGACGAGCCGCCAGGTCCGCGATCGTCCCGTCATCCAGATGCGCCGGGTGCAACACCACCAGGTGCACGCCCGCTCCACAACACAGCTCCAGCACGTACCCCGGCACCGAGGCGTCAAGATGCGACAGGATGATCGCCATGGCGTTGCTCATGACGCCGCCGACGGCGTCACACCGGTCCATCGGGTTACGCCCGGCGATCTTGCCGGTGCCCCTGCTTCCGGCGGCGGCGGGGGTGACGAAGGCCCGTTGGCCGCGCGGGCCGCCGGGTCGGGCCGGGCGATGCACCACGCCCTGTTCCTGCAGCAGCCGCACCGCCCGCGTGATCGTGTTCTTGTCCACCCCCAGCTTCGCCGCCAGCGAATGCACCGGAGGCAGCGGCCGACACGCGGGCAACACCCCCTCGGCAATCCACCGGCGAATGTTCTCCGCCGCATGAATGTACGGCCGCTCCCGCACCACCACCGTCTGCTCCGATCGGCCACCCGGACGATCGCCCGAGCCACCTGCCGCCTCGGTCATCCGCACTTCATCCGCACTCGTGTGGCATCGAAGCATCCGCACTTCATCCGCTGCACCCGAACAAGCCCCCGCCCCCGCCCCCGCCCCCGGACCCGGAATAGCCGGGGCTGTCGGGTGGGCGGGTCCTTTGTCGGGCAGGGGTACCTCGAACTCGACCGGCTGCACCTTGGCGTCGAGCACCAGGTTCACCGACGGGAGCATCCGCTGATAGGCCCGGTCGAACCGCGCCCAAGGATCGATCGCCCGACGCCGCCGCTTGCGACGAGCCATGACCATGCCCTCCATGAAAGGGTGTCCCCACGTCCCCCGGGCATCCGGCGGCGCGTCAGGGAAGATAGGTATATGTTAGCATAACCGTACAAAAAGGCAACATCGGCGCGGGACGCCAGAGGGCCCAGTGTCAGGGTCGGGTCTGCCACGAGGCCCATATGGCCGCCGGGCGGTGTGGCTCTCGCTGCTGGCTGGGGGTGATGCTCGAACGGCGTGCCATGGGTGCGGAGGGTCGATGGGGGAGATTGACATAGCCCCTTATGTGATAATATAATCACGCAAGTAAGCGAAGCAGGCGACGGCATGAGACACAGCAGAACATGGCAGCGGTACGAGATGCAGGCGCAGGTCATCGGGGCCCTGGCACATCCGATCCGAGTGGCGATCGCCGATCTGTTGAAGGACGGCGAGGTGTGCGTCTGCGAGATTGCCGACCGGATCGGAGCGGAGCGATCCAACACGTCCCGGCACCTGGCGATCATGCTCAGGACCGGCATCCTGCGGACGCGCAAGGATGGCCTGCAGGTGTTCTATTCGCTGCGGACGCCGTGCGTGTTGAACTTCCTCAACTGCGCCACCCGTGCGATCCAGCAGAACATCCATGAGCAGACCAGGACGCTGGCCGCGAGGTAGCCGCGGCCTGTTTTTTTGCCCGCGTAGGTGATTAAATGATCACGAATACACAATGACCAGCGCGGCCATCAGCTCGAACACCATGGATAGCCCGACGCCGGCGGCAGACGCGTCATGCCCCGCCCCGCCGCGGGAGTCGTCCCTGCTCGGCAAGGAGTGGAAAAGGCTGCTGTTTGGCCTGGTCGTCTTTGCGCTGTTCTTTGCGTTGCCCATGGGCTGGCCGCGGTTGAGCCAATCCATCCACGAGGCGCTGGCGTTGACCCAATGGTACGCGCAGGAGCACGTGCTGCTGTGCCTCGTGCCGGCGTTTTTCATGGCCGGGGCGATGGCCGTGTTCATTTCGCACCACGCTGTGATGACGTACCTGGGTCCGACCGCGCCCAAGCCGCTCGCCTACGGCGTGGCGTCGGTCAGCGGAACGATCCTGGCGGTGTGTTCCTGCACGGTCTTGCCCCTGTTCGCCGGCATCTGGCGGATGGGTGCGGGGCTGGGACCGGCTACGGCATTTCTGTACGCGGGTCCGGCGATCAACGTGCTGGCGATCATTTTGACCGCAGCGGTGCTCGGGCCGGAGCTGGGCGCAGCTCGCGCTATTGGCGCGGTCGCGTTCAGCATCGTCATCGGCCTGGCGATGCATCTGATCTACCGCCGGGAGGAATCGCAGCGGGTGGCTCACGTTGCGGCGTTCGCCGACGATGAGGGCACTCGGCCGCTGTGGCAGACGGCCGCCTACTTCGCGGCGATGCTCGGCGTCCTGGTCTTCGCCAACTGGGGCCGACCGCAGGGGGAAAGCGGGCTGTGGTACGCGATCTGGACGAGCAAGTGGGTCTTGACTTCGGGTTTCGGCGCGGCGCTGGCGATCATGCTTGTGATCTGGTTCGGCATCCGATGGTGGAAGATGGCGCTGGTAGCGCTCGCGACGGCGGCCGCGTGGGCGTCGAGCACGTACTGGATCGTGCCGGCCTATGGCCAGTACCTGCCGGGGTATGACCATGGCCTGCCTTACACCGCGTTGATTCCCTTCGCCATTGCCACGGTCGGCTTGTCGGTCGTGCTGTCGATCGGCAAGTGCAGCGTGGAAGTGCAACAGTGGTTCGGCCAGACGTGGGGGTTCACGAAGCAGATCACGCCGCTGCTGTTCTTCGGTGTGTTGATCGCGGGCTTTCTGCTTGGACGACCGGGCGAGGAGGGGATGATCCCCAGCGGATGGGTCGCGGCATGGGTCGGCGGTAATTCGCTGCCGGCCAATCTGTGCGCTTCGGTGGTCGGTGCCTTCATGTACTTCGCCACGCTGACCGAGGTGCCGATCCTTCAGGGCCTGATCGGCAACGGCATGGGCAAGGGCCCGGCGCTGGCGCTGCTGTTGGCCGGTCCGGCACTGTCCTTGCCCAACATGCTCGTGATCCGATCGGTGCTGGGTACGGGAAAAACAGTCGTGTACGTCACGCTGGTGATCGTGATGAGCACACTGACCGGCTGGGCCTATGGAGCGTGGTTCTAACCCTTACCGAAGGAGTCGCGCGATGACTGTACTGAACACCTGTGCGTGCGGGCAGACAAACCGAAGAAACGTGCTGTTGTACGCCTGCTCGGGCGGAGCGAATGTCGCCGAGGCAGCGGACCGGGCATGCAGGCAGTTGATGAGCGACGGCTTGGGCGCGATGTTCTGCCTGGCCGGGCTGGGGGCTGTGATTCCCAGCATGGTCCAGCAGGCGCGTGACGCCGATCTGAATGTCGTGATCGACGGCTGCCCGATGGATTGCGCCCGCAAAGTCTTCGACAAACTTAGGTTGAGCAACGTGCACGTCGTGCGCGTCACCGACATGGGTCTGGACAAGAAACCCAAGGGCGTGCGTGCGACCCAAGACGAAGTGAACACCATCGTCCACAACGTGAAGAACGCGCTGGCGGCCGCCTGTCCGACCCCAGGCGACGACCGTGCATCAGCGCCGCAGGTTGTGTAGAACCAGACGTTGTCCGCCCATGTGAAGGAGCCATGATGACCAGGATCCAGATTCTCGGAACCGGATGTCCCAAGTGCCAGAAGCTCACCGAGAACGCCAAGGCCGCCGCCGCCGAGCTTGGCATCGAGTACGAGATCGAGAAGGTGACCGACCTTGGCCAGATCACCAGGTTTGGCGTGATGTTGACGCCGGCGCTGGCCGTGAACGGGCAAGTCAAGAGCGTCGGCAAGCTGTTGGATATCGAGGCGATCAAGGCCATGCTTGCGTGACGATCACCCTGGCGATTTGCGGGCGATCGATGCTTGGCGGTGCGTTGTCTGCGAAAGGTTGAATCACCATGAAGAACGTGCTGAGAATCGTTGCCGTCGTGGTGTTGGTGCTGGCCGTGGGCGTGGTGTTGGCGGTGAAGCGAAACGGCGGCCGGAGCGTGGCCTCCAACTCACCGGACTTGGCGCCACCGGCCGAGACTGACGCGCATGCGGCGGGAATGGCACGGCGGCCGCGCCTGGTGTCGCTCGGCGCGGGCAAGTGCGTGCCGTGCAAGGCCATGGAGCCGATCCGGGAATCGCTGCAATCCGAGTATGCCGACCGGCTGCGTGTGGAGTACCACGACGTATGGAACGACCCGCAAGCTGGCCAGCAGTATGGCATCCGCCTGATCCCGACGCTGATCTACTTCGACGCGGAAGGCCATGAGCTGGGCCGCACCGAGGGCTACATGACCAAGCAGCAGATTCTCGATGCATTCGCGCATTGGGGCGTGGATCTGAGCCAATCCGCCGCGCACCCGCAGGAGACCGGTTCGTGATACAGCAGTTATTCGAGCAACTCAACATCGCGATGTCGGCCTCGGTCGGCCTGGCGCTCATCGCCGCGTTCGTCTGGGGCGTGCTGAGCCTCCTGCTCAGTCCCTGCCATCTGGCGAGCATCCCGCTCGTGGTCGGCTTCGTCCATGGCCAGGGCAGAGTCACCGCCGGTCGCGGCTTCGCCTTGGCCGGCCTGTTCTCGCTGGGCATCCTGGTCACCATCACGGCGCTGGGCGCGATGACCGCGGCAGCCGGTCGCATCGTCGGGGATGTCGGGGGATGGGCGTTTTATGTCGTGGCGATCATTTTCTTCCTGGTCGGCCTGCACCTGCTGGACGTGGTCCCACTGGCGTGGTCAACGCCGACGAACATCTCGGTCCAGCGCAAGGGGCTGTGGGCGGCGCTGCTGCTGGGCCTGATTTTCGGCATCGCGCTGGGGCCATGCACCTTCGCCTATATGGCCCCGGTGCTCGGCGTGACGTTCAAAGTCGGCGCCGATCAGCCGGTCTTCGCCGCGTCGCTGCTGATGCTCTACGGCATTGGCCACTGCTCGATCATCGTCGCCGCCGGATCGGCCAGCGGGTGGGTGCAGCGGTATTTGAACTGGAATCAAGACAGCGGCGCCGTGACCTGGCTGCGTCGCATCTGCGGCGTGATGGTCATCGTCGGCGGCCTGTGGCTGATCTACACTGCCCCGTGATGCCGACGGGCAAGGCGAGGCCAACAGCAACAGTCGCGTTCAGAACTCGAGCGTCGGGGTGCGGGACTCGGCGTCGAGGACGGCCAGGAAGGCGGGGCCGCAGCCTTTGATCCAGAACTCGCCGTCGCGGTGCCCGGTGATGGTCAGGGTGTTGCCGCAGGCGAACAGTCCGATGAGGCCGACGAGAAAGGTGACGACGCCCACGAGCGCGATGATTCCGTTCTCCATCCCCACGGAGGCGACGATGACGGCAATGCCCGCCACCCACACGCAAAGCCAGGCCAGCAGCCAGCGCTGGCGTCGCTTGCGCATCTGGGGGCTGAGGAAGTAGGTGATGCGGCAACGCTTGCGCACCGCGAAATACACGATCAGCAGCACCAGCAGATTGACGAGGATCAGCAGCAGCCAGGCGGGATGCGACCAGTAGAGCGTCCTGGTGATCGGCTGATTGTCCAGCGGCTCGTTGGTCTTGATGCAGCGCGGGGGCAGGACCTGTCCGGAACGGACGATCAGGCGATTGCCCTCGACGCGCAACCCGCCGCGGGTCGCCAGCACGCGCAGGCCGCACTCGGGGCAGACGCCGCCCATGGCGGTGCCGCGCAGGTCGTAGCCGCACTGCGCACAGGGGATCGGCACATTCAACAGCGTGGTCATGACTGAGTCTCGCGTCGTGACGACCGACCCGCCCCCCGCGAATCGAATCGAGTCAAGTGCAGCATACCACAAGGCTGCGATCGCGCGGTCAAGGCGCCGCCATCTCGCGGATGCGGTCCATCTCGGCGCCGAAGATGTATGGGCCCAGGAGGAGGACGACCCCGACGATGAGCGGCACGAAGAGGATGTTGAGGATGAGTCCGGTGCGGGCCATGTCGGGGAGTCGGATCATGCCGGTGCCGAAGACGATGGCGTTGGGGGGCGTGCCGACGGGCATCATGTAGGAGCAGTTGGCGGCCATGGCGGTGGGGATGAGGAAGAAGAGTGGGCTTTGGCCGATGCCCAGGGCGATGGCGCCGGTGATGGGAAGGAAGGTGGCGGCGGTGGCGGTGTTGCTGGTGAGTTCGGTGAGCATGAGGATGCCAAAGCAGATGACGGCGAGAGAGAGGACGACGGGCCAGGCGTCGAGTCCGGCGAAGAGCGTGCCGAGGTAAGCCGCCAGGCCGTGCGTCTCGATGGCGGCGGCCAGGCTCAGGCCCCCGCCGAAGAGGATCAGCACATCCCACGGCAGCTTCTTGGCGTGGTCCCAGTCCATGAGGAACTGGCCCTGGCGCAGGTTCACGGGGATGACGAACAGGGCCAGGGCGCCGGCGATGGCGATGGTGGTGTCCGAGAGCATGGGCAGCAGGGGCTTGCCGGCGTCGTCCTTGAGCAGGGGGTGGAAGACCCAGCACGCCGCCGTTGCAGTGAACACCAGGGCCACTGCAGCTTCGGGGTAGGACAGTCGTCCGAGGGCGGCGCGTTGGCGGCGCATGAGGTCGCGCATGCCGGCGACTTCGTCGGCGGGGAGGCGAAAGGCGACGCGGGTGAGCACGAGATAGACGATGGGCAGACCCAGCATGGTGACGGGCAGTCCCATGAGCATCCACTGTCCGAAGCCCAGGTGGAGGCGGTAGGTTTCGTTGACGTAGCCGGCGAGGATGGCGTTGGGCGGCGTGCCGATGAGCGTGGCCATGCCGCCGGTCGTCGCGCCGTAGGCGACGGCCAGGACCAGGGCGGCGGCGAAGGCGCGGGCCTGCGGCTGGTCGCGCTGCGACTCGGGCACGAGCTGCACCACCGAGATGGCGATGGGCAGCATCATCAAGGCGGTGGCGGTGTTGCTGACCCACATGCTCACGAGCGCGGCGGCGAGGAGGAACCCGGCGATGATGCCGCGCGGGCGCGTGCCCATGCAGGCGATGAGGTTCAGCGCCACGCGGCGGTGCAGGTTCCACCGCTGCATGGCCAGGGCGATGACGAACCCGCCCAGGAAAAGGAAGATGAGGGGGTTGGCGTAGGGCGCCGCCGCGCCGCGGATGTCCGTCAAGTGCAGCGCGGGCAGCAGCACCAGCGGTAGCAGGGCGGTGGCGGGGATCGGGATCGACTCGCTGATCCACCACGTGGCCATGAGCAGGGCCACGCCCATCGTCCGCCAGCCCTCGGGCGACAGCCCCTCCGGCGCGGGGCACAGCAGCGTCATCGCCAGCGCCGCCGGGCCCAGCACCCACCCCGACCACTGTCGCAGGCCATAGGCGGCCGGCTCCGCGATCGGCTTGCGCACCGCGTCCACCGTCCGCTGCAGCAGCGGCGCGTCCGGGCCTTCGTCGTGCCGGTGAGGCGTGGTCATGGCGATCGATTTCCCGACGGGTGGTTATACCCGGCCGGGCAAGTGGCCGACAGTGAGGCCCGACGGGGCGAGGCGCGGGGTCACATGCGGTCGCGCGGCGCCGACAGTGGGATCGTCAGGCCGTTGAGGAGCACCACCGCCTGGCTGCCGTCGGGCAAGCGGACCTGGCCGGCGTACAGACCGGCGGCCAAGACCGTGGCGTTGGAACGGCCGCGATGCAGGCGCATGCCGATCATGATGACGCGCGGTCCGCCGCGGGCGGGCCTGATCTGCAGGTTGTCCGGGCCCAGCAGCAGCGCGGGTTCGAGCACCGGCTGGGCGACGCCGACGACCTGCACGGGCTGGCCCACACGCAGCCGTGCGGGGTCGATGCTGCCGGACGCCTGGTGCAGCCCGTCGCTGAGCGTGCGTGGCGACATCCGGGTCAGCTCGTCGAGGGTCTGGGCGGTGAAGTCGCGCATCGAGGGCCAGCGGGAGTCGCCGATGTCGCTCACCGCCACGGCGTCGGCAACTTTTTCGAGTAGACGAACAATCGCCTCGGTCGGGGCGAGCTTGCCGCCCTGGCAGGTGGGGCAGGTGATCTTGACGGTTTCGTACCAGTCCTTGCCTGCGCCGACGTTGCCGCGCGACTGGCGATGGATCTGCTTATCCACTTCGCCCTTGCCGTCGCAGACGCGACAGGCGACGCCGCGCTTGAGGTTGATCGTTTCGCGTTGCAGTGCCGTGACGGGCTGGGCGGCGTCGATGCGGAGCCACGCCGGCATGAGACCGGGCAGGCCGCCGCCGCGCAGGTTGCGCACTTCCGCCAGCGTCGGCGGCGTCGCCGGCTTGCTCTTAAGGAGCGTGGCGGCGGCCCCGACCCCGGCCACGTTGTGCCACTCCATGTTGCCGCCCGATTGCCACGACGCCATGCCCACCGCTTCGCCCAACGGGTTGACGATGACCGCGCCCAGATCGCTGGGGCGCATGACGCAGCGGACGCCCAGGGTCTGCGTGCCGCCGAGGGCATGCACGCCGCCGCTGGTTGCTTCGCTGAACGCCGGGTCGCGGGCGGCGGCGGCGGCGACCAGCCACAGCTTGGCGTTGGGCGCGGGCATGCGCTGGGCCAGTTTCACAGGCGTGGCCTTGACGCCGTCGGCGAGCTTGACCTGCACCAGCGCGAGGCCGGCGGCGGCGTCGATGGCCACCAGTTGCGCCGACTCGGTCGCCGGGGCGAGGTCGGGCGTGGCGGTGTGGCTCAGCCGCAGGTCCGTGGCGTCGGCGAGGGCGTCGAGCGGCACGACGGCCAGGCCGTCCTCGCTGGCGAAAAACCCGTGGGCCACCGCGGTGACGCCCGGGCGCGACGTGCGTGCCTCGATGACCACCGTGGCGGGCTGCACGCTGGCGACGAGGTCGGCGGTGAGGACCTCGGGGTAGTCGCGCACGTAGTCGATTTGCGGCAGCGGCTCGACGGGCCGGCGCGGCGCGGCGATGTCCTGGGGTCGCGGCGGCAGCGCCACCCCGCCGGGCGTTGCAGTGGACCCGCCGGGCTCCTGCGGCTGCGGCTGACGGCTGATCTTCTGGTACGCCGGGTTCGACGGGTCGGTGGGGATGCCGAAGAACGACGCGGCGGCCTTCGGATCGATGCGGTCGGAGTCGAACTGCAGCTTCAGCTTGCTGGCGCCGACGAAGCGGAGGGTGAGCGTGTCGTCGCCGGCGATGTGCATCATGCGTGGCCAGGCGCCGTCGGCGTCGGCGACGACCTTGCTGTCCAGGCGCACCTCGGCGGGCTGGTCGCGCAGCTCCAGGACGTGGGGCACGTCGGCCTTGCCTGTGAGCCGGACCATGAGCCGGTCCGGGCCGTGCACGAGCATGAGCATCGGCGCGTCGGTCGCCAGCGCCATCTGGAGCTTGTGGCCCAGGACCTTGTCGCGTCGGATCACCACGTCGGCGGGCTGGCCGGGGTCGAGTGCGGCAAGGTTCTGCAGGTGCCCGGTTCCCGCCGGCGCCAGCCACGCCTTGTTGGCGGGGTCGTCGGCCAGGTGCGGGTGGTCGCTGGACTGCGCCCAGCCTTGGGCCAGCGCGATCAGCACGATAGCCAGCCCCATCGCCCGAATTGTGAGTTGTCGCGTCATGGTCGTGGTCCCCGGGAACGCTCCCTGTGGCCCCCCTGCGTCAGGGCGCCCATTGCAGGCCCAAGCATCTTAGCAGCGCGGTACTCGCCCCGCCACGCTTTTTTGCATCTCGGCCGCGCCGTCGGGCGCTGGTGTACCATGTCCGCCCTATGCCCACGCTCTGGACCCAGACGCTCATCCGCACGCTCCGCGAAGCCCCCGGCGACGCCGAAGTGCCGTCGCATCAACTCATGCTCCGTGCCGGGCTGATCCGCAAGGTCGGCAGCGGCATGTACAGCTACCTGCCCCTGGGTTGGCGCAGCCTGCACAAGGCGATGACAATCGTGCGCGAGGAGATGGCCAAAGCCGGCGCCGAGGAGGTGTTCCTGCCCGCTGTCATCCCGCTCGAACTGTTCAAACAGACCGGCCGCGACGTGGCCTATGGCGACAACCTGTTTCGCTTGAAAGACCGCCACGGCCGCGAACAGGCGCTCGGGCCCACCCACGAAGAGGTCATCACCGAACTCGTCGGCTCCACCATCAGCTCCCACAAAGACCTGCCCAAGACCCTCTACCAGATTCAGACCAAGTTCCGCGACGAGTTCCGCCCCCGCTTCGGCGTCCTGCGCAGCCGCGAGTTCCAGATGAAGGACGCCTACAGCTTCCACGTTGCACTGGACGGCCCCCCCGGAAGTGGCAGCTTGAGCGAGACCTACCAGAAGCAGTTCGACGCCTACTGCCGCATCTTCCAGCGTTGCGGCCTGCCCTACGAAACCGTCGAGGCGGAAAGCGGCCCCATCGGCGGCAGCGCCAGCCACGAGTTCATGGTTCCCAGCCCCACCGGCGAGGACACGATCCTCAAAAGCGATAAGGGCAACTACGCCGCCAATGTCGAGAAATGCGAGATCGGCGAGCGCCCCTATCCTCCGTTTAGCCGCGACGCGCAGCGGAGCGCTCCCACCGGCGACCTCGAAAAAATCCACACCCCCAACACCCCCGGCATCGCCGACGTCGTCGCCTTCTTCAAAAAGGAACTGGGCACCAAGCTCAAACCCGGCAACATGCTCAAGACGCTGGTGTACCAAGCTGAGGATCGCTGGGTGCTGGCGGTGGTGCGCGGCGATCACGACGTGAACGAAGGCAAGCTCAAGGCCGCTTGCGGCTTGGCGCCGACGCTGGCCGACACCGCCGCCGCCAAGGCCGTGGGTTTCGCCATCGGGTTCGTCGGCCCGCACGTGGCGGCCCAGCGCGATTGCCTGCTCGTCGTGGATCCCGATGCTGCAGTGGACCAGTTCTGGGTGACGGGCGCCAATGAGGTCGATCACCACGTCAAGCACTTCCACTGGAAGCGCGACGTGCTGGACAAGATCGATGCCTCGCGCATCATCGTCGCCGACATCCGCAACGCCGTTGATGGCGATCCGTCGCCGAAGAACGACGGCGGCGTCCTGCGCACGACCAAAGGCATCGAGATCGGGCACGTGTTCAAGCTCGGCGACAAGTACACCCGGGCGATGAACGTCACCGTCCTCGATGAAAACAACCAGCGGATCCACCCGATCATGGGCTGCTACGGCATCGGCGTGAACCGCATCCTCGCCGCGGCCATTGAAAGAGAAGGCGGCAGCGACAAGGACGGCATCCGCTGGCCCGCGGCGATCGCGCCGTATGCCGTGTGCATCACCACGATCAAGTACGAGGGCCGCTTCCAGGAAGCCGCTTGCGGCTTAGCACGCCTGCTCGAGGCGCGCGGCGTGGACGTGATCATCGACGACCGCGACGAGCGGCCGGGCGTGAAGTTCAAGGACGCCGACCTCATCGGCTTCCCCATCCGCGTCACCATTGGCGAAAAAGCCCTCGCCGAGGACAAGGTCGAGGTGAAGGCCCGCGACGGGTCGCTGGGCGACAGGGGCCAGCTTGTGCCGCTCGCCGACGCGGCCGTGTTCGTCGCCGACGCCCTGGCGCGCATGTGATTCGCAGCCCCGTCATGCCAATGCGGGGCTTCTTGCATCCGCGTTGCACAAAAAAAGCCCCGCATTGGCATGACGGGGCTACGGTGTAGCGAATGCGAACGCTGACACTCGACCTCACGCCGGCGAACCTGCTCAGCGCCTACGCCCACGGCATCTTCCCGATGGCGCGGGGGCGGCGGGGGCGCGTCGAGTGGTTCACCGCCGACCCGCGGGCGATCCTGCCGTTGGATGGCTTTCACGTGCCGCACGGGTTGCGGCGCACCCTCAGGAAGCAGCCGTTCGAGATCAGGATGGACACGGCGTTCCGGGACGTGATGCAAGGCTGCGCCCAGCCGCGCTCACGCGACCCATCCGGCGGGGACACGTGGATCAATCCGGCGATCGTCAAGGCTTACTGCAACCTGCACGAGCGGGGACACGCGCACAGCGTCGAAGCGTGGGCCGCCCCCGCCCCCGCCCCCGGAAGGGACGATCCGCCCGTACTCGTCGGCGGGCTCTACGGCGTGTCGCTGGGCGGGGCGTTCTTCGGCGAGTCGATGTTCAGCCGCATCAGCGACGCCTCGAAGGTGTGCCTGTTTCATCTCGTCGAGCACCTGCGTGCCCGCGGCTTCGTGCTGCTGGACGTGCAGTTCCACAACGCGCACTTGCAGCAGTTCGGCATCGTCGAGATCCCCGCGGCCGACTACCTCGCGCGTCTGCGCCAGGCCATCGCGCTCGACGTGACGTGGCGGTAGGCCCCGCCGGTCATGGCCCATCGGCGGAGGCGATCGGCTCGAAGATCACCAGACGACCCAGGACGTGCGCGGCCTCGTAGGTGCGCCCCAGGACGGTGAGGCGCGGATAGCGGTCGGCCACAGCGCGCGAGCCGCGACGCTGCGGCGGCATGTGCCACGCCGCGATCGCATCGGGCCGCCGACCGGTGGGGAAGAAGCAGCGCAGCCGGTGCGTGGGCCACTGCAGCGCCTCCACGTGCATTACGTAAGGCGGGTCGATGCCCAGGTGCGCGTACGTCGCCCACAACGGATACTCCGGGCTGCTCCAGTTGGCGATGACGCCCAGCGTGTTGATGGGCCGGTCGCGCGTCATCTGGGCGAGCTGGCGGTACGGCTCCCGCATGTTGCTGAAGTGGAGGAAATAGCCCGCAAACCGTTCCTCGACCCAGAGGTTCCTCGGCCCCAGCAGCGGGCGCATCTCCGAGCGCAGCGCGTAAGGCGTGGCGGCGAGGATGAGGACCCAGGCCGTCGCGGCCAGAGTGCGCGGCCCCAGCCAGTGCCCGATCAATGCCGCCGACCAGATCGACGCCAGCACCAGCCAGGGCAACTGCAGCCGCATGATCCACAGTTGCCACTTCACCTGCACGCTGAACAGCACGTAACCCGCCAGCAAAGCCACGCCCAGCCCGACCAGGGCGCGATGGCGGCCCACACGCCAGCCCAGCACCAGGCCGACGAGCGCCGTGGCCAGCAGGATCATGTGCAGCGGGTTGCCCGAGCGGTCTTCGTTGGGCGCAAAGCGATTCCACAGTTCGCACAGATGCTTCCAGCCGTCTTCGTAGCCCCTCGCCGCGCGCCACGCCAGCGCCATCAGCCCGGCGCCATCAGGATCGGCGGGCTTGGGAACCGTCGGCAGCACCTTGAACGTGTGGCTGTCGAGCGTGACGCGCAGGTCGCCGTCCTTCACGCCGATTTGCGCCTGCCAGTCGATCACGCGCCGCGCGATCGCGTCGTTCCACGGCTTGTGCGTCGTGCCCAGGTTGCACGCCACGCCCCGCAGCAGATTCGCCAGCATCAGGTTGGGCGCATGCGCCTGGTTGAGCAGCATCGAACGCTGAATCGCGGGCGTGACCGGCTCGCCAAACGCCTGGACGTTCCGCCACGCATGGGGCAGGTTCATTAGCAGCGGCGCCAGCGCCAGCACCGGCACGACGCGCCAGGCGTGCCAGTTCCGCCGCGTCAGTTCCAGCACCAGCCACATCGCCGCCAGCGGCGCGCCGATGGGAAAGGCCGTGCCCTTGCTCAACGTCGCCAGCCCCAGCGCCGTCGCCGCGCCCAGCACGTGCAGCGCATCGGGGGCGTCGTCCCGCCAGCGGCGCAGCACGCAGTAGGTCATCACCACCAGCCAGCCCGCGGCGGTCAGATCGGTCTGGGCACTGGCGCCCTGCAGCAGCGCCATGGGCAGGCTGGCGATCACTGCAGCGGTCGCCACCTGCGTCCGCCGTCCGCCGCCCAGCGCCGCGGCTATCCCCGACGCGCCCACCACGCAGATCACATAGCTGGTCCACTGCACCATGTTCGCCAGCCGGTCCGACCCGAACAGCGCCATCGCGTGCAACTGCGCCAGTGCCGGCCAGGGGCTCATGAAGATGTGCCGCTCATCCAGCGCCGAGTAGGGCGACAGGCTGCCCTGCTGCAGCCAGTGCATGACCCGGGGCAGGTGGTAGGTCATCGTGTCATAGGTGTTGGGCGGGGCGACGATCGCCGTCAGCCCCACCGCCGCCACGAGCAGAAGGAGATACGCCAGCAGGAGCCAGGGCATGCGTTCGGCGCGGGGCCAGGTGGGTCGCGGCGCAGCCGCCACGCCTCGCCGCGGTCGCCGCCACACCAGCATCGTCAGCCCCGCGACCAGCACGATCCACATCGCTCCCAGCGTCGTGCCGTCGAGTCGGCCCATCGCACTGGCCAGCTCGGACAACACCAGGATCGCCAACCCCCACGCCACCGCTCCCAGCAGCATCGCATCGCGCCACGAACGGCCCGATCGCCTCAGCCACATCGCCACCAGCAGCCAGAATACCCAGGGCAACACAAACATCCCGACGCCGCGACCTCACAAGAGGGATCGGATCGGCAAGCAGTGTACCGCGTGAGGGATCGCCGACCTTCTGCTCACCACCGCGCCGCGCGGATCAGGCGGGTGAGCGTCACCACCCACAGCACGAGCGAGGCGACCGTGACGAACACCGTGGCCAATCCCATGCTCAGCGGCCAGACATCGACGTTCACCGCCACATGGTGCGGCAGTGAGATCGATACCCCGCCCGCTGCGAAAAATGTCGTCCACGCCGCCGCCACCGACCATGACGCCCGCTTGCACCACGGCGACGGGATTGTCGCGGCCATGTTCGCCATGTGCCATGCCGTGAGCGTGACACTTAACCAGAACAGCGTGAGAAAGGCCACACCCATGAAGATGTTGGCCGAGCCGCGTTTCCATTCGCTCACAAACGTGGCGCCAAACGCCAGCAGCGTGAGCATCGCGACCGCCGCCGCCAGCCGGCGCACGCGCGGCGCCTTGCGGCCCAGCACTGCGTCCACGTCGCTGAAGAGCGCCAGCAACGACACTCCCACAGGCCCGGCGAGCACGATCACCAGCCACGCCGGTGGACACCACACCATCAGAAGCGCCAGCCATTGCACCAGCAGCAGCGCTGCGCCCCACCACAGTCGCCACAGGGTTTCCTTGGGCAGGTCACCCAACCACCGCCGATCCATCGACGCCTGCACGTCGTGGCCGCATTCGGGACAGGTCTCGGCGGGTCGTCGGCCGCGCAGCAGGTAGCCGCAGGCGATGCACGGCAGCTCATCGATGAGCCGGCCGTCGGCGTCGAGCGTGTGGCGGATCGGGAGCATCACGCGGCCAGGGTCGCCTCGGCCAGGCTGCGGCAGCGCGCCAGGCGGCCCCGCCACAGGAACACCAGCACCAGGGCCCAGATCATGAACACCAGCGCCCCCAGCCCGCCCAGCGCGTTGAAGCCCTGGGCGACAAGCCACGCCCCAGTCATGCCCAAGTGCGAGGCGTGTACGCTGCTCGTCGTGGCGTGCGACACCGAGCTCGACGTGACTTGCCCGCTCGACGACACCTGCGCGCTGGTGACGGCCCCGTTCGGAGCGGTCACGGTAATGAGGCGCGAACCATCCGCTGCAGTGACCTGGTGGAAGAGGGTCTGATCGGGCTGGATGAATGTCTCGTCGAGGCGACCGTCGGGGTGGCGGACCTCGGTGAGAGTCGTGCCGTCGTCGAGCTGGAAGAAGGTGGTGACGCCGCCGTCGGCATTGGCCTGCGTGCTGATCTGCGTGCGTTGCCCGGCCGGAGGCGTCGGCGCCGCGGGCATGGGCGGGAACGATGTTGCAGTGGACGCCGGCGGCGCCGGCGTCGGCGCCACCATCGGATTGGCGGCAAAGACCGATGTGTTGCTCAACACCAGCCCCGCGTTCATGACGCTGCCGATCAGGCCCACCGACATGGCGATGCCGATGCCCCACGCCACGACGCGGTTCTGTTTGGCCAGCGAGCGATCCGGCAACCGCAGCGCCAGCCAGACCATGTACGCCGCGATGCTCACGTAGGTCACCGCCGTCGCCGCTTCGTTGGCAATGCTCAGCGGCAGCAACCACTCCATGCTCACCATGCTCTGGGCGGCCAGCATCATCGTCATCACCGCCAGTCCGGTCACCACGCCTACGCGGCACAAACCGCGCCATCGCTCGGCGGCCGGCCCCATCGACGTGCCCGGCTTGGGCGTCGTCGTCAGCCACAGGCCCACCGCCATGCACCCCTGCGGCACCAGCCCCAGACCGGCCATCAGCACAAACAACATCTGCGTCGGCATCGCCCCGCCCCCGCTCGCCATCGCCACCAGCACCGCGCCCGCCACCATTCCCACGAGCACCAGCACCACCGACAGCAGCACCGACAACAGGACCAGATTCACCCCGCGTTGCAGTCGCCCCAACCATGCGATCGGCATGAACTGCAGCAGATCCTCCCGAGCCGACTGCACCACCTCCAGCCCGCACTCCGGGCACGCCTCGTCCATCCGCCGCCCGCGCAGCAGATACCCGCACGACAGACAGGCGATCTCCTGCGTCAGCCGACCATCCTCATCGACCTGCAACGGCGCGGTGAGCGGGTTCATATCCATGCCAGGACCCCTGAAACACGAGGCGACACGATCAGACGGGCAATGACCGGGGAGGGACTCGAACCCTCGACAAACGGCTTAAAAGGCCGCTGCTCTACCGACTGAGCTACCCGGTCGGGGTGGGTGAGAGGGGCATTGTAGTCGCCGCCGTGGGGTTCGTCGCGGGGGCGATAACGCGGGGACCTGTGGGGGGCGTGAAGGAGTTGCGGCGGGAATGCCGATGTGATTGAGGGGGGGCGGTGGACGTGGAAATGTCACGGACCCGGCGGTCGGATTCCGATAGTGCAAAGACCCTGTCTCCGCGTGAGCGGCGGCGCCTGTCCAGAGGAGCTCACAGATGATCTGGTACCTGGTCATCGGTTACGTGGCGGCGTGCTATTTGTGGGGCATGTATGTCGTGGCGCGGCTGTACGTCGGTCGCCGCCTGCGGACGGTGGCGATGGGCGGGGGCGGTCGCGTGGGTGTGGTGGAGCCCGGGTTGGCAGGGATGCCGCAGTTGCGGTTGACGGACGCTCCGATGCCGCGGAAACCGGTGGTGGCGCAGCGGCCGCGGTCGGAGGCGGCGTGAGCGTGGGTGGGGCGTGGTGAGGTCTGGCAAATCCCCTGTTTTGACTTGCGGGCCTGCGGGGGCGGCCATCCGATAAGAACGCCCCGGGCTTGCAGGGGTTGCCCATTTGCGCAACTCGCGCCATGTCCTACAGATAAAAAATCTTATCGGGCTTGCCATTTCGTGGATTTATTTCCTGCCGACCCCCGACCGCGGTATGATATGGGCGTCACCCGGTAGCGGTGGGCGCTGGTGGGTGGCACACATGTATTGGGGAGTCGGAGCCATGAAGGTGAAATCCATCAGTGCCGCGGCAGCGATCGTTGCAGTTGTCTCGATGAGCACCACGTCCTGGGCGGCGACGGACTTTGTCGTGCGCAAGGCGGTGGATCAGCGGGGCAACAGCGTGGTGGGCCTCTCGCAGTTCTCGCTCAAGCGCACCGGCGTGAAGGCGACGTTCAAGACGCCCGGCGTGTTCTCCACGCAGGCGCTGACGCTCAGGCCGGATCAGCGCGGCATCGGCGTGTTCAACGGCTCGGGCGATCCCCGGCCCAACTTCGTCAACCGCAGCACGCCCAGCAATGACCTGATCCGCATCAGCTTCAACAAAGGCGTGTCGCTGGGCTCACTGCGCCTGGCCATGCTCAAGGACACCACGCCCAACAAGGTCAACCTGATCGTGCGCGGCGGCGGGCAGAAGCAGAAGGTGGCCGTCAACGGCCGCAACGTGGACCTGTCGGGCGTGCCGGTCGTCCGCCGCATCATCCTGCGCTACACTGGACCCGAGGGCGGCGTGCGCCTCAACGCCATTCGCGGCGTGGCGGCGATCACCGGCGGCAATGGCAACGGTGGCGGCGGCAACGGCGATGGCGATGGCGATGGCAATGGCGACGGCGACGGCAACGGCAACGGCGGGGGGAACGGCAATGGCGGCGGTAACGGTAACGGCGGCGGCGACGGCAACGGCGGCGGGCCCGTCATCATCCCCGTGCCCGCGTCCGTGTGGACCGGCCTGACGCTGCTCGCCGGCCTCGGCGCCGTCCACGCGATTCGCAAGCGTCGCGCTCACGCGGCCTGATCCGCACACGCATGCCACACGCACACCTACAGACCCCGGCCTCGCGCCGGGGTTTTTCATATCGTGTCGAGAGGAAGCTCAATCCAGCGCCGCGTAACGCTGGGCGGCCGCACGCACGCGCCGCAGAAGCCACACGGCCAGGACGATGGTGCCCAGCGCAAAGGGCACGGTGAGAATGCTCAGCGCGTAGCCGAAGTAGAACAGCGTCCGGTACACGCCCACGAGTTCGTCATCGGAGAGCGTGTGGGCGGGGCGGAACTTCACCTCGATGACCGGGGTCAGGACCATGTGCAGATAGACCAGTGCCAGGGCCGCGGTGACGCCGATGGCGGCCCATCGCATCAGCCGCGCCAGGCGCAGGTCGGGCGAGCGTTGGGCCAGCGAGCCCGCGAGGTAAAACCCGGCAGCCACCGCCACGAGCCAGGCCACGTGGATGATGAACTGCCAAGGCAGGCGCACCATGGTGCGAAGGCCGTGGATCAGACCCCACTTGCTGGTGAAGCCCTGCGCCAGGAACATGAGGATGGCCAGTCCCGCCGCCGTCGCTGCCGCCCACTGCGCCAGTCGCCGCACGGACCACGGAGGCTCCTCGCCGAAGTCCAGGGGCTGGCGCGAGGCGACGAGCCACAGCCCGCCGGCGGTCACGACGATGGGCAACTGCATCAAGGCGACCCACACCATCCCGGGAATGGCATTAAATGAGATCACTTCAGACCAGATGAGCAGCTTGGTCAGCCCCACGCCCAGGGCGACGACCACGCCGACGACGACGATCAGCAGTCCCAGCGAGATCATGTTGAGCCAGGCGGGGCTCTGGAATCGCAGGAGGTCGCCGCGGATCGAGTCGTCGATGGGCTTGCGGCAATGGGGGCAGTCGGCGTCGGGTGTCTGCCCGCGCAGATCGAAGCCGCAATGGAGGCAGGCGATCGACTCGTCGATCAACCCATCGTCGTCGAGGCGGACCTGACCGAAAATGAAGGGGCCGTCTGCCATGGACGCCAGATGATAATGCGGAATCGCCGGGAACGCGCGGCGTCACTTCCGGGATCACTTCCGGGATCACTTCCGGGGTGACTTCCGGGGTGACTTCCGGGGTGACTTCCGGGGTGACTTCCGGGGGTCAGTCGCGGTCGGGGGTGTGGATGTCCGCCGGGCTGTGCAGGTGCTTTTCCGAGCCGGGAATCGACAGCACCCGCCACACGCACCAGCCCAGCAGCAGCGTGACGAACCCCACCGACAGCAGCATGATGACCCACCCGCCTGTGGTCATGGCGACACCTCCGTCGTAGCTCGCTCCTGCTTCTCCCAGCGCCTGACGGACTGGGCGATGATGAGCAGGAAGAACACGATCACCAGGGCGATGAAGCCCACGGCCATGCCGATGGTCGCATCCCTGAAGACGTCGGCGAACATGCCGCCTTTGTTGGTGACGATCTGTTGCCACATGAAAGCGACGAAGATGATCAGCAGGTAGATCGGCGCGACGAACTTGAGCAGCCAGCCGACAAGCCGGGGCACGCGGATTTCCGCGCCGCGGTCGAGTTCGTCCATGCCGCGCTTGACGCCCAGCACCCAGCCGAAGAGCACGACCTGGAACATGGCCAGGAGGTAGATGAAGAACGTGCCGACCCAGTTGTCGAGCGTGCCCAGGGCCTTGGTGTCCTTGGAGAAGTAGAGGGTGAAGAACGAGCCGATGAGCGTGACGAAGCCCAGGATGGCCACCGACGCGCGGCGGTTGATGCCCAGGCCCTCCTCCAGCAGCGCGATGGCCGGCTGAAGCATCGACAGTGAGCTGGTGACCGCCGCCAGAAACAGCAGGAAGAAGAAGAGGAACCCGACAATGTAGCCCAGGGGCATCGACTCGAAGACCATCGGCAGGGTCATGAACCCGAGGTTGAAGGAGGACCCGGCGGCGGCGGTGACGGCCGCGGCGCCCAGGAAGATGAAGGCGGCGGGGATGGTGATCAGCCCGCCCAGCGCCACTTCGCAGAACTCGTTGCCCGCCGCCGACGTCAGTGACGAGAGGGCGATGTCGTCGTCGCGGCGCAGATAGCTGGCGTAGGTGATGATGATGCCAAAGCCCACGCTCAGCGAGAAGAAGATCTGTCCCGTGGCGTCGAGCCACATCTTCGGGTTGGCCAGCGCGGCCATGAAGCTGGTGTCCTGCGTGCGCGGATTCCACATGAACCCCAGCCCGTCGAGCACGTTCGGCAGCGTCAGCACCCGCAGCAGCACCAGCAGGGCGCAGACGATCAGCGCCGGCATCGCCACCATGCAGAACTTTTCGATCCCTCGGCTCAGGCCGCGGTAGATCAGGGCGAAATTGAGGGCGAAGCAGATCGCCAGGAACGTCAGCCCCGCGCCGCTGAGGGCCTCGCCGTCGCCGCTTTCGCCGGTGAAGCTGTTGAACAGCGCGGCGTAAGGAGCCTTGCTGGGGAGCGTGCCGTCGCTCAACGCGCGGGCCTCGCCGCCCAGCTCGGCCATCGTGCCGTTGAGGTAGTAGAACGCGTAGCCCAGACACCACGACTCGATGAGCACGTAGTACATGTAGATGATGACGGGCACGATCATGCCCAGGACGCCGAAGTAGGCCGCGGCCTTGTGCCCGCAGATGGCGCGATAGATGCCGGGCGTGGAGTTGTGCCCGTGTCGTCCGCCGAAGCGGCCCATGGCCCACTCGGCCCACGCCAGCGGCAGGCCCAGCAGGAACAGGGCCGCGAAGTAGGGGACCATGAACGCGCCGCCCTCGTAGCTGGCCGCCAGCCCGGGGAAGCGGAGGAAGTTGCCCAGGCCCACCGCGCTGCCGGTGACGGCTAGGATCACGCCGATGCGGGTGCCCCATCGCTCGCGCGGTGGATTTGTCGAAGCCATCCAACCCCCTTTGCCCAAAAACGGTTCCGTCGCCCCAGAATCACCGTCGCCAGACCGCCGACACGATAATCAAAGCGGCCTGCGATGGCCAGCCTCCCCGATTGCCGATACAACATGGCCATGGCGGACCCCGATGCGAATGTGACGGCCCCGGTGGACGAGAAAATACTGGCGGGCGATCGCCCGGCGGCGGAGGCGGCCGTCGGGCCGGTGGCGCGCTGGGCGATCCATCGACGGATGTACGACTGGGTGTTGTCGTTTGCCCACTCGAAGCATTCGACGGGGGCGCTGTTCACGCTGAGCTTCATCGAGTCGAGCTTTTTCCCGATCCCGCCCGACGTGCTGCTGGGCCCGCTGTGCCTGGGCAATCGGTGCAAGGCGGCGTGGTTCGCCACGGTGACGACCATCGCCAGCGTGCTTGGGGCGATCCTGGGCTACGCCATCGGCTGGGGGGCGTGGGAGGTGGTGCAGGACTGGGTCTTTCGCTACGTGCCGGGGTTCAACCGGGAGAAGTTCGCCACGGTGGAGCAGTGGTACGCGCAGTGGGGCGTGTGGGTGCTGTTTGCCGCGGCGTTCACGCCGATTCCGTTCAAGGTGTTCACGATCGCCGGGGGCGTGTTCCATCAGCCGCTGCTGCTGTTCATTCTGGTGTCGGCGGTGGGGCGGGGGGCGCGGTTCTACATGGTGGCGGGTCTGTTCTGGTGGATCGGGCCCAAGGCTGTTCCGTTCATCGATCGCTACTTCAACCTGCTGTGCGTGGTGTTCGTCGTGCTGCTGGTGGGAGGGTTCGCCGTGTTGAAGCTGCTACACTGACCGCTGTATAGCCGCGACCAGTGGTCGCGCCGAACGTGCCTGCGCTTTCGTGCGCGACCGGTGGTCGCGGCTTGACAGGAGTCTGTCCCCATGAACGTTCTCGTCACCGGCGGCGCCGGGTACATCGGCTCGCATGCCGTCCGTGCCCTGATCCAGGCGGGCCACCACCCCGTCGTCCTCGACAACCTCTACCGCGGCCACCGCGAGGCCATCGACGCCCTGCAGAAAGCCACCGGCAAGACCATCCCCCTCGAGCAACTGGACCTGCGCCAGACCGAGGCCATCGTCAACGCCCTGACGCATCACAAGATCGAGTGCGTCATGCACTTCGCTGCACTGGCCTACGTCGGCGAGTCGGTCACCCAGCCCCTGGATTATTACGACGCCAACACGCACGGCTCTATCAGTCTGCTGCGGGCCATGGACCGCGCGGGCGTGCGGCGACTGGTCTTCAGCTCGACCTGCGCCACCTACGGCCAGCCCGAGCAGGTCCCCATCGTCGAGACCACCGCGCAGTCACCGATCAATCCCTACGGCTGGAGCAAGCTCTTCGTCGAGCGCATCCTCAAGGATTACGCCGCGGCCAACCGCGACTTCGCCTACGCGGCGCTGCGCTACTTCAACGTCGCCGGCAGCGCCAGCGACGGGTGCATCGGCGAGGACCACGCGCCCGAAACGCATCTCATCCCCGTCCTGCTCAATGTCGCCCTGGGCAAGCAGGAGAAGGGCACGATCTTCGGCGACAACTACTCCACGCCCGACGGGTCGTGCATCCGCGACTACATCCACGTCGAAGACCTCGTCGAGGCCCACATCGCCGTGATGAATGCGCTCAAGCCCCGCGACGAACGCTACTACAACCTGGGCATCGGCCAGGGCAAGAGCGTCTTCGAGATCGTCGCCGCCGCACGCGACGTGACCGGGCTCGCCATTGCGATGGACATCGGCCCCCGCCGGCCGGGCGACCCGCCCATGCTCTACGCCAACGCCGACAAGATCCGCACGGAGCTGCAGTGGTCCGCCAGGCGCACCGATGTCCGCACCATGATCGAGCACGCATGGCGCTGGTTCAAGAACCATCCCAACGGCTACGCCGGCGGCTGACCGCCCCCCGCGCGTTCAGGCCTTGACGAGCGTCTTGAACCCGCCCCAGGCCATCCGCTTGCTGTCGAAGGGCATGGCCTTGGGGTCCATCCCGGCGATGCGCGGGTCCTTCATCACCTTGGCGTTGACCTTGTCGCGGTGGGCGCGCGACTTGTACACGATCCAGGCGAAGACCACCTGGCCTGCTCCCCGAAAACTGATCCAGTTGGTATGAGAGTCTCAACGGCCCCGG
>CAZFDT010000004.1:0-137547 GCA_964518335.1 uncultured Phycisphaeraceae bacterium
TGCAGCGTCATCTGCTGGCGAAGATTCCGTCAAGAGTTCTTTTAGGTGCTCTAAGATAAGCAGCCGGGGCCGCGCTCGAGGAGTCCATCTCATGCAGGCATCGCTCGTGCTCACACTGATCGGCGCCGACCGGCCGGGCTTGGTCGAGACGGTGGCCCGCGTGGTCGCCGATCACGGGGGCAACTGGGTCGAGTCGCGCATGGCGCGGCTGGCGGGCAAGTTTGCCGGCGTGCTGCGCATCGACGTGCCGCGCGAGCAGGTCAAGCCGCTGCGCGCCGCCTTGGATGAGCTGAAGGTGCAGGGCCTGACCTTGATCGCCGAGGATGCCCTGGCAGACGACAGCGCCGACGCCGGAAAGGCCCTGACGCTGGAAGTCATCGGCCACGACCGGCCCGGCATCGTCCGCGACGTGGCCCGCGCCATCGCCCAGCGCCACGTCAACGTCACCGCCTTGGAAACCGAGGTCTTCAGCGCGGCTATGTCCGGCGAGCAGATGTTCAAGGCCGTCGCCCACCTCCGCGCCCCGGCAGGGATGCACCTCGACGAACTGCGCGAATCGCTCGAAGCCATCGCCAGCGAATTGCAGGTGGACCTGTCGATCGAGGAAACCACGGCGCACGCCCAGTGACCGATCGGTCGCTGGACAGCACAAATCCCGTTGCGCGCCGGGTCACGGGCGCGGTACGATGGTGTGGCTTGGTTGCCGTGTCATCGTCGGCCGAGGATTTCCCATGAAACCGAGTCGTTGGGTCGCATTGACGGCGTGTGTCGTCGTAATCGGCGGGGTGCAAGCGCAGCAGCCTGATCCCGCGCCGCCGCCGCCCGCCGCGGCGCATCCCGCCAAGGTGTGGATCGATCGCGCTTTGACCGAAGCCGCCGCCATCGAGGAGCGCGAGGAGCGAGCCGAGGTCATCGGCACGATCGCGGGCGCCGCCGCGGAGGCCGGCGATCGCGACGCATACCAGCGTGCGATTCAGACGGCCATGGCGGCAGCGAAAGAGACCGACGAGCTGACCATCGGCGCGACGATGTGGTCGATTGCCGAGAGTCAGGCGCGGGCGGGAGATGTGGATGCGGCGATGGCGACCGCCTCACACGCCGGCGACCCTACGTACGTGGCGCTGTCGTACGCGGCGGTGGCCAAGGCGCTGGCGCCGCGCGGCAAGGCGGAGGACTTTCAACGCGTGATCGCCGCGGCTACGGACGCCGCGGCCGATCTGAACGATCCTCACGACCAGGGCTGGGCGCTGTTCTACATCACCGAGGCCCGCCTGGCTGCCGCCGATCTCGACGGTGCACGCCAGTCGATCGAAACGTGCCGGGACGCGGTCAGCCGCGCTGAGGGATTGTCGGCGATCGCGGCACGTCACGGCGTCGCCGGTCAGGCTGAAACTGGCCTCAAGCTGATCGAGCAGGCTCGGGCGCTGCTGGAGGAGGCGCGGCGCACGACGCCGGCTGAGGAGCTGTATCTGGACTTCGGTCTGGCGAAGCTGGCCGAGGCGCGGGCGAGCTGCGGTCAACTTGACGAAGCGTTGAGCAGCCTGGCGGAACTGGCTGATCCGTCACCGCGCAGCCTGGCCGTGGTGGAGATCGCGCGTCGGGTCGCCGCCGGCGGCGACGCCGACAAGGCCCGCACGCTGTTGAGCGAAGCCGTCAAGCTGTGCCAGCGCGTCGAAGAGCCCTACGAGCGTGCCAACAACTGGATTGAGATCGCCCGTGCCAAGGTCGATCTGGGCGCCGATGAGGATCTGAACGGGTGGATCGACGGGCTGGCGACGTCGATCGAACGCGCCTACGCCAGTCTTGGCGCGGCCAATGGACTGATCGACAAGCACCGCGTCAAATGACGCCTGCGACTACTTGGCGGCGGGTTTGGCGCTGCCGCTGGACGCGCCGGCGTTGGCGGTTGCGGCGGGCTTCTCCTGCATGATCAGCCCGATGACCGCCGGGACCAGCACGAGCATGGGCAGGATCACCGCGTGCGACGTGAGGCTGCTGCTGATGCTGCCTCGCAGCGCGTCGCTGGGGAAGTTCAGGAGCAGCGCGACCATGCCGAACACCGCCAGCAGCGCGCCGCTGATCGAGGTGGTGAAGACCACCGACAGCTTGAAGACGACGAACGCCAGCATGCCGCAGACGATCAGGCCCACCAGCGCCCCGATCCAGTGATGGGCCACGGCCTCGGCGTGCCCGCTCACTGCAGCGACGGACGACCAGAGGTTGGCGCCGACAAACGCGCCCGACAGACCGCCGAGCACGGCGACGGTGTATTTCATCAGGGGGAACGCCACCGCCGCCAGCAGGATGCCCAGGCATCCGGCGATGAGGTAGGGGGCCTGGATGTTCAGGCGCAGACTCATCCAGTACCCGGCGAAAAGGCCGATGACCAGCGCCAGCACGACCGTCGCCGCCTTGTGGAAGCGGTAACCGTTGAACAGGCACAACAGCCCCGCGACGATGAACACCACGGCCCACACCACCGACAGCGTGGTCAGCGCCTCGACCACTGCAGCGGGATGCGCCAGCGTGTCGGCGCGAGAAAAGCACTTGGTGACCGTCTCGAAGAGATTGTCGATGGCGTTGGGGGTTTGCTGAGCGAGGCTGAGCATGGCGGGTCCTTTGCGAGAAGGTCGCAAGTCTCAAGTCCCAAAGTCACAAGTCAAAGAGGACTTGCGACTTGAGACTTCCCGACTTTCGACTCCTCACTTAATCGGACCGCTTGGCCGACAGGGTCCACTGAACGGCGATCCCCGCGAGCGTTATCAGACCCAGCAGCAGCAGCCTGCCGCGTAGCTCGGTGGGCAGAAAGCCAGCCCCAGCCGGGAGATAGGTCTGCGTCAGCTCGATCGCCGACGCCAGCAGCAGCAAGCCGCCCACCAGCGCCGTCTGGATCGACGCGGCGAAGTATGGCGCGATCAGCCCGACGATCAGCCCGAAACTCGCGCCCGCCGCGGCGGCGATCAGCAGTGTCCACTGCCCCCGCGAGCCCAACTGCTCCCACCACCCGCGCACCGTCGCCGCCTGTTCCTCATAGAGGGCACGCAGCCTCGCCTGCACGTCCGCGGTGATCTTGTCCACCAACTCCTCGCCCTGCAGCTTCAGCGCGTCGGCGTCGAGCGGCTGTACCTCGGCGGCATCGAGTTGGGCAGGGGCTTCGGTGCGGGCCTCGGCTTCGGGGGGCGCAGGGGGCGGGGCGCCCTGCCACACCAGGACCATCGCCGGGATCGCCAGACCCAGGATGATCGCCGCGCTCAGCCCCATCCACACGCGGAACAGAAACCACGCCAGCAGACACCCGGCGACGGCGGCGACGACGACAAACGCAAACAGCCACTGCGTCATACCCGCCTGCTGCACCAGTACGAATCCGCCCATGCCGCCCCACACCAGCCCGCCCACCGCGCACGCCGGCCGCGCCAGCTTCCGTCCCAGCAGCCACAGGATCAGACCCAGCACACCCACGCCGATGACGATGTACAACTGCCACGCCGGTGGCCCGTCGAAGATCGTGTTGAGATTCGTCGTGTCAGGCATCACGCATCTGTAGCCGGGACGCTACGCGTCCGAGGAACCGGGGACGCGTAGCGTCCCGGCTATTGGCGACATCATCCTATATCGCCCGCCGCGCCGCCAACCCGTTACAATGCCGCGCGTGCCCTTGGAAGCTTCACACGCTGACGCCTTGACCCCGTGGCGACGCAAGATCGACACGCTCGACCAGCAGATCATCGACCTGCTCAACGAGCGTGCCCAGGCGGTGATCGAGATCGGCAAGATCAAGCGTGACGGCGGCGGGGCCATCTACGCCCCCGAGCGCGAGCAGGCGGTGCTGGAGAACGTGCGGCGGGCGAACAAGGGCCCGCTGCCCGATGCGTGCCTTGAAGCGATCTGGCGCGAGCTGATGAGCGGCAGTTTCACTCTTGAAAAACCGCTGCGCGTGGGGTATCTGGGGCCGCCCGGATCGTTCAGTCACTTGGCAGCGCGGCGGAAGTTCGGTGCGTCTATCGAGTACGACAACCTCGACTCGATCGCCGCGGTGTTCGAGGAGATTGCCCGCCGGCACATCGACCTTGGCCTCGTGCCGATCGAGAACTCGTCGATGGGCGGCATCGGCGAGACGCTCGATGGGTTCCTCGACTCGCCCGCGCAGGTGTGCGCCGAGGTGCTGATCAACATCCACCACAACCTGCTGGCCAACTGCGCGCCGGAGGAGATCACGCGGGTGTATTCGAAGCCGGAGGTGTTCAGCCAGTGCCGCAAGTGGCTGAGCGTGCAGATTCGCCAGGCCGAGCGATTGCCCGTGGAGTCCAGCAGCCGCGCCGCGGAGCTGGCGTCGAAGGAGCCTTGCGCCGCCGCCGTCGGCAGCAACCTCGCCGCGGAGATCTACGGGCTGAAGGTGCAGTTTGCCAACATCGAGGACAACCCCAACAACGTCACCCGCTTTTTCGTGATCGGCATGCAGTCGCCCAAGCCCACCGGCGACGACAAGACCGCCATCATGTTCACCGCCGAGCACAAGGCCGGAGCGCTCACCAGCGTGCTGGACGTGTTCCGCGACCACGGCCTGAACCTGACCCACATCGACAAGCGCCCCAGCCGCCGCGTCAACTGGGAGTACTACTTCTTCGTCGATTTCCTGGGCCATGTGCACGACCCCCACGTCAAGACCGCCCTCGACGCTGCCGGCAAGCACTGCCTGCAACTCACCGTCCTGGGCTCGTTCCCCCGGGCGCGCGAGGTGCTGTAAAGCCGCGACCACTGGTCGCGCCTCTTCGCCGGGGATGGTTACAATCCCGCCTATGCGCATCGCCCTGGTCACCGAAACGTTCCCGCCGGAGGTCAATGGCGTGGCGATGACGCTCAAGCGACTCGTCGATGGTCTGGTGGCGCGCGGGCACGAGGTGCAGGTGGTGCGACCGCGACAGAACAAAGGCGATCGCACAACTGAGAACGGTCAACTGTCGCACGTGACCGTGCCGGGCGTGCCGATCCCCAAGTACAACGACCTGAAAATGGGTCTGCCCTGCAAGGGGCGACTGGTGAAGCTGTGGCGCAACGGCGCGCAGCCCGACGCCGTGCATATCGCCACCGAAGGGCCGCTGGGCGCGTCGGCGCTGTGGGCCGCCCGCAAGCTGGGCATCCCCACCGGCACGAGCTTCCACACCAACTTCCACAGTTACGGCAAGCACTACGGCTACCACTTCGCCACCGGGCTGCTCATGAAGTGGTTCCGCTACCTCCACAACGGCGCCCGCTACACCATGGTCCCCAGCCTCGACGTGCAGGAGGCCCTGACCGCCGACGGGTTCCACAACGTCATCATCCTGTCACGCGGCGTCGATGGGGCGTTGTTCACCCCCGCACGGCGGAGCGAGGCCCTGCGCCGGCAGTGGGGCGTCGAGCCCGATGATATCGTCGTCGCCTACGTCGGCCGCGTCGCGGCGGAGAAGAACATTCCCGTGGCGGTCAAGGCGTTCGAGGCGATGAAGGCGGTGCAGCCTCGGGCGAGGTTGGTGATCGTCGGCGACGGGCCGTACCGCCCCAGGCTCGAGCGCGAGCATCCGGAGTACATCTACGCGGGCATGCGCAAGGGTGAGGACCTGGCGACCCACTACGCCTCCGCCGACGTGTTCGTGTTCGCTTCGACCACCGAGACGTTCGGCAATGTGGTGACCGAAGCGATGGCCAGCGGGTTGTGCGTGCTGACCTACGACTACGCGGCGGGTCGGCAGCAGGTCGAGTCGGGCGTCAACGGCGTGACGGTGGCGTTCGATGACGAGGCCGCGTTCGTCGCCGCCGCCGAGGCGATGATGCAGGACCCGGACCAGATCAAGGTCATGGGCGCCGCCGCGCGGCTCACCGCCGAGGCGATGACGTGGGACGCGATCATCGAGCAGTTCGAGCACCAGCTCGCCGCGATCGCCGGCGTGACGCTACAGTAAATCGATGACGTTGCGTGTCGTCCGAACCCTCACCTGCTTACTCGCTGAAGCGAGAAAGCTGTCCTCCCCCTGGGAGGGGGAGGAGAAAGAAGATGCGGCGCCGCTGCAGTTATCCTCCCCCTCCCAGGGGGAGGACAGACTCATCGCAACAGCGATGAGTCAGGTGAGGGTTCGTCCCCGCACGCGACTGGCGATCTGCGCGCTTCTGTTGGCGCCGGTCGTGGTCGCCGCACCGCGGACTGCGACGTTTGAGGCCAGCGACACGCTTGGCGTCAAGCCCGACGCCTCCGTCGACGCGCAGGCGATGCTGGATGATTTTGGCTACACGCCCACAGATTTCCGCGTGTTCTGTGTCGCTGACGAAGGGGCGGTGACGGTGCACTTTCCCTCGCCCCGGCCTCGGCACGAGCACGACACCGTCGTCATGGAGTGGTACGTGGCGCGCGACGAGACGCGGCGGCCGATCCAGGCCCCGGCGGTGCTGGTGATCCACACGATCCACCCGGACATGCCCATCGGCAGGGCGGTGGCGCGGGGGCTGGCGGCGCAGGGGTTTCACGCCTTCATGCTGCAGATGCCCGGGTTCGGGCAGCGGTGGCAGCCGCAGGACGATCGACCCGCCGAGTTCTTTCCGAGGCTGCATCAAGCCGTCGCCGACGCCCGTCGTGCCCGCGATGCCATCGCTGCGCTGCCGCACATTCGGCCGGGGCCGATCGCCCTGCAGGGCACGAGCCTGGGCGGAATTGTTGCAGCCAACGCAGCGGCGCTCGATGGTGCGTTCAATCCGGTGCTGCTGACCATCACCGGGGGGGACCTACGCACGATCGTCGAGACCGGCCAGGCCGACGCCGCCTGGGTGCGCATGCGGCTGCAGCGCGGCGGCATCGCCGGCGACAAGCTGGCGGCGCTGTGCCATCGCCTCGAACCGACGCGCCTCGCTCACCGCCTCAAGCCCGATCGCACCTGGCTGTTCGCGGCCGAGGACGACGTGGTCATTCCGCCCGCCTGCACCGACGCCCTGGCCAACGCGATTCGCCTCCCCGATGACCGCCTCATCCGTGTGCCGGGCAACCACTACACCGTGCTGATGCGCTTCCCGGCGATCGTCGAAGAGATGGCGAAGGTGCTGCGAGAAAGTCACGGCGACTGATGGGCCTGTGACTCACGCCGGTCCCGCCGACTCGGCTCGGGTGCGCATGTTGTCCAGCACGTTCATGAAGTTGATGTAGCTGTCGTAGGGCGACTCGTAGGGGTTGAAATACTTGTGGACGTCGCCGTCGGCGAAGTACTTGGTGCACATGTAATAGAAGTGATCGCTGGTGGTGAGCCTGCGCCAGTCGGCGATGACATGCTCGTCGCCGCTGGCCTTGACCGGGCCTTCGAGCTTGTACAGCTCGTGGAGGGCGTTGGACTGCATCGCGTTGCCCAGCCACGCCGACAGATCGCGTTCGGTGTCGGCCCAACTGATCATGTGCGGCACGTCGTACTCGCCCACCGAGGCGTAGGCGTCGGCGCACTGGCTGGGCGTCATGAAGTTGTCGCCCTGGCGGAACACCTCCTCCGGCAGCGCCTCGAGGAAGCGGAAGATGCCCGTGTCCTCCCACTGGTGCTCGCCGAAGGTTTCGTAGTCCATGAACAGGTTGCACATGTACCCGTCGCCGTTGATCTGGTGGACCCACCGGGCGAACTTGTCGGCGGTGAGCGGCCACTCGGCCCAGCCCCGGTTGCTGAACCGGAACGCCACGTCGTCGCTGAGGCGGTAGTTCTTCAGCAGCAGCTTCACCCCCGGCAGATTCGGTGCGTGGTACGGGTACGCCGGCGAGCGATACCCCAGCACGTGGTCGGCGCCTTCGGCGATGATCGCCTTGTGCCGGCCCCAGCTCCCCACGAAGTGCGACAGGTCGTTGTTGTAGATCAGCTCCGTGTTGCGGAACACCGTGGGCGTCTGCCCGAACAGGTCCTGCACCAGCTTCGTGTGCAGTTCCACCTGCTCGCGGAACTCGTCGCGGCTGTAGAGAAACCCCAGCGAGTGGTGGTACGTCTCGCTGAGAAACTCGCAATGCCCCGTCACCGCAAGCTGCTGCAGCAGATCGATCACCTGCGGGCACCAGTCGCGCAGTTGCTCGATCACCACGCCCGTGAGCGAGTACGCCACGCGAAAGCGGCCGTCGTAGCGCTTGACCAGGTCGAGGATCAGCTTCGTCGCCGGCAGGTAGCACTTATGGGCGACCTTGAGGAGGATCGCCTTGTTGCGCTCGGCGTCGAAGTAAAACGGGTCGGAGTCGAACACGCTGTACCGGCGCAGCCGGTGCGGTTGATGCACCTGAAAGTAGAAGCACACCGATGCCATGCCTTGGTCCCCAACTGCCACTGCGGACGAACAGGCTCCGCCACGCGACCAACCCGCCGCTATACTACGCGATTTCCCGGATTCGCAAACCAACACCACCGCCTATGCCGCTCACCAGCTCGCAAATCCGACAGCAGTTCATCGACTTTTTCGTCACCCGCCACGGGCACGTCTTCGCGCCGTCGTCGCCCGTTGTGCCCCACGACGACCCGACGCTGCTGTTCACCAACGCGGGCATGAATCAGTTTAAGCCCTATTTCCTGGGCACGCAGAAGCCCCACCACCCCCGCGCTGCCAACACGCAAAAATGCATTCGCGCCGGCGGCAAGCACAACGACCTCGAAGACGTCGGCAAGGACACCTACCACCACACCTTCTTCGAAATGCTCGGCAACTGGTCCTTCGGCGATTATTTCAAACAGGAAGCCATCGCCTGGGCCTGGGAGTTGCTCACCGACGTGTGGGGACTCGACCCGTCGCGCCTTCACGCCACCTACTTCCAGGGCGACCCCGACGAGAACCTCGCCCCCGACGACGAGGCACGCCAGTTGTGGCTCAAGTTCCTCCCGCCCGAACATGTCCACCCCGGCAACAAGAAAGACAACTTCTGGGAAATGGGCGACACCGGCCCCTGCGGTCCCTGCTCCGAAATCCACATCGACCGCACCCCCGGAAAGACCGGGGGCAAGCTGGTCAACGCCGGCGACGCCCGTGTCATGGAAATCTGGAATCTCGTCTTCATCCAGTTCAACCGCGCCGCCGGCGGCAAGCTCTCGCCCCTGCCCGCACGCCATGTCGATACCGGCATGGGCTTCGAACGCATCTGCGCCGTCATCGCCAGCAAGGACCGCGGCTATGACCCGGCCATCGGCAACTACGACACCGATGTGTTTGGGCCCATCTTCACCGCCATCCAGCAGGTCACCGGCGCCCGCGCCTACTCTGCCAGGCTCGACGACCGCATCGACACGGCTTACCGCATCATCGCCGACCACATCCGCTGCCTCACTTTCGCCATCACCGACGGCGCCTCGCCGGGTAACGAGGGCCGCAACTATGTCCTCCGCCGCATCCTCCGCCGCGCCGTGCGCCACGGCCGGCAGACCCTCAACGTCCGCGAGCCGTTCTTCCATCGCCTCGTGCCCACCGTCGTCCAGGCCATGGGCGACGCCTTCCCCGAGCTGAAGAAAAATCCCGACCACGTCGCGGCAGTGATCCGCGAAGAAGAGGAGTCCTTCAACCGCACCATCGACCGCGGCATCGCCCTCTTCGAGGACGCCTGCGGCTTGGCCGACGACAGCACACTCGACGCCGAGTCCGCCTTCAAGCTTCACGACACCTACGGCTTCCCCATCGACCTGACGCAGGTCATGGCCGAGGAGCGGGGCATGCGCGTCGATGTCGCCGGGTTCAACCGCCTCATGGACAAGGCCCGCGAGAAAGCGCGTGCCGGCACGTCCGGGGGCGACGCCCGCCAGTCGCTGCTCGACTTCGTCCAGAAGCACAGCCCCGTCACCACCGAGTTCCTCGGCTACGACACCACCGAGGCGTCGTGCGACACGGCCTGCACGATGCTGTTGCGCAAGGGCGATCACTACGAACTCGTGACCCGCGCCACCGCCGGCGACGAGTTGGCGATCGTGCTGGGTCACACGCCCTTTTACGCCGAGGCCGGAGGCCAGGTCGGCGACATCGGCACGATCGCCAACGAGACCGGCGGCGCCATGCGCGTCACCGACACGATCAGGCTCGGCGACGTGTTCTTCCACCTGGGCAAGGTCGAGCAGGGCACGTTCGAGACCGAAGCGGGCATCGATCTGGCCCTGACCCTCGCGGTCGATGCCGACCGCCGCGCCCGCATCGCCGCCAACCACACCATGACCCACGTCATGAATCACAAGCTCCGCAAGGTGCTGGGCGAGCACGTCGCCCAGAAGGGCTCGCTGGTCGATGACGCGAAGACGCGCTTCGACTTTTCGCACAACGCTGCCGTGAGCGACGCCCAGCTCGCCGAGGTCGAGGCGCTGGCGGGTGAGGAGATCGCCGCGGACCTGCCGGTGAGCTACGACTACGCCCCGCAGGCCGAGGCGCTGAAGATCCACGGACTGCGCGCGGTCTTCGGGGAGAAGTACCCGCCGAAGGTGCGCGTCGTGGCGATCGGGCCCAAGGTCGCCGACCTGCTCGAAGCGCCCGACGAGCGACGGTGGCACGACTACTCGATCGAGTTCTGCGGCGGCACGCACCTGCGCCGCACGGGCGAGGCGGGGCGGTTCGTCATTGTGAGCGAGGAGGCCGTCGCCAAGGGCGTGCGGCGCATCACCGCGATCACCGGCGACGCCGCTGCGCAGGCCCTGTCGGAGGGCGCCATGCTCCTGCAGCAGATCGAGGCGCTGTCGAGCGCACCGGTGCAGGATTTGGAGACGCGGATGGAGCACATCGTCAAGGCCGCGGCGGGCGCGACGCTGCCTGCCGTGACGCGGGCGAAGATCAACACGGGCCTGGCCGACCTGGCGCAGCGGAGAAAGGAGTATGAGAAGGCCCAGGGCGACAAGGCCGCTGAGACCGTCATCGAGGTCGCCCGCGCCGTCGCCGACCAGGTCGAAGGCCCCGTCATCGTGGCGACCATCGACGGTGCCGACGGCAAGACAATCCGCACCGCCATGGACGTGCTGCGCAAGCGGCACCCCGACGCGGCCATGCTGCTGGCGGGCGTCAGCGGGGAGGGGCTGTCGTTTGTCGCCAGCGTGCCCAAGTCGATGATCGACGCGGGCCTCAAGGCCGGCGACTGGGTGCGCCAGGCCGCCCAGGCCGCGGGCGGTAAAGGCGGCGGCCGCCCCGACATGGCCCAGGCCGGAGCCAAGGACGTGACCAAGCTCGACGACGCGCTCGCCGCAGCGCGCGACTTCGCGCAGTCGAAGGTCTGATGGTCACAAGTCCACTGTATTGAAGCGCGCTGGAGAATCGGGGACGGTTATGATCGCGGCCTCATGAAGTAGCTCTCCTGACCTCGACTTTCGACTCTTGGACATTCGACTTATGGCTCGTATCAACGACAACTATCTCAAGCTCAAGGCCGGCTACCTGTTTCCCGAGATCGCGCGGCGCGTCAAGGCATTCGCGGAGACGAACCCGCAGGCGAAGATCATTCGACTCGGCATCGGCGACGTGACCGAGCCGCTTCCGGGGGCGTGTGTCGAGGCGATGCACAAGGCCGTCGATGACATGGCGCGGCGGGATACCTTTCATGGCTACGGCCCGGAACAGGGCTACGACTGGCTGCGCGAGAAGATCGCCGAGCACGACTTCCGCTCGCGCGGGTGCGACGTGAGCGCCGACGAGATCTTCGTCTCCGATGGCAGCAAGTGCGACACAGGGAACCTCCTCGACATATTGGCCCCGCAGGCGAACACCATCGCCGTGCTCGACCCTGTGTACCCCGTGTACGTCGATACGAACGTCATGGCGGGCAACACCGGCGCTGCGGGCGACGGCGGCGAGTACGCCGGTCTCGTCTATCTGCGCTGCACCGCCGACAACGGCTTCACGCCGGCGCTGCCCGATCAACCCGTCGATGTGATTTACCTGTGCTACCCGAACAATCCCACGGGCACGGTTGCGACGAAGGACACGCTGGCCAAGTCGGTCGCCTACGCGAAGCAGCACGGGGCGCTGCTCCTGTTCGACGCGGCGTACGAGGCGTTCATCACGGACCGGGCCATCCCGCACTCGATTTACGAGCTTCCGGGGGCGCGCGACGTGGCCATCGAGTTCCGCTCGTTCAGCAAGAACGCCGGGTTCACGGGCACGCGCTGCGCCTATACCGTGGTCCCCAAGTCGCTGATGGGAAAAACCGCCGATGGGCAACTGCAGCCGCTGCATCCACTATGGAACCGCCGCCACACCACCAAGTTCAACGGCGTGTCCTACATCGTGCAGCGCGGCGCCGAGGCGGTCTATACGACCCAGGGCCAGCAGCAGGTGCGCGGCCTCATCGACTTCTACATGGCCAACGCCGCGATCATCCGCACGACGATCCAGCAAATCGGTCTGCCCGTGTTCGGCGGCGTCAACGCACCCTACGTCTGGGTCGGAACACCCCGGGGCGTCACGAGCTGGCAGATGTTCGACAAGCTCCTGAGCGAGGCCCACGTCGTCGTCACGCCCGGAAGTGGTTTTGGAGCCGCCGGCGAAGGCTACTTCCGCGTCAGCGCCTTCAACAGCCGCGCCAACGTCGAGGAGGCGATGTCGCGCCTGCGCGACAAGGTCCAACTCTAACGCATTCGAGCGGCTTGCGGCTTAGCAACATCCGCAGTCGCCGCCAGGCCTCGCTAAGCCGCAAGCGGCTCGAACACCAATGCCCGACCCTGCCATTGACCATGCGATCGCATCGTTCCTCGCCAGTTGCCGCACCGCGAGCCTGGCGACACACGACGCTGCACTTGGCCCTCATGCCGCCAACGTGCAGTACGCCAGCGATGACCACTGGCGGCTGATCTGGGTGTCCAACCCCGAGTCGCGCCACAGCCGCGACCTGGCTGCCGACCCCCGCGCCGCGCTGACCATCTACGCCCACGACGACCGCCCCGATCGCATTCACGGCCTTCAACTGCGGGGTTACGGCAGCGTCATCGCTGACGGGCCGGCGTGGCACGACGCCTGGGAGCTTTACACCGCCAAGTTCGCCTTCATCCGCGCGACGCCCGCGCTCGAGCAGGCCGTCCGTCAGCAGCGCTTTTACCGCTTCACGCCCACGTGGCTCCGCTGGATCGACAACCGTCGCGGCTTCGGGTGGAAGGTCGAGAAGACGCTGGCTGCCGATACACGCGGGTGAACGCTCATCCACGCCGACCGGCGACTAGGATGCCCTGGGCGGCGTTGAAAATCGCCTCCGGCTCGCTCATGCGCCCCTCGCCGCGGGTGCGACAGGCTTGCCAGCCCTCTTCGGGCCCGACGGTGGCGTAGCCCAGCACGTCCTTCACGGTGGCGATGTTGCGCTGCACGACTGGGTTGGCCCACATGTCGGCGTTCATCGCCGGCGCCAGCAGCACGGGCGTGGGCGAGGGCAGCGCGGCGGCGGTCAGGCTCACCACGTCGTCGCACAGGCCGTGGGCCAGCTTGGCGAGGATGTCGGCCGTGGCGGGCGCCACGATGAACAGCTCGCACCAACGCGCCAGCCCGATGTGTTGCGAATCCGGACGATCGTCGGCCTGCCACACACTCGTCAGCACCGTCTTGCCCGACAGCGACTGGAAGGTCAGCGGCGCGACGAAACGCGTGGCCGCCTCCGTCATGATGACGCGCACGTCCGCGCCGCCCTGCACCAGTCGGCTCACGAGCGTCGCGGTCTTGTAACAGGCGATCCCGCCACTGAGGGCGACAAGCACGCGGCGGCCCAGAAACGGGCCGGACGCGGCATCGGATGAGGCGGTGTCAGCCAAGGCTTAGACCTCGGCAGGCTCGGGCAGCGCATCGGGCGTCCGCTTCTGATCGGCGTCGGGGGGCAGCTCGTAGCTGATCTTGCCTTCGACGATCTCCTGCACGGCGACCTCGAAGTCGCTACGGCCGTGACGCTCCACCAGCGGCCGGGCGCCGTTCATCAGCGCCCGCACCCGGTGCTGCACCAGCGCGGTGAACTTGAAACGCCCCCCCACGGCGTTGATCAGACTGTCGTCCTTCAGTGCTTCAATCATGGCCAGCTCGCTCCAAGGTCAAGCCCCTTACTGTACCCGACCCGCATCCCCGCATCAAATCCCGCCCGACGACGTCCGCGGGTGAGGGGGCGGGTGAAAACAACCCCGGGGCGACTGGAATCGACCTTTTCACCCGGCGCAGCGGCAGAGGGATCAGCGTGCGGTCGTGAGCTGCAGGTCGCCGCCGAAGGCTTCGGCGAAGTCGAACACGTCGCGGAAGTCGTCGAGGCTGTCGGCGTCGGTCTTGAACATCATGCCCGCCTCGACCATGGCGTACACGATCTCGCCGAAGTCGTCGCAGCGGCGGACGTGCCAGCGTTTGAGGACGGAGCGTGCCATCAGGCCGTACTGATCGATGGCGAAGTCACGCAGGCCCAGGCATAACTGTTGGCCGCTGACGTGTCGTTCGGGGTGGTCGCGCGGGTCCTGCGACTGAGCGTCTTCGGGCAGTTCGCCGTGCAGGCGTCGAACGGTGAAATCCAGGCCTTTCTGCACGAACACGAAGGCCTCGACGGCGAAGCGTGTCTTTCGGGCGATCTCCACAAGGTCCACAGTCATGGCCGAGTCGCTCACGGGATGGTGATGATCGGGATGAACGCAGGCGAGGCTTTCGCCACTCCGCAGGGATTATACGCGAGAACCGGGCGGGTAAAAGTACTCAGCACGACCGTGTGCGGGCCAGTACGATCGGGGCATGGCAATCGGGCAGGACAAGGCGAGGCTGCGGGCGAGCCTGCGGGCGTCGCGGCGGGCGATGAGCCATGCGGAGGTGGCGGCCAAGTCGGAGGCGATCGTGGCGCGACTGTTGGGTTGGGTGGGCGAGGCCGAGGCGGACGTGTGGTTCGTGTACGTGTCGGTGGGTCACGAGGTGGCGACGCGGGCGCTGATTGAGCGACTGCTGGGCCAAGGTCGGCGGGTGTGCGTGCCACGGGTGGCGGGGGCGGGTGCGATGGAGGCGATCGAGGTGGCGTCGCTGGGCGAACTGGTGGTGGGCCCGATGCGGATACCGCAGCCGCCGCCGCAGCGTCGGCGGTGCGAGGGGCGGGTGGACGTGGCGGTCGTGCCGGGAGTGGGCTTTACCGCAGCGTGCGATCGGCTGGGCGGAGGGCTGGGTTTCTACGACCGCTGGCTCACCACGCATACGCCGCGCCTGGCGGTGGGCCTGGCGTTCGAGTTGCAGGTGGTGGCCCAACTGCCGGTCGAGGCGCATGACGTGCGCCTGCACGCCATCGTGACCGAGCAAGCGGTGTACGTGAAAGGCGGCGAGTTGTCGCATTCGTCGCGGGGCGGGGCGCTATGATGAGGAACGTATGCTTCGCAAACTCATCGCCACGGTTGGGGTTGGTGTCGCTGTCGTCGCCATCGGCGTGGCGGTGGCGGTGTGGCTGGTGGGCCGCGCGGGCCAGACGCGCGTCGAGCGCGTGGTGTCGCAGCGCCTGCAGCGCATCGCCAATCACTATTTGCAGCCGCGGCTGTCGCTGGGCGAGCTGGACTACCAGTACCCGCGCACCGTGCTGGTGCGCGACGCGCGGCTGACGACCGACGAGGGGCTGGACATCCTCACCGTCGAACGAATGGAGCTGGTGTTCGCCGAGGTGCCGCGGCAGGATCGGCCGCTGCGGATCGAACGGGTGACGCTCACGTCGCCGCGCATCCACGTCGCCGATTCACTGCGTCTGGACGGGCGCGTCGCCGGCTGGTCGGACCTGCTGCGCCCGGAGGCGGACGAACCGATGCCATCCGACGCCGGTGCTGTGCGCCTCAGCGACGTGTTCCAGATGCGTCATGTGCGGCTGATCGACGGGCACGTGATCTACACCGACCGCAATGGCGACGACGACCGCCTGCCCACGATGGATCTGGGCGGCATCAGCGCCGAACTGAATGTCGAGCCCGACGCCCAGGGCTGGTACGTGATCGACACCGCGATCGCCGGCCCGGCGCGATTCACGGCGACGGTGAAAGGTCGGCTGGACCTGGACGACCTGATCCTGCAACTCGACGAGTTGGCGCTGCGGATGCGGCTGGATCGACAGACGGACGAGGCGTTGCCGCCGTTTGTGCAGGAGATGCTGCGGCGTCACGAGGTGACGGGGCGGCTGCGGGTGACGGCATCGGGGCAATACCCGCTGCTGCAGTTGGACCGTGCCCAGGGCGTGGCGCAGGTGCGAGTGGAGAACGTTCGCGCGGTGCTCGACGACATGCTGATCGACCTGAACGAAGCTGGGGGCGAAGTGGTGCTGCGACCGGGGCGCGTGGTGGCGCGGCGACTGGAGATCAAGGGCTATGACGGGCAGGCGGCGGGGCGGTTTTCGATGACGATCCGCGACGACGGCGGGTTGACCGACGCCGACGTGCAACTCACGGGCGAGAACCTGCGGCTGGAACGACTGATCCGCGCGACCGTCGGTGAGGAGGAGGCCGCCCAGACGCTGCCGCTGGCGGGCCGTCTGTCGTTCGCCACGCACCTGACGGGTCCCGCGGCGTCGCTGCACGAGCAGGCGTCGGGCACGGGCTGGCTGGAGGTCAATGAAGGGGCGCTGGCGCGGCTGCCGCTGCTGCTGCGCCTGCGCAAAATGATGGGCTTGGACACCGCGCTGCCGCCGGAGGATCGGCCCGCCGGCAAGGACACGGCCCGCATCGAGTGGACCTACGCCGGCGACCGCGCCCGGCTGACGAAAATCGAGGCCCTCACCCGCTGGCTGGCACTGCGCGGCGAAGGCGACCTGCGCTTCGACGGCTCGCTGGACCTGCGCGTCAACGCCGGCCCCATGGAACGCCTGCAGCACGCCCTGGGCCGCGTCGGCGACTGGATGGCCTCCGTCACCGACCGCCTGGTTTCCTACTCCGTCACCGGCCACGTGGGCAACCCCCAGATCCGCGTCCGCCCCCTCGGGCTCAGTGCAGCATCCCCCGACACAGCCATGACGCCGTGAACCGACGTCACACCCTCAGCCGGGACGATACGCATCCCCGGATTCCTGGGACGCGTAGCGTCCCGGCTGCCGCTTCACGTCGTCGCCTTCGCCTGCGTGACCGAGATCGGCGCACCACATTCCGGACAACTGTCACGCCCCAGCGGAATCGTCGCCCGCAGGTCGTAGCCGCAGGCGAAGCACTCCGTATGGTCGCGAGCGGCTCGCTCATAGACACGCAGTCTGAACAGCAGGAGTACTCTCGCAGCCCATGCCCACAGCAGCACGGGGATAGAAATGAGAATCGCGGGCAAAACCACATCGCTGAGATCGAGCCGTGCAACGTATCGAGGAACGGCCAGGTCTGCAATGCTCATGATGACCGGTAGCAGGAGTGAGGCTACCAGGATGACGCGCGTAAGGGCTTCAAGACGCCAGTAGCGCTCAGTCGTGCTCCAACGTTGCCAGAGATATAGCCCGGACGAGATGATCGCGCTGTTGGCGATAAGTGGAAGCAGATACCGAACCCATTCCACTCCACTTGGCGCTGTTGGGCTGGCGAAGCCGATGGCGATCAGTAATCCATCGAACAGGGACTCCCAGAATCGCCCCCACCCCGGGAGGAGAAGTAAAGACGGCAGCCACGCCAGCGCCGACAACATCAGCGAAGCCCCAACGACAGCGCGAAATGTCAGATGCTGCTTCGCCGGCCAGTCCTTGCCATCACATCTGGGCGCCTTCACGAAGAGCCAAAGGCAGACAAGCCAGGAAAGGGCAAGTGCAACCAGAAACGAGCCGCATTCGCCGTGAATGCCTGGAGTCCCAGGCAGAACGGTTAACCCGGCCGAGTACCACCATGACCACGAGTCCGTACGGTGCATTCCGAGCATTACCCCGTACGCCATGACCAACGTGTTGATCTTGTGAACGCTTGGCCATCGAAATGGTCCGAGCGCCCAGCACACGTACAGGAAGGCGAGGCATGCCCACGGCACCCACAGGAGCCATCTGCAGCGGTACACGATCGGTTGGACGCTTCGCACGGCGACCCCCGTGGGGAATGACAGGATCATTATGACAAGGCGGATGTCGATTGGGCAACGGGATCAACCGGACGGCGGATCGCCGCACCGCACTCCGGGCAGGTGGGGCCGGTCGTGGCGCGGAGGTCGTAGTCGCAGTTGGGGCATAAGGCGCCGCCCTCCATCCGTTCACGGCGGTGGCGCGGGCGCAGGAACAGCAGCACGATGCCGGGGCCGAAGGAGAAGAGCATGACGTAGCATCCGGCGACGATGCCCAGCATCGTGGCCAGGCCGACGAGACAACCGGGTCGCTTGCTGACGATCATGTGCGACGGCACGGCGGCGAGTAGCTCGGCGAGGCTGCCGGCAAAGCACAGCACCGCCAGGCGGCGCAGCACGCGGATGCGGTCCCAGCGTCGGGCATAAGTCCACAGCAGCACGCCCCAGCCCACCCAGCCCAGCCCCACCACGCCGAAGAACACCCAGCCGAAGGCGTCGTGGTTGTCCAGATACAACAGTTCGGCCAAGGCCAGCGTCAGGCCGGCCATCAGCACCATGAGCATGAACGCCGCGGCGACGACGGGCATCCACAGCCGGCGCTTGCGGATCGGCTGACAGAGCTGGATCGTCCCCGAGCCGAGGATGAACAGGGCCTGGGCGGTGAAGAAGACGCCGGCGAGGAGGAGCCAGGTCTTGTAGCCTTCACTGCTGAAGAGCATTGGAAATGACAGTGCCCCCAGCAGTGCGATATACAGCCCCAGCAACACCCACCGCAGCCGCAGCATGTCGCTGCGCAGCCACCCCCGGAAGCATTGCATGATCGAGGCAAGCCGAGTCATGCGGCTCAGGATAACGGTTCGCGTCCGAGCCGCGCGGCGTAAGCCCGCGGACGATCCGACGCGGGCTATTCCGGGAGTGGCGCGCGGCTCTGAACGCCCGTGTTGCCGATGCAGGCGCGCTCCCTACAATATCACCCATGACCGCAACGGAAACGCAACAGAGTTATGTCATTGACGCCCCGGAGTCGGCCGCGAATGTGCGGCAGGACCTTCCGGGGAACCTTCCGGGGGTCGAGCAGCTCGACGTCCAGACCGAGGAGATGCTCGTCAACATGGGCCCGCAGCACCCTTCGACGCACGGCGTGCTGCGCGTCGTGCTGCGGACCGACGGCGAGCTGGTGCTTGAGGCCGTGCCGCACATCGGGTATCTGCACCGTTGTGCCGAGAAGATCGGCGAGAACGTCGCCTACTTCCAGTACATCCCCTACACCGACCGGATGGACTACCTGGCGGGGATGAACGAGAACTGGGCGTTCTGTCGCGCGGCGGAGAAGCTGGCGGACATCGAGCTGCCGCGCCGCGCCGAGTTCATCCGCGTGATCATCTGCGAGCTCAACCGGATCGCATCGCACCTGGTGAGCTTCGGCACGTACGGGCTGGACATCGGGGCGTTCACGCCGTTCCTGTATGCCTTCCGCGAGCGCGAGTACATCCTCGACCTGTTCGAGATGGTCTGCGGAGCCCGGCTGACCTACAGCTACCTCACGGTGGGCGGCTCGGTACACGACCTGCCCGACGGGTTCGAGGACAAGCTGCGCGAGTTCCTCGATTACTTCGAGCCCAAGGTCAAAGAGTACAACGATCTGCTCAGCTACAACCAGATCTTCGTCAAGCGCACCGCCAACGTGGGCGTGATCCCGCCCGACATGTGCAAGGCGTATGCGTTGACGGGGCCGGTCGTGCGCGGCAGCGGCCTGCCTTTCGACCTGCGGCGCGACAAGCCCTACAGCGTCTATCCCGAGCTCGAGTTCGACATCTGCGTCGGCAAGGGCGAGGTCGGCCAGCTCGGCGACTGCTGGGACCGCTACATCGTCCGCATGCACGAGATGATCCAGTGCGTCAAGATCATCCGCCAGTGCTTGGACATGATCCCCCCGCGGGCGGCCACCGCCACCGACCCCGTCGGCGGCTACCGCGCCAAGATCCCCCGCAACTTCAAACCCGACCCCGGCGAAATCTATCTCGAAACCGAAAACCCCCGCGGCACACTGGGCTTCTTCCTCGAATCCCAGGGCGGCCCCATCCCCTACCGCTGCAAGGCCCGCGCCGCCACCTTCTGCAACCTCTCCGTCCTCCCCGCTGTCGTCCAGGCCAACAGCACGTTGCTCGCCGACATGCCCGCGATCATCGGCTCGATCGACATCGTCATGGGCCAGGTGGATCGCTGAGGTCCACTGCAGCGAAAGTCGCTCCGCGGTTGATTTTCCCTGTAAAATGGGCTATACTACGGCAGTGGCCAATCGGCCGCGACGTTTCGTGGAGCCTTCACCATGCGGAGCCCGACAACACAAGTTGTGACCACGGCCGCAGGTGATGCGCGCTATGCCGCCACGATGATTGAACCAGCGTGGAGCTGGTTTGATCCCGGCGTGGCGTGAACCCTTGAACAACTGACTCGACACAAGCGCGGCCAACGCCGGCGCCTGTGTCTGCGCGCTGACTGACCCTGGCCCTCTTCGCCAGGAGGACTTCTCACGACTGTCATCAGTGATGCTCTTGTTCCATAGGAGCGCCCATGGCCTGCCTGCAAACACAATATCCTTCCGTCACCGCTCCGCGCACACGCTCGTGGTGGTCTCGATCGTCTGTCCGTCGCGTGCTGGCTTGTCTGACGCCCTCGAGTCGGGGCGCGGCCCTCGCCGCAGAGGCGTCGATGGTCGCGCGACTGTTCCGGGCCGACCTGCAAATTGTCCACGCCGGCGCTGACACACCCCAGGCACGCCAGCGCCTGCAGAACATGCTCGCCTCGGTCTCCGCGCCCGCCGATACGCCCATCACCATGGCCAGCGGACCGCCCGAGCAGGTGACCTGTGACATCGCCCGCCAGAACGGGGTGGACCTGATCATCGCCGGCGTCACGGATCATCACGCGACGCTGACGCAGCACGCCAGCACGATCGCGGGTCGGATCGTGGTCGGCTCACCCTGTCACGTGCTGCTGGTTCCCTCGCTAAGGCCGCGACCGGCTCCGTTCAGGCGCGTCATGGCCTCGATCGACTTCGACAAGCCGTCCCTGGCGATGCTCGACCTGGCCATCCAGTGGGCTCGCGACAGCGGCGCGCAACAGGTCGACGTCGTTCACGAGTACGACCCCCGCGCGTTCTATGGCCAGGCGGATGGCCAGCCCCTGACTGGGTCGCTCTGGACCAGCCGGCGAGATCTCGCGGCTCAACGCAGCAAACAGCTCGATCAATTGCTCGCCGCCTACCAGTGGTACGGCCTCAAGCACAGCAAGGTCTGCCTGCGCAGCAACACAGGGTGCGATGCGGTCTGGCATGCCCGAACCATCGGCGCAGACCTGCTGTGTCTGCCGATCACGCCTCGACGTCTTGCGTTTTGGGGCAAGCTCATGAATCACCGCCTCGCGGTCGATCTGCACGAGCTGCCTTGCCGTGTTCTGTTCTTCAAACCCTGACCCGGGCTGGGCAGGTATGACCTCAGCCCCCAATCACAGGAGATGTCTCATGCGCACGATTGTCATGACCGACGCCGACCACCAGCGACTCACCGAGGTGATCCGCGAACTGCGAGCCGAACGTCGCGAGGATCGGCGTTACCTGGATGACCTGGCCCGCGAGCTGACCCGAGCGCGGGTCGTGTCCGAGCCGGAAATCCCCAGTGACGTAGTGACGATGCACTCCACGGTCCGCGTTCGCACCGGCTCGGGCCGCGGCTCATCCATGACCTGGACGCTGGTCTATCCCCACGAAGCGGACCTCGACAGCGACAAGGTGTCGGTGCTGGCGCCGCTGGGTACAGCGGTGCTGGGCTATCGCATCGGCGACAAGGTGGATTGGGAAACCCCCGCGGGCATGAAGAAGATCACCATCGAGGCGATCGTGTACCAGCCCCAGGCCCATCTTGTAACGGTGCGCTGAGCCGGGTCGCATTTGTCAATTTCGCAGCGGCGAGTGGCGTTGCGTCTCGCAAGGCGCGACGCCACTCCCGCGCCGATCCTCCGCAGGCGGCGCATCCCGCGACCGCCCGCGGCGATCGGCTGGATTATTCGCGACCGCGGGCCTATGACAAAGCGCGTCGCACATCAACCCTTCCCCGGGGGCGAACGGAGCGCACATGATGAACGGTCAAGACATATCGGCGATGCCCCAGATGACCTCGACCATGCAGGGGGCGTATCGCACGGCGTATCGCGTGTTCGCCTACGCCGGGCTGATGACATTGTTCGGCAGTCTGCTGGCGGGCTTCCGTTACGCCACGGACGCACCGATGGGCGGCTACGGATTCAACGCGCTGCTCTACGGCGTGTTCATCGTGCCGCACCTGGTGATGACACGGTCGTGGTTCAAGCGGGCGGTGTGGGGCGATCCGGCCGGGTCGCCGCGCGAGCGGCGGTTCTACATCTTCGTGACGATCGTGATGTGGGTCGCGGTGTACGGCCTGCACCGGCCGGTGCCGGGCTTCGTGATCGCGTCGCCGCCGTGGTGGCTGACGCTCACCGGCGCGGTGCTGCTGCTGTTCGGCTTCCTGCTGTTCTTCCAGGGCGTGACGCTGCCGATGCTCGACGGCCTGCTGGGCGTGCCCGGCTCCGTGAGTGCCTATTCGCACGGCACCGAGACGCCGCTGTTCACCGAAGGGTCCTATGCAAGCGTGCGGCACCCGATGTACCGCGCGTTTCTCATCGGCGCCCTGGGCTCGGTGCTGATGCACCCCCACGCCGGCCAGGTCTTCTGGGCCATCATGCTCGTAGGCACATTCCTGATCTTCATCCCCGTCGAGGAAGCCCAACTCCTGCGAGCGCGGGGCGACGCTTACCGCAGCTACATGGAAAAGACACGCTGGCGGCTGATTCGTGGGATATGGTAGAGCTATCTGCCGATCTCGGGGATCGACAAGCCGCGGCAGATCTTGCGGGCGAGCACGTTGGGGATCTCGGTATGTCGTGGCACGGCTTCGCTCTGGCCCGTACGGGGATTGGTCCAAAGCGACTGACCGGCGCCTTCGCGTTTGAGGGCGCAGCCGTGCTGGCGAAGATGGCGCAGGAGAGCCCCGGTTTTCATCCGACCGTCACCGTTTCACGGATGGCGTCGGCGGGAACGCCGCGCAGGCCTTCTTCGCGCCGATCTTCGAGAATCAAGGCGATGGCGTCGCGCAGGCTGGCGAGGGCCTCGGCCTTGGTGCGGCCCTGGCCGTTGGCACCGGGGACCTCGGGGCTATAGGCGATGAACCAGCCTTCGTCCTGCTCAATGATCGCGGTAAACTCGTTGTGCATGACTCAATTGTATCGCCTCGATAGGATATGCGGCAGGAGATGCCCATGCCGACGATCTTCCGCGAGGGCCCGTACCGAGTCTTCTTCTGGGCACAGGATCGCCTGACCGAGCCGCCTCACGTGCATGTGGAACGTGATGACCATAATGCCAAGCTCTGGTTAGAACCGGTACGCATCGAACGAGCCGGTGGTATTGGGGCTGGCGAACTGCGCAGAATCTTCCGTCTGATCACCGATAACTAGCAAAGGTGCTTGGAGGTCTGGAATGCCTTCGGTCGTTGAAACTCGTCCCGCCCATGCGGTCAAAGCCACGGTCACCGATGATGAACTCACGGTCTGGCTCGACGACGGTCGCACGATCAGCACACCGCTGGCGTGGTATCCGCGTCTGATGCATGCGACGGCAACCGAGCGTCAAGATTTTCAGATCATCGGCGGTGGTGAGGGGCTGCACTGGCCCCAACTTGACGAGGACTTGAGCATCGCCGGCATGCTTGCTGGACAGCCTTCGGGTGAGGGGCCTGAGTCGTTGGCCAAGTGGTTGACGGCTCGCGCAGTGCGGTGATCACCTACTCGCCCACAGCATCCCGCGTCGGACGATCTCCTTGGCCTCCGGCACGTCGAAGTCCTTGAAGGTGTGACCCCAGGCGGCGACGAACACGCGGGCGGCGCCCCAGTGCTTGGTCCAGGCGTAGGGCATGACGGTTCCCACGCGGTACAACTGCAGCGGGCCGTGGGCGCCCTCGAACGTCGTGGTCGCCAGCACGTGGTTGGCGGGGTCGATGTGGCAGTAGTACTGCTCGGTGTCGTGCATCTCGAAGGAGTGCAGGCCGTGGGTGATCTCGTGCTCCTTGTCGGCGATGCGGACGGTGTAGCGGCGGATGCAGTTGCCGGGGTGGGCGACCCACTGGCCGCCGGTCATCCACTGGTACTCGGTGTTCTCACGGAAGCTGTCGATGATGCCGCCGTGGAATCCCGCTAGGCCCACGCCCGACTGCACGGCCTTGTTGAGGCCCTCCCACTGCTCCTTGCTGATCTTGCCCATGGTCCAGATGGGGACGATCAGGTCCAGCGACGCCATCAGGTCGGCGTCGGTGTAGGCGTCGAGCGTGTCTTTGACGACGACCTCGTAGCCGGCGGCCTGCAGCTCGGGTGCGAACAACTCGGCGGACTGCTGGGGCGTGTGCCCGCTCCAGCCGCCCCAGACGATCAGTGCCTTCTTGGCCATGGTGACAAACGCTCCGTGAGGGTTAATAGGGGAGCGTATTGTCGTGAAAACTTTGCCAAACGCCAGTCACGCGCGATCGTCGGCCTGACGGGCGATGGGGGCGTCCTCCTCCAGCTCGTCGCTGAGGGTCTTGTCCCACATGGGGCAGCCGTCGAGATGGGCCGCCTTGCCCAGCAGGTGGGCGCCGACGGGGCTGGCGATGAACTGGAAGATGATGACCAGTGTGATGGTGGTGATGATGCTCAGGGGCTTGGCCTGGTCGTGTGCGGTGAGGGCGATGCCGCCGCCGATGAGCAGGCCGGTGATGCCCAGGGTGACGCACTTGGTGGCGGCGTGCATGCGGTTGTAGAAGTCGGGCAGGCGGACGACGCCCAGGGCGCCGACGCTCATGAAGAACAGGCCGAAGAGCACGAAGACGATGGTGGCGATATCGAGGATGGTGGCGAGCGTGGGGTTCATGCGTGCTCCCGAGGCGAATGGGACTGTGAGTCGTCGGCGGTGGGGCGGCGTGGCTTGAGGTAGGGCCGGGCAATGTATTGGGCCATGGCGACGGTTCCGGCAAAGCCCAGCAGCGACAGCACCAGGATGCCGTCCACGAACACCAGCGTGCCCATGCGGATGCCCAGCAGCAGCACCGCGCCGATGAGATGGATCGCCAGGGTATCGACGGCCATGGCGCGGTCGGCCAGGTGCGGGCCGCGCATCAGGCGATAGATGCACCCGAGCATGCCCGCGGCGATGAGGACGATGCCCAGGTCCAGCGTCCACATCACCGCCTTGGCGGTCGCCGCCGAACTGAGCGTGAGCGTGATGGCGTCGATGGTCATCATCTTGCGAAGATCCGTTTCATGATCTGATCGCGCAGTTCGTCGATGGATCGGATCGCCTCGTCGCGATCCCTGGCGTACATGGCGTGGATGTAAAGCCAGCGCCGGTCGTCAGCGAGATCGACGCTCAACGTGCCGGGCGTCAGCGAGATGGCGTTGGCCAGCGTCGTGATCTGAATGTCGGTGAGGCCCTCGATCGGGTAGCGGATGAACCGCGGCGTCATCCCGTGGCTGGGCGTGAGCACCTCGCGGGCGACCTGCAGATTCGAGATGAGCAGGATCCTCACGAAGTAAACGGCAAACTTGAGCAGGTCCCACCCGCCCGTGGCGTAGTTGCGGCGCTGGTCGTCGATGGCGCGGCTGACCAGCCCCAGCACGATGTAGCCCAGGATGAACCCGGCGACAAGGCTGTAGGTGCTGGGCCAGCCCCAGAAGAGCATCCACATCACCGCCAGGAGGATGTTGAGGAGAAAGAGATTCATGGCTGATGGCTCAGTGCAACAGTAGGTGGTGGAGCGGGAACGTGCTGGGGGCCCAGGACGGCTTCGACATAGGCGCGGGGATCGAGCACCGAGGCGGCGGCGGCGCGCGACAGGGCCATGCACCAATGCGCCCCCAGGCCCATGCCGGCGGCCAGCACGACCAGCATGGCGATGGCGAGGATGCCCCCGCCCGTGTGCGGCCGGTGGTGCGCGTGGGCGCCCACGTGCAGGCCCCTCGCCGGCGACCAGAACCCGTAACTCCAGATCTTCAGCATCGACAGCAGCGTGAGCAGGCTCGTGGCCAGGGCAAAGCCCGTCACCCAGTAGTAGCCCGGTCCGAGCTGGCCGCCCGCTTCCCAGCCGGCGCGGATGAGGGCGAACTTGCCGAAGAACCCGCTCGTCGGCGGCAGGCCCGCCAGCGACATGGCGGCGATCATGAACAGCGTTGCCAGCCACGGCGCCCGCCGCAGCAGCCCGCCGATGCGGTCCAGATCGTCGCTGCCGGCATGCTCGTGCATCAGCCCGCCGCACAGAAACAGGCTGCACTTGACCACCATGTTGTGGATGATGAAGAAGATCGCCCCCGCCACGCCCAGCTCGCGATGGCCCGTCGCCAGCCCGATGCTCATGCCCAGACCCACGCCCATCACCATGTAGCCCACCTGGCTGATGATGTGGATCGACAGGATCGAGCGCACCGTGTGCATCGACACTGCGCCGAGCACGCCGACGAACATCGTCACCGCCGCCGAGATCAGCACGATGGGCAGCAGCACGTCGGCGACATCCTGCGACGATCCAAACATCATGACGAACACGCGGATGGAAACGTACGCGCCGACCTTGGTCAGCAGCCCGGCGAAGAGACCGCCCAGCGCCGCGGGCATGGTGTGGTAGGTGTCGGGCAGCCAGTACCACAGCGGGAAGATCGCCGCCTTGCCGCCGAACACCAGCAGGAGCATGGCGATGACAGGGATCGAGGATTTGGGCAGTTGCCCGCTCATGGCGATGCGGGCGATGTCGGCCATGTTGAGCGTGCCGAGCTGGCCGTAGATCAGCCCCGCCATGGTGACGAACAGCGTCGAGCCGATGAGGTTGAGCAGCACGTACTTGTAGGCCTGGCGCATCTGCTGGCGTGTCGTGCCCACGACGAAGAGGGCGTACGAGGCCATGAGCATGATCTCGAAGGCGACGAAGAGGTTGAACAGGTCGCCGGTGATGAAACTCCACTGCACGCCCATGACCAGGAAGTGGTAGAGGGGGTGGAAGTAGCCGCCGCTGTAGCGGTCGGGGAGCTGGCTGATGCAGTAGATGAAGACGCTCAGACAGACGAATGAGGAAGTGGCGAGCATGATCGCCGCCAGGGGGTCAACGACGATGCTGATACCGAACGGCGCCGGCCAGTTGCCCATCTGTGAGACGAGGATCCCCGGGTGTTCGCCGCCGAAGACGGTGCAGATGGCCCAGGCGCCCACGGCCACGTTGGTCGCCAGCGCGATCAGCCCGATGACCCGCTGCAGTTGCCGGAACCGGTGCAGCATCGTCGTGACGATGCCCGCCGCCATCGGCACAAGGATGAACAGGATGATCAGGTGCTGGTTCATAATCGACAGCCGCTTGCGGCTTGGCACGCTTCAGTGATGCCCCTCCTCGGCGCACAACTCCGACACCTCCAGCGTGCCCGCACGCCGCCACGTCAGCACAAGCATGGTCAACAGGAACGCCTGGATGGCGAAGCCGATGACGATCGCGGTGAGGATCAGCGCCTGGGGCAGCGGATCGACGAGGGTCGCCAGCTCGCCGCCCTCACCGAGAATGGGCGGCAGCTTGCCGACGGGCGAGCCGCTGACTGACAGGATCGCCAGGTTGGCGCCGTGCCCGAGCAGGAACACGCCCATGCACACGCCTTTGAGTTCGCGGCCGAGCATGAGAAACGTCGCGGCGGCGAAGATCACCCCGATCATGATGGCGATGAGCACGGTCATGTCAGTCTTCCAGCTCCTTGGACAGTGCGTCGATCATCCCGACGACCACGCCGGCGACGACCAGCAGCACGCCCAGGTCGAACACCATGACAGTGGCCCACTCGAACTCATATCCGCCGGGCGTGAAAGACAGGGGCACGTGGTCGTGGTTGCTGGTGAAGAACGGCAGGGCGGGAAATCGCGTCCCGGCGATGAGCGCCGCAGCGCCCGTGCCCAGCGCGCAAGCCAGGCCCACCGCGATCATCGACCGCTCGCGCCATGGCAGCAGTCGGTGCAGGTTCTCGCTGCCGTAGCTCATGCGATGCACGATCAGCGCCACGGCCGTCACCAGCCCGCCCACGAACCCGCCCCCCGGCGTCTGGTGGCCCTTGAAGTAGATGAACAGCCCGAACACCAGCGACAACGGCACCAGCACACGCGCAGCGGTCTTGAGGATGATCGTGCTCAATGCGCGACGCTCCCTTCCGCCACGTGCGACTCGTCCAGCGCCTGCGGCCTGCCGACCTGGTTCTTCGGCCGACGCAGCAGCGTCCACACCCCCAGCGCCGCAAGCCCCAACACCGTGATCTCACCCATCGTGTCAAACCCGCGGAAGTCCACCAGGATGACGTTCACCACGTTGTTCCCGCCCCCGCCCTTGTGCAGATTCACCCCGGGATGTTTCCCGTCGTGTTCCGCCGCGTGCGGCTTGGCGTCCTCATGCCCCTCGTCATCGTGATGCCCCGTGCCGAAGCTGTCGGCATGGGCCGCCCCGCGATCGACCACCGCGCCGTACACCTGCCCCTCGGACAAGTGCAACGCGTCTTCCCCGTGCTTGCTGTTGCGAAGGAAGTAATGGCCCAGATGCTGGATGCGCTGCCCGTCCGCGCCGACGTAGGGCATCATCGGCCGCGCCACGTTCACGCTCGACAGCGTCAGCCAGAACATCGTCCCGCCCACCGCCAGCGCCAGGGCGATGCGCGGCAGCACCCACTTGTTCGGTCCCGCCGGCTGGTCCGGCAGCAGCCGCAGCACCAGCAGGAAGAGGATCAACGACACGATCTCGATACTGATCTGCGTCAGCGCCAGGTCCGGCGCCCGGTAGATGTAGAACACCGCCGTGACACTGAACCCCACCGAGCCCAACACCAGCACGCGCGACGGCCGGTCCTTCACCACCGTCATCATCAGCGTCGTCAGGCACACGATCACCGTGATGAGATAGCCCGCCAGCAGGTCGTGCGGGGCCTCGAACACGGCGCCGCCCGGCCAGGCGGTGATCGCCTTGCCGAAGTCGATCGACCAGGCGAAGAGCGCGACCATGGCCAGCAGGACCAGTGCAACGTAAGCCGTGGCGTGCCCGGACTGGATGAAGCCGAAGGTGCGTGGTCCGATGATCTTGGTCACGCCGGTGTAGAAGCCGGGATAGATCAGGTCGTGCGGGTCCTTGAACCCGCGGCGGAGGATCGGGGCAAGGCCCAGCACCAGGCCCAGGCCGATCGCACACAGGGACATCTGCAGCGGCAGGCCCCAGTGCGCGTCCCACGTCATGGGGAAATGCTCGAAATACAGCGGCGTGGCTTCGAGCCAGCCGAAGAGCTTGTCCCACGCGCCGGGGATGAATCCGCCGACGTACTGGAAGGCCACGATCGCCAGCCCCGGCAGCCAGAGGCACCACGACCAGAACCCCGTCTCGTGATGGTGGCCGCCGTGGTGGTGATGGTGCGTTGCCGCGTGGCCGTGTCCGTGCGGCGAGAGCGAGTCAGTCACGTCGGCGACGAAGTCGGTGGTGAGCTCCTGGTGCTCTTCATCTGAGCCATGCTTGGCGGCGTGGGCGTGGGCTGCACTGCCGTTGCCGTGCGGCGACACCGCCTCCAGCGGCGTGTGCGGCGAGACCTTGTCGCGGCCCAGCAGTGTCGTCGCCAGCCGCACGAAAATCGCCACGTTGAACATGCCCGTCGCCACGCCTGCGCCGACCAGCGGCCAGAAGCCCCACTTCGGCAGCGACTCCTTGGCGTGGTAGATCTGATAGAAGAACATCTCCTTGGCCGAGAAGCTCACGGTCATCGGCCCCGCCGCCAACGCGTAACCGGCCAGCAGGATCACCACCGTCATGATGAACGGCTGTGTCCCCCGCCGCACGAACCCGCGCAGCTCCGACAGGTTCCGCGACGCCACGTGCCCGATCGCCCCGGCGAGAATGAACAAGGGGGCCTTGTACATCGCGTGGTTGAGAATCTGCGTCACGTCCCAGATGAGATTGTGCGCATGGTGGTACTCGAACGCGCTGAGCCCGTACATGCACATGAGCAGCCCGAGCTGGCTCACTGTCGTGTAGGCGAAGATCTGTTTGAGGTCGTCCTTCTGCACGGCGATGAACGCGCCCAGCACCATGGTGAACGCGCCCAGCGGCACGATCAGCGCCGGCCAGATCGTCAGCCCAGGCACGATCGCCAGGATCGGCCACATCCGCCCGGTCAGGTACACGCCGGCCTTCACCATCGTCGCCGAGTGCAGGTACGCCGACACCGGCGTCGGCGCCGCCATCGCGCCGGGCAGCCAGAAGTGCAGCGGCCATTGCGCGCTCTTGGCCGCGGCACCCACGAAAATCAGCACGAACGACGCGATCGTCATCGCCTCCGACTGCAGCACGCCGGCTTCGCTGAGCCCACGCAGATCGCTGAACGACCACGCCCCGGTGTGGACGCCCATGAGGATCAGTCCGCCCATCATCGCCAGCCCGCCGAAGGCCGTGGTGACAAACGCCTGCATGGCGTTGCGCACCGCGCCGGGCTGGTCGCGCTCCCAGCCGATGAGCAGGAACGAGCTGATCGAGGTCATCTCCCAGAACAGGAGCAGGAGCATGAAATTGTCAGCCAGGCCGACGCCGAGCATCGCGGTCATGAACAGATGGAGGCATGGATAGAAGCGGTAGAGCGAGTCGGCGTCGAGCCCGAAGTAGCCGCGGGCGTAGATGACGATGAAGAACCCGATGCCGCTGACGAGCAGGGCGAAGAAGAGGCCCAGCTTGTCGGGGTTGAGCTGCAGATTGAGCTGCAGGTCGGGCATCCAGGCGACGGTCATGGCGTCGCCGAAGTGGGCGACGCCGCCCGTGCCGTGCTCGGCGATGTGCAGGCCCAGGATCGCCAGGGCGATGGCCGGCCCCGCCAGCGCCAGCAGCACGCGCAGCAGGATCGCTCGACGGGGCAGCGTCAACGTTAGCAGCCCGCACGCCAGCGGCGCGAAAATAGCCAGGGTGAGCAGGCCGATCGGCGTCATGCCGCCACGGTCCCCTTGGAGGCGCAGCGCGACCGCGTCCGTACGGTCGTGTGCCTATGTCATCGGCACGAAGGCCCCCATAACTCAAACCGAGCCTGGCTTTACCCTCCCGCCCGTGGCGCGATACCCTATCGCCATCATGGAGCACAAGCAGCTCTGGGCCCCGTGGCGAATGTCCTACATCGAGCAGCTCGTCGAGGACGCTTCGCCTGCGCCGAGCGAATCGGGCACGCCCGCGTGTTTTCTGTGCGAGGCCATCGCGGCGCCGTGCGGCGGCGACGATGCCGCTCAGCGCCTGGTCCTCCACGCCGACGAGCACGGCCTGCTGTTGCTCAACCGTTACCCGTACACCAACGGGCACCTGCTCGTGGCCCCGCGCCAGCACGTGCCCGATCTGGGCGACCTGACCCCGGCGGCGCGGGCGGGCCTCATGGAGCTGACCGTCCTGGGCCAGCGCGTCCTGCGTGCAGCGATGAACCCCCAGGGACTCAACATCGGCGTCAACCTCGGCCGCTGCGCCGGCGCGGGATTGCCGGGCCACGTCCACCTGCACATCGTCCCCCGATGGAACGGCGACACCAACTTCATGCAGATCGTCGGCCAGGTGCGCGTCATCCCCCAGGCGCTGGAGGCCAGCTACCAACTGCTGCGCAAGGCGATGGAAGGGCTGGCGTAGATGCCCAAGGCCCGATGCCGAGTGTCGAATGCTGCAGTGGCCCGCGCTCAGGCCGCGGCGCGCACGTCAAAGCGGATGCCGATCTCGCAGCCCTCGGCGGCGTGCTGGCAGCGCACGACGTGCCCGAACAGATCGAACCCGCGCTCCGGCCCGTGCGGGGGGAAGAACACCGCGATGCTGCTGCCGATCTCGATCGGCTCACTGACGATCGCGCCCAGGCCCGAGTCGCTCATGTTGAGCATCTTCAGCGAGCAGATGCGGTTGTTGTCGCCGCGCGTCGTGGCGGTGCGCAGGGCCGTCACCTGTCCGCCCAGGGCGCGGCGGTTCTCGCGCCGGCGCTCGAAGGGCAGCACGTCGGCGGGTTCGCGGGTCGGGTCCACCAGCTTCAGATTCGCGTCGGACATGGCAGGCTCCAGTACGAGTGATCCTCCGTACCTGACGCGCATCGGCCGGACAACCGGCAAGGTTTAGCCAGCTTGACGCATCAGCCCACAAAATCCGCAGGAAGTGTCGCGCTCGTCGGCGCCGGGCCGGGCGACGCGGGCCTGATCACCGTCGCCGGGCTCGATCGCCTGCGTCGGGCCGACGTGGTCGTGTTCGACGCGCTGGCCAACCCCGCGTTATTGGACGAGGCCCCGGCCCACGCCATCTGCATCGACGCCGGCAAGCGGGCACGCGATCACAAGCTCACGCAGGACCAGACCAACGACCTGCTCGTCGAGCACGCCGCGGCGGGGCGCTTCGTCGTGCGGCTCAAGGGCGGCGATCCTTATCTGTTCGGCCGCGGCGCCGAGGAGGCCATCCACTGTGCCCGCCACGGCATCGCCTGTGAGGTGATCCCCGGCGTCACCGCCGGCATCGCCGCGCCCGCGTACGCCGGCATCCCCGTCACGCATCGCCAGATCGCCAGCACGGTGACGTTCGTCACCGGGCACGAGGACCCCGCCAAGGCCGACTCCGCCATTGACTATGCCGCGCTGGCGGGGCTGGTCCGCGCCGGGGGTACGCTCTGCTTCTACATGGGCGTGGGCCGACTCGACGCTTTCGGCGCCGCGCTGCGCGCTGGCGGCTTGGCGCCCGCCACGCCCGTTGCAGTGATCCAGTGGGGCACCACGCCGCGCCAGCGCGCCGTGCGCACGACGCTCGCCGCCGCCTCGGCCGACGTGGCCGCCGCCGGGCTGGGGCCGCCGTCGATCATCGTCGTCGGGCCTGTCGCCGCGCTCGACGAGCCGGGCCTGCGCGCGTTCGAGGCCAGGCCGCTGTTGGGCCGGCGCATCCTCGTCACCCGCACGCGCGATCAGGCCTCCGAGCTTCGCCGCCTGCTCGAAGCGCTCGGCGCCGACGTGCTCGAAGCGCCGACCATCCAGATCGTGCCGCGGGATGTCCCGCTGGACCCGGCATGGTTCGACTGCGACTGGCTGATGCTCACCAGCGCCAATGCGGTGGACTGGCTGGCGGGCCGGGTGAGCGATGCTCGATCGCTGGCGGGCCCGCGCATCGCCGTGGTGGGGCAGGCGACCGCCGACGCGCTGGCGCAGCGCCTGCACGTCCGCGCCGACTTCGTGCCCGAGCAATCCAACGGCGAAGCGCTGGCGCGACAGTTGATCGACGCGTTTCCCATGCGTGGATCGCGCTGCACGCTGATCCGCGGGGGTCTGGCCGGTCCGCAACTGCCCGACATGCTCCGCGACGCCGGCGCCGTCGTCACCGAGCACACGGTCTATGACACCCGCCGCGCCGCGGCGCTGCCCGAGGCGGTCTGCGACGCCCTGCACCGGCACGCCATCGATTGGATCACCTTCACCAGCTCGTCCACTGCAACCAACCTCGTCGCACTGCTCGGCGACGATCGCCATCTGCTCGAGCACGTCAAGACCGCGTCCATCGGCCCGATCACCAGCGAGGCGATGCGGCGCCTGGGCCTGCCCGTCACCGTGGAAGCGCCGGTCGCCACCGTCGCCGCGCTGACTGAGGCGATGTCGCGGCGAACCTGACGGACAGGGGGGGCGTATGATGCATCACCGATGCGGCAAGTGCGAGTCATGACGTGGTGCGCGGTGGTGACGATGTCGCTCGTCGCCGTCCGTGCGGACACTCCGGGGGTGAAACTTTCGGGGCCGAAGCTTCCGGGGGCGAAACTTCCGGGGGGGGCGATGGCGTTTGTGGAGATGGATCCGAGTGGGTTTGGGCCGACGACGGCGTGGTTGGCGTCCATGCTGCGCACGCTCGACGCCGCGGGCGTGGTGCGGGCGGAGGACCGCGGCGTGGCCGACACGCTGTTGGCGGCGACGATCCTGGGGTCCTATCCCCACACCATCGCCCTGCTCGATCTGAAGGCCCAGCGTTTCGTGCCCGGCAAGGTCGAGATCGACAAGCTGCAGGCGGTGCTGGTGCTCGACGCGCCCGGGCGCAGCCCGGACCTGCTGCGCACCCTGCGGACGATCCTGCTGCACTACGGCACGGCCGACATGCGACAGCAGACGACGATCGATCTGCCCGGCGGCCGGCAGGCGGTGCGCTATCGACTGGCCGACTGGCCGGCGTGGATGGCTCTGGAGTGGACGGCCGACGCGCGCACGTTCGTGCTGGGCATTGGCGAGGGGTCACTGCAGCAGTGGCACGACCGCGATGGAGGCGACGACGCCCACGTCGCGGCGCACGTTGCGGCCATGGCGCACCTGCCGGCGGGGGACGCCACCCGGCCGCGGATGCTGCGCGGGTTCGCCGACCTGCTGCGGCTGCGCGCGGCGGCGCCCACGCTGTTTCGCACCGGCCGCCTCACCCCCATGCTCGACGCGCTGGGGCTCGACGACGCCGACCGCGTCATGCTCCAGGCCCGATGGAAGGACAGCTTCCTCGTGCTGGCGGGCACGGCCCAGCGCGGCGATCGGACGACCGCCGCGGCACTGTCGCTGGACCACTGGCCCGACGACGCCGGCGTGCCCATGCCCCCGGGCGCCTTCCACCTCGTCGCTCCGATGGACGGCCCGATCGTCGCGCGGCGGCTCAACGCCCTCATCCGCATGATGCGCAACGACGACGACTGGGACGACTACGACCGCTTCGTGGCCACGCACTACGGCGACGAGCTCGACAGACTCACCGACCACGTCGCCCGCTATCGCCCGCTGCTGCTGGTGAGCGACCACCCCAAGGCGTGGCTGCCCGTGCCGGGGACGGCCACGGCGTATCTGGTCCTGCGTGAGGACGCCGCGGCGGAGATGGCTGCCGGTGAGCTGCAAATGCTGCTGGCGCCGGCCGTCCGCACGCCCGACGACCCGCCCGACGCCGTGGCCATCGTCACCGATCCCGCCACCGGGGTGCAGTGGCTCGACTCACCGATGCGCAGCCTGTTCAAGTCGCCCGCATGGGGTTGGCATCACCGGGTGCTCATCGCCAGCTATAGTCCCCTGGCGGTGCTGGAGAACCAGCGTTGGCTCGGCGACGGCGCTGCCCAGGCGAGGATCGGCGCCCATGCAGGGCGCCAGCCGTGACGCGATCGACCAGGGTCTGGCCTCGTCGCGTCTTGACGGTGCGGCGCAACACCGATACCGTCGCAGATTCAGGCGTCGGCCTGGGGGGCGACAGACACCGGGGAACGATCAGGAGACTTGACATGATGAGGACATGGATTCGTCGGCCGGTGATATGCGGGGCCATGGCGCTGGTCGCGGCGATCGCCGCTGTGGCGACGGCGCAGGACGTGCCGTTCGTCGGCGTGGTGGAGCAGGACAATGTCGAGGTGCGGGCCGGCGCGGGGCGGGCGTACTACCTCGTGGGCACGCTGCGCAAGGGTCAGAAGGTCCAGGTGGACAAGATCATCTTCGGCTGGCCCCAGATCGTGGCGCCCGACGGGACGTACAGCTTCGTCTCCAAGGCGTTCATCGACGCCAAGGGCGATGGTAAGAGCGGCATCGTCAACACCGATCGCACGGCCGTCAAAGCCGCCGCCATCACCGGGTCCAACGACTCGTATCGCCAGCAGGTGTATCTGATGAAGGGCGACACGGTGGAGATCGTGGGCGAGGAGTTCGGCGTGTACAAGATTCGACCGCCGGTGGGTGCGTTTGTGTATGTCGCGCCGGGGACAGTTCGCCGTGCGACGGCGGCGGAGATCGAGCCGACGGCCGTGACGCCGCCGACGCCGCCGACCCCGCCGGGCACGGGCCACACGCCGCCGCAGCCCGGCCAGTCGATCGAGGACATGATTCGCCAGACGCCACCGACGCCACCGACGCCGCCCGAGCCGACGCCCGGTGAGACGACGCAGCCGGAGCCGGACCCGGTCGAAGCGGTGACGCCGCCGACGCCACCGACCCCGCCCACGACGACAGGCACGAGCACGGGTGCGGCCAAGGGCTTCGAGATCGAGCCGGTGTCCGATCGCGTCAAGCAGATCGACGCCCGGATGAAGGGTGCGATCGACCTGCCGCTGGAGCAGCAGCCGACGGATGAGCTGCTGGCCGACTATCAGGCGGCGCAGCTCGATCCGCAGTTGCCGCCGCTGGATCGGGAGATCGTCAAGTTCCGCATCGCCACGCTCAAGCGGAACAAGGCGCTGGCGGAAGGCCTGCGACAGTTGACCGATGCCAAGGCGCAGGCGCAGGCGGCGAAGGCGGCCGAGCGCGAGCCGCAGGAGATGACCGGGCCGGTGACGTACGCGGCGGTGGGGCAGTTGCTGGCCAGCAGCGTGTACGACGGCGTGACGCTGCCGCGGATGTACCGCATTGTCGCCCCCGGCGGCGGGCGCACCATCGCCTACATCCAGCCGGGCCAGGTCAGGAACGCCACGGCCACGCTGGGCAAGATCGTCGGCGTGGCGGGCCCGATGCGGTTCGACCCGGCGCTGAAGGCCAATGTGATCGACGCCAAGCGCGTGGATGTGCTGGAGAAGACCTCCGAGCCCAGCACTCCGGCCGCGACACCTTCGGCCGCCGACGAGTCCGATGCCGCCCTGGCCGTGCCCGAGCCGGAAGCGGCCCAGCCCGCGGCGACGCCCGCTCCCGTGGAGCCGGCGCTGGATGAGGCGCTGGACGTGGGCAAGTAATCGCCCTAATCGTTACGCCCGGCCGGTTATCGCGCCGCCCGCGAAGCCCGGAGTTAACTCATTTCCACCAACCGCCGATGCCCACGGTAGCACCCGCCAATGACGGCGGGACAGGGAGTTGACCGTGGCGCAAACGATCCGTCTTGGCGAGTTGATGGTCGAGGCCGGCGTGCTCAGCGAGCAGCAGGTCTTCGAGATCGTGCAGGCTCAGAAACAGCACCATCTGCCCTTCGGCGTGCTGGCCGAACGCATGTTCGATGTCACGCTCGAGTCGATCGAGCAGGCGTGGATCGAGCAGTACCACCGCTTCACGGGGACGGTTGATCTCGACGATCAGCGCGTCGATGAGCAGGCGCTTCGGCTCATCAACCGTCGCCAGGCGTGGCAGTTCGAGGTGCTGCCGCTGCACTTCGAGCAGGGCGGCGAGCTGCTGATGGCCGCCAGCAAGAAGCGACTGGCGCGGGCCGTGACGTTCGCCGCCAGCCGCATCGAGCACGTGGTCTATTTCCGCATCGCTGAGAGCCAGCAACTGCGCGCGTTTCTCCGCGAGCACTACCCGATGCCCGAGGTCAGCACGGAGCTGCTCGAACGCGCACGAGAGCTGACCTGGAAGCAAACGGCGTAGCGCCAACGCCCGCCGCTGCGTGCCTTCGCTCCGCGGCGCGGGCTCGACCCGCCATATTCACGCATCGACGTTGATCGATGTTATCCTGTCGCCGACGGGTGGTGGTCACTCGATTCGCACAGGAGACACGTCATGGAGTATCGCCTGCTCGGCCGCACCGGCGTGCGCGTCAGCCCGCTGTGCCTGGGTTGCATGATGTTCGGCGCGCCGGGCAAGACCAGCCTCGACGATTCGTGCGCCATCATCGACAAGGCCCTGGACGCCGGCATCAACTTCCTCGACACCGCCAACGTGTATTCCACCGGCGAGAGCGAGCGCGTCGTCGGCGAGGCCCTGCACCGCAACGGACACCGCGACTTCATCGTCCTGGCGACCAAGTGCCACGGCAACATGCACAAACCCCCGGAAGGTGAGCCGGCCACGCCTGCGCATCGAGCACAGGCCCTCCACGCCCGCCTCAACCCCAACCAGTGGGGCAACTCCCGACGCCAGATCATCGAGCAGTGCGAGGCGTCGCTGCGCCGGCTGCGCACCGATTACATCGACCTGCTGCAGTTGCACCGGCCGCACCCCGACTGCGCCATCGACGAGACGCTGCGCGCCTGCGATGACCTGGTGCGCAGCGGCAAAGTCCGCTACGCCGGCACCAGCACCTTCGCCGCGTGGCAGGTCGTCGAGTCGCTGTGGGTCAGCGAAAAGCTCGGGCTCAACCGCTTCGTCACGGAGCAGACGCCCTACAACCTGCTGGACCGCCGCATCGAGCGCGAGCTGATCCCGATGGCCCAGACGTATGGGCTGGGGCTGATCCCCTGGTCGCCCCTGGCCGGCGGATTCCTCACCGGCAAGTACGTCCGCCACGGCGAGCAGCCCGCCGACTCGCGCTTCGGCGACGGCAAGCACTTCCGCGCCGGCAAGCTGCTGGCCAACGATGCGGCCTTCGCCGTCGTCGATCAGCTCGCCGAGCTTGCCCGACAGAAGGGCTGCCCGATCAGCCAGCTCGCCCTGGCGTGGTGCGCCAGCCAGCCGGGCATCACCAGCCCGATCATCGGCCCACGCACCATGGCGCAGCTCGACGACAACCTCGCATCGCTGCAGTTGTCCATCACGGCCGACGACCGCAAGGCGATCGATGCGATCATCCCGCCCGGCACGCACGTGGCGGCGTTCTACGAGGCGTCGTTCGGCCCGCATCCGCACCGGGTCTAGCCGAAACACGCCTGCGGGTCAGCGTGGCAGCGCATCGAGCCACCGCTGCAGGAATGCCGCCGCCGCCAGGGCGTCGCGCCGACCCTTTTTCTGCCCGCGCGTCAGGCCCGTGCGGGCCATCTTCTCGTCGGCGTCGTCGCTGCTGTGGCGTTCGTCGGCCAGGTGGACCGGCAGCCCGAATCGCTGCTGCAGTTGCCCGGCGAACGCCCTGGCCCCTTTCGCCGCGCCCCCCTCGCTGCCGTCGGCGTTCAGCGGCAGACCCACGACCAGCGCCCCGGGGCCGTGCTCGTCGATCGCCCGGCCGATCGTCTGCATACGCAGCTCGTCGCTGGCCGTCTCGATCACCTCCAGTGGCGAGGCGATGCGCAGCACGTCGTCGCCCACCGCCAGGCCGGTCCGCTTGAGCCCGAGATCGACGGCCAGGTAACGCATCGCGTTCAGCTCGACGCCAGGTACAGCCGGCGGAACACCGCGTGCAGATTGCCGCGGTGTTGACGCCAGAGCGATTCAGTCAGGTGAGGGTACGACGTGGGGGGCGCGCCGCTCGCCAGTTCATCCAATAGCGATCGCAATAAAGCGGGGCTGGTGCGGCAGTCGATCAGCGTCGGCAGTCGCCCGGGGGCATGTGCGGTGATAATGACCATACCCGCCGCTCGCGTGGCATGCTCGAACCGCCGCCACGCCCACGGTCCCATCAACCCGGCACTATCCAGGAGCACCGCGTCGTGCGGCCGCAGGTCGTCCGTCAGCGAATGTGGGATGCGGCGGTCGGCCTGCGTCAGCCGGTGATGGCGGACGCGCATGCCGCGCTGGTCCAGTGCAGCATCGAGGTCGCGCATGAGCGTGGTCTTGCCCGAGCCGTGCGGCCCGACGATCGCGCCCCGCCCCCGGAAATGACCAAGGCGATGCAACAGCGACGCCATGTCGTCGCCTTCGGGAAAGCGGAACGGCATCGCTTCGATGCGCTCGGATCGGAATGGGTTCTCACGGGCTTTCATGTTGCACTTGCTGTCAGGTCCACTTCGCGTCCGCCGGGCGACACCACCAGGTCAAGCCGCGCCACCTCGCCGTCCACCACCAGTTCCAGCGCCCACAGCACCGATACGAGCTTGCCACTGAAGCTGAACGGCCCGCCCGGAAGCTGAAAGTCGAACAGCGGCGCGTCCACCTTCGCCGGGCGGTCCCACCGCTGCGTCGCCACGATGCGCGTGTCCTGCGTGCCGCGGCCCTGCGTGTACCAGAACAGCCGCAACTCCGCCTGGCGCGGCGCCTCGGCCAGCTCCCAGCCGACAAAGCCCGTCACCTTGTCGCCGGGGCGGTAGGTCGTCTGATGCTCGTGCGTCTCGATCGTGAGCCGCGCCATCACGCCTCCTCCGCGGGCAGCACCGCGATGTCGAACGTCTCGCTCACGTCCGGCCACAGCCGAATCTCACCGTGGACGCGCACCCGCCACACGATCTGGTTGTTGTTGCTCTTGAACGAGTGGATCGTGTCCGCCGGTATCTTCACCGACGTGCGACCCGACATCGGCTGGCCCCGATCGCGATCGGCCTGCGCGATGGGCAGGCTGACGAACACGTGCTCGTCCGTCGTCGTGTCCGTGCCACGGCGATACGTCGCACGCTCGGCGCCTTCGAGCGTCAAGGTCAACTGTCGCACGCGATCGACCTTGCCCAGCAGCTCCCACGACACGTCCAGCACGCCACCCAGCGGCACGACCGCCCGCCCCAGCGCCACCTTCGGCAGCGGGTTGAACATCTTCAGCAGCATGTACACAAACCCCGCCGGCACCGCCAGACCCACCAGCACGAAAGGCACAGCGAACAGCGTCAGGAAGAGCGGGAAAATCAGGTCCAGCCCCGTCGGCCCGTCGCGCCAACCCTCCACGACCTGGCGCACCAACAGCATCCACGTGATCCCGTTCCAGAACGCCCCGAAAATCAGCAGGAAAATCGCCCCGCCCAACGCCGAGCGCCGCTTGGCGCGAAACACCGCCGGCTGGTCGAGGTTCAAGGGCGGCAACCAGTCCTCGGCGGCCACGCGGCGTCGGGCGGCGATCGGTTCGGACGACCGCACCAGTGGCACGGGATCGGCCATCGTCCCGGGGCCGGGTCGGCGTGAGGCGATGGACTGGGTCAAGGTCAACGGATCGCGCCCCGCGCGACTGCGTCGCAGCGACACGAGCGCCGCCGTGCCCGCACCCAGGCCGAAGATGACGAACGCCAGTGGGATCAGCCCCGCCCACATCATGCCCGTCCACCCGCGGTGCAGCACCGCCTCGAAGGGATCGGCGGGGTTGACGTAACACGTGTGCTGCGAGCCGACGGGGTATTGCTGGACGATCGCCTGCTTGCCGGAGTGCCCGCTGGACGAGCCGCTGCCGAAGCTGTAGCGATTGGAGCGGTAGGTGACGTGCTGATAGTCGTAGGCGAAGAGGATATCGACGCTGTAGGTGGTGCCGTCGTCGCTGTCGTGGGACTGGACGGAGCTGGCGAGGATGGTGCAGGGGACGGCGGGCCAGTGTTGGGCCTGCTGCATGCGCACGAGGGGTCGGACGAAGAGTGGGTAGAGCAGTCCCAGGCCGATGAGGACGAACAGACTGCAGAACGCGACGCCGAACCAGGCGCCGCGTCCGGCGAGGCGGGCGCTGTCGGAGATGGCCACGGGCCTGTCGTGCCGGCGTTGCGGCCGCCAGGTGAAGAAGAGCCCGCCGAACCCGACGCCCATGAACGGCAGGGCGAACAGCGACAGGAACGCGCCGCTGTAGGACGGCAACTGCAGCGTCGCCTCGGCGGGATTGTCGGGATTGACAAAGCACACCCCCTGCGCGCCGACCGGGTGGCGGTGGGCCAGGCGCTGGACCTCGGCGGCGTCATCGCTGCCGTCGTAGTCGGGCACGACCGTCGTGGACCGGTGCGGCTCGGCGCCGCCGACGGTGTAACTGTAGCGAACCTCGAAATAGTGGCGATGCTTGTCGGCGTCGTGCCGCGTGCTGCTGGCTTCGATGGTGCAGGTCGTGGGCGTCCAGCCGCGCACGGCCCGCGTCTGCAGCACCTGCATGAACCCGAACGAAAAAAAGAGCGACCCCATCCCGGCAAACAGCAGAAAAAACACCGTCATGGCGATGCGATTGCCCGCGCCGGCCTTGCCGCCGGATCGGCTGCGAAACGTGAAGGTCATGCGCGCCATCGTTATTTCCAGATGTCATCACGCACCATGGCCGGCAGTCAATGGCAGCCCCAGCACTTCCAACAGGCGACTCTTGAACTCATCCCAGTCAACGCCATCACGAGCCAATACATGGGCCACCTCGAACCAGGATGTCGTTGTGGGTGACTCCTCGCGTAACCGCGTCTTGTCCAGACCCTGCATAGCGATGATTGTCCAGAAGTCGCGGTAGTCCTTTCGCTTGGCTTTTTGGTGTGATTTCTCAGCCTCCCCGGCGCGATTGTGCGCGTTGCTGCTGTCCGTGCCGCCCTTGATCTCGATAGCGACCTTCGATCTGAGGCCCGTGACCATGTTTTCCCGGATACACACGTCGGGGTCCGCCGCCAGTTCGATCCACAGCTCGCGATTTGCGGGGTTCCGCAGGGTCAACTGCGTCGCAGTTCGAGACACCACGAAAGGCGCAACCAACTCGGCGATGGCCAGAAACACGTCCGCAGTGGCCTGTTTGCCGATGGTGACATTGTTGGCCCCCTGAAATTGGGAGCCAAGTGTCAGCAGTTGAAGCTCTGACACATCGCGGTCGGTAATTCGGGGGTTCAGTTCCGCGATAAGCTCCGCCAGTCGTTCGCCCATGGCTCTGCAGAAGTCCGTTAGGCGAGCTTCGGTGGACGGCGTGATAAGCCCGCTTGCTTCCACGCGATGAAACGGCCCAAGACCGGTGTTGCTGCGATAAAACTGCTTCTGAGAAATACCACTGAGCAGCCGGTAATAACCCACCAGCGTTGGCCGCGATCGGATGACCAGGGGAATGGGGAACACATATTCGTCACGGACACCAGCGGAGGCCAGCAACCGACGTGCGCCGGCGGGCGCGTAACGGGAAAGTTCCTTCCCGATGAGGTCCGGTTCCAGATCTTTCAATGTGGCAGCCAGCGCATCGCGGAGCCAGGTATTTCTCGCAGCGAGTAGTAACTGGCGAAACGCCACCTGGCGGTTCAATCGTGGGATCACGATGGCCTTAAGCGATTTGGAGGGGTGTGGCATGGAGTCGGTCCTCAGCAATACTCACGTACTCCGGATTCAGCTCAATGCCGACAAATCGCCGGCCCATCTCTATGGCGACGACGCCAGTTGTACCCGAACCAAGGAAAGGGTCCAGGACGAGATCACCGGGACAACTCCCCAGCGCCAGGCAAGGCTTGATGAGCGAGCGAGGAAATACCGCACCATGGGCGAGGGGACAGGGTTCGGTGTTGATATCCCAGACCGTCCGAACGTTGCGATTATTGGGTCCGCGGACCTCGCCCTGGTTGTAGAGGTAGCGTTCAGATTTCGTCAGCAGAAACACGCATTCATGACTTCGCGTTGGCCGATCTTTCACGCTCTCGGGCTGGCAATTCGGCTTGTTCCAGACAATATCGGCGCGGAGATACCAGCCCGCTTCCTGTAAAGCGAACGCGAGTCGCCACGGGACGCCGATCAGATCTTTAGGTTTAAGTCCGTCCGGTGTCGGTGGGCGCACGTCCATCGCACGCTCCGGGTTCTTGCGGTCCGGCGCTCGCCAGCGCCGATTGCCCGATGTGTACGAGTCGCCGATGTTGAGCCATAGCGTTCCGTCGTCGCGAAGTACGCGCCGCACCTCCTCGAAGACGGCGACCAGGTTGCGCAGATAGTCCTGAAGCGAATGCTCCAGCCCGATCTGGCCCGCGATGCCATAGTCGCGGAGAGACCAATACGGCGGAGAGGTGACGCATGTCTGAAAGACTTCGCTCGGTAGTTTCTTGAGCACTTCCCGGCTGTCTCCCGCCACCACTGCCGAGTCCTGCGCCAGTACCAGTGTTCGTGTACGCTCATCGTCAAGCTGCTCACCATTGACCAAGTGCACAGTCACCGCTGCGTGATGGGGCGACAGCGCCGCCGCAGCTGTGGACCAGAGATGCGTCATGGTGTTCGTTTGGAGCCGGCTCATACGTTTACTTTATCCCACCCGCTCGGGCTTAAGCTGGCGGGACATCAGGCGGCCGATGGCTTCCAGGGGGTCCAAGCCCTCGAACAGCACGTGGTTTACTGCAGCGGTGATCGGCATCTCGACCTTGTAGCGGTCGGCCAACTGCACGACGGCCTTGGTCGTCGGCACGCCCTCGACCACGCCGGGGATGCTCTTGAGCACGTCGTCGAGCTTGCGGCCCTTGCCCAGTTGCTCGCCGCAGGTGCGGTTGCGCCCGGTCGGCGAGAAGCAGGTGGTCGCAAGGTCGCCCACGCCGGTGAGCCCGAAGAACGTCTCGGCCCGCGCGCCCATCGCCACGCCCAGCCGCGTGATCTCCGCCAGCCCGCGCGACAGCAGGGCGCTCTTGGCGTTGTTGCCCGCCTGCAGCCCGTCGAGAATGCCCGCCGCCAGCGCGATGACGTTCTTGGTCGCGCCCGCCAGCTCGACGCCCAGCAGGTCGGTGTTGGTATAGACGCGGAACCAGTGCGTGGTGAAGGTGTGTTGCACGGCGCGGGCCAGTTCCTCGTCGTCCGCGGCGGCGCAGACCGTGGCGGGCAGGCAGCGCGCCAGCTCGTCGGCGACGCTGGGGCCCGACAGGGCCGCCACCGGGCGCGGCGGGCCGTCGAGCGTGTCCACGCCGCCCTGGGTCAGCGCGTCGGCGATGATCTGCGTCGGCCGCAACAGCGTGTCCTGCTCGATGCCCTTGGCGACGCTGACGATGGGCACGCCCGGTTGCACGCCGCCGCCCGCCGCCAGGCGCGTCCACGCCGAGCGGACGAACTGCGTGGGGATGGCGTTGACGATCAGTTGCGCCCCGTCGAACGCCGCGGCGTCGTCGGCGGTCAGCGCGATGCGCTGGGGCAGGCGGTAGCCGGGCAGGTAGCGGGTGTTGTCGCGGGTCTGGATGAGCTTGGCGACGTACTCGGCGTTGAAGCCCCACATGGTCACGTCCAGGCCGCGCGACTCCAGGAGCAGGGCGCAGACGGTGGCCATTGAGCCGTCGCCGATGATGGTGATGCGTTGGGGCAGGTCCATGGCGTGAGTGTATCAGAGGGCCGAGGCGGCGACGCGGGCGGGATGAAGCGGACTTCATGTGCGGTTAAGCGAATCCTCACCGGCAGGGCCTAAGGTTTAGCTGGAGATCACGGTTTCAGACAGCCTCAAGCACAGGAGACGCGATATGGCAACCAACGGACGACACCGGGCACACGAGGTGGATCTGCAGGCGGACGTGGACGCGCTGCGCGAGGATTTTGCGACGCTGCGCGGCGACCTGGCGACACTGGTGAGCGACGCGATGGCGCAGGGCAAGGGCTCGGCGGAGGCGGCGCGCCAGCGGCTGGAGGCGATGGCCGCCGAAGGCGTCGAGCATGCCCGAGACAAGGCGGCCGCGGCGACGCGGCAGGTGGACGAGTGCGTGCGCACCCACCCGATGGCGGCCCTGGGCGTGGCCCTGGGCGCCGGGCTGCTGCTGGGCGCTTACCTGCGCAAGTGAGCGAGGCCAATCGTGCGGGCGCTTTCACGATTCATCCTCGCGGTGTCGGACTTGATCGAGGCGCACGCCGTCGAGCTGCGCCACGAAGGCCAACGGCTCATCAGCTTCGCGCTGATCCAACTGGCGGCCATCGTGCTCACCCTCGGCGGCGTCGCCTTGATCCTCATGGGCGCGTTCATTCTGCTTCAACAATGGGTCGGGTCGGCCGGCGCCAGCTTCATCGCCGGCGGCATCGCCCTGGTCATCGCTACAGGACTCACGCTATGGCTCGTCACCCGATTCAACGCCGACACCGTCGCCGTTCGCCCCGACTCGAGCAGGCTCGACACGGACTAGCGGCGGCGGCGGCACCCGACATGGACGTGCTCGCCCCCGTGCGTCGGCACCCGAGACTGGCGGCCACGATCGCCGTCGGCGTCGGCGTCGCCATGGGGGCGAGCCCTCAGCTGCGCCGCATCGTCGGCCCCCGCCTCCTCCGCGCCGCCATCGCCGCCTTGGCAGCGCCGGGCGTTGGTCCTAAGCTGACGCCATGACCGTCGCCGACGTCAGCGCGACCCCACGCGATCCCGACCTTCAACGCTACAAGCTCACGCTCGCCTACGACGGCGCGTTGTTTCACGGCTGGCAGAAGCAGGAGCCCCCGCCCCCCGAAGCGCCGCTGCGCACCGTGGCCGGCGTCGTGGAAGACCGCCTGCGCCACGTGCTGCAGCAGCCGATCAAGCTCGTCGGCGCCAGCCGCACGGACACCGGCGTCCACGCCCGCGGGCAGGTGGCGCACTTCGACGCCCGGCCGCTCATCCCGCTCGAACGCATGGCCGCGGCGATCAACGCCCGCCTGCCCGACGACATCGAGGTGCTCAACGTCGAAGCCGCGCCGCCGACGTTTGACGCCATCAGCGGCGCTCGCGCCAAGCAGTACCGCTATCGCATCCACCACGACGCCCGCCGCCCGCTGGACAAGCGCCACCACGTCTGGCATTGCTGGATCGATCTCGACGTGGCGAAGATGCACGAGGCCGCGCGGCATCTCGTCGGCGAGCACGACTTTGCCGCCTTCGCCGCCGCCGGCCACAACCGCGCCACGACCGTCCGCACCATCTTCGACTGCACGGTCGAGCGCGACGCCGCGTCGCCTGAGGTCCACATCGTCGTGCAGGGCAACGGCTTTCTGTACCACATGGTGCGTATCCTCGCCGGCACGCTCGTCGAAGTCGGCCGCGGCCGCTGGCCCCCGGACGAAGTGACGCGCATCCTCGCCTCGCTCGATCGCGCCCAGGCCGGCCCGACCCTGCCGCCCAATGGGCTGTGGCTGGAGTGGATCCGCTACGACTGAGCGGCAGGAGGTGTTGTCTTTCTTGACAACACGCCATGCGTGCGATTATCCTTCATGGACCACGCTGGAAACTGGCGCTAATGCCTGTTCGATTCGCGTACTGGACCGACCGCGCCTTGGCGAAGATTGCTGAGCATGGCGTGAAGCGTCACGAGGTGGAGCACGTGCTGAATCATCCCATCGAGGATGAGGCGAGCCGAGCCAATCCTCGCAACATGCGATGTGCAGGCTACACCGCCAACGGCCGATTCATCGTTGTGGTGTATCGTCCGATTGAGGCTGCAGGACTGTGGGTCGCGCCAATCACCGCCTATGAGCCCACGCCGGAGTGAGACCATGAGAAAGCCAGCCAAACCCGCACTCACCGCCCACCAACTCGCCGAGTTGGATGACGCGGTTGAACGTGTCGATCGGGAGGAACAGATCGAGACGGTCGCCTGGGCACGAAGCGTCAAGGCTCGTCACCAACGGATGCGCGAGCTGGTGGGCGAGCTGAAGGCTGCGCGGCTCAAGCGGGGGTTGAGCTTGGCGGATGTGGACGCGCGCACCGGTATCGGGCGGTCGAACCTGTCGCGACTGGAGAATCACCACCAGCCCAATCCGCTGCTGGATACGCTGCTGCGCTATGCGTCGGCGGTGGGCGTCGATTTGCGGATCAGTGTGAAGGGCACGCCGGGGAAGCGGCGGCTGCGGTCGCGTGCGGCGTGAAGCGTTGCATTTGGCGGGCGTGTCGGGACAATCGGGCGGCGATGCGCATCCTCCATATCATCACGCGGCTGATCGTCGGCGGAGCGCAGCAGAACACGGTGCTGTGCTGCGAGGACCAGGTGGCGCGGGGCCACCAGGTGTGGCTGGCGTTCGGCCCGATCTATGGCCCCGAGGGCTCGATGCGCGACGCCGGTGAAACCAGCGGCGCCGAGCTGATCGAGGTCAACGCGATGCGTCGCGCCGTGCTGCCGGGGCACGATTATCTGTGCTACCGGGCGCTGCGGCGGCTGATCCGGCGCATCGAGCCGGAGGTGGTGCACACGCACTCGAGCAAGGCGGGCATTCTCGGGCGTGCCGCGGCGTGGGCCCAGCGCGTGCCGGCGGTGGTGCATACGGTACACGGCCTGCCGTTTCACGAACGCCAGCCCTGGCACGTCCATCGCGCCTACGTTGCACTTGAACGCTGGGCCGCACGCCGCTGCCACCATCTGATCGCCATCACGCCTGCCATGGTCGAGGCCTTCGCCGCCCATCGCATCGCTCCCGCCGATCGCTTCACCGTCATCCCGAGCGGCGTGGTCCTCGACGACTGGCAGCATCATTCGATGCAGCGCGGCCACGTGCGACGCGAGCTGGGCATGCCCCCCGACGCGCCGCTGCTGGCTCTCGTCGCTCGTCTCGATCCACTCAAGGGCCACGACGACCTGCTCGACGTGCTGCCGCAACTGGGGCGACAGTTCCCGCAGCTGCGCGCGCTGTTCATCGGCGACGGCTGGCATCGCAAGGCGCTGGAGCTGCGCATCGCGCGCGAGGGCCTGGGCGATCGCGCGCTCATCACCGGCCTCCTGCCTCAGCCGGAGGTCGCGAGGCTGCTGTCGGCGTGCGACGTCAAGGTCCTCCCCTCCTATCAGGAGGGCCAGAGTCGCACCCTCGTCGAGGCGCTGCTGTGCGGCTGCGGCGTGGTGGGTTACGATGTCGGCGGCATCGGGGCGATCATCGACGACGGCCGCACCGGCCGGCTTGTGCCCGTCGGCGATCGCCCTCGACTGGCTGAGGCCATCGCATGGATGATCGAGCATCCCCAGGACCGCGCCCGTCTGGTCGCGCAGGGCCAGGCCCACGTCCGCGAGCGCTTCGACGCACGCTCCATGGTCAGCCGCGTCATGGACGTGTACATCGATGCCCTGGCCGGCCGCTACGGCAAACGCCCGTGATCGCGGCCATCGCCTGCATCCTGGCTTGCGGTTTAGCGCACGCCCAGGACATGCTCCAGCTCGACGCCCCCGCGCCCCAGCCGCTGCGCTCGGTGTATCTGCAGCACCGCATCGACGATCTGAGCCGCCACAACGCCGCCACGCACGACGACTGGCGCGCCGACGCCCGCGCCGCCTACGTCGCCACCGCCGTCGCGCTGCTCGAGTCAGCCAAGACGGCGCAGGCGCCCGACCTGGCCGCGGTGATCGGCCTGACGCTCGCCGACGGGTTGGCCGACCTCGACGCCTTGCTCGCCGCCGCCCCCGCGTCGTCGCCGCTGCTTGACCCGATGGCAACGCCCGATCGCGGCGCCCGCGCGTTGGCCGGCGAGGCCGAGGTGATGTTCTTCACCCGCAAGGCGCTGGGGCCGCTCATCGTCGTGCAACAGACGGTGGACCCGCAGACGGTATGGGCCAGCGCCTGGCCCCAGTCGCCGCCGCCGCCCACGGCCGAGGACCTGGCAGCGCTCGAATTGCGCATCCACGCCCTGCCCGTGCCGCCGCAGGTGCGCCAGCCTCTGGCCGCCATCGCCGCCTCACTCAAGCAGGCCGCTCGCTTCGGCGAGTTCCTGCCCATGGTGGACGAGTCCTGCCGCGACGTGACGATCGTCATCGACCTGGTCGAGCTGTCGGAGCAGTCGAGTTGGTTCGCTCCCGAGATGCGGCAGGCGCTGCACGATGAGCTGGCGCGCACGCTCGCCGACTACCGCGATCCGCTGGCGCGCAGCCGCGCGTCGCTGCGCCTGCGCGAGCTGCGGGCGCTGACTTGGGTGATGCGCGAAACCCAGACGTGGTCCACGCAGTCGGCGGCGGCGGCGCGGACGGCTCAGATGCTGGCGGTCAACACGGCGCAGGTGCAGCTCAACGCCGCCACGCCGGCGGCGCAGCGCCGCGCCGTGCTTCGCTGGCATCAGCGCGTCCGCGACGCCCTGCGGGCGACCGAGGGCCTGGCCCAGCCGTCGCAGCAGACGCTGCGCACCGCCTACCTCCAGGCCGAACGCGACCTGGCCACGGCGATCGACGGCGTCACCCGCGCGTCGGCGACCATGGCCCAGACCCCGATGACGGTCAGCGCCCCGGCCACGGGCGAGGCGGTGCGGACGCTGCGCAGCCGCGCCGACGCGCTTGCTGCAGTGAGCCGACTGCGGGACGCCATCGACGCCGCCGACGCCTTCAAGCCCGTCCCGCCCATGGGCGTGCGCCAGCGCCTGATCCGCCAGGCCGAGGCCGCACGCGACCCGGCGCAGCGCGACCGCGCGCTGGCCGAGATCGTCCGCTTCGTGTTCCAGTTCGACCGCTACGCGAAGCTGCCGATGGAGGACGACGTGCGCCGCGGGGCGACGGCGGGGGGGCTGCTGGCGGGCAAGACCGCCGAGCTGGCCAAGGCCATCGACGCGGCGCGCGCGGCGTGGGCCAGCGCCTGGGCCGCCGGCGACGACGCCCGCGCCGCCGCAGACGCCATCGAGCCGCTGCGCGCCACCCTGGCCTTGGCCGCTCGCGCCCGCCCGATCGACATGACCCCGGGCTGGACGCTCGTGCCCGACCTCGACGCCTGGGCCGCGTGGCAGGGCGACCCCGAGTCGATGCGCCTGCTCTTGCTCCCGCTCGAGCAGACGCTGGCGCGCCTGATCGACGACGCGGCCCGGGGCGACGTGGCGGCGCTGCAGCGGACCATGCAGACCCTCGAGCAGGAGCACACGCTGGCGCTGACGCTGCTGCGGTTGGCCGAGGGACTGGCGGGCCGGCGCGACGCCCTGCCGCGCGGCATGACCGGCGTGCTGGCCCAGGCCCTCTTCGTCCCCGCCGACGACGCCTACATGAGCGAGCACCGCGCCGCCATCGCCCAGCTCAACCGCTGCCTCAACGAGTGGGCCCGCGCCGACGAGCCCGGACAGATCGACCTGCGCCTCCGCGCCATCGACATCGTCCGTCGCTTCCGCGCCGACCTGCCCACGCTCGACTGACTTCACCCGGAGACGCGATATGGCCAACATTCTCGTGGTGGGGCCGCACCCCGACGACCAGGAACTGGGCATGGGCGGCACCATCGCCCGACTCGCCCGCCAGGGCCACCACGTGCTGCTCCTGGACATGACCAACGGCGAGCCCACGCCCCACGGCTCCGTCGAAGAGCGGCAGCGCGAGTGGACCGCCGCCACCGCCATCCTCGACGCCGGCACAGGTCAAGTGCAACGACAGCTCCTGGGCCTGCCCAACCGCCAGGTCGAGCACTCCCTCGACGCCCGCCGACTCGTCGCCGGCGTCATCCGCGAACACGCCGCCCAGATCGTCTTCCTCCCCTATCCCGAAGACGCCCACCCCGACCACCGCGCCACCACCCGCATCGTCGAGGACGCCCGCTTCGACGCCAAGCTCACCAAGATCGACCTGCCCGGCCAACCCATCTACCCCAAGTGGCTGATCTACTACTACTGCACCCACCTGCGCTGGGTCGCCGACCCCACCTTCTGCCTCGACATCAGCGACACCATCGACCTCAAGGAACAGGCCATCCTCGCTTACGAAACCCAGTTCGTCATCCCCGAGCGCAACCGCCAGGTGGTGACGTGGCTGCGCCAGATGAACGGCTACATGGGCAGCCGCATCGGCGCCGCCTACGCCGAACCGTTCTTCACCAAAGAACCCCTGGGCCTCACCGGCCTGGGCGAACTGCTGCTGTGACCCGGCAACGCGCCGTCAGCACCAGTTTCGCGTGTAGTTCAGCCAAGCGACAAGCGACGCGAAGTTGACGCACACCGATGCGCCGACGAAAAGACCGTGCGAGCGCCCGAATCTGGAGCAGGAGGCCGCCATGCTGAAACACAGTCCCATGAAAAGGATCGCGATGGCCGCGTCCCGCAAGAACGGAGTGTGGTAAAATGCCATCTCGAAACCGCGCCCTTCCGCCACGAGACGGTCTGCCTCGGCGCAGCCCCAAACGTAGGCCAACAGAGCCAGGGGAGGACAGAGCCAAGATGCAATCAGAGGCCACATCGTCGCGCGCATTATATGGCCCCGATGAGCAGTCGCGCCAAGCCCACCAGACAGAGAACCGCCGCTATCGACGACATGATCGCCACGTAGAGGGCTCCGGGTCGTCGCACGACAATGGCCAATCGCTCGCCGATGCTGCGTGCGTACTGATTCGCGGGCCAAGTCAGTGGATCGAGCGCTGCTCGCCAGGAGAGCCAGGCACACAGCCCAAAGAACGACGTCATGCCGACGTAGCCCAAGGCACGGACGATCATCGCCACGACCGGTTGATGAATCTTTAACCAGTCGAATGCCCAAAACGCCGGGAAGGCCGCGATGGCGACAACGAGAAGTGCAATCTGTTCGCCGCGGCGGAGATTGCCGGAGCCCCTGGCCATAGAGCGTAGCTCCGATGTCGCCGTTTCCAGCCGCCCGCGGTCTTCGACCCTGAGGCTCAGACCCTAAGGGACGCGGACTCCCAACCGACAACCCAATTATCCATCGCGGGCTTCGCCGGTCAACTGCAGTCGGTAGTTAGGCGACTTCTACTCTTCCGGCGCCAACTGGGAGATTACGGCGCTCACGCAATCAGGGCAGATGAAACGACGTTCATAAGTAGTCGTACCGTCCTTCTCTCCTCGGATGCCGAGCCGGCGCTTTCGATCTGCAACCTCTCGATTCCAGAACATAATGCCACGATCCAGCTTGATCGCTCGTTGGACATTCTCTCGGCACACGTTGGAGTAGGCCTTGCCATTCTGGGGATCTCCGATTTGGAATACAGAATTGCACAACTGGCATCGACCAAAGCCAAGTGCCTCTAACAACCGAAGTTGCATTTTTGCGATCGGATCATAGTACGGACTGGATAGCACTTCAATACATTTTGTGCCTTTGATCTGAATCAGTCCGATTCCAAGGTGACTGGCGATGAAGACTTCTTCTTGAGAGAACGAGCTTGAACGAAGGTCGGCAAGATACACCCGGTTGGCATAGACGCTGTAACCGAAGGTCTGACCGCACGCATTTGCGAATGGCGTTGATCCACGCTTGACCTCAACAGCTACCGTCTCGATATCTCCAGAGAGGTCACCACCGACATCACGAAGACCGATGACGTCAATTCGCCCGAATCGCAGTCCCTTGTTGACAGCCGCTTTGAAGCAAGAGAAATGGCGCTTTAGCCATCGTTGGACCAGCGGATAATAGGTCTTCTCAAGTGCCTTTTGCTTCTTCGCCATATCATGGTCCGTATCGCCGAGCAACGATCAAGGTTTCTTAGTGACATCTCGGATTATATAACCAAGTGCTGTTCCAGCCAGCGTCAAAAGTCCAGATACGACGTCATGGTTTGCGATTGGAATGAACGCGACGATTACGATAATGAGAACGATTAGGCCAATGCAGGAAAACCGGATCGTGTTCTCGCTATCGATGCGTTTCTCTCGCAAGAGAAAACAGAGCACACATCCAATAAAAGCCAAGAGGGCAATCGCGATTACGGCAGCAGGCCAAGTGATGTCCATGATGCCCCTTCAGCGTCGCCTAACATCCATTCTACGGATCAGAACTGCATAGCAGTCTATCCCCGTCTGCAGGCCAGTGCAACGAAAAGTGTGGCGTGCGGCACGCAGCGCCCTGACGGGATGTTGTGTGGCGCCCGGCGAAAGCCCGCCCGCTCCGGCGGGTGGGTCCCAGCCGCGGGAGCGGCTGGGCTTTCCCTTCCGAGGGTGCAGGTACGTCCCCTGGATTCCCGCGTTCCGGGGGCGCGGGAATGACGGTTCCCCGGAAGTTGGGCGGGCGTTGCGACCCGGTCGCAAATGGGCCGCGGCGCGCGCACAAATTGGCGCGGGGGTGCGGGGTTTTTCAGTGCGCGGGCGAGATTTCGTTAACGGCTGCTCCCGCTCGGCTTGCGCGCGATAACGGATTCGCAAGAGTCGCCGGCGCGCGCACAAACGCGACGCACGGCCCCAAGGTGGAGACACGCTATGGGCGACGACGCACACGAGCAGATGCGGATGCAGCAGGCCCTGCTGGGCGCGCTGTTCGACGGGGCCGACCGCCTCGCGGCCGTCGCGGCCGAGTGCGAGCTGTCGCAACTCGATCTGGCGCTGTGGCTCAACCAGCCCTCGACGCGCGCGGCCATCGCCGCGCTGCGCGCGGTGACGCAGTTGCAGTTCGACCTGGCGTCCGATCGCCTGCGCCTTCGCGCCATCGAGAAGCTCGGCACCCTGCTGGCGTCGAACGACCCCGTCGATCTCGAGACGATCCGCAAGGCGGCGACGACGCTGCTGTGGTCCGCTCGCTCGCCACATCGCGGCCTTATGCCGCTACCGGGGGCTGGACCCTTTGCGTTTGGCGGCGAGGAAGCGGAGCATCTGATGGAGCGCGGCGATGCGAGGCAGAGCGACGCCGGCGGCGGCGGCGGCGCGGAGCGGGGCGGCGTACAGGGCGTCGAGCTCCAGCGCCCGGCCGGCGTCGAAGTCGAGCTTCATGCTCGGCAGGTAGGGGGTCATCTGCAGCGTGTGGTCGAGCATTTCGTCGATGAAGACGTCGGCGATGGTCTTGCCGCAGGCGGTGGCGCCGGCCTGGACCTCGACCATCAGGGCGCGGCACAGATCGCGTCCGGCGGGGTCGGCCATGATGCGGTCGGTGGCGGCGTCGAGCACGACCGACAGGCCGTTGTAGGGGATGTTCCAGACGAGCTTGTGCCAGCGCGCGGCCAGGAGATCGGGCACGGGCTGCACGTCGATGCCGGCGGCGGCGAAGTCGGCGGCGATGGCGGCGAGGCGCGGCGATATGCCGGGTGGGCCGCTGGGGGCGACGAGCTCGCCGAGCCGGACCTGGCCGTAATCGAGGTGGGCGACATGGCCCGGCCCGACCTTGTGACAGCAGACGAACGCCAGTCCGCCCAGGACGCGATCGGGTCCGACCAGGTCGGCGGCGGCCTGCTCGACGCCCAGGCCGTTCTGAAACATGAGCACCGCCCCGCGGGTAGTAAGAGGAGGCAGGAGCTGGGGCAGCAGGTGGTTGTGGGTGGATTTGAGGCAGACGATCGCCACGTCGCATGGGGGCATGTCCTGCGGACGGGCGTAAACGAGGAGGCGTTGGGGCGGGAGGGTGAAGCCGCCGCGGACCGAATCGACGCGCAGGCCGTGGGCCTGGACGTGGTCGAAATCGCTGCGGAGAAGGAAGTGGACGCGGTGGCCGTGGCGGGCGAGCAGCCCGCCGTAGTAGCCGCCGATGGCCCCTGTGCCGATGATGGCATAATGACGGGCGGTCATACGTTGGCCAGTGTAGCGGAGGCACACGCACCAGGGAGCATGCTCATGTCGATTGCACGAGGGACGTGGGTCTTGGCAGGCGTCTTGATGTTGGCGGGTCAGTCGGCGCTGGGCCAGGCGAACGTGGCCGAGCAGCAGCGGATCGACCGACTGTGGGCGCAGCACTGGCGGGAGTTCGCGGCGTTTTACGTCGAGCACGAGGGCCGGTTCGTGTGCTTTGCCAGCTACAACCGGGCGCTGGCGAGCAGCCGCGGCGTGGCGGCCAGGGACTACGCCAAGCAGAGCGCGCGGGAGTTCACCACGCGGGACGACCGCGGCCGCGAGACGCAGAAGACCTTCACCAAGCCGCAGGGCGACATCGACGTGCATACCAAGGCGCTGCCGGAGCTGGCGCCGGGTCAGTACGGCTACATCCACAGCGGGATGGTGGACGCGATCGACGGGCCGGACACGCTGCGGCTGCGCGACGTGTGGCTGGTCGATGCGGAGAAGGTGCGTCAGGATCGAGAGACGGCGACGGAGGAGTTTCGCCGGCAGTGGGGGCGGGATGTGGACGAGGGCTTCCGCGACCGTCGCGGTCCGCGACTCATGGAGCGGTTCGAGCAGTATCGCGAGCAGTTGGAGTGGCAGTTCGAGGAGCGGACGCGTGCGGAGCGTCGGCAACGGCGATGGAGCGACATGACGTGGCGCGTGGTGGGGTTTGACACCAAGAGCCTGGTGACGGGCCGGCGGTGGCCTGCGGGCGGCGGCAGCGGGGGCGAGGGGATCCAGGTGGCGATCCTCGCGGCCGACGGAGGGTCGGTGGTGGCGGCGCCCGCCAGCCGGCTGGGCAAGGGCGTGACGGAGGAACAGTTCAAGAAGGTGCTGGAGCAGCGCGGGCTGACGGTCGATCGCTTCGCGGAGATCTTGACCGAGCAGAAGCGGACCAATCCGATGCGCTATCGCGACGCGGTGCTGGCGGCGATCGAGGGCAAGTCACTGGACGCGCCGACGCCCGGTCAGAACACCGAGGTGCGCGAGTTCGAGGGGGATTGATGCCGGGGCAGGATCGCCGTGGCGGGCGGGTTTAATCGACGGGGCCGGCGACGCCGCCGGTGAACGCGCGACCATCGTCGGCGGCGTGCCCGGCGAGAACCTCGGCCGTGTACCCGCCCCTGGCTCGGAAGTACAGGATCAGTGCAACGTAGCAGGCGCACATGAACAGGGGCATGGCGGCGACGCGGAACAGGGCGCTTTGCTTGGCGTCGGCGGCGACCTGATCCATGACGGCCTGCTCGTCGGCGGGCAGCGCGGCGACGGCCTTGGGGTTCACCGGGCGGTAGAAGCCGAACACGCTGATGCGCGGCGGCTCGACGACCTTGGCGTGAATCTCCGGCGCGGCGACGGCCAGGTCGCGGTCGATCTGCTTGTCCTGGATGTTGCCCAGCAGCGCCGTGCCGATGATGCCCACGCCCAGCATGCCGACGCCGGCGATGCCGTTAAGCGTCAGGGCGCCGCCGCGTGGGAAGCGCTCGGCGACGACGCCCAGCGTGGTGGGCCAGAAGAAGGTCTGTCCGATGCCGTACACCGTCGCCGCCGCCAGGATGGCCAGCCCGCTGGCCTTGCTCATGGACGCCAGCCCGATCACCGCGAACGCCGAGCCCGCCGCCAGCAGGCCCAGCGGCGAGAGCAGCTTGACGATCGGCCCGGCGAAAAACCGCAGGACCACCATGATGCTCGCCGAATACACCAGCACCCAGCCGCCGTCGAGCACACCGATGCCCAGGGACTGGCCCAGCTTGGCCATCTGCGGCGCCATGAGTTCCTTGATCCACGCGTCGGTGCCCAGCTCGGTCGTGGCCAGCGGGATCATGAGCAGCAGCAGGAGGATGAACAGCCATCGTCCCGGCGCCAGGCCGATGGCCCACACCAGGGGCGCGAGGACGACGGCCGTGACGCCGAGGTTGAAGGCGTTGACGTGCAGCGTGCTCCAGTCGTTGGCGGCGAACCACCCGCCCAGGAAGACGCGCGACAGTTCCCACACGACCATGCCCGCCACGATGAGCATGCCGATGACGCCGGCCTCGCGCAGCATGTCGCGGTAGGGCACGCCCGCGGCGACGCGCTCGCTGACCGGCCAACTGCAGCGCAGCATCATCAGGCCGTAGATGGCTGTGGGAATCAGCAGCAGGGCGACCTTCCACTCCCAGGCGATCGGCACGGCGTCGGTGGCGCCCGCGAGCTTGCCGAGGATGCCGCCGGGATTCATCGACAGGGTGATGAGCCCGCCGATGACCAGCCCGCCCGGCCAGCCCGCGTGCAGGATGTTGAGCCACTTGGTCTTCTCGCGCGGAAACATCGCCGCCACGACGGGGTTGATGACCGCCTCGACCGTGCCGTTGCCCAGGGCCACGATGAACGTGCCCCAGTAGAGACTCCAGTAGGGATCGCGGTAGCGCGGCAGGACGATGGTGACGATCGCCGAGGCGACGTGGCAGACCAGTGCGAACGCCATCGCTTTGTCGTAGCCGATGCGATCGATCACGAGGCTGAAAACGACGATGCTGATGGCGAATGGCCAGAGCCCGACGCCGAAGAGTTCGCCCTGTTGCGTGGGGCTGATGCCGAATTGTCGTCCCCACTCGCCGAGGATCATCACGCGGATGATGAACCCGAAGCTGGTGGCGATCAGCGCGATGAAGCAGGTCCAGAACAGCCAGCGGGAGGACGAGGTCGTTGCTCCGTTCATCGGGACAGGCTCCGTCGTGACAGGTTAGGGCGAAAGGTAAAAGGGGTGCAATGTTGTGTCAAAACCGCAAGCCGTTCATGCCGACTGAACCGGCAGGGCGACAAGCCCCAGCTGCTGCTTCACTGTCGCGGCCATCGCGGCGGCGTCGCGGGCGTCCGCCGCCACAGCAAACAGCGACGAGCCCGAGCCGCTGACGTGAACCGGGCGGCCCAGCGCCGCCGCCGCCGTGTCACGGATCGCCCGCAGTTCCGGCCGCACTTGCAGCGCAGGCTCGGTCAGGTCGTTGAAGGGCATGTCCGGCTGGATGCTCACCACAGCCGCAAGCGCCCGCACTCGCGCCTCGTCCGGCGGCGAAGCGTCGGGATGCATCGTGTCGAACGCGCGATACACCTGCCCCGTCGGGCATGGCAGACCGGGCAGCATCAGCGCCAGATGCATCGTGTCCTGACGCTGCGCCGGCTCGATCGTCTCGCCCAGGCCCGTGACGATCGCCGACGGCGACAACTGCAGCAGCGCCGCCACGAAGAACGGCACGTCGCTGCCCAGTTGCGACCCCAGCTCGAGCAGCTTCCGTTCGCCGAGTTGCAGATCGTGCAAGCGGTCGATGGCCACGAGCATGCCCGCCGCGTCACTGGACCCGCCGCCCAGCCCACCCCCGGCCGGGATGCGCTTGCGCAGCGCCACGCGCGTAGGTAGCGGTCGGCCGATCTTTTTCTCCAGCAGGCGCAGGGCTTTGTACGTCAGGTCCTTGTCCAGGGGCCAGTCGATCCTGCTCGGCGAAGGGGCGTCCTGGACATAGCCCATGTGAAAGACCGAGTCACCTTGGTGTTTCTCGACCGCCAGTTCGTCGAAGAGGTTGATTGTGATGAACCAGCTTGCGATCGGATGCATGCCGTCGGAACACGGCCGCCCGATGGACAGGGCGAGGTTGATCTTCGCGTGGCAGTGGATGAGGACTTGGCTGGAGCCGACCATAGCGCCGTAGCGTACCGCAACTCACCGCGACGCGGCGATCGCGGGGACGCGATCGGCCAGCCGCATGTGAACGGTGGGCGTGGCCTTGCGAACCATCATCGGCTCGGCGTCGCTCATGGCGCGTTGCGGGTCGCGGCCGAGCATCACGGCCCCATGCACGAACGACCACAGCCGTTGGGCGCGATCCTCATCGCCAAGCTGGCGCGTCCACGCCGCGATGATCCGACGGACCACGCCCGGCATGGCGTCGGCGGGGGTTGTCGCCTCGGGCCGCATCGATCCCAGCCAGAACATGAGCCGATACGCCTGCGCATCGTCGGCCGCCTGGTGCGCGTAGGCCAGAACGGTGGCTTCGAGGGGCTGGCCATCCTCGGCTCGCGCCGCCACGGCCTCGAACCGGCGCTGCGTCACCGCCTCCAGCAACTGACGTTTGTCCTCGAAATAGCGGTAGATCGATCCGATCGCACAGTTCATCTGAGCGGCGATGCGGCGAATGGTCGTGCCGTCGTATCCAAGCTGGGCCAGGCACTGGTCGGTGGCGTCGAGAATCTGCTGGCGCGACAGAGGGGCCGTCCGCGGCGGCGTCACGAAAGCGTCGGCGGTGACGATCGGGGGTGCGTCAGGCGGCACGGGATGGAAGTCCGTTTCGTTGGCCATGGGTTCACCTCCATGTGAACCACCGTAGTGTCCGTCGATCACCTCGCCCTGTCAAGCATCCACGCCGCCGCGCGATAGGATGCAGAGCGAAATCGGGCACAGGACTTGGCGGCATGCCTCACGAGTATGACGATCTGGCGTTGGCGATGGTGGATCAGCAGCTAAGGCGGCGGGGCATCAGCGATGCTCGCGTGCTCCAGGCGATGCGGGACGTGCCGCGTCACCGTTTCGTGCCGCTGGCGGATCGCAGTCGGGCGTACGACGATTGCGCCTTGCCCACCGCCGACGGCCAGACGATCAGCCAGCCCTATGTCGTGGCGCTGATGACGGAGTTGCTCGTCGTATCTCCGGGCTTGAACGTGCTGGAGGTGGGTACGGGCAGCGGGTACCAGGCGGCGATCCTGGCGGAGCTGGGCGCGACCGTGGTGACGATCGAACGTAATCCGCGGCTGGCGGACGCGGCCCGGTGGATACTCGAGCAGTTGCGTTACGACGATCGCGTGACGGTGGTGGTGGGCGACGGCACGCTGGGTTGGCCGGAGCGTGGGCCGTATGACAGGGCGATCGTGACTGCCGCGGCGCCGCACCTGCCGCAAGCCCTGCGCGAGCAGATCGTGCCTGGTGGTCGCGTGGTGATCCCCACGGGTGACATGGTCGATCAGCGTTTGACCATTTTCGACCGAATGGGCGATGACTGGCGGCGCACCGACGGCATCGCCGTGCGCTTTGTTCCCCTCATCGGCCGCGAGGGCTGGCCCGGCCCGGGCGGGGTGTAGTGGCAGGCCCGCTTCCCGTGATGACCACTGCAACACGCGGCCCCGCGCTGGCGTGGCACAGCGATCAGTCGCTGATGCGGAAAGTCGCCCACACCGGCGCGTGGTCCGAGCCCTCGTTAAGTTCGTCAATGTTCGTGGGAATGCCCACGGCGTCGAGTCGCTTGTAAAGCGAGGGGCTGGCGAGGATGTAGTCGATCGTGCTGAGGTAGCGCTGGCCGCGGATAAAGGTGATGGGTCGGTCGGGATCGAGCGAGGTGTGAACGTCGTGCATCAGCGGGGTCGTTTCGTCGCCCTGGGGCTCGAGGTAGGCGCGAATGCCCGGGGCGTCAGGAGTGTCGTTGAGGTCGCCCATGAGGACGACCCATGCGTCGGGGTCGCGATGGAGGATGTCGGCGATTTTGCTGCGAGCCATGGTGTGCTCGGCCAGTCGCCACTTGGCCGACATCGGATCGCCGGGACTGTCGTGGCGACTCTTCAGGTGCACGATGAACGCGTGAAGGCGGCGCTGCGGCGTCACCTGCAATTCAACCTTCAGCAGGTCGCGGGCATACGTCCAGGTGCGCGTCTCGTCGGGCAGCGTCAGATCCAGGAATCGGTGGCTCGTGAGGCTGACGATTGGCACGCGGCTGATCACGCCGACATTGATGCCTCGATCGCTGTTGGTCGGCAGCACCGAGATGTGCATGTACCCCAGGTCGGCGAGCATCTCGTTGGTCATGGCTCGAAGCACGCCCTCGTTTTCGACTTCCACGATGCCGATGACGTCGGGGTTGGCTTGGCGAATGGTCGTGGCCAGGCGCTCGATGGCCGCGCGAGGCTTGGGCGGCATCGTTTCGTCGGTGGAATAGGGGTCGTCGAACACGTCGAACATATTTTCGACGTTGTAGGCCATGAGCGTGAGTTTGCCGGCTTCCTGCGCCAGGCTCGTGGCAGCCAGCGTCAACGTGCACAGCAGGGCGATCATCCATGAGCGTGCGGCCATCGTGAAGTTCCTTTCGCCCCCCGATCGCGCCGCAGACCTGCTGGGGCAGGTCTGCCCTATGCAAACGCACCAGTGTACCCGATCATTGCCCCAGCCAGCGACCCCAGATCGCCAGATCCAGCAGGGCGAAGAGCCGATGAGTATGGTCGGCCTTGTGCTGCACGTGCTCATCGACCAGACGCACGATCGCGTTGCGCTCAAAGCCCATCGCGTCGAGCGTGCCGTCGGTGACGATGTCGCGCAGCGTCTGCTGCAGTGGTCCTGCGAACCACCGGCCGATGGGCACGGCGAAACCCCGCTTGGGCCGGCGAACAATCTCCGCCGGCAGCAACTCCGATGCAATGGCTCGCAGCAGTGCCTTACGCCGGCCGCGCGGCATCAGCACCGTCGTCGGCAGGTGGCCCGCCAGGTCGCATACCGCCGTGTCCAGCATCGGGCATCGCACCTCCAGCGCCACCGCCATCGACGCCCGGTCCACCTTGCGCATCAGCACGAACGGCAGATAGTGCGTCAGGTCCCACCGCCGTGCGGCACTGACCGGCTCGGCCTCCGCGGGCCAGCCGGGCACGCCGCCCGATTCGCCGCCGCTCCAGCACTCCTGTGTCGCCACGCCCAGCGATGCGATCTGCTCGTCGGTGAACAGATGCACCATGCTCAGGTACTGTCGCGCGGGCGTGTCAAACCGCGCCGCCTCGCGCAGCCGACGCAGCCTCGCGCGCCGGGATCGCGGCTCGACCGCCGTCAGCATGCCCGTCGGCGCCAGCCGCAGTATGCCGCGCAGCCTCTGCAGCAGCCACAGCGCGCGGTAGCGGTCATAACCACCGAACAGCTCGTCGCCTCCGTCGCCCGACAGCGCCACCTTCACGTGCTGGCGGGTTGCCCGGCTGAGCCAATGCGTCGGGAGGATCGAGCTGTCTGCCAGCGGCTCGCCGGCGATCGCCACCAGCCGCGTCAGATCGCCCACGATGTCATGCGATGGATCGGCCTCCAGTCGCACGTGCTCGGCCCCGATCGCCCGAGCCACCCGCTGGGCGAAACGCGACTCGTCGTAGTCCAGGTCGGGCATTGCCACGCTGAACGTGTGCAACGGGCCGCGACCTTCAGCTTGCAACTTTCGCTGGGCCAGTGCAGCAATCACCGACGAATCGATCCCGCCCGACAAGAAGCACCCCAGCGGCACGTCCGCCTCCAGCCGTGTGCTGACCGCCTCCATCAGCACCTCACGCGTGGACGCCACCGCCCCCAGCGACGTGCTCGTCAGCGATATCGGCGGCGGCTGCCAATACTGATGCGTCGTCACGGCGCCCTGGGCGTCCACCACCATAAGGTGCGCTGCGGCAATCTCTTCGATGCCATCGATCAACGATGCCCGGAACGTGTAGCCCAGGCGCAGGTAGTTGCGCAGGGCCGAAGGGTTGATGCCCGGTCGCAGGCCAGACGGCAGTCCCGCGCGGACCGTGGCCGCCAGACTTGCAAAGCACAGTTCGCGGTCACGCCTGAACACGTACAGCGGCTTTTTGCCCGTGCGGTCGCGCACCAGCACCAGACGCTGGGCGTCCTCATCCCAGATGGCGAACGCGAACATTCCGTGCAGGTGTTTGGGCAACTCCAGCCCCCACTGGCGGTAGCCCAGCAGCAGCACCTCGGTGTCGCTGTGATCGCTGGTGAAGCGATGCCCGAGTTTTTCGAGCTGTTGCCGCAACGCGCGGTGGTTGTAGATCTCGCCGTTGAACACCAGGTGCAGCGGCCCGCCCCCGCTGGCGCCGCCCGCCAGGTCCGCCGCCCTGGCCACGTGCATCGGCTGCTGACCCGACAGCAGGTCGATGATCGCCAATCGCGTATGCACCAGGGCGCAGCGCTCATACGCGGCAATGCCCTCGCCGTCGGGCCCGCGATGGCGAAGGTGGTCGCGCATCGCCTCCAACCGTCGGCGCTCGATTGGCTGGTCATCAAACCGGACGATGCCCGCAATGCCGCACATGGGCGGGCATCATACAAGCTGGCAAGCCAGCCCCCGCGCCGGCGACCAGCCCAGCCACGTTCGGATGGCGCCAGGCGGCCATTCTTTGGGCAGAATAAGGGTTTGTTTCCGATAGATCGGGCATGGTGCTCGATCAGGTTCCCCAGGCTCTGGCGGCCGAACTGCTCGACGTGGTGGACCGCGCCAAGGATGCGCGGTTGAGTCTGCTGCGGCAGTTGCGCGAGGTCGAGGGGCGCGTGGCGGCGGTGACGCAGGCGGCGCGGCCGCCGGGCGAGCACGCCGACGCCCTGTTGCGCCGCATCGCCGAGGCCGAAGCCAGGTTGGCCCAGCGCCTGGCGGAACTGACCCGGGCCGAGGCGGGGTTGACGCGCCACACCGACGCGGCGCTGCGGATTGAGGCGAGCCTGTCGAAGCTGTCGGCGGCGTTTCAGGAACAGCTCGACGTGGTACGGCCGGCGGCCAAGGAGGTCGGCCAGATCAAGCAGCAGCTGCGCGACGCCGCTCATGCCGCGATCGAGCAGACGCGCATCTCGCTGGAGGCGTTGCGTTCGCCCGTGCAGGAGGAGCTGGCAAAGCTCGAGCAGGTGGAGCAGGCCGCAGCCAACCAGGTGCAGGCCACTCGCCACCGTGTCGAACAGGCCATGGCACGTTCGCTGCAGTTGTTTGAGGAGCGGGCTGGCGAGTCGCTGGCCAGGTTTACAGAGCAACTGCGTCAGGCCGTCGATCAGCGCGTGGATGAGCGGATCGACCGCGTCAACGAGCAACTTGACCACCATCTGCGGGCGGTCAACCACCGCCTGCTGGCACAACAGCAGCAGATCGATGACCTGCTCGATCAGCGACAGGAGCGGGCTCTGACGATGCTGGCTGACGCCGAGAGTGTGATGGAACAGTGTGCGGCACACTTCGATGAGGCCCAGCGGACGGTCAACCAGCGACTTCTGCAGCAGCAACGCGAGTTGACGGCTCTGTTGGACCAGCGCCATCATGACGCCATCGAGGTGATCAAGGCCACGCAGCCCGATGTGGCGTTTGTGGTGACGGACTTGGCCGCCGAGGTGCGCAAGCATCTGCAGGCCCACTTGGACACGGCGATCGCCGACGCCACTGCATCACTGCAGCATCAGGCGGATCGTCTTCGCCAGGCAATTGCCGCAAATATGCAGGGGATCGCGTCTCCCCTTGGCACTGAGTTGGATGCTCCCCCCGCGGATAGCGAGCAGCCTCCCTCGTCGGCGGCAGCCGAAGTCGTCTCCACAGACCAGCTTGCCGCGCCCATGCAGGAGATGGCGGCTCGTGTGGGGGCCCTGCCACGAGTGGCGTCGCCCCAGTTGATCGACTCATCGCTGCACGTTGGGTGAACAACCTACCGCATGGCTCGACGGGACGGCTATCACAACTGCTGGAAGAAATCATTGCCCTTGTCATCGACGATGATGAAGGCGGGGAAGTTGATCACGTCGATCTTGCGGATGGCTTCCATGCCCAGGTCCTCGAAATCGACGAGTTCGACTTTGCGGATGTTTTCGGCGGCGAGGATCGCGGCGGGGCCGCCGATCGAGCCGAGGTAAAACCCGCCGTGCTTCTTGCAGGCGTCGGTGACGGCTTTGCTGCGGTTGCCCTTGGCGATCATCACGAAGCTGCCGCCTTGCGACTGGAAGAGATCGACGTAGGAGTCCATGCGGCCGGCGGTGGTGGGGCCGAAGCTGCCGCTGGGCATGCCCTCGGGCGTCTTGGCGGGACCGGCGTAGTAGACGGGATAGTCCTTCATGTACTGCGGCATCGGTTTGCCGGCGTCGAGCATTTCCTTGATGCGGGCGTGGGCCACATCGCGCGCGACGATGAGCGTGCCGGTGAGGTTAAGCCGGGTCTTGACGGGGAACTGGCTGAGGATCTTGCGGACCGCATCCATGCCGGCGTTGAGGTTGACGTTGACCGGCGGGGCGAGTTCGGGGGCGTGGTCGGGCAGGTACTTCGCCGGCTGCGTCTCGAGCTGTTCGAGGAACACGCCGTCGCGGGTGATCTTGCCCTTGACGTTGCGGTCGGCTGAGCAGGACACACCCAGGCCGATGGGGCAGCTCGCCGCGTGACGAGGCATGCGGATGACGCGGATGTCGTGGGCGAAGTACTTGCCGCCGAACTGGGCGCCCAGGCCGCAGTCGCAAGCGATTTGATAAACCTTCTTCTCCCATTCGAGGTCGCGGAACGCCCGGCCTCCGGCGCTGCCGGTCGTCGGCAGCGTGTCGTAATACTTCGCCGACGCGAGTTTGACGGTCTTGAGGTTGGTCTCGGCGCTGGTGCCACCAATGACGAGGGCGATGTGATAAGGCGGGCATGCGGCAGTGCCCAAGTCGGTGAGCTTGGCTCTAATGAACTCGGTCAGCGACTTCTCGTTGAGCACGGCAGGCGTGGATTGGTAGAGGTAGCTCTTATTCGCGCTGCCGCCGCCTTTACTGACGAACAGGAACTCGTAGCCGTCGGCGTGACCCTCGGAGGTTTCCGCAAACAGGTCGATCTGGGCCGGCAAATTGTTGGCGGTGTTCTTCTCCTTGAACATCTCCAGCGCCGCGATCTGCGAGTAGCGCAGGTTGCGATGTTGCCACGTCTCATAGACCCCTTCGCTCAGGGCCTGGGCATCATCGAAGTCGGTCAGGACATTGCGGCCCTTCTTGCCCAGGACGATCGCTGTGCCCGTGTCCTGGCAGGAGGGCAGTTGCCCGGCCGCACTGACGATCGCGTTCTGAATCTGCGTGTAGCAGACGAAGCGGTCGTTGTCAGACGCCTCGGGGTCGTCGAGCATGCGGCGAAGCGACGCCAGGTGCGCCCCGCGGAAGTAGAAGCTGATGTCCGCAAAGGCCTCCTGTGCGAGCAGCTTGAGGGCCGACGGCTCGACCTTCAGGTAGTTGCGGCCGCCCACCTGCACCTCGCTGATGCCTTCTTTGGTCAGCAGGCGATACTCAGCATCGTCGTGACCGAGCTGAATCGTCGGCTCGTATGCGAAGCCACCGTTCTTGGCAGGCGCCGGGGGGCATGCAGCAGACCGTTGCGTGGGCAGAGAGATCGTCGTCATAGTCACAAAAGAATAGCACACGCCGGTCCTTTGATCTACCGCGTGTGTGACACGCCTGATACAATATTCGCATGCGACTTTGAGGGTGGCCTATGGCAACCACGCATGAGCGGTTCGAGTGGGACGATGCCAAGGCCGCGACTAACCTGACCAAGCACGGGGTGAGCTTCAACGCCGCCCGTATCGCGCTAAAGCAGGACGAACAGGCATACGAAGAAGAGGACACGAAGAAGGATTACGGCGAGAAGCGGGTCAACAGCGTCGTTCGCGCGGGCCGTGCAGTGCTGACGGTGTGCTGGACGCTGCGGGGGCAGGTGACGCGAATCATCTCCGCACGAATGGCCAGCCGTCAGGAAAGGAAGCGATATGACGAACTTGGATGACATTCCCCCCGAGCGCCTGGTGCGCTCGACCGCCGAAGATGCTGAAGCCTGGGCCCAGTCGCCTGAAGGCCGCGCCGAAATGGAGCGCCTGGCCAAAATGAGCGACGAAATGAGCGACGAAGACATCGACTTCTCCGACATCCCCGAACTCACCGGCGACCCGGCGTCGCGCGTCGAACGCCTCCTTGACGAAGTCGGCGACGACCCCGCCACCCTTCTCACCGTCCTCGACGCCGTCACCCGCCGCCTCCGCGCCGCCACCACCCGCAAAGCTGGCTGAAGGATGCCGCTTTTGCACTGGTGTTTTCTGAGAGCAATGTGGAGTTGAGTGCTTTTGGGGGGATGCATTTCGACTACGCCAGCGATAGACTCGATGGTGATGTTCTGCCGCCAGTGCCTCTATCCGCTGCAGCACCTGACGAGCCGGGCGTGTCCCGAGTGTGGCCAGGCGTTCGATCCGCAACGGCCCGAGACTTATCTCACTGATGCCCAGCGTCCCCGGCAACGTGGGTTGGCCCTGATGAGTGCCGGCGCGATCGGGGCCTACGCTCTCGTCATTCTCATACACGTTGTCGGCACCCCGCTTGGCGATCCGCTCGGCTTCGCCTTTGACGTGACGATGCTCGTGCTGGCGATCCCGCTCAAGATCGCTGCGCTTGTCGGAGTTCTGCTCATCCTCATCGACACCTCTCGACTCGTGGCCGGCAACGCCAAGGCCACCGTTACTGTGGGCCTGTGCTGGTCTGCGATTGGGCTTGGCTGGGTGGCGCTGATGGCGCTGTTTCGCGATCCCATGGCGAACCTGCTTTCAAATGCGGCTGTGAAATATCTGGTGACATACGATCCGGACCAGTACGGGCGAGGCGCCGAGTTCATTCGTCGCTGGACAAACGGCGAGATTGTTCTGGTTGAAGCGTCGCTCGTTCTTGTACTCGCATGGTCGCAGATCGGTGTGGGGTACTGGCTCGGTCGGGAAGTCGGCGTAAGAGTGGTATTGCCATTCGTGGTACCGGTGCTTCTCGTGGTCCATGCCGCTATGTTTGATCTCTTTCAACTCGATTGGGACAACTTCCACAGCGATATTTTCAGTGGCGGGCTGCTCATGGACATAATGGTTCCGTTCTTCCCCACCGACCCCTACAGCTCGATCGGCACCCTGTGCTACACCGGTGTTGCCGCCGGGTGGTACGTCCTGGATAGACGTACCCACAGGGACAAACTGCATCTGCCGCCGGGCGAGAATGTGCCGATCGCCGCTTCATTGGAGGTATGTCATGACCAATGCGCCTGCCTCGGGAGAACCAACACGAATTGAACGCGACTCGATGGGCGAGATGACCTTGCCCGCGGACGCCCTGTGGGGCGCCAGCACACAGCGGGCGGTGGAGAACTTTCCCATCGCGAAGCGGCCGATGTCGTCCGAGATCATCCATGCCTTCGGGTATCTCAAGAAGGCGTGTGCTATTGTCAACCGCGACTTGGGAAAACTTCCCGCAGACAAGGCTCAGGCGATCATCGACGTGTGCGACGAGATCATCGCGGGCCAGCTTGACGATCACTTCCCCGTCGATATCTACCAGACCGGCAGCGGCACCTCGACGAACATGAACGTCAACGAGGTGATCGCCAACCGCGCCGCGCAGAAGGCGGGAAAACCCATCGGTGATCGTTCACTGCTGCACCCCAACGACCACGTCAACATGGGGCAGTCGAGCAACGATACGTTCCCGACGGCGATGCACATCGCCGCGGCTGTCAGTATTGCTCGACAGTTGATGCCAAGCCTCAAGCGGCTTCATAGCGAACTGTTTTCCAAGGCAGGCCAGTGGCAGTCAACGATCAAGGTTGGCAGAACGCACTTGATGGATGCGACACCGATTCGCGTGGGTCAAGTATTCAAGGGCTATACGACGCAAGCTCGCTATTCGCTTGAACGAGCCAACATTGCGCTGTGCCATATGGTGAACGGTTTACCGATAGGCGGCACCGCTGTAGGCACTGGGATTAATGCACATCCGCAGTTCGGCGAACGTGTCGCCGAATCGCTGTCGAAACAACTCGACTTGCACGAATTTGCGGAAGCCGAGAACCATCCCGAAGCACAAGCAGCGAAGGATTCTTTTGTCGGGGCACACGGCCATCTCAAGACCATCGCCGTCAGTCTCACGAAGATCGCCAACGACATCCGCCACCTGGGCAGCGGGCCGCGGTGTGGACTTGGTGAGCTGCAGTTACCCGAGATTCAACCCGGCAGCTCGATCATGCCGGGGAAGGTCAACCCGGTGATCTGCGAGAGCGTGATGCAGGTCGCCTGCCGTGTCATTGGCAACGACGCGGTTGTCACCACCGCGGCCCTCGGCGGGGTCGGGTCGCTGTTCGAGCTTAACGTCGCCATGCCCGTGATGGCCGAGGCAATGCTCGAATCGATCCACCTGCTCGCCAACGTCACCAACGTGTTCGTCGATAAGTTGCTCGTCGGCCTGCAGGTCAACCGCGAACGATGTGAATCCCTCGTCGAGCAGTCGCTGATGATGGTCACCGCGCTCGCTCCCGTGCTGGGTTACGACGCCGCAGCCAAGCTCGCCAAGCAAGCGTGGAGTGAAAACAAGACCATTCGTCAGCTCGTGCTCGAACAGAAGATGCTCAGTGTCAATCAGCTCAACGAACTGCTCGACCCGCGGAAGATGACGGAACCCGGGGGTGAAGGTGTGGCGGGGGGCTGACATGGGGGATGGTGCCGCAAGATGAAGATGTGTGCGTATCGTGCATGGTCCACTTTGTGGGCTCGTCAGGCACGCGGCCAAAAGCGATCTTGTCGTCCATGTATTGGCGGCAATGGTGAATGCCTGCGAAATACACGGTGTGGTCGCCGTAGCGCCGGTTGAGGCGGTCGATGGTGTGGGCAAGTTGCTCGCGTCGCTGGTCGGCGGGGAAAAGCGGGGCAGTGGTGGAAGCGACGTTGGTCAGGTCGGTGAGGGTGATGCCGACTTTTTTGGGGGTTTCGTGCGTGCGACGTTGGCGTCGCCAAAGCGTCTCAAAGTGTTCAACCAGTGTCAGCGTATCCTGCGTGCCGGGCAGGGCGGTCTCCTCGTGCCAGTGTCGGCCCGACTCGTATGACACATCCGCGTGCAAGCGATGCGCCCAGTAGCCGTGATGGCGCAGGCGGAATGCAGCCTTGTGCAGCAGGCGGGTGAGCATCGCATGGGCTCCGCTGTCGCTGCGGAACTCCGGGGCAAGCACGTTGGCGTGGCCCATGGAGGAGCGGTGCGTCGCCTGCTCGGGCATGTCGACGCCGTGGAACCCGCACCACCAGTGCTCGCCCTGCACGCCGCCCCAGAGTTGCGCGACGCGCCGGCGAGGCAGCGGCCACAGGTCGGCGACGCTGCAGATGCCCTGAGCGTTAAGCCGGTTGAGCATGTTGGATCCGATGCCCGGGAAATCGTTGAGCTTCAGTGCGAGCAGTTTGCCCGGCAGGTCGTTGGGCGTGAGTACGGTCAGGCCGTCGGGCTTCTGCATGTCGCAAGCGGTCTTGGCCAGCAGTCGCGACGGCGCGATGCCGATGCTGCAGGTGAGGTGCTCGCCCACGTCGTTGCGCAGTTGCCGCTTGATGCGATGGGCGATGGCAATGGCCGCATCCGGTGTGCGTTCGCCGCCGATCAGCCGCACCGCCGCTTCGTCGATCGAATACACCTTGTGGATCGGAGCGTGCAGGTCGATCGCCCGGAGAATGCGGTGATGCACTTCGACATAGAACGCCGGTCGCGCCCGAACCACGACCAGACCCGGACACATCCGTTTGGCCTCGCCCACACGGGTGCCCGTCTTGACCCCGAACCGCTTGGCCTCGACGCTCGCCGCGATGCAACAGGTGTGGTCGCTATCGACCGGCGCTACCGCCACGGGCCGTCCCCGCAGCGCCGGCCGGAATTGCTGCTCGACCGCGGCGAAGTAGCTGTTCATGTCCAGAAAGAGCCAGTTGACCATGGCAGGACCAATCAAATACCTAACCCATCATATCGGCCGAGGCGGGTCGATACAATCCCCCGCTCATGCGATGCGACTATGACGTGATCGTGATCGGCGGCGGCCACGCGGGCGCGGAGGCGGCGTGGGCGGCTGCGAACCTGCTGCGCGCGCAGGAGGGCAACGTCGCCTTGATCACGATGGACCCGACCAAGATCGGAGCGATGTCGTGTAACCCCGCCATCGGCGGGTTGGCCAAGGGGCAGATGGTGCGCGAGATCGATGCCCTCGGTGGGCTGATGGGGTTGGCCATCGACGCCACGGGCATCCAGTTCCGCGTGCTCAACGCCAGCAAGGGCCCGGCCGTGCAGGGGCCGCGAGCCCAAGCCGACAAATATCGCTACGCGCGGGAAGTGCAGCGGCTGCTGGGCACGCGGCCGAACCTCGACATCGTCGCGGGCACGGTCGATGACATCCTCGTCGAGGGCGGTCGGTGCGTTGGCCTGGTTGTGGCGGCGGGCGGCCGCACGTCGGCGCTGCGCTGCGGCGCGGTGGTTCTCACCACCGGAACCTTCATGCGGGCCTTGATGCACACCGGCGAACGCAAGACCGAAGGTGGCCGCGTGGGCGAAGGCAGCGCCGTGGGCATCAGCGGATCACTGCAGCGAATGGGATTTGATCTGGGCCGGCTCAAAACCGGCACGCCTCCGCGACTTGACGCGGGGTCGATCGACTTTGCCTCCCTCGAACTGCAGCCCGGCGATGCGCAGCCTGTTGCGTTCAGCGACCGCACGAGCGCCGATCGCTTCCCCGTCATCGAGCAGCGACCGTGCCACATCACCTACACCAGCCCCGCCATCCACGACGCCATCCGCGCCAACCTCGACCGCGCCCCGATGTACAACGGCCAGATCCAGACCACCGGCCCGCGCTACTGCCCCAGCATCGAGGACAAGGTCGTGCGCTTCGCCGATCGCCAGTCGCACCACGTGTTCCTCGAGCCCGAATCGCTCGACACCGATGAAATTTACTGCAACGGCATCTCGACCAGCCTGCCCGCCGACGTGCAGGACGCCATGGTGCGCGGCCTGCCGGGGTGCGAGCGAGCCCGCGTCCTGCGCTACGGCTACGCCGTCGAATACGACATGGTCTGGCCCCACCAGATCGACGCCACGTGCATGACCAAACTCGTTGGCGGGTTGTTCCTGGCGGGCCAGATCAATGGCACCAGCGGCTACGAGGAAGCTGCGGGGCAGGGTCTCATCGCCGGGCTCAATGCTGTGCGTTTCGCGCGCGGGATGGACCTGGTGCGCATGCACCGCGACCAGGCCTACATCGGCGTCATGCTCGACGACCTCGTCACCAAGACGCCCCGCGAGCCGTACCGCATGTTCACCAGCCGCGCCGAGTTCCGGCTGCAGTTGCGCGCCGACAACAGCGACGAGCGACTGACGCCGCTGGGCCGCGACTGGGAACTGGTCGATGACGGGCAGTGGCGCGGTTTCGAGCAGCGTCAACTCGCCCGTCAGACGCTTCGACAATACCTCGCGACGCACCGCATCGCCGGCGAGCGCATGATCGATTGGGTGCGCCGTCCTCAGACGGACACCGCCGCTGTGTTGGCGGCGCTCAATGGCGATCCGCTGCCAGCACTGGCCCGCGACGGCCGCATCATCACCAGCGTGCTGGCGTCTTTGCAGTATGAGCCCCTGCTGGAGCGGCAGGCGCGTGATGTGGGTCGCCTGCGTGCGCAGGAGGACGTGCCACTGCCGGCCTCGATGGATTACGAAGCGTTGCCGGGCCTGCGGCGCGAAGCGGTCCTGACGCTGGCGAAATTCAGGCCGGCCACACTGGGCCAAGCCGCGCGTCTGGCAGGGGTGACGCCCGCGGATGTGATGGTGGTGAGCATCGCGCTGCGACGGCGTGGTCTTTCAGCCACCGATGTGCGTCATCACGACGAAGCCGCGGCTGGGGTGCTCTGACGCCTTGTCGTCGAGCCCGGCGGCCAGCACGTCATCGAATGCGTCGGCGTTGAGATGGGGCCGCACCGCTGCAAGGACCGAACCGCGAGGCTCGTCCATCAAGCAGGGATAAAACGTCCCGTCGCCGGCGATGCGGATGCGGTTGCACGCGCCGCAGAAGTTGCAGCTCATCGGCGTGATGAACCCGATCGTGACGCGTCGACCGTCGTGCAGCGTGGCTTCGTGGCACATCGCCGAGTCCACGCCCTGCGGCAGCTCGCGCCAGTGCCGAACGATCGACTCCAGGGTCACTCGCATCCGCGACGCAGGCACGTATCGCTCCGCCCAGCGATCGGCCAGGGGGCCCATCGGCATCAGCTCGATGAACCGAATGGCCACCCCGCGATTCGCCGCGTAATCCACCAGCGATGTCATGTCAGGCTCGTTTTCGTCTCGGAGCACAACGGTATTGAGCTTCACTGGCCCGAGCCCGGCTTCAAGGGCCGCATCAATCCCCGCCAGCACGCGTTCAAGCCCGTCAACACCCGTGACGCGGGCGAACTTGCCGGGATCGAGCGTGTCGAGGCTCACATTGATGCGGCGTAGGCCGGCTGCGACGAACCGTCGCGCATCGCGCGCCAGCGTCAGGCCGTTGGTTGTCATCGCCAGGTCTTCGAGTCCGGCAATACCGGCCAATCGGCCGATGATCTCGATCAAGTCCGGACGAGCGGTGGGGTCGCCCCCGGTCAGCCGTACTTTGCGCAGGCCGTGACGACGAACCATGTGTCGCACCATCGCCTCGATTTCAGCGGCGTCCAGAAGCGGTCGCCCCTCGACGTGACCTTCCACAATCTGCGGCCGGCAATACACGCACCGCATCTGACACGCCGGGGTCAGCGACAGTCGCAGGTATCCAATCGCTCGGCCGTGTCGATCTTGCATGGGCGGGTCATCCGATCGTCACCATTGTACGCGATGTGGTCGCTATCGCCGCCTCTCGTGACGCTTCCATTGCCAGCAGCACCTGCTCGCCCGTCGCCGGAAGGCGCAGGCGGCGATGCACCTCGCCCGGCATGTGCGACAGCGCATCCTTCACCGCCAACCACACGCTCAGGCCCAGCAGCAACGGCGGCTCGCCCACCGCTTTGCTCCGGTACAGGCTCACTTCGTTGTGCGGATTGTCGAGAAATCGCACGTTGAAAACTGGTGGCACGTCGCTGATGTTGGGGATCTTGTACGTCGTGGGCGAGTGCGATAAGAGCTGGCCTTTGGAACCGTACATCAGCTCCTCGGTCGTGACCCAGCCCATGCCCTGGATGAATCCGCCGACGATCTGACCGCGATCGATGCCGGGGTTGATCGACTTGCCCACATCCATGATGAGGTCCACTCGCACGACGGCGAACTCGCCGGTGAAGCGGTCGATGAGAACCTCGCTGGCGGCGGCGCCGTTGGTGAAGTAGAGGAAAGGCGTGCCTTTGCCGGTGTCGCGGTTAAAATCGACGCCGGGCGTGGCATAGAAACCACGTTCGCCGAGGTTGACGCGCATCTCGTAGGCGTGGGCGACGACATCGGCGAACGTCAGGGTGCGTGTGGGCGTGCGTGGATCGAAGACGCGGCCCTCGTCGAATTGGATGCCATGCGGTAGAGGCGCCTCGCCGTGGTCAGAGCGGGCAAGCATCTGCGCCGCCACCTCGGCCAGGCGTGCCCGCAGGCGGCGGCAGGCATCGGCGGCCGCGGCGCCGTTCAGGTCCGTACCGCTGGACGCCGCCGTCGGCGACGTGTTGTGGTTCTTGTCCGTGCTCGTCGGCGCCATGGCCACGCTGTCGAACGCGATGCCCAGTTCGTCGGCGACGATCTGCCTTACGCGCGTGTAAACGCCCTGGCCCATCTCCGTCGCGCCCGTGCTCACCAGCACCGACCCGTCGTGGTAGATGTTCACCAGTGCGTTGGCCTGGTTCATGGTGCGGCGGGTGAAGGAGATGCCGAATTTCACCGGGGACAGAGCCAGGCCTTTAAGGTGCGTGGGCGAGCGATCGTTGAAGTGAGCGATTGCGGCGCGCCGGACGTCGTAGTCGCACTCGGTGCGAAGGCTGTCGAAGAGTTCGGGCAGCGTGTTGTTGCGCACGACTTGGCCGTACGGCGTGACATTGCGACCTTCGGTATCGTCGACTCCGTAACAGTTGACCTGCCGCACATCCAACGCGTCGCGGCCCAAAGCGACGGCGATCTCCTGGATGATGTTCTCGGTGCTGATGACGCCCTGGGGGCCGCCAAAGCCACGGAACGCGGTATTGCTGGGCAGGTTCGTGCGACAGACACGGGCGACGATTCGCACGTTCGGCAGGAAATAGGCGTTGTCGGTGTGCAGCATCGCCCGCTCGAGGACGGCGAAAGACAGATCGGTTGAGCATCCACCATTGGCGAAGAGCTGCACGTCAAGGGCGACGATACGGCCATCGCGCGCAAAACCGACCTTGTAGATCGATTTAAACGGGTGGCGCTTGCCGGTGAAACTCATGTCGTCGTCGCGCTGATACACGAAGCGCACGGGCCGACCGGTGTGCGCAGCCAGCATCGCGGCCATCATCGCCGGCTGGGCGGCTTGCGTCTCTTTGCCCCCGAACCCGCCGCCCATCCGTCGGCAGATTGTCACCACCCGGTTGAACGCCACACCCAGCGTTTCGGCGACCATCCGCTGCACCTCCGTCGGGTGCTGCGTCGAGGAGTGGATCGTCATCGTGCCCTGTTCGCCCGGCACCGCGATCGCCGCCTGCGACTCCAGGTAGAAGTGCTCCTGCCCACCGATATCCAGCACGCCTTCGAGCACGTGATCGGCCGCGGCAAAGCCTGCGGCCAAGTCGCCACGCTCCATGAGTCGCGGCTGGCCCAGGTACGACGCGGCGGCCATCGCCTCGTCGATGGTGAATATCGCTGGCAATTCCTCCATGTCCACCGCCACCGCGGCGCGAGCCGCGTGCAGCACGTCGCGCGAAGTGGCGGCAATGACGGCCAATGGCTGGCCCAGGAACACCGCCTCTTCTTCCACCAGCAGGTCTTCATCAATGACCACGGGCCCGAAGCGATTATGGCCGGGCACGTCGCGGCGCGTCATCACGGCGGCGACGCCTGGGAGCTTCACTGCAGCCGATACGTCGATGCTACGCAGGCGGGCGTGGGCCACGGGGCTGGGGACGATGCCCGCCAGTAGCTCACCGTGGAGCGGGGCGATGTCGTCGATAAACTGCGACTCGCCCGTGACGTGCGTGCGTGCGGACTCGTGTGGGATGTCCCTGCCGACGGCGGTCATGGTTTATCCCTGCCTTTCGGGGTGGTGGACGAGGGCGGGTTGTTTCGCCCCGGCGGGAGCAGGTGGCGCGGCACCACCCCCGTGCCCGTTGTCGCCGCCTTCGCCGGCCATCGTCTCGTGCCAGAAACGGATGAGAATATTGCCTGCCAACGCACGGCGGTAAGCGTCGCTGCCGCGCACGTCGCTGATGGGCGTCACCTCCTGGCGGGCAATCGCCGCGGCACGCTCGAACAGGCCCAGTGCAACATGCTTGCCGCGCAACGTTTCCTCCGTCCGGGTCATGCGCATCACCCTAGGCCCAACGCCGCCGTAGGCGATTCGCAAGTCATCGATGACCGCGCCGCGCCGTCGCAGCCAAATGGCCGCGCCGAAGCCGGCAATGTCCAGGTCCTTGCGTCGCGACACCTTGTAGAGCTTGAACGTGGTGTCCGGCGTGGGGATCGGTACACGAATCGTTGTGACGATCTCATCGGGGGCCAGCACGGTTTGACGATAGCCAGTGTAGAACTCGTCGATAGGCACGCTTCGGCCGCCACCCGCGCTGGCCAGTCCGATGGTCGCACCCAACACAGTCAGGGCCGGAATGGTGTCGCCGATGGGCGAGCCGGTGACGAGGTTGCCTGCCAATGTGCCTGCGTTCTTGATCAGTGGCGAACCGAACCACGCCATGAAACGGCCTAACTCGGGGATGTGCGCCAGCGCCGCCTGCTCGAACTCCGTGAGTGTGGCCGCGGCGCCGACGACGACCGCCCCACCCTCAACATGCACGCCGCGCAGCTCGGCCAGGCCCGCCAGGCTCATCGCTGTGTCGATCGTACGGATCCGCTTGTTCTGCAGCACGCCCAGATCGGTGGCCCCGGCGACCAGTGTTGTTCCAGGGTGATCGTGGCGGAAACGCACCGCTTGCTCCACGGTGACGGGCTTGTAGAACCAGCGCGGCGGAGCATCAATGCGCACGTCGTCGTCGGCTGCAGCCGAAAGCTGCGCCGCCATCGTGGCAGGGGGGTACAACTCGTCGAGCGACGCCAAGGTCCCGCGATCAGTCGTCATCCCCGCGCGGAGGATCGAATCGTACCCCGTGCAGCGGCAGAGGTTGCCCACCAGGCCGCGCGTCGCGGTGTGAGCGTCACAAGCCGTCTCCGGGTGGCGCAAGGCGTCATACATCGCCACGACGAATCCCGGCGTGCAGAACCCGCACTGTGTGCCCTGGCACTTCACCAGCGCCTGCTGGATCGGATTAAGTTCGCCTTGGCGGCCCAGACCTTCGATGGTGACGATGTGCGTTGCGTCCAACTGCAGCATCATCTGAATGCAGGACGTGACGGCAGCGTATCGCATGGCGCCCTCGACCACGCGACCCACCAGGGCGCTGCACGAGCCGCAGTCGCCCTCAGCGCACACGACCTTGGTTCCGATCAGCCGTTCCCTGAGCCGCAGGTAGTCTGACAGTGACAGGAACGCATCGTCGCCGCTGACGCGCACTGCCCGACCATTGATGTAGAGCAGCAGGTGGTCACGCATCGGCACGGTCCCGTTCGTAGATGACCCGTCCCGCCAGTGTCACCCGCGTCACGACCGCGGGCGGGCGGTTGAGATCGGCGGGAATCAGGCTGCGGATCACGTCGTCGCTCGTCGCGGTCGGTGCGGGCGGGGGCACGGCCACCTCGATGAACGACATCGGTCGACCGGGTTCTAGCCGACCTGTCTCAAGGCCCAGCATCTCCGCCGGCGCCCGCGTGGCCCGATACAGCGCTGCAGCGGGCGTGGCATGTGTCGAGCGGCCGGATTGCACCTGCAGGAACCGCCCCATCTCCGCCAGCATCGACACCGTCGGCGACGCGCCCACGTCGGTCGCCAGCGCCCACGGAATGCCATACGTCTCTACTTGTTCCAATTGCATGCGTCCCGATCCCAGGTGCGTGTTCGAGGTGGGGCAGTGCGCGATGACCGAGCCGGTGTCGCGCAGGATTCGCCATTCATCACTGTTCATGTGAATGCAGTGTGCGATGATGCACTGATGGTCCAACAGGCCGTCCTGATGATAGACGCCGGCGTAGCTGGAGGCGTCGGGGTAGAGCGACTTTTCAACGAATGATTTTTCCTGTGTTTGCTCGTTGAGATGGGTCTGAGTGCGCAGCCCGAGCCGCGCCGCCAAGGCGACGCCGCGCCGGCGCAGTGGGGAATCGACGGCAACGGCAAAGCGGTCGGCCATGATCAGCCGGCGGCCGAACCGCGAGGCCAGACGGGCCACGTCCTCCTCCAGCGTCCCCTCTCGGGTCCGCAGATTCTGCGGACAGTTCTGATTCATCAGCACGAGCCCGGCGCTCCACGTGTCCGGCAGAATCGACAGGGTGGTCTCGACCGCCACTGGCGAGGGCGTCACGTACGCGGCTCCGCCGACCACGCCGTGAGCCAGCGTGTCGGCGAGGAAGTCGCTCGCCACGCGCTGGGCGATGTCGCGGTCATCACAGCGAGCCTCGGCGGGAAACACGTTTCGCTGCAGGCCAGCCAGCAGCTTTCCACCGGGGGCATCGTCGGGCACGCCCTCCGTAAAGCGGCCGCGGATCGGGTGTTGCGGCACGTGGATGTGGATGTCGATCAGGGGGGGCAGCATCACGCCGTCACTGTGCCGCCAGGGGTGCTCACCCGGATCGTACTCGCGCCAGTCACCGGCCCACTGCAGCACGCCACGAGTATCGGCGGCAAGCACGCCATCGGCGCAATATGACACCGTGCCGTCGGCGCGGGGGATCAGCAGCGGGCCTCGCACGATCTGCTCAGGCACGGTGCGCCTCCCTGCCGACCGGGGTGATGAGGCGCCCGCGCACGGTGTTGTTGACCCGCCCGTTGTCGTACACCATCTGCCCGCGCAGGAATGTTCGCCGCACGGCACCACGGAACGTGCGGCCGATATAGGGGCTGAGCTTATGGCGGTCGTGGAGCATGTCGCGGGTCAGGGTGAATTCGGTCCGAGTATCCACCAGCGCCAGGTCAGCGTCGAAGCCGACGGCGATGCGCCCTTTGGAGACGATGCCGAAGCGGTCGGCCACATGGGCTGCAGTGAGCTGGGCAATCTGCGGCAGCGACAGCGGGGGGAGCCTGCTCAGCAGCACCGCGAGGGTCGATTGCACGCCGGCAATGCCGCCCCAGACGGCGAAAAAGTCGTCGCCCATTTTCAGCGACGCCGGAGCCGGCGAATGGTCCGACGCGACGAAGTCGATGCTGCCGGCCATGACCTGCCGCCACAGTGCCTCGACCGCGTCGGCGTCGCGCAGCGGTGGGGCGCACTTGGCCACGGCCCCAAGGCGTCCGACGTCATCAGCCGTGAAAGTCAGGTAGTGCGGACATGTCTCGACCGTCACGCGCTCGTGGCCTGCGACCGCCGCACATCCCGCTGCTGTGCTGCAGTGGACGATGTGCAATGAGCAGCCCGTGTCGGCGGCCAGAGTGATGGCGCGGCGGATGGCCTCGACCTCGGCGATTGGTGGTCGCGAGGCGAGGTAATCGCGCACGCCGTGACGTCCAGCCGCACGCGCTGCGGCGGCCAGGCTGGCCGTCAATTCCTCATTTTCGGCGTGAACCGCCACCGGCAGGCCCAGCCGAGCGGCGATGGCCATGCCTCGGTGCAGCGTCAAGTCGTCGGCACGCTCGAAGTCGTCGATGCCGCTGCCGCTCATGAACGCCTTGAATCCGATCACCCCACGCTGGGCCAGTTCCTCCATGCAGTCGAGATTGTCTGGAGTCAGGCCGCCCCACAGCGCGAAGTCGGCACAACTGGCCGCCTCGGCGGCGCGGCGCTTGGCGTCGAAGCTGGCTCCGTCAAGCGTCGGCGGCGAGGCGTTGAGCGGCATGTCGAAAAAGCACGTGCCACCCCCGGCCGCCAGCGCCGCCGATCCGGTGGCAAAGCCCTCCCAGTCGGTGCGCCCGGGTTCGTTGAAATGCACGTGCGCATCGATCACGCCCGGCATCACGTGCAACTCCGTCGCGTCGATCTCCAGCTTCGCTCCGCCGGACAGTTCAGGACCGATCGCCACGATTCTGTCCTCAGCGACGGCGACATCGGCCACGCGCGCGCCATCAGGCGCGACGATCGTCCCGCCGCGGATGAGCAGGTCCCACGCCATGTGCTAGCTGCCTCGATAGGTGCTGTACGCCCAGGGCGACACGAGCAGCGGCACGTGGTAGTGCGCCGCCGGATCATCGATGGTGAACACCACGGGCACGACGTCAAGGAAGCGCCGCGCATCGGCGCCGATAGCGCCACCCGTCGCGGCAAAGTAGTCGCCGACGTGGAACTGCAGGCAATACTCGCCGACCGTCATCGCATCGCCTTCGAGCAGCGGTGCCGAAGCGCGACCGTCCGCATTGGTGACGATGTCGGCTAGCGTGACGGCGTTGCCCCCGCGCACCAGCCGCTGCAGTTCCACTCGCATCGAGGCGGCGGGCCGACCGCGGGCGGTGTCCAGCACGTGTGTGGTGAGTCTGCCCGTCATGAGGATGCTCGCTCCACGACGCCCGTAATCAGGCCGTAGGGTTCGTCGGTCGTGACGAAGATGTCGTTGTCGTTTTTGAGGCCCAGGGGTTCGAGGTTGAATGGAATGCGGTGCTTGTTGGGCATCGCCAGACGAATGCGGTTGATGACGGCGCATGCCGCCAGGCCCGCCTCGCCCATCGCCAGGAGCGTCTGCTGCACGGCCAGGCTGTGGTGTGTGGCGAAGGTCTCGATCATCGCATGGCGGATGGCGGCGTGATCGGCGTTGAAGTCGCGCCGAGTCGAGCTTTCGTAAGCCCATTCTGCTTCCACACTCGTGGCGAAGATGCGGTCTCGGGTGTCCCTGAGCGTGCGGTAGCGGTCGGTCACGAAATCACGAAACTCCGACCCGGTGGTTTTGAGTACGAGCAGGTCGCGTACGCCCGCCCATCGCTGCAGGGGCCTGCTCCGCTCCAGCCTTACCCGACTGGTTCGCAGCTCGGCGCCGCCGGAGACGAAGGCGTATGCATGCGGTTTGCCAGCCACCTTGATACGCTTCCACGCGGCCTGCTCGATGGCGATCGTCGCGGCCGCGACTTGAGCGTAGGTGCTCACAAAGTGCGTCGCCAGCTCCGCCGCGAATTCATCGCCGGAAGCGAACGACCGCTCCTTGGCCAGCACATAGACCGTATTTTTCATCGAGTCGGTGGCCACCACCTTGGTGTTGCTTCCAGTGGTGTACGAGTCGGCGAAGTCACCTTCGAGCACGATATCGACGGACAGTTCAAGAAACTCGTGCTGCTGTGGGCCGCGGAGCACCTTGGTGAGGCGGACGCGCGATTTGCCGTACGAATGGTGCGTAAGCGTGGCGGGCATCGGTCAATTCTCCCACACGGCGTCGGCGAGGCGAAGCCGGGCGATCTTGTGGATTTCGTCAAGCGAGGCGGCGATTTCTTGCTCGCGTGAATGGCGCAAACGACGAGTAAACGCGGTGAGGATCGCGTCCTTCCGGTTCTCTCGGGCGCAGATAACGAATGGGAAGCCGAACTTCTCTCGGTAGGCGGCGTTGTTCGCCTCGAACACGGCGACCTCTTCGGGGATCAGCACATCGAGACCGGCGGCCAACTGTTCACTTGAGGACTCGCGCGTCAGCCGCCCCTCGCGCGCCAGGCGGCCCACAAGGTCAGGGTGCGCACGAATCAGCGACAACTGTTCCTGCTCGCTGGACTGTGCGACCACAGCGGCCAACTTGGCCTGTAGATCGGACAGCGATGCAAACGGCTTCGCCGCCCAAGCGCGCTCGGCGATCCACGGCGAGTGCTCGTACAACGGACCGCATACACCGACAAAAGCTCGATGGTCCATGGCGTTCAGTTGCGACACGCTTGGACGCCGCACCAGCCGCTCGATGATTCTTGCCGCCTCCGCGATGTCCTCGATGCGGCTGAACTCCGCGGGGTTGTGGCTGATGCCGTCCTTGCTGGCGACGAACAGCATCACCGTCGGAAGAAATGGCGCGATCACCGCGCTGTCGTGCAGCGCTCCACTGACGGTGCGCGGCAGGCCAGATCCCAGCCTCTCGATCAGTGACGGTGACATTGGACGGGCAGGGATGGATTCAATCACGACCGCTTCCATCCGCAATCCGCGCCGTTGCGCGATACCGTCGAGCAACGCGGGAATGCGTCGTCCTCCCTCAGTCAGCGTCACAGCCTCCGGCGCGCGAAAGTCAACGGTGAAGTCCACACGATCGGCGATCACGTTCACCGCATTGGGATGCCCCACCAGCCGGCCCACTGTGATGACCGCCTGCGGGGACAGGGCTTGCGCCAGTCGCTCCAATTCCACCACCATCTCGGCCGCGCCGGCCATCGCGTCGCAGCGATCGCCCATCGCCGTCGCCCCCGCATGGTTGGCCTCGCCGCCGACGGTCACGCGGTACTGCTGCCGGCCGGCGATCGCCGTCACCACCGCCACACGCTGGTCGCGTCGCCACATGCCCGGCCCCTGCTCGATGTGCAGTTCGATCATGCCACGATAGCGCGTCGGATCGAGCTGGTCAGCCGCGAGGCGGTCGGGCTCGACTCCATGTGGCCTGCCCGCTTCGAGGTAAGTCTGGCCCGACTCGTTGCGCAGCGCGCCGAGCTGCGCTGCCGTAAGCTCACCCGTCCAGGCTCGGCTTCCCAGCATGCCCAAGCCGAATGTCGGCCCCTCTTCCTCGGCAAAGTCCACGAGCTCGACCGGCAGGGCGGTGATCCCGTCTTCCTTCGCTGAACGCAGCAATTCCAGCGCGACAACCACGCCGGCGACGCCGTCGTAATCCCCGCCGCGCGGCACACTGTCGAGGTGCGATCCGACCAGCCACGCCGGCGCATCCCAGGCCAGCGACTGCGGCCGCCCATGCGCGTTGCCTGCCGCGTCGATCCGTAGCGCACATCCTGCCGCCTCGGCCTGGGCGAGTACATAAGCCCGCGCCGCGCGCCATTCATCGGAAAACGTCGGCCGTGTGGCGCCACCGGCTGGCGTGGCCGTACACCGCGCGATCGCCTGGATGTCCGCTCGGATTCTCTCGACACAAATCGCCATGGCTACTTTCCAAACTCGGCGCGCCACGCGTGACCGGTCTTCTCCATCTGGCTTTGTGCCGCCGTACGCCGCATGCGCGTGAGCGTGGGCATCCCGAGGCTGAACTCCTGAATCCAGTCGCGAGCGAAGACGCCTTGCTCGGTCTCTGCGAACACTCTGCGTATCTCATCCTCGTCGATCACGCGAGGCCCGCGCGTCCGCACTGCGAACTCGCACGTGCGACTGCACCGTCCGGTCAGGTAGTCCTCGATCCCGTGCTCATCCATGACATCGATCACGCTGCGCAGGCTGCGAATGGCTTTGGCGTAGGCGAAGCTCGCGGGGTAGCCGTTCTCAACCATCACGTTGAAGCACGCGCGCATGAGATGAATCGCCCCGCCGTAGAGGATCTGCTCCTCGAAGTTGTCGCCCTCGGTTTCGTGCTGGAACGTCATCTCGACGACGCCCGCCCGGGTTGAGCCGACGGCCTTGCTGATGGCCAGCACGATTTGCAGGGCGTCGCCGGTGGCGTCCTGATCGACACTGACGCAGCCATAGACACCTTCGCCTTTCAGATATTTCTCACGGACAAATCTTCCTGGAGCGTTGGGTACGTACAGCACGACGTTGACGTCTTTCGGAGGCTGCACCTGTCCATACAGAACGCTGAACCCATGACAGAAGCACAGCGTCTGTCCTTTGCGCAGATTCGGTCCGATCTCCGCCTTGAAAACGGCCGGCTGTACCGGGTCGGCCAGCTCGATCAACAGTACGTCCGCCTTGCGCGTTGACTCCACCACGCTCATCGCCTCGAAGCCGTCGGCGACGGCGTTGTCGCGGCTGTTGCTGCCCTCTGACTTGTCCCGACACCCCACGATCACCTTGAAGCCACTGTCGCGACAGTTGGCTGCCTGGGCCTGGCCCTGGATGCCGTAGCCGATCACAGCCAGTGTCTTGCCCTGGAGGATCGACGCATCCACGTCCGCATCACGGTAAATTTTCTCGTTCATCCGTTCGGGCTCCCTCATTCGCGGCTTGTACCATCCGTGGACATGATAAACACAAAGGCGTGACAAGAAAGGCGCATCAGCACCGATGAGGTCCGCTCAGTCGTCACGGCGAAGGGCATCGATGAGGCGGCGATGGTTCTTGCGCTGAAGCTGCGCCCGCTCCTTGACCTGATCGAATTGGCGCCGGATCACATCCACCGGCGACGAGGTGCTGAGCATGGCGTTCACCAATGCGAGGTCCTGCGCGGCCTGACCGAGTTGCTCCAGCATGTCTTGCGCGTCGGCGACGATCTGTGCTTCGCCTCCATCGCTCGAGAATCGCTGCAGCAGGACGTCGCGAGCTGCGGCGACCTTCTTGCCCACCTGGTAAACCTTCAGGTCGGCGGCCTCGATGCGCTGACGCAGGCCGCGTTCCGCATCGTCGCCACGCGGCGATCGACGCGCGACGCTGATCGCGTCGGCCACCGCATCGCAGGCGTCTTCCAAGGCCGCGCCGGCCTCTTCGAGACGGACGCTCAGCAGGCGTCGGTCAGCAAGCGACCACTCGTTGAGCGCGCTGTGATATGACGACAGACACCCCGACAGCACCGTCGCCGCCAATAGCATCAGCCCCATGTGCCCAACGACCTTGCGAGGATGGCGGATTGCGATCATCGTATGGTAGAATATACCGTGAGGATAGCTTGGGCGCGTCCGGACGTGGATACAGCGCGGAAGCTGAATCATGGGGCACATTTCAAGCAATCGGAGCCGGCTTGTTTGCGGAGCTGCTGTGGTATTGCACTTGGTGCTGGCGGCAAGCGTGGCGATGGGCAACGAGACCGATCAGTTCCTCCCCCCGCCGGATGGGCGAGGTCTGAAGGATGTATCGCACCTGATGCATATTGCCCACTATCGCGTGCTGGAGCGCTGCATCGATCGCATCAATGGCTCGATCACGCGGGCACTGCGCCGAGGCGACGACGCCGAGCTGGCACGATTGCACAGGCCGGAGGTTCTCGCTGACAGTGTGCGCTGGCGCTTTGGGCAGGGCTTCAAGGAAATGATCCAGATCGAAGACGCCCTGCGCCACCGTCTGGCGCGGCAAAAGGCCGCTGATGATGACATGATCGCCTGGCGCAATCCGACGTGGATTTACTTCATGGCGCATTTGCCGATTGATCCGCGCAACAGCGTGCTGCTGTTCCAGAGTTCGACGATCAATGTTGGCGGGGTGTGCCACGGCGTGGACAAGTGGGGTCACTTCCACGATCTGGGTCACATTTACTACAAGGTATATCGGGGCCGTGTGAGGCGGGGTGTGGACCATGAGACGGCGCTGACGGCGACGGTTCGTGATTTCAGCCGCGGGCCCATCAGTGAGGCGGCGGTGATCGGCATGATGGCCACGGGCGTGCAGTCCAACGCAGACCTGGCGTCAAACTATGCCGGCATGAAGTTCTACATGAATCTGGCCGAGTCCGTGCGTATCGGCGATCGCGTCTTGCCCCCGCTGGTGGTGCGCCGCGGCAACTACTGGGCGCTGGCCGAGCACGTGCGGCCGGAGGGAGACTTTCTCCTGCCATTCGTCACCGATCACTGGAACGAGGCGCTCAATCCCGGACGCTTTGAGATCGGCATGCGCGTGGCCATCGCCCGCAGAATCCGCGCCAATCGTGACGCCATCCTCGGCTTCTATGAAAAGCATCAGGGTCTGACGCCATCGCGCGACACATACGACCAGCTCGCCGAGTCGTTGCGAACTTTCTACGGCGAGGACTACGGTCACTTGCCGCTTGCCGATCACGAGGCGACCATCGCCCACCTGTGCTTCGAGGAGTCGGATGAACAAGACGTTCAACAGGTGGTTCACCGTCATGAGCAGATCGGTGGTGATCCGCAGCCCAACAGGCCATCGCCATAGCGGTGGGTTACTGATCCGGATTGGCCTTCGGCGGTTGCGTGGACCAACTCGCGGTCGGCTGGCCCAGCCGCGGCTTGAGGCGGCCCAGCACAATCAGCGCCAGCGACCATGCGATGAGCACGATCAGCGCCCACGTGAATTGGCTCGCCGCACTGTCATTGACTTGGTGATCCACGGCCGCCTGGCGAAGCTGACCCAGTCGGCTCGACATGATCAAGTGCATGGTCGGCACGCCGATGGCCACCATGACGAGCTTGAGCCGCAGCCACCTCATCCGCAGGAGCACGCGGCCGTGGTGCCACAGCAATACTGTGCCCAGCAGCATCGCCGCCACCAGCCCCGGCACGACGACACGCACGAAGATCACGCTCACCCTTTCTACGAGGAGCAATCGCGATGGATCCGCCTTGTCGAGCCGTCCCCAGCCGCCGTCCCACCACAGCGCAGCCGCGGCCGCTAGCCCGCCAAAGTACACCGCGACCGCCAGGAGTTTGGGGATCAGCAGCCACGGCCGAACCCCGCGCCCGGGCCTGCGACCAAACTGGTTCACGAACGCCGCCATAGGTGCCTGAGTTTAGCGTCCACAGTCAAGATGCGCTTACGCAACTCGATGAGCCCCATGGAGTGTGAATGGTGTCAGACACTCTGGCGACAATCGCGCCTTCACGCCCCGACGTGCAGCCTGGGATCGGTCGCGGCGATGATGTCGCTGACGCCCTTCTGGTTGAAGCCCTTGAAGCCGTCGTGCCGTTCGAGGTTTTCCAGGTGGGACCCCAAGGCGCCATCGCGGGTGAAGGCGGCGGCCTGGCCGGGCGTAATGAGACCTTGAGCGACCAGCCGGGCGACGCGTCGTTCGGAAACAGGCCAGCGCTCGCCCTCTGTGAATGCCTGGCGGAGGTAGGGCAGGTCGGTGAACGGCTTCATGACGCCAATGCCGGCGTCGTGCTGCAGTTGGCGCTTGAGCGAGTCGAAGTCGAACTGACACTCGAGGTGGTGCATGCCTGCCTGCAGCATGGACTCGCCGTGCAGCCCACACCATAGGCCCACCGTGCCCAGCGATGGTGACGGCGGCAGCGACTCGTGAGCGAAGTCGCCCATGACCTCCTCCGGCAGCAGGTCCACGTCGGCGAACACGACAATGCCGGCCCGAGGCTGCTCCATGACCTGAGCGCCCCAGCCAGCCTCGTGCCCGGCGTAGAACCGCTCACGGCAGCGCAGACCCAGAGATTCAAACACCGCAACAAGCTGCACGAAATGCCGGCGCGACGAGCGGTACGTGTGATGGTCGTGATTAGCCCACCCCAGCCCCAGCTTGTCTTGCCGGGCCTTCTGCACCTGCGCGGCTTGATTGCGGCTCTGCCAGTAGTCACGCTCAGCGGCGAAGAAGACATCACATGCACGATCCACACCAAGGTCGGATATCGCCGAGTCGAGCAGGCTCTTCAGATGGGCAAAGCCGTCATGCTCGTCATCGAACTCGCGGCGGCGCTGGCGCAACGCTTTGGCGTGCCGCTGCACCCGCTCGGTCTGGCGGTCGTCCCAAGCGACCGATACGTAGCCGCGGTGGCCGTGACGCTCGACCGCGCCGGGCGACGACCATGCCAGTCGCACAGGCGCGAGTGCGTCCCCATCGATCACCGTGTCGCGCAGCGGCGGATGGGCTGCGAGGAAATCGACGACCGACTCCACTCTCAGCAGCACCTCGGTGCATGGCATGCGGCCGAGCACGAGGTTTGGAAACAATCCGCCGGGATGATGCCAAACGCCCGGCGAGGTCTCGACGAAGCCCGCGTCGGCGGCGCCGGGCGGCAAGTGCGGCAGAAAGATCGAGTCGATCCAATCGACGAAGCGAGTGCCCGTCTCATCGCGCATGCGGACGGCCAGTTGCGCCGCGTAAGCATGACCTTCGAGGTATTGTTCGACGAGTTGCGTGATGAGCCGGCCGGCCTGCGGCTGGGGCGTCCAGGCATAAGAGTGCAAGTCACGTGTATCAGGGATAAGCATGGCGGCACCTCCAGCAAATCATAGTTCCACTGTGGCGGAGGGCTCCTAGAATGACCACGGGAGTCCCCTGCATGTCATCACTGATGAGCGAAAGGCTGGCGAGCGACCCGCGCGTGCAGCGGGCCAGGGCGCTATTGGCAGAGGCAGTCGCCGAGCACCGGGCGACGCTGACGCAAGTGCGTTCGCCCGACCCGGCACGACTGGCGGGCTACGGTCAGTTGCTCGAACAGTTCGGCAAGTTGCGGGGTGGGTCGCTGTATTACCCCTACCTTGGAAGCGGGGGCGGGCGCGGGGCGCTGGTCGAGTTGGGTGATGGCAGCGTCAAGTACGATTTGATCAGTGGGATCGGCGTGCATCACTTGGGCCATGGGCACGCGGCGATGCTCGAGGCCTCGATCGATGCCGCCCTTGCTGACACGCTCATGCAAGGCAACCTGCAGCAGACGAAAGCCAGTGTGAGCTTATCGGCGAAGCTCGTCGAGTGGGCCCGTGCCGGGGGCGCTGCCATGGCTCACTGCTTTCTCACTACCAGCGGCGCCATGGCCAACGAGAACGCGCTGAAGCTGGCGCTGCAGAAACGCCATCCGGCCTCGCGCATCCTGGCGTTTGCCGGCGGCTTTGCCGGTCGCACGCTGGCGCTGTCGCAGATCACCGACAAGCCGGCGTTTCGAGGCGGGCTGCCCACGGTGCTGGCCGTGGACTACGTGCCGTTTTTCGATCCGGACCGGTCGCGCCAGAGCACGGACGCAGCGGTGCGCGTGCTCGGCGCGCATCTGTCACGCTATCCCGGCCAGCACGCGGCGATGTGCCTGGAGCTGGTGCAGGGCGAGGGCGGCTACCACGTGGGCGAGCGGGCATTTTTCGTGGCGTTGTGCGACATGCTGAAAGAGGCGGGGGTAGCGGTATTTTTCGACGAGGTGCAGACCTTCGGTCGAACGACGCGCCCATACGCCTTCCAGCACTTCGGGCTCGACGCCTATGCGGACATCGTGACGATCGGGAAAATGACACAGGTGTGCGCGACGCTGTTCTCGGATGCATGGGTTCCGCGCCCCGGGCTCATCAGTCAGACGTTTACCGGGGCCACTGCAGCGATTCTCGCGGCGGAGCGGTTGCTGGAGACGCTGGACGAGGCTGGATGCTTCGGCCAGTCAGGTCGGAACGCGGCGGTGCATGACCGGTTCGTTGAGCATTTTGAGGCGATCGCGGCGCGACACCCGGGCGTGCTGCACGGGCCGTTCGGTATGGGCGGGATGATTGCATGCACACCGCTGAACGGCAGCGAGGCCAAGGTCAAGCGCTTCGCTCACGCCCTCTTTGATGCCGGGGTCATCGGCTTTGTCGCCGGGACCAGCCCCGTGCGCATGCGATTCCTCCCGCCCGTGCCCGTGATCCGTGATGAGGATATCGACGCCGCCTGCGGCATCATCGAGGCAACGTTGGTGCAAGTAGCGTCGGAGACGATCTGATCAGGAGTTCGTGCGTATGCTCGTCATTCGCCCCGTGACGCTCGACGATGTGGATGGCTTGCTGGAGCTGAGTCATCTGACGGGCTTTGGCCTGACGACGCTGCCCCGCGACCGGGCGATCCTGCTGCGTCGCGTGCGCGAGTCCAACCGCGGATTCGACAAGGCCGACGAGGATCCGCCCGGCGGCGAGACGTTTTTCTTTGTGCTGGAGGACACGAGCAGCGGCCGTGTGGTGGGCACGACCGGCGTCACGTCGAAGGTGGGCGGGTTTGAGCCGTTCTACGCCTACAAGCTGGAAAGCACGGTGCAGGAATCGCCGATGCTGGGCGTGCGCAAGCGGATCAGCACGCTGCACCTGGTGACCGAGCATAACGGCCCGTGCGAGATCGGCAGCCTGTTCCTGCATCCCGATCACCGCGGTGGGGGCAACGGGCGACTGCTGTCGCTGTCGCGGTTTCTGTTCATGGGCCAGCACCCGCACCTGTTCGATCCGCTGGTCATTGCCGAGATGCGCGGTGTGATCGACGAGCACGGCCGCAGCGTTTTCTGGGACGCGCTGGGCAAACACTTTTTCGAGATCGAGTTTCCCAAGGCCGACTACATGGTGATGGTGAACAAGCGATTCATCGCCGAGTTGATGCCGCGGCATCCGATCTACACGTGCCTGCTTCCGCCGGAGGCGCAGGCGGTGATCGGGCAGGTCCACGAGCAGACACGGCCGGCGCTGCAGATTCTGGAACACCAGGGCTTCTCACGGACGGACATGGTGGACATTTTCGAGGGCGGGCCGATCGTGAGCTGTCCCTTGCTGGAGATTCGTGCCGTGAGAGAGAGTGTGACGTCGAGAGTGTCAGCCATCGACGACGAGCTGACGTGCGGCGACTGGCGGATGGCGGCCAGCACACGCCGGCACATGCGGGCGTGCCGGACGATGGTGGCGGCTGCGAGGGACGGGGGCGTGCAACTGCAACGCGATGCGGCCAACGCGCTGGGCGTCTCGGTTGGCGACACGATCCGGCACGTGGCGACGAAAGATGGACAGGAGGGGCGGCCATGACGTGTCGCGGCGAGCTGTTCGTTGACGGACGATGGCAGGGCGGTGAAGGCGACTCCTTCGCGTCGAGTGATCCCGCAACACAGGCGCCGGTATGGCGAGGTCACGCGGCATCGGCCTCGCAGATCGACGCGGCGATAGCGGGGGCGCGGCGGGCGCTAAGGGCGTGGGCCGGTCAGCCCGTGGGCCAGCGCATCAACGTGTTACGGGCGTTCGCCACGGCAGTGGAGCAACGGCGTGACGAACTGTCAGAGCTGATCAGTCGCGAGACGGGCAAACCCCTGTGGGAATCGCGCAGCGAGGTCTCCGTGATGATCGCCAAGGTCCCGCGGTCGATCGAGGCGTACGAGAGGCGGTGCGACGCGGCAGCGCATGAGGTGGACGGGGCAAGGGCGGCGACCGTGTTTCGACCTCATGGCGTGGTGGCGGTGTTCGGCCCGTTCAATCTTCCGGGCCACATTCCTAACGGCCACATCGTGCCGGCTCTTCTGGCGGGCAACACGGTCGTGTTCAAACCCAGCGACAAGGTGGCCGGCGTGGGCGAGGCGATGATCAAGTGCTGGGCGCAAGCCGATGTGCCCGCGGGCGTGCTGCAGTTGCTCCAGGGCGATCGCAACACCGGGCAGGCCGTTGCCGCACATCCAGAACTCGACGGCCTCTACTTCACCGGCAGCAGTGCCGCGGGCATCGCCATTCGCCGCGCGTGGGCTGAGTCGCCTCAGAAAATTCTCGCCTTGGAAATGGGTGGCAACAACCCGTTGATCGTCCACGACGTGGCTGACCTCGACGCGGCGGCTTATCTGACCGTGCAGTCGGCGTACGTCACGGCGGGGCAGCGATGCACCTGCGCCCGCAGGCTGATTGTGCCCGCGGGCAACGAAGGCGATCGCTTCGTGGAGAAACTGGCTCTGATGATGGCTCGGGTTCGCGTGGGTCTTTGGACGGATAGACCCGAGCCGTTTATGGGGCCGGTGATCTCGCCCACGGCGGCCGATGCGCTGCTGGCGGCGCAGGCTGATCTCGTGAGGCGCGGCGGGCGTGTGGTTGTGGAGATGCGACGCGTGGGAAATTCGGCAACGCTGCTGTCGCCGGGGCTGATCGACGTCACTTGCGTCACCAATCGCATCGATGGCGAGTTGTTCGGTCCATTGCTGCAGTTGATTCGTGTGCCGGGTTATGATGCGGCAATCACGGAAGCCAATCGCACGCGCTACGGCCTGGCGGCGGGATTGCTGTCGGATCGTCGCGAGCATTGGGACCGTTTCGTGCAGTCGATTCGCGCAGGCGTGGTCAACTGGAATCGCCAAACCACCAATGCCAGCGGAACGATGCCTTTCGGCGGCGTGGGCCTGTCGGGCAACCATCGCCCCAGTGGCTATTTCGCCGCCGACTATTGCTCGTATCCGGTGGCAACAATGGAGTTGGACCGCGCGATGATGCCCGCACGACTCTCGCCGGGGTTTGCATGAGCGCTTGCGAGGTCAACTTCGATGGCCTGGTCGGACCGACGCACCACTACGCGGGACTGTCACCGGGCAACCTGGCGTCACAGGCCCACGCGGGGCAATCATCGAATCCACGTGCCGCCGCGCTGGAGGGCCTGGCGAAGATGAAGCTGCTGATGGACTGGGGCGTGCCCCAGGCGGTGCTTCCTCCACAGCCACGACCGGACATCGCAGCGCTGCGCCGAGTGGGCTTCGCAGGTGATGACGCGGCGGTGCTTGCCCGCGCCGCGCGCGATGCGCCGATGCTGCTGGCGGCATGCGCCAGCGCATCGAGCATGTGGGCCGCCAACGTCGCCACTGTGTCGCCCTCGGCCGACTGCAGCGATGGTCTGCTGCATGTGACGCCCGCCAATCTTGTGGGCAACTTCCATCGCGCGCTCGAAGTGAGTTCGACCACCGCTGTACTGCGGAAGATCTTTGCGGATTCGGCTGCATTCGTTGTTCACGACCCGTTGCCACCGTGCGAACAGTTCGCGGATGAAGGCGCCGCCAACCACACACGCCTGGCCGCCACCCATGGCTCGCCAGGCATCGAGGTGTTCGTTTTTGGCCGCGATGCTTCGGACCGCGCCGTCACACGGCATCCCGCACGCCAGAGCCTCGACGCTTCGGCCGCGATCGCCCGCCTGCACCAACTCGACCCCACACGCACCGTCTTCGCCCGCCAGCACCCCCAGGCCATTGATGCAGGCGTATTTCACAATGACGTGATCGCCGTCGGTCACGCCAACGTCCTGCTCTGCCACGAGCGGGCATGGTGCGATCAACCAGCCGTACTCGACGAGCTCCGCCATCGTTTCCGCGAGCATTGTGGATCCAGTCTGCGCGCCATCGAAATCTCCGAAGCTCAACTCCCACTCTCGCTCGCGGTGGACACGTACCTGTTCAACAGCCAGGTGCTCACACGCCATGATGGGACGATGGGCCTGCTCTGCCCCAGCGAATGTCGGGACGATCCCCGCACTGCCGATCTTCTGGCGCAATTGACCAGCGGTGCCACGCCGCTGCGCTGGGTGCGTTACGTTGCGGTTCGGCAAAGCATGCACAACGGTGGCGGGCCGGCGTGCCTGCGTCTGCGGGTCGTGATGACGGACGACCAACGCCGCCGCGCGCATCCAGGCGTGTTTCTGACCGATGCGCTGCACCGGCAACTCGTGGATTGGGTCGGGCGCCACTACCGCGATCGTCTGTCGCCGCGCGATCTGGCCGATCCGCATCTGCTCGACGAATCGCGTCGCGCCCTCGACGAACTCACCGGCCTGCTGGGATTGGGCGCGATCTATGACTTTCAACGGTCAGCCTGTTGACGTATGCGACGCCGCATGGCCCGCCGTGGCAACGGGTCGACGTCGTTTCCGCACCAGATCCATGACCATTTCGCTCATGCTGCGCAACACCTCCCAGCGGCGAACAGCGACATCCACCAGAAAAACAAGCATGAGAAGCTTCAGCAGCGCGGGCCGCAGTTCGACGAAGCGAACGTGTCCCACGCGATCGTAGATCGGCAGGGCGGCGGCATCGGACTCGATGATGCTCCCGCCGGTGATGGCGACCACCTTTTCAAGCAGCGTGCGATGGACCTGCCCGGTCGCCGACTCGCCGGATGCGTTCTCGACCATTCCCGCGGAGACGATCTCCGAATCGGAGCGAGCCCGCACCAGGTACACACCCGGTCCCTGCGTGGCAAAGCGTCCACTGTAGCGCCCCGGCCCCGTCTGATCGAGGACCATCTTGTGAATCGACTTGAGACTCGATTCCAGCGCGTGGGCGGGCACGACAAACGCCTCGGCCTCGATGCGCGCGCCGTTGCGGAACCGCGCCGCGTCTTCCATCAAATCGACGATCACCTCGACCTCATCGGTGCCGCGATGTAGCCGCACATCCATGAGCTGGCCCTGCGGCTGCCTGGCCATCTCACGCAGGATCTGCGACCAGAACTGACTGTAGCCGTCGGGCCAGGTGGCGATCCACAACGCCGACCAGCGGCTCTTGCAGTCGCTGGTGAACGCCATGACCTTGCCCAGCCCGAAGCGCCACGACGCCAGAAGCGGATCGTCCAGATCGGTGACGAGAGGGACCTGGGCCGTGGCTTTGCGATGGGTCTTGACGTACCCCAGCAATTGGGGGGCGGCATCGATCGGCCAGCCGCGCGTCGCTTCGTGGCGTTCGACCTGGCGCGGTGCGAAGGGCTGCTCGCGGATGAGCTTGCCCATGTGGGTCATGGCATCCTGCGTGAAGATGCGCGGGACCATGGACGCGTCGGCGGTGGCGTAGAACTGTCCGCCGCCGATCTGGGCGATGGTCTGCAACAGGGCCAGTGCAGCGCCATCCCCGACGCCGACGGTCGAGATCGTGGCCCCCTCGCTGTGGATTTGCGCGGCGAGCTGGTCGTAGCCTCCGCCGCCGGTGTGGCCGTCGGTCAGCACGATCATGTGCTTGACCTTGGCGTTGACCGAGGCCAGGGCGCGGCGGGCCTCTTCCATGCCCGGCTGAATGTTCGTGCCTCCGCCGGCATTGAGCGTGCTGATCTGCGCCGCGATGCCTGCGGGCGAGGTGACGCGCGTCATCGGCACGACCCAGTGCGCGCTGGAATCGAACGCCACAACGCCAACGTAGTCTTTGGCCTGTAGCAATTCAACCGTGGCAATGGCTGCGGACTTGCACACCTCGATCTTGTGTCCGCTCATCGAGCCGGAACGGTCCATGACGAGGACCAGTGCGGTGGCGACCTTTTCCTGCAGGTCGGGCGCTTTCATTTTGACGGGCAGGATGTCCTCGATCGGCGTGCGGTAGTAACCGCCGACGCCGAACGAGTTCTTGCCCCCGATCATGAGGAATCCGCCGCCGAGTTGCTCGACGTAATCGCGCAGCACCAGCATCTGATGCTCGGTGAGCAGCGTGGCGGGCACGTCGGAGAAAATGACGCCGTCGTAACCGGCCAAATCGGCCAGATTCGTGGGGATTGCAGTGGCCGGGCGCGCGATAAGGCGGATGCCCTCCTTGGCCATGGCGTCGGTGAGATAGCCAGCTTCACCGGCTTCCCCTTCGACGTAAAGGAGCACAGGCAGTCCACGCACATCCACCAGCGCCATCGCTTCGTCGTTGCCCGCCAGGGTGTCCTGGGCGAAGCCTTCGATCAGCACGCGATAGTTGTAGAGATTGCGCTGATCGGGAGTGCGACGAAAGGTGACAGTGGTTTGCTCGCCGACGGTGAGGGTGATGGGTTTGGCATCGATCTCGATGCCGTTCTCGAAGAGACGAACGACGCCGGAGCCCGCGAGTGAGCTTTCGATGTCGGCGATGAGGTCGAGCTGGGCGCCTTCGTGTACGCGCGTGTGGCTGGGTCGCAGCGCCATGACGCGCACGTCCGGTCGAGGCTGTCCTGCAAAAGGAATGGCGTCCACGATGATGTCCATCGTCGCCGCACGCTGGGCCTGCGCCGTCAGGTCTCCGCGCGTCTCAGTGCCGTCGCCGATGAGCACGATGCGGCGCGCCGTCGCCGCCGGCATTAAGCCTTGCGCCAATGCCAGCGCCTCGGCGAGGTTTGTGTCATGGCCCGACGATTCGACCGAGGCCGCGTCAATGGTGATCGGCTCGCGGCCGACGCCGGGCAGACGATGCACCGCCGGCGACGCCCCCGCCGAGATGTAGCCCACCTCCGTCGTCGCCGGCAGCTTTGCCGCCAGTCGCGACGCCAGTTCCGCCTGCTCGGCCAATCGCGCGTGACCCTGGCTTTGGGAGTGGTCGAGCACGAAGATCACCGCCTGGCGGTGCGTCGTCTGTTGCCACGCGGGCCCGGCGATCGCTGTCAGCACCAGCATCACCAGCAGCGTGCGCACCACGAATAGCGCGGCAGCGCGCCACGGCGCCATCGGCCGCTGCGTCCGCCACGCGAATAGCGCCAGCAGCGCCGCCGCCGGCAGAATCAGCCACATGACCCAGAGTCGTTCCCAGTCCATTCAATACACCGAGTGCAAGTGAAAAAGCCAACTCTCCACCATCAGCGTCGCCAGCACGACCCACAGCAGCGCCGCAGTCATGTCACCGGACAGCCAGCGGCTCCATCCTCTTGCGGAAACCGCAAGCCCGTCGGCGTCGCCGTGCGATGGCAGTCGGGTTTCCTCGGCCGACAGCAGGGCGGCACTGCCCGATTCGCCGGCGTCAGTGGACCAGAGGCCCACGTGATCGAGTTCGGTCCACCTGCCGACGATCGCCGTCTTGCCCGCGTGAGGCATGCCAATGTCGGGGCTGGACCAGATGATGGTGTCGGCGTGGGTCGCCAGGAGTTCGCCGCAGCGGCGGTTGTTGCCGGTTATGGTTGCTGCAGCAGGCAGCGTCGCCCAGTAGATCGCGTTGCCGATGAGCAGCGGATACGACGGCAATCGCCACAGGTTCTCCGACTCCGCCGCCGAGAAGGACATGATGACCACGCGCTGACCGCGCACCTCGCCGACAGCCAGCAGTGGACCCGCCGGGCCGACCCACAGCGGCTCCAGCCCCGATCGCGCGGGATCCGCGTCAAGCACCGTCTTCTGCAACAATGACACACGAGAGCCCGCCACGCCAAAGAGCACCGGATGATGAGCCTGCGTGGTCCGAGGGGCATCCACGGGCAACCCGCCCCCGGCGACGGGCGCTATCCGCACCGGTCCCACCGAGCGATCGGGATCGATCGCGATGACCGGCACGTCCTGGGGCCACGTCTCCGGCAGCCACCCCTGGAACACCACCACGTCCACGCGCCGCTCACTGGGCCACGCGTTCGGCCCGCCGGCGAACACCCGCACCTGCGTGTCCCGACCCAGCGACTGCAACGCGAACTGCGTCACCACGTCCGGTTGGGCGCTGATCCACAGCACTTCAATCGGCTCGGGCTGCGGTACACGCGCCAGCAGCTCGTTGTCCGCCCGCAGGCTGTCGCCTTCTGCCCGCACGCTCAGCGAAAGCGTGTCACTGCCCGACGCCTCGCCCGCTTCGATCGGCATGGCCAGCAGCTCGCGCCCGCCGGGCTCGATCGTCATGCGGCGCACCGCGATCAGGTTTTGGCCGCGACGCATCTGCACCTGCGCTTCGACAGGCCCGGGGCCGACCGCCACAAGCTGCGCAAACGCCTCCAATTGATCGCGCTGCATCGGCGAACGGCGCAGCTCGAACGCCGTGATCCCCACATTGGTGGGCGATCGCAACGCCACGCACACATGCTCGATGGTCACCGGTGAGTCAACCGCGATGGACTCTGGCGCAGGCGCATCGGTGTAGTGCCAGATCGATGCCGGGGCCTCGATCCTTGCGAGCTGCTCGGACAAGTGCAACGCCTCCTCCGGCCGCCCCTCGATTGGCCTGGCGCCAATGGACAGGATCGCCCGCTCGATCTCGCGGCGATCCATACTGCGCGGCAACAGCACCGTCGGCCGACTGTCATAGGTCACGACCGACACCGCTACGCCCCCGTGCATGCCCGTCAGCCGCGCGACGGCCGCGCGTTTGGCCGCGTCCAGGCGTGTCACGGCGCCGCTGTCCGTCGCCGACATCGACGCCGAACGGTCGATCAGGATCACCGCGCTGCGGATCGTCCCGGTCCGAGGCACCGCCACCAGTCGTGCCAGCGCCATGCCCGCGCCCGCCAGGATCAGCAGCGACAGCAGCAGCGACAACAGCCGCTTGAGCTGACGCAGCCACGCCGACTCCTGGTGCTCCTTCGCCAGCGACTTGAAGAACAGCAGCGTGCTCACGCGTTGTCGCCGCGCCCTGGGTCGCACGATGTACAGCGCCACCGGGACAAGCGCCGTCAGGAGCCACATCAATGCCAATGGGTCGAGAAAACGCATGGTGGATCATTAAGCTCCCGCCAGCGCGCTGCCGCGGGACAGGAGCGTGAGGAACATATCCTCAAAGGAACGGTCAGTGGTCCAATGCACGTAGTCGATGCCGTGCCGCATGCACGTGGTGCGCAGGTCCTCGGTGAAATCGGCGACGGCCTGTGTGTAGCGCTGCAGGTCGCGGTGGGTGAGACTGATGCGGCGGGTTTCCAGCGTCTCGACCTCCACGAGTTGCAGGTCGCCGTCAAGGCCGGGAGCGCTCTCGGCGGGGTCCATCACGTGGATGACGTGGGTTTCGGCGGGCCAGTGCGCGGCGTGGAGCATCGCCTGCTGCGCCTGCTCGATCGAGCGGCCGAAGAGATCTGAAATGATGAAGGCGATGCCGCGGCGGTCCTGGCTGAGCCTGAATGTGCGCAGGGCGGCGTCCAGATCGGTCACGCCATTGAACTCAATCACTGTGAGCTGACGCAGCAGCGCGTGCATGTGGCCGGGACCTTTGAGCGGCGGTGTCTGCCTGCGCACAGCGTCGGCCACGCTCATCACCGACACGCGGTGCTGGCTGATCATCGCCAGGTACGCCAGCGCCGCAGCCATGCGCAGCGCCGCGACACGCTTGGCGGGGAAGGGCTCGACCATCGACACGCTCGTGTCGATGAGGATGTGGACGTGGAACTCCTGGATTTCCTCGAACAGCCGGATAAAGAGTTTTTCGAGGCGAGCGTAAAGCCGCCAGTCGATGGCGCGGTAGTCGTCGCCGTGGACGTACTGTCGGTGGTCCTTGAACTGGCGGGTGAATCCGGTGGCCGGCGTGGGCTGGGCGCCGCGGCGGCGCATCTGTCGGCGTTTGCGAAGCTGAAAGAACAGCGAGCGCAGTTGTCCGAGGAACCTGGGATCGAACAACCCTTCCTCGTCGATCGTGTTGTGCTGGTGCGTGGCGGGCATTACGGCAGGGTGAGCGCCACAAGCTGTCCGGGCGCGGGACTGGTCAGCAGGAGGCCGGTGTCGGTCACGCCATCGATCAGCGGGATGATCGGGCCGTACTGGCCCGATCGTTCGGCGGTCATGGCGGCGATGCCGTGAAGCTGGTAGGCATAGGCAGGCGGCTGTGTGTTGCCCGCGGCCGTCGCCGGTGAAACGAGCTCACTGGCGAAAGGTTCGGGCCAGTGGGCTTTGTACACGCGTCGAGCAGTGGCGATGTTGATGCCCACGATGCCGCCGGGGCCCGTGACGTGAACGATGGCGCCGTCGATGGCAGCGCCCAGTCGCGCGTGCATGTGGGGCACGTTGCCGCGCACATCATCGAGCGGGCAGGTCTGCACCTGGCCGCTGCGCACGTCCAGCACCTGCAGCGCCGTCGGGCTCATGAAGCACGCCCGCGATTGACGCAACCCCACGAACACTCCGGCGACCGATGCCGTCGTGCCAGCCAGCGGCAGGTCCATCGGTAGAATCGTCGCCCCCGAGATGTTCAGCAGCACCAGTCGATTGTGAGCGATCAGTCCCATGCGCGGTTGCGTGGCGTTCACGGACAGGTCCGCCCACATCGTGGCCGGCGTGGTCAGCACCATCGATGTACCTGGGGCGGCGGAATGCGCCCGGCTGCCTTGGGCTGAGGCCAGGAAGTTGACGTGCTCCACGCCGCTTGGAACGCCCGACCAACCCGACCTCCCGAACACGGCGCCGCTGCTTGATCGCGTCACGAATATCTGCTGGGGGAGTGATGTGGGTGGTCCCATCGTCATGGCCGGGGCTGGGGCGCCATCATCGCCTGGCGCTTCGAGTTTGACCGGCAGGCGGCTGGCATGGTTGGGGTCGAACGACCACATCTCCTGGTCCAGCTCCAGGTCGTACACGCTGGCCGCAGTGCCGTACACCAGCACGCGCGACCCGTAAAGCCAGGCGCCGCTGTTGATCGACAGGGGGACGGCGCCCGCCGCGGCGTCCGCGGCGATCAGGCGCTCTTCGACGAGCTTGCCTGTGGCGGCGTCAAAGGTAAACAGGCCATGGCATGTCGCATCGTAGGCCAGCACGCGATCGCCACGTGGAAAAATGGCGAGGGAGGTTCGGGATTGACCGGGTAACTGCAGCGATGACGCCGCGGCCGGCGCCAGCGATCGCCAAAGCACGCGTCCGTCATCCACCGAAAGACAGACCACCGTGCTGTCCTCGGCGACGTACAGCCGCTGCCCGTCGAGCATCGGTTTTGCCGGCACGGGCGACACCATCGCACCATATCGCCCATGGAAGTTGCTCAACGTCACCTGGACCGGCATCGTCGCTGTGGCGGCTATCGCCGACTCCCGCTGCCAACGCAGTTTGCCCGTGGCCTGCTCGATGCACCAGATCGTGCCCCTCACGTCGGCCAGCAGGATCGCGTCGCTCGTGGGCATGACGGCGATGATCGCCGCGCGTCCGGGTGTGTCGAAGCACCAACGCACATTGAGCCGGCCATCGAGCGGCATCGGCCCGCGCGGGTCGGACGGGGCTTCGACATGGTGCGGCGCCGGCGGTGAGGTCAGCAGGCGCCGCGCCGTCTCGACTGCAATGCTCATGCCGCTGGGGAATATCACCCGTGCCGCCGAAGCGTCCGCCGGCCGGTCCTGGCTCGCCAGTCGCGCCAGTTCGTCCAGTGCTTCATCGCGCTGGGCCGCACGGTCCTGCCGGTGCAGTACGTAAGCGCGGCACCACGTAATCCACATCGCCTGAACATCACTGCTGGCGATGCGCTGCGCTGCGTCGAGAAGCGCCAGCGCGTCGGCATGCGATGCCTCGCCCTCGGCGGCCAGCAGTCGCGCGATCGAGCGCCAGTATGAGTCCATCAACGCTCGGCCCAGCGACGCCTTGGTCTCGTCGGACAGAGGCATGCGATCGACCCCCGCCAGAAGCCTGCGAATGGATACGCGCAGCCGTTCTTCCTCGCCGCGCACTGCCAGCGTCGCCAACCAGCGCTCCCACGCACCGCGATTGGTTGGATCGACCTGCGTGATGCGTTCGAGCAGCGATCCCAGCCGCGCGTGATGGCCGTAGTTGGAAAGGAGGTCGATGAGTTGGCTGAGCAGTTTCGGGTCACTGATCGCCGCCGGATCAAGCGACGCCAGCAGCGGGCCGACTTCATGGCCGCGGTTCTGCTTCGCCAACAGCACGGCCATGCGAGCATCAGCCTCGTGCCTGGCCATCGGATCGTCAGCGGCCAAAGCCTTGAGCTGCGCCTCGAGTCGCGTCACATCCGGGCTGGCGGCGTCACTCATCGCGCCAATGACGTGACGCCGCAACTTAATGCGCAGCTCCGGTGGAAGCTCGCCGGCCAATGCCTCCTCGAGCATCGCGTTCACATCACCCGCGTGCTTCGTGCGTGTCGTCACTTCGGCAAACGCCATCCGCCGCTCGATACCGTCGAGCGAAAGGTCGGCGGTCTCCTGCTTGATGCGATCCAGCTCACCTTCCAGAAACGCCTCGGTCGTATCGAACGCGTCGTGGCACTGCATCGCCCCTTCGAGCCAGCTGCGATAGCGGGCGGTGGTATCCGCCAACCGTCGCGCCTCGTCGATCGTCTCGAGCGCCGCTTGTCGAGCCCCCAGCTCGGCCTCAACCTTCAGCAGGAGCATGCGCAGCTCGATGTTGACCGGCTCGCGGGGCAGGCGATCACGCAGGGCAACACGGGCCTGGACGTACATTTCCTTGTCAATGAGAAACCCCACCAGGTCGAGCAGATTCTCGATGGCCGCATCGGGCGGCACGGGCTTGACGAACAGTGCCTGGGCTTCACGTTGACGATCGAGGGCGAGATAGACTTCGGCCAACTCACGGCGAATGTCGAGTCGAGCGGGTGCGAGTTCTGCAGCCTGAGCAAATAGCAGTGCAGCATCGGCGGTGAGCGCCGAGCGGCGCAGGAACCGGGCCATCTCCAGCAGACGATTGAGCCTCGCCGCCTCGGACAGGGGCGCCAGCCGCGGCTGGAGGATCAATACCGCCTCGTCGCGGCGGCCCAGCAGAAACAGCGACCGGGCGAGTTTGTCGGTCAGATCGTCCCGTTCTGGCTGCTGCTGCAGGCGAGCCTCCAGATACGCCACGCGTCCGCGTTCGTCGCGCAGGGCATCGAAGAGGTCAAGTGTGAACGTCTCAATGGGTTGCGAGTGCGGCTGACGCTGTCCGGCGGCGATCAACACGTCCAGCGCTTCGCGGCGCTGCTCGAACCCTTCGAGCAGCCGCGCCAGCTCCAGCACCGCGGCGACGTGATCCGGCCGAGCTGACCATCGCTCGCGCGCGGTGTCGATCAGGCGCTGCCGCTCGGCGGCGTCGGTCACCAACGCCACGCGCCGGCGAAGGATTTCATCGCGACGCCAGTAATCGTGAGCGACCTTGCCCAATAGGGCGTCGAGTCGCTTACCCGCGTCGGCGCCGCGGTCCAGGCCCACCTCGGCGTCGGCGGCCGTCAGCTCCAGTTGCACCATGACCTCAGGCGCCGGCTGACGCTGCAGCGCCGCGTCCAGCGCTGCCAGCGCCGGCCCATACCGCTCGTGACGGATCATGATCGCTGCGACGTCGGCTGCGCCTTGAGGTGAGTCGGCCACGAGCGTCGCCAGCGTCTCCAGGTGCGCGTCGATCAGGTCGTCGCGCTGCTGCATCGCGGCCTTGGGCAGCAGCAGCTCGATCCACTGCCGCTGTCGCGCCGCCGATGTTTCCAGCCGAATCGCGCGGTCCAGGGCGTCAAGTGCAGCGGGGTCGGCGGAGGCGTCAAGCTGCTGGTGCAGGAGAAACTGCACGAAGGGCACATCGGGGAACCGTTGCGCGGCGGCTCGTGCAGCGGAGCCGGCCTCAGGATCGTTCACCGCGGCCAGGATACGCACCAGCACGATCCGCGCCCCCGCATCCTGGGGCCACTGCTCCAGGTGCCTCCGGTACAACGCCACCAGTTCGTCCGTGCGGCTGGCCTCGCGGTACAGATTCACCAGACCCGTCAGCGGCGCCGACAGCGTCGGGTCGTGGTGAAGCGCGGTGCGCAAGGCCAGGCTCTGGCGGTCGAGATCGGCGGCCCCCTCCTGGGCGAAGGCAAGTGCAGCAAGATACAGCGTGAGCGCGATCGTCAAACCAACCGCGCGACAGGCCCCCAAGCGGGGCAGCGTTTGCCTATGGCGCGGGATGGAGGCGGGGCAGCGCATCAGCGGGTCATGGCCGGCGTGGGGGTGTGCTTGATCACGTCGTCGATGATGGTGTCGGGGTTGACCGACTCGGCCTGGCCCTCGAAGTTGAGCACGACGCGGTGACGGAGGGCGGGTCGGGCGACGGCGCGGATGTCGTCGATGGACACGGCGGTGCGGCCGTCGAGTACGCATCTGGCGCGGGCGCCGCGGACCACGGCCTGCAGGCCGCGCGGGCTGGCGCCGTAGGACACGAACCGTGCCACGCTCGCCAGGGCGTCCGCCCCGTCGGGATGCGTGGCCAGCACCAACGACGCCGCGTAGTGTGTCAGCGGATCGGCGATGGGCACATGCGTGAGCAACTCCTGCATCTGCACGAGTTCGTCGCCACTGATGACCACGCCAAGGTCCGGCTCGTCGAAACCGGTGGTTCGCCGGGAGATTTCCACCAGTTCGTGAATACGAGGGAAAGGGACCTTGAGCTTGAAGAAGAAGCGATCGAGCTGCGCCTCGGGCAGGGGATAGGTCCCCTCCATTTCCAGGGGATTTTGTGTGGCCAGGACGAAGAACGGCCGGGGCAGCTCGAAGCGTTCGCCGCCGGCGGTGACGCTGCGCTCCTGCATGACCTCGAGCATGGCGGCCTGGGTCTTGGGCGTAGCGCGGTTGATCTCGTCCACGAGCAGTAGGTGGCGAAACACCGGGCCTTTTTCATAGACGAAGACGCGGCGCCCGTGCTCGTTCTCGTTGACGATGTGCGTGCCGAGAATATCGGCGGGCATGAGGTCGGGTGTGCACTGGATGCGGCCAAAGGTCAGGCCCAGCACCTTGGAGAACACGCGCACGAGGTAGGTCTTGCCCAATCCCGGCACGCCTTCGAGCAGGACGTGGCCCTGGCTGAAGATGGCGATGAGACAGTCGCAGACGAGATCTTCGTGGCCGACGATCGCGCGGGCGATTTCGGTGCGCAACTGTGCGAAGCGGCTGCGGAACTCGTCCATGCGCCGTGCCAGGTCGCCAACGTCCATGGGCTGGTCAAGGGTGGTCTGTGCGTTCAAGTTGTTGCCTCAACATGGTGAAGTAACGGAGCACCTGCTCGCGCCGCGCCACCGGCAGCGGCTCGGCGAGCAGGGCTTCTTCCTCGGCGGCGATGAAGTTCACGGCCATGAGGCGCGCAGCGATCGCGGTCTCCTCGCGGCGGTGCTGGCCCTCGATGACCTGCAGGGTCGAGGGGCCGGCATTGACCGGCGAGGCAGCCACGGTGGCGGTGCCTGTGGCATCGTGCGGCGTGGTGCTGCTGTTGCCCAGGGGCGCGGTGCCGACGCCCGCGTGCAGTCCGCCGGGCTGTGCACTGTTGCTGGCGAGGGCGCCGCCGGCCATCGCTGAGCCGGGGATCGGGATGTTTCCACCGCCGCCGCTGGGCATGTTGCCGCCCAATCCGGGGACCGGGGGCATATCGCCGGGCAGGCCCCCGCCCATAGGCGGCATGCCCTCCTGGCCGGGAACGGGCGCTTCGCCATGGCCGGGCATGAACTGGACCATGCGATGATCGAGGTCGCCATCGCCAGGCATGGGCATGGCGTCAGGTCTGGGCATGCGGGCATGGGGCATGAGTTGGGCTTCGATGCCGCCGGGCAATTGCCGAGCACCGCGCATCTCTCGATGCTGGGCCTGAGCCAGTTGCTGGATGCCCTCGCCCGGCAACTGCATGATGCGCTGTCCGCCGCCGCGCAGCTCTTCGGCAAGCTGCTGCAGCCGATCGGCGGCGAGTCGCCGCTCGTGGAAGCGATCGAACTCGCGGGCCAATTCGTCAAAGCGCCGGCCCGCCTCCCGCGGTTGCTGATCCTTGAGGTGGCGGTCGGCCTGATCGATCTTGCGACCGACAGGGCTCTGGCGGTCCTGTTCGTCGGCGGCTTTCATCGCGCGGTCCAGCGCGTCCTCGAACCGCTGCCGCTCGTCGAGCGTGAGCTTGTCGCTCTGCAAATGCTCGCCGATCTGCCTCGCCTCGCTGGCGATCTGATCAGTTCTGGACGCCCGCAGCGCCGCGCCGAGGTCGGCCGTGTCGGCGTGTCGCTCCAACTCCTCGATCATTGCTGAACTGAGTTGCTGGGCCTCGCCCGCCATTGCCCGGGCCAGCGCTTCGGCCTGCCGGGCAAGCCCTTCGAGTTGTGACAGCACATCCTGCGGCGTCTGCGTGTCGCGGCCGGCCATGCGCTCGCCCGTGTCGCTCATCGCCTGCTGCAGTTGGCGGGCCTTCTCCTTTTCCTGCGGCGTCATGGCCTGCAAACGCTCCACGTCCTTCTGGCGTCGCACAATGTCCTGGCCCACGAGCTTGGCGCGGGCGATAGCGTCGGGGTCGAGGGGCATCAAGTCGCGCGGGACCGGCGCCACCAGACCGCCCATCGACGCGATGGCCAGCACGAGCGCCATCGGGAGCACAGCCTGCCAGGGCAGGGGGGAGGGCAACTGTCGCCGCATCGCGGGCCAGGCGTCGCCGAGCATTGCCCGGGCTCGGATCAGATGGACCTGCTGCGCCGCGTCGGCATGGTCCTGCATTTCAAAACAGTAGGCCGATACAAATGCTTCACCGCGCTGGGCGCGCTCGTCCCAGATCGCCAGCGCCGCCACGGGACTGTGCCGCCGAAGCCACGCCCATGCCCCCGCCGCGGCCAGCCAGAGGGCCACGGCAGCGGCGACCCATGGCGTCTGCTCGCGGTAACTGCCCAGCACCCGCGCGGCGACCATGGCCGCCAACACCAAGCCCCACACCCACGGCCCCGTGCGCCCCAGCATCGTCAGCATGTGCGCCCACGCCAACCGTCGGACCGCGCGACGGGCGGCGTCTCCAAACGTGCGTGGGTGCCGGGCCATCACAGTCACTCCCATTAATCCAGTTGCTCGACGATCGCCGCGGCACGGCGACGGATCTCCGCGTCCTGACTCTGGGTGGCAGCTTCACGCAACGGCGCCGCCGCCAGCGAACCCAGCGACAGCAGCTCGCGCTGCGCCTCTTCCCGACGCGACCAGTCGGGATGCCCCAGATCGCGGATGAGCAGCAGCGCTCGTGCATGCGTGGCCTCGGGCACCACCGGCGTGGGCACGATCACCTCGGCCACGTCACGCGCAGGCACTTGCCACACCACGCTGCCGCACCGCACGGGCAACGCCGCAGGCTGATAGCGACCGACCACGGCGCCGCCGCCCCACATCTCGGCATGAAACACCACCCCCGTGTCGCCGGGCACCATCGGCGACTCGTCCGTGACGTTTCGCATCTGGCGAATCTGACCTGGCGGCAACGGGATGACCCCGGCCAGCGTCAGCAATGGAATCGACTCCTGCTCGACGCGCCCGGCGAGCACCTGCCCGCCGGCAAGCAGCACGTGCGGGTGGTGCAGGCGATCATCTTCCTTGTCGCGCTGATTCGTCGGCGCCACCAGATCGGCGGTGAGCATCCTGATCTGGCTGGTGTGGAACTGCTGCGGGCCGAACAGAAGCGTGTTGACAGAGAAGGTCGTGCCATCGAGGAAGCAGAAGAATCGGCTCCCGTCGGTCAAGGCCGCTTCGTAACCGGCGCGTTCGTCGGTGACGTTGCGGACCCAGCGGAGGTCGGCCAGAGACACGGCGCGGCCGCCCCAGGGCGTGACCAGGCTCAGATCGAGCTTCGCCTCAGCGGGCAGCGCCAGGCGATCGCCGTCGAACGTTTCCAGCACGGCGGCCAGCGGCGCCTCCGCGGCGGCCAGCGTGCCGGTCTGTCTCATCACCAGCCGATCGAGCATGGCGAAGTCCAGATCAATGCGGGGCCCCGACGCGAGCTGAAAGCGAAGGTTGGTGGCTTGGACCTGTCCGGTGAGGAGTTGGCCGTCACGAAGATAGACCTGCGTGTCACGGCCGACGAAGCGCGGGCCGGCCAGCGCGGCGACGTGTGCGAAGTCGCACTCCTTGACGCCATAGCGTGTGGTGACGATCAGCTTGTCGCAGGAGGCGGTGCCTTTGAGCCGCGTTCCTTCGCCTACCGCCAGCACGTCGTCACTGCCCGGCTCGATGCCGAGATCCGCCGGCAGCGTCCAGAGCATCGGTCGTTCGCCGGGATCGAATCCGCCGCCGCCGCGCCAGTTGACGATGGTCGGAAGGATGGGGCGGGGCAGATCGCTGAGCATGCGCCGGCCGTACACCGGGCGAAAGATCGCTGCCGTTTCCTTTTCGGTGGTGGGCGGGTTGTGCGTCCAGCGTTGGCCGACGTATGTGCAAAGCGACAGCGTCTTGCCCGGATCGATGCGCAGCGTATAGGTGAAAATGAAGCGGCTGTTGTTTTGAATCTGGATGGTCGGTTTGACCTTGCTGTTGGCGGTGGCGAGGGCAAAGAACGCGCCGGGGCGGCCCTGGTTGGGCGGCGATACGACGAGGAGCCCCCCTTCGTTCTTCTCGAGCGAGGTCGCGTTGACGCGCCCGCGATCGCTGACGACCACCTGAGCGCGGTTGTTGAAGCCGGTGTGATAGGCGACGGTGATGCTCTGTGCGGAGGGCGTGCTGTTGGTGAACGAATCGACCCAGCGGCAGACGGCGTTCCTGGCATCGACCTTAACGCGGCGGGTCACGTCGATGCCGCTGAGATTCTGCTGCAGGATGTATTCGCTGCCATCGGGCGTCATGAGGTGAGTGCTGCCCCCGAAGCCGTTGTTGTTGATCTGCAGGGTCATGGCGTTGGAGAAGCAGTAATTGGTGCCCTGGTTGAGATACCCGCCGGACTGCAGGTCCCAGACGAAGCCCTGGCTGTCGGTGACCTGGCTCCAGTTGGCGGGCACCAGACCCGGCGTTGTCTGGGCGGGCGCCGGCGCGGCCACGGCAAACCAAGCCGCCGCAACGAAGAGCGCAAGCACCCTGTGGGGTCGTGTCATGGCGAACTCCCATCGGCCGCGGTCGCGGTCATGGCGCCTCCGTCGTGGGACGGCGCAGGCTTTGAATCTCCCGCTGGATCGTCTGCAAATGCTCGCGGGCGGCCTTGGCCGCGGGCTCATCGTTGTTGCGCATCGCGTTGGCCTGCTGGATCAGAAGTTGACGCTGCTGTTCCACCAGCTCGCGCAGGCGCAGGTCGCGGTCGAGCGGGGGCGCCGCCGGCGACGCGGCGGCAGGATCGCCAGTCGCAGTCGCAGCATTGGCCACCTCGGCGGCCGCCGCCTCCGCAGGCAGGGGGTCGGGCACGATCACCTCGACGATGTGCTCCGTCGGCACCAGCCAATCACGATAAGCCGTCTGCACGGGCAGCATTCGCTGCTCGATGCGCCCGGTGACGGCCCCGCCCGAGCGAAGCGTGATCGTGAAGGTGGGGGCGCCCTTCCCCTCCTGTCGCGCGATGGACTTGATGGTCGCCGTGTCCAGCGTGGCCACGCCAAGCAGCCCGACGATATTGATGGACGCCGTGCCCAGCGTGCCGACGATGGCGTTGTCGCCCACCAGTTGGAGGCGCGGCGATCGCTCGAACGCCTGGCGCTGGCGTTCGAGTTCGGCGGCGGCGGATTCCTGGGCTTCTTCCGCGGCAGGAAGTTCGTGGAGGCGTGCGAGCGACTCGACCGAGTAGGGGGGCAGTTCGATCGGGCCGAAACGCAGCGTATGCGGCTTAAGCGCCCCGCCTCCGAGCATGACCGTCAGGCGCGTGCCGCCCGCCAGCGTCAACACGTGTCCAGGCTGTGGCTCGCGGACAAAATCCAGCGACACGATGTCGGCCATGGTCACGGCCAGCGTTCCCCAGGGCGTGACCAACTTGAGCGGGGCGCTGTCGTCGCGGCGCACGGCCAGGCGGTCACCCGAGGCGGTGGTGACGACCGCGCCTGCCTGGCGGTAGGGCTTGTCGTCGGTGTCGCGCCGCCGGGCCACGAGCAGGTTGATCTGCGTCGGATCGAGCGCCATGTCAGGCCCGATGCCGCTGCTCATGACCATTCGCGGCGTGGTGACGGGGCCGTGCAGCACATCGCCGCTGCGCAGGTGGACGCTCATGGGCGCTCCGATGCCCCTGGCGCCGACCAGCAATGCAACCTCGTCCCAGGCCACGTGCGTGGCGCCGAACGCGCTTTGGATCGAAAGGCCTTCGCATGTCACGTCGCCGACGATTTGTGCGTCGTCGCCAACCACCAGCACGTCGCGGTCGCCGCGCTCGACCCCTGCGTCCTCGGCGATAGTCAGCGCTCGCTGTGTCAGTCGCTCACCGTCCACGGCGCCGCCTGCGATCCGCACGTTCAGCAGGGCCTTGGCCAACGATTTAGGCACGCTCGGCTGCAGATGGCGGCGTTTGTAGAACGTCTCAAACGCTTGCGTGGCAGACGCACCGCCACCGCCGCCCTGACGCTGCGCCACCACGTGGTACAACGCCACTGTCTCTCGGGGCTTGATCGTCACCGCATACCGCACCGTGATCTGGCGGTTGTTCTCGATGGTGATCTGAGGCTTGACGCTGCCGCGCCCGTCGCCGACCAGGAACATCACGCTCGGGCGCGAGTTGGCGGCCTGCGCTGCCATGAAAAAGCCCACGTCGTCCTTGCCCAGCGTGCCGCCGGCAAAGGGCTTGCCGCTGCTGGTGAATGCGCCGCCGGCCTGGCCGCCCAGGTTCGTGACGATGTCCACCGAAGCCGACACCGCGTTACTGGCGTGAGGATTGGTCAGAACCTCGATGAAGCGAGCCCCGCCGCGTTGCACGTCCACGCGCACCCGGCGGGTGACCTGCAGGTTGGCGATCTGGCCGGAGATGAAATACTCGCTGGCGTCGGGGACCATCTTGTGGTCGTTGGGGCCGAATTGATTGCCGTTGACGCGCAAGTACATTCCGCCATCGAAGCAGTCGTTGGTGCCGTCGTTGATGCCGCCTTGTTGATCGACATCCCAGCGGAAGCCCATGGCGTCGTTGACCTGGTTGAACCGCGCCCGGACGAGATTGCCCCCGTCGTCGGTGAAGGCGCCGCCTGTCGCCGAAAGCCCCGTGAATTGGCCGGCCAGCACGGCAGGATGGTCAGCGAGCGTTCCGCGGGCGTCGCCGGCGTCATCCTGGGCTGCCGCCGCGCAAGCCAACGACGCCGCCATCGCTGCCAGCACACGTAAACATCGCCATGGTTTGGGCATCACACGTCCCCGGTCACGATGTCCATCGACTTCGCGACGAGCCACCCGATTCCGCGACTACACCGATTGTAACCGCCCACCCTATAGGACGCACGAGCCGCTGTACGGTTCAATGTTCATCAGGCGGTCAGTGATCGATTCACACTTTGCTCAGCCTAAGCTGCAGGGTCCGGCGGTTGTCGTAGCGCTGGGCGATGGGCATGCGGCGGCCGAAGCCGAAGGCGCGGCCGGTGATCTTGATCCCGGGCGCCGCCTGCTTTCGCTTGTATTCATTGAGGTCGATCATGCGGACGATCCGCAGCACCATGTCCGGGTCGTGGCTCGTTTCCTGAATGATGCGCGGGGCGGTGTGCTCGCGTTCGACGTAGCGCTCGATGATGTCGTCGAGCACGTCGTAGGGCGGCAGAGTGTCCTGATCGGTCTGGTTCTCCCGCAGCTCGGCACTGGGGGGCTTGCTGATCGAGTTTTCGGGAATGACCGGTCCTCCGAAGCGCTGATACAGCGGGCACGCAGGGGAATTCACCCAGCGGGCCAACTCCCACACCATCGTCTTGGGGACGTCGGAAAGGATCGCCAGCCCCCCGGCCATGTCGCCGTAGAGTGTGCAGTAGCCCACGGCCAACTCGCTCTTGTTCCCGGTGGTCACCAGCAGTGAGCCGAACTTGTTGGAAAAGCCCATGAGGATGACGCCGCGGAGGCGGGCCTGGATGTTCTCCTCGGTCGCATCACGAGGGCGTCCCTCGAAGTGGGGCAACAGCAGCGACTCCATCGCGCGGTGTGGCTCCTCGATGGGCACGACGTGGAACGCGATGCCCAGCCGCTTGGCCAGGTCCGCCGCGTCATCGACCGAGCCCTTCGAGGAAAATCGGCTGGGCATGGCCACGCCGCGCACGTGCTCTTGGCCCAGCGCGGCGGCCGCCAGCGCCGCGGTCAGCGCCGAATCGATCCCTCCGGACAGCCCGATGACGATGCTTGCGAACCCGCACTTGCGGCAATAGTCGCGCAGCCCCAGCACCAGCGCGTGGTAGGCGTCGGACAGGGTATCGAGTGTCGGACGTCCGGTGTCTGCGGCAGGGCTGTCTTTTCCGACACCCGACACCCGACACCCGACACCTTCTTGTAGGTCAATATCAGCGACCAGCAGGTCCTCCTCAAACCCTTTCGCATGCGCCACCACTTGCCCCGCGGCGTCGATCACGCACGAGTTGCCGTCGAACACCAACTCGTCGTTGCCGCCGACCTGGTTGCAGTAGGCGATGGGCATATTCAGCCGGCGTGCGACGCTGCTCATGAGCTTGAGCCGAAACTCGTGCTTGCGTATGACGAAGGGCGATGCGCTGCAGTTGACGAACAGCCGTGCGCCAAGGCGGGCCAGTTCGTCCATCGGATTGTCGTGATAGAGCTGGCGATTGACGACGCCCTTTTCGTTCCACAGGTCCTCGCAGATGCTGATGCCCAGGGGCGTGTCGTCGATGCGCGTCAGGTCCAGGCGCGGGCCGGGCTCGAAATAGCGCAGCTCGTCGAACACGTCGTAGGTTGGCAGCAGGCTCTTGACGTGGCGGTGGACGATGCGTCCCCCGTCGCACACGGCGGCGGCGTTGTAGAGGCTGCGGCCCTGCTCCTGATCGGATGGGCACGGGTACCCGATCACCGCCGCCACACCCTTGCATTGGGCGGCCAGCTCGGCGACGGCCTGCTCGCATTCGACGATGACCGCGGGCTTGAGCAGCAGGTCCTTGGGCGGATATCCGATAACCGCCAGTTCGGGGAAGATCACCAGCCGCACACCCAGGTCTGCAGCACGGGCGATGCCCTCGCCGATCTTACGGGCATTGCCGGCGATGTCGCCGACGGTTGGGTTGGTCTGGCACAGGGCGATTTTCACGCTCGACTCCGATCTGGCCGAGATTGTATGGTGAGCCTGCCGCGATGGCGTGTAACCTATCACGGACGCACGTTGACCGCGGCGGCGAAGGGGTCTAACTTGGAGCGATCATGTTAAGGACTCGGCAACAGGCGACGGGGCGATCCGTGGCGGTGCTGGCCGCCGCCGCGGTGGTGTGCGGTCTGGCCATGGCGGGGTGCGGCCCGACGCGGCAGCACCGGGCCCGCGAGCACGTCGAGCAGGGGCAGGACCTGCTCCAGAAGGGGCTCTCCGAGTCCGCGCTGGCGGCGTTCACGCTGGCAATCGAGGAAAACCCACGTCTCACCGACGCGCACATGGGCGTCGGCGATGTGCAGCGGCAGCGAGGCAACTACGGCGAGGCCAAGAGCGCCTACGAGGAAGCCACGCGCCTCTCGCCCAACAGCTTCGACGCCCACTACTACCTGGCGCTCATGCAACAGCTCCTGGGCGAGGTGCAGGCGGCGATCAAGACCTACCTGCGGGCGCTGACGCTCAACCCCAACAGTTTCGACGCCAACAAGAACCTGGCCAGTGCGTACCTGCAGCTTGGCCGACCCAGCGATGCGCTGCCCTACGCCGAGCGCGCGGTGTACCTCGATCCGTCGAGCCAGATCGGCTGGGCCAACCTCGCCGCGACGCAGAGTCTGCTGGGCCAGTTCGACAAGGCCGTGGATTCCTACCGCCAGGCCACCGAGCTGGGCGAGTACGCCGAGCCCGTCCTTCTGGGTTTGGCCGACGCGCACATCCGACTGGGCAACTTCGAGCGGGCCATGATCACGCTTGAGTCGCTCATCCGCACCCAGCCCTCAGCCACCGCCTACGAACGCCTGGGCTACGCCCAGTTCAAGGTCCGACGCTTCACCGAATCGCTGGCCAGCTTCCGATCGGCCACGTCGCTGGATGAGAACGACCCGGCCTCGCTCAACGGCCTGGGCGTGTGCCTTATGACGCTCTACATCCAAGGTGGGCGCACCGACGGATCGCAACGCGACGAGGCCCTGGACTCGTGGCGAAGAAGCCTGCGCCTCAAGCCCGATCAGCCGCGCATCCTCGACCTACTGTCGCGCTACCAGCGGCTGTAGAAAGTGAAGTCTCGAGTCCAATAGGCCCTGGTCTCAACTTTCAAGTTTCAGATCCACGGCTTGTTGCTTGCGACTAGAGGCTTGTGAATTCTGACTTGCGACGACCTGCAACCCACTCTCGCCATGTCCACCGCCGCGCCCACGATCAAGCCGCTCAATCTCGTACGCAGCCCCGAGCGGTTCGTCTCCGACGACAAGCGCGTCATCGCCCGCTACTTCGACTTCGGCAACCCCGACCGCATCCGGTCGATCCTCCGCCGCGTGATGCGCCTGCCCGAAGAGCATGTGGGCCGATTGCTCGCCCAGACCATCGAAGGCTTTCACGGGCGCCATCACGACCTGCACGCCATCTGCCTCGATCACTTCGCCAACGTCGCCAGGCACATCAACGGCGACGTGAGCGAGCTGTCCGACGAACGCAAGCTTCTCATCGGCGCGTACTTCACCATGGAGTATTCGATCGAGTCGGCAGCGCTGTTCAACCCATCCGTGGTGGTGCATCCCAACCAGGAGGGCGTGCCCGATGGCAGCGTGCGCTTCCTCATGAGCATGCGCGCCACCGGCGAGGGCCACGTGTCGTCGATCGTCTTTCGTCGGGGCGTGATCGATCGGCACGGGCAGGTCAAGTTCGACCCCACGCCGCGGCAGGCCTACACCGCCAGGCCCGTGCCCGACCGCCAGTTCGAAAAAAAACTGGTCTTCCGCAAGCTCATCGAGATGGGCGTGTATGAGGACGCCGCCGCGCAATGGCTCTTCGGTCTGCCCGATACCTTTACGCTCGGCCAGGCCTCCCGTTACGTCGCCGAGTGCCGCGCCAACCGCGATCGGCCAACCACCTTCGACGAAATGGCCGATCACCTGCTCTGGGTCCTCCGCGCCAACTACACCCTCCGATTCCCCAACGACACCTGGCCCAACCAGACCGTCATCTTCCCCGCCACCGATCACGAGGCCCGCGGCATGGAGGACCTCCGCCTCGTCCGGTTCATCGGCGATGACGGCAACGCCCTCTACCTGGGCACCTACACCGCATACGATGGACGACACATCGTCCCCATGATGCTCGAAACCGAGGACTTCCACACCTATCACGTCTCGACCCTCAACGGCCGATTCGCCCGCAACAAGGGCATGGCCCTTTTCCCGCGCATGATCGACGGCTGGTACCTGGCCGTCTCACGCCACGACGGCGAAAACATGTTCCTCCTCAAGAGTGACAACCGCCACTTCTGGAACGAGAGCGTCCCGCTCTACCAGCCCCGCGAGCCCTGGGAAACCGTCCAGGTGGGCAACTGCGGCTCACCCCTGGAAACCGACGCCGGCTGGATCCTCCTCACCCACGGCGTGGGCACCGTCCGGCGATACTGCATCGGCGCCCTACTGCTCGACCGCCACGACCCGTCCAAAATCATTGGCCGCCTCCGTGAACCCCTCATCGCCCCCAGCGAGGACGAACGCGAGGGGTACGTCCCCAACGTCGTCTATTCCTGCGGCGCCATGATCCACGGTGACCTCATGTTCATCCCCTACGCCGCCAGTGATAAAGCCACCACGTTCGCCACCCTCCCCGTCCGCGACCTCATCGACCGCATGCTCGACGAAGGCCCGTGATTGCTGCGCAACGCGCCAGTCTGAGCCACCCGGCGGGTGGGGACACGTCGAGCGCAGCCAAAGAGGACAGTTCGATCGACCTACATCAGGAGCCGTTGCGGCTTGCTCCATCGAGGCAGGCTCTTACAATGCCCCGTCTCCCCGGCAGCAGGCCGGACAACCAGCGCCTTACCACACGGAGCTTTCAGCCATGAGCACACGAACGGGACTCGTCAAGTTCAAGGGCAATCCAGTCGGCATCGGCGGCCCGGGCGTCAAGGTCGGCGACGCCGCCCCCGCCTTCACCGTCGTCGGCAACGATCTCAAGGACGTGAGCCTCGACCAGTTCAAAGGCAAGACCGTCATCATCAACAGCGTGCCGTCGCTGGACACGGGCATCTGTGACTTGCAGGGCAAGCGGTTCAACCAGGAAGCCGCCGCACTCGGCGATGGCGTCGTGGTGCTAGTGATCAGCCGCGACCTGCCGTTCGCGCAGAAGCGCTGGTGCGGGGCGGTGGACGCCAAGGCCGTCACGACCGCGTCCGATTTCCGCGGGCACAGCTTCGGCAAGGCCTGGGGCCTGGAGATGGTCGATGGCCCGCTCGCCGGTCTCCTGGCCCGCGCGGTGTACGTTGTCGGCAAGGACGGCAAGATCAAGTACGAGCAGATTGTCCCCGAGATCGCTCAGGAGCCCGACTACGCCCCGGTCCTCGCCGCGGCGAAGGCGGGATGAGCTTTCGAGATCAGAGGCCGCAGTTTTGACCCGCAGTTCAACACTGCGGGTTTTTATTTCGTGCCGGGTTCAGGCAGGTTGTCAAGATCCGCCAAGTCCTGCGGCCGCGCACTTGCTGTCTTGTTCGTCCACAAGTCCTCAAGCGACAGCACCGGCACTGTGATGCCATCTATGTCGATCTGGATCGCCCTGCGATATGCATCGTCGAACGTCACACCTGAGATGCTTGTGAAGAACTCGACCTGGGCTGGTGGTGTCCCGATGCGCAGCAGAAGTCGTGGGTTGCACAACTGCTCTTTGGACAGGGTCTTCCCGAAGAATTCCAGCAAGACCCCGGAGATCCGACTGGCGTTCTCCGCGTCCATGGCCAACCATGCGTCGAGACTTTTCGTGGCGCGTGCGTAGCCGTGGGTGATGACAGCGTAGCCGCCAACCACCAGGTATCTGACGTTATGGTCGTTCAAGGACTTCAAAAGGTCCTTGAAGTCGGGCAGGAGCATACTTTGAGCCATAGGCAAATCGCCGCAGTTCTTCGGCATGAGCGATCCGCTCCGCCGGGGTTATGTGAAGTGTGTGCAGATACTTCTTCTCGGCATGCACGACCGCGGCATCGTCAAAGTATTCCATAACAAGGCCGGGACGCTTCGTTGAGACGATGCGCTTCGACGCGATTGCCCTCTGGTGGCTGGTCTTTTTCATAGCGTACAACACACTCCACCACCGGCCCATCATTTGCCCAACAGCTTCGTGGCCGCTGCATGGTACACGTCGCGCAGCGTGGCATCGTCGAGGCTTGCCCCGCGCAGCGTGGCGGTGGCGGTTTCGGGGACGGCAGGATCGACCATGTGCAGGTCGGGATCGACGATCGGGCTGGGGCCGTCGTAGGTCGTCTCCATGAGCGTGCGCAGAGCCCAGTAGCGGCTGGCGTAGAGGTCGAAGTTGCAGTTGTCCCTGGTGGCGACGATGTCGGTGCCGAAGAGCACGCGTCCCGCATTGCGCTGACAGAACGCGCGGAAGCGCTCGGGGCGTTTGGAGAGTTCGCGCACCATCCACTTGGTCGCCGATGTATCGACGTACAGATTCGCGTGTCGATCGAGCAGGCCCTGTACGAAGTCCAGGTCCTCCGGGTTGCCTGCCATGTGCGCGGCGATGCAGGGCGTGTCGCTGTACTCATCGAGCATGCGTTCGAGCGGCTCATACTGCTGGGCTTTAGTGCCGTAGCGTGCGGCGTCGGCGTACTTGGTGGCGAACCACGTGTCGGGATCGCTGACGTGGACCATGAACATCATGCCCAGCGAGCGAGCGAGCTTGCGGGCTTCGCGTCGGATGGGCGAGTCGAGCGTCATGCTCTCGTGGAAGTCGATGCCGCGCGGCGCCGCCCAGATCTTGCACACCCGGCTGCCCATGGCGGCGAAGCCTTCGATGGCCTTGAGCCATTCGCTGGTGAACGTGTTGGGGTCCTTTTCGTGGTTGGCGTAGTGGGGCACAGCGATGAACTGCACGCGATCGCCGAACATGTCGGCGATCGCCCGGGCATGAGGCAGGGGGGTCATCGACCAGACGCGTTCGATGCCAAAGAGGTCGGCCACATCGAACAACGCGCGGGTCGCCTCGACGTCGTTGAGGTGCGTGTGAACGTCCCAGATCGGACCGCGATAGCGAAACTGGGCCGCCAGGGAGCGATAGTCCAGCCCGAGGGTATTGGCGGAAGAGTGGGCGGATTTAACGTCTGTAGCACTCATGGCGACAAAGTGTAGCCCGTTGAGGCCGGCGTCGTGGGTGGAGCGCTCAAACGTCTTAATGGCCGCCGCACTCCTGCCGATGCTGTGGCACTGCAGGAGCCTGCCGTGCTCGATCCAGCCTCGCTCGACACGCTGCCCATCGATGACACCGCCTGCGGTCTGCCCACGCCGTTTCGGCGCAGCGTGCGGCTGATCGCCATCGATATCGACGGCACGCTGCTGCGCGGGGACAAGCGGTTGTCGCGGCAGACCATGGCCACGATCTCGGCGGTGCGCCGTCGCGGCGTCAAGGTCGTGCTGGCCACGGCCCGGCCGCCCCGCAGCACCGTGCCGATCCACGCTGCGCTTGACCTGGATACCCCGATCATCAACTACAACGGCGCCCTGATCCACGATCCCGTCCGCAAGCGCACCCTCCGCCACGTCGCCATCGACGGTGCCATCGCGCTACGGTTGATTCTTGCGGCCCGCCGGTTCGACCCCGACGTGGCCGTCCACGCCGACATTCTCGACAAGTGGTGTACCGATCGGCCGCCCGACCCGTGGACGGTGCGCCACCAGACGCCCGATTTCATTGGGCCGATCGAGGCCTTCACGTCCTCGCCCGTGACGAAGCTGCTGTTGGGCACAGCGCCGGGCATGGAAGAGCAGTTGCGCGAGTTGATCGACAGTAAGTTCGTCAACCACGTCAGTTGCCTGCCGTGCGAAGACGGGCTGCTGTTGGTGCAACACCGCCAGGTGGACAAGGCCGAGGCCCTGGCGCTGATGGCGCACAGCAGCAATCTGCGGCCGGAGCAGGTCATGGCGATCGGCGATGCACACAACGACGTGGGCATGTTGCGCTGGGCCGGCCTGGGCGTGGCGATGGGCAACGCCTGGCCCGCGGCGCAGCGCGCCGCCGACGTCGTCGTGCCCTCCAATGACGACGAAGGCGTCGCCCATGCGATCGAGCGTTTCGTGCTCCGCGCATGAAAGGGCCCGGGCGCTGGCGCGCCCGGGCCTGCCAACCGTCAGGACACGGTAATCTTGCGCGGCTTGACTTCCTCACGCTTGGTGAGCGTCAAGTGCAGCACGCCGTTCTCCAGCCGGGCGTTGACCTTGTTGGCGTCCACCGTGTTGGGCAGCGAGAAGCTGCGGGACACACGGGTGAAACGCCGCTCGTGCAGGTGCAGTTCGCCCTTCTTGTCTTTCTTCTCATCGGCGTTGCGCTGCGCGGTGATCGTCAGCACGCCGTTCTCGACCGACACGTCGATCTGGTCCTTGGTGAAGCCGGGCACCTCGGCCTCGACGTACAGGGCGTTCTCGTCCTCGCGGATGTCCACGGGGTAAGCGCCCATGGCGTTCTCGTCCCAATCGCCCAGCCCGCGCTCGAACTGACGCAGCAGATCGAGCGGGTTATCCCATAGCGACGGCAGGTTTCGACGGACTCGGATGGCGGGTAGCATGATGGTCTCCTTTCTCTAAAAAGGCCCTCTGATACACGACCTTGCGGTCACGCCACGGGAACATGTGCAAGCGGGATGCCAGGGGGATACCCCCGCAGCAGGTCGTGGCGCGGGGTGCGACTGCCACTGTGACAGTAAGCCCACGGCCGACGTGCAAGGATGACAACCCCCCGCCTAGCGGGCACAATACCGCCATGAGCATCCGCGCCGCCATCGTCGGGCCCACCGGCTACACGGGACTGCACCTGATCGATCTGCTCTGCCGCCACCCCGGCGCCGAGCTGACCTACCTGGCCAGCCACCGCGATGAACTGCCCGACATTCGCAGGGAGTTTCCCCAGTTGCTCGGCCGCGTGCCCGAGTCGGTGGCGGTGTGCAGGCCGATCGATCCCGAAGTGATGGCCCAAGCCGCCGACGTGGCGTTCCTGTGCCTGCCTCACAAGGCCGCCATGGCGTACGCCCCGCAATTGCTCGACGCGGGGCTGCGGGTGATCGATCTCTCGGCCGACTATCGCCTGGCCGACCCGGCCCTGTACGAGAAGGTGTACGAGCACCCGCACGCCGACCTGGACAACCTCAAGCAGGCGATCTACGGCCTGCCCGAGCTGATGCGCGACGAGTTGCCGGGGGCGATGCTCGTGGCCAACCCCGGCTGCTATCCCACCGCCGCCGCGCTGGCCGTGGCGCCGCTGCTGACCCACAGCCTCGTCAAGCACGACGGCATCGTCATCAACGCCGCCTCCGGCGTCACCGGCGCCGGGCGAAAGGCTACTGCAACGCTCCACTACACCGAGATGAATGAGTCGTTCTACGCCTACGGCAGCATCGGCGGGCACCGACACCAGCCCGAGATCGAGCAGACCCTGTCCATGGTCGCCGGCAAAAAGGTGAGCACCCTGTTCGTGCCGCACCTGCTGCCCATCGACCAGGGGATTTTGGAGACGATTTACCTCGATCCGCTGGAGGAGGACATCACGCAGGAGGAGCTGTTCGAGGCGTTCGCCGACGCCTACGCCGCCGAGCCGTTCGTGCGCGTGCGGCCGGACCTGCCCAACGTCAAGCACGTCGCCGGTACCAACTTCGTCGATATCACCGTCCGCCTCATCGACCGCGACGAGTTCCAGAAAGTCGTGGTGTTCGTCGCCGAAGACAACATGATCAAAGGCGCCAGCGGGCAGGCGGTCCAGAACATGAACATCATGTTCGAGCAGGACGAGACGGCCGGCCTCCTGTGAAGCCGCGACCCCCCGGAAACGGTCGCGCTGACGTTGACGCACTTACGGCTGCGACAGATGCCTTCGCAGCTCGTCGTATTCTGCCCGCCCCTGCGTGTGCTCAGGATGCTCGCGCAGCAGCGCCTCGTAGCGAAGGATCGCTTCGTTGATCTGTCCGGTCAGCGCCGCCAGCACCGCCGCGTTGTGCATCGCCGCTGCATTCGTCGGCGCCAGCGTCAGTGCCTTGTTCAGCCACTGGCCGGCCGCAGCGTACTGATGTTGCACCATGAACAGCCCCGCCAGTTGGGTCATCGCCTCGGTCTCCTGCGGGTGCGACTGCAGCAGCGCCTCGTAATTGACAATCGCCTCCTCGAATTGCCCCAGTACGATGAGCATCTTGCCGTACTCGTGTCTGGCCTGCCGCGAGGTGGGGTGGCGTTGCACGGCCTTTGCGACGTACTCGATCCCCTCGCGCTGACGGTTCTGTTCACCCAGCGCCACGCCGTAGAGGAACGCCGCGCGTGTATTGTCGGGCTGCCGGTCGAGGTTGGCCTTCATCAGCGTCACATGATCGCGCCACTCGCGGTTGTGCAGAATCACTCGCACGCCACCTGCCAGCGCAAGCGCGCACAAGACCACCATGACCGCGCGGCGAAACCTGTAGATCTCCGCCAGCGCCACCAGAAACACAATGAACCCAAACGCAAACGGGATCATCAACCGATAGCCCGCGTAAACCCCAATGGGCATGAGCAGGTTTCCGATGAGCAGGTAGTTGCATAGCGCCATCACCAGCATCGGGGCGGCCCAATGAGCCAGCCGCAGGTATGACCATGTCAACCAGATCGCTAACCCCAGCCAGAAGAGCATGAACCACGCTTCAGCTCCCGACCATGTGGGCAGCTTGTCGGGAATGAAGCTCGCCTGCAGGGTCGGCCAAAACAGTTGGCCCAGGTACATTCCGCCCACTGCGATCGCGGACGCAGATCGCTCCACCAGCGACATGCCGCGGAGCGGATTGCCCGTGAGGTCCATCGTGGACGGGCCGTAGTGCGGCGTCGCGCCGATCACCGCGACTCGCGAGATGAGGTAGAGGATCGCAGGCGTTGCCACGAGCCAGAGCGTCGGTCTGGGATAGCAGTTCCAATGACGCCAACCCAACCACCACTGCGTGAGGGCGACAGGCACAACGAGCAGGCCGGTCTCCTTGCTGGCGACCGCGACGAACACACAGATCGCCGCCAGCAGGCATTCGTGGAAGCGCCATCGATCGCGCGCGATGGCCTGCTGATGCAGGACAGCGAAGCCCATGACGCCAACCATCGCCAGCAGGTCTGCGCGGCCGACAACGTTGTTGACAACCGTGGCATGCGCCGGATGGGTCAGCACCAGCAGCACCGCGATCATCGACAGGCCGACAACGGGCGAGGAACTGGTCTTGAACATCGATCGCCGCATCGCCATTGTCAGCCACAGATAGAGCAGCCACGCCAGCGTCGCCAACAGGGCGACATTGACGATGCGAAAGCCCGTCGGCGACAGGCCGGTGATCCGGGCGTTGAGCCAGTAGGAGGCGATGACGATGGGGCGATAGAGGTTGCGATCCTCCGGCGATCGCCCCGCCCAGTAGTCGTGGCCCCACAGCGAGACGATCCCGCCGGGCTCGACGACGTCAGGGTGCGACACGATGGCGTCGAGATCGTCGATCAGGAAGGGGTTGCGCAGCGCATTGGCATACAGGGCCAGCGCCAGCGCCATCAGCCCCAGCAGGACGAGCATGGATCGACGTGCGTCTGCGTTCATCTGTGGCTATTTCTTCACGCCGACTTTCGGACAGATCGACGCGAGCTGACACTCGTGACAGCGCGGCTTGATCGCCACGCATACGCGCCGGCCGTGGAAGATCAGCAGGTGGCTGAGCATGCACCACTTGTCGCGCGGGAAACGGGCCATGAGGTCGAGCTCGATCTTCTTCGGATCGCGCTGCCGCGTGAGGCCCAGGCGGTGGGACAGCCGCTGCACGTGCGTATCGACGACGACGCCCTCGTTCTTGCCGTAGGCGTTGCCCAGGACGACGTTGGCGGTCTTGCGCGCGACGCCCGGAAGGTGGAGCAGGTCGTCCATGGTGTCGGGCACGCTGCCGCCATGTTTTTCGACGATCATTTTCGCCGCGCCGCGGATCGACTTGGCCTTGTTGCGGTAGAACCCGGTGGTCCTGACGAGTTGCTCGATCTGGTCTTGTGTCGCCCGGGCCATCCGTGGGGGCGTGGGGAAGCGCTCGAACAGCGCGGGCGTGACCATGTTCACGCGCTTGTCGGTGCACTGGGCCGAGAGGATCGTGGCGGTGAGCAGTTCGAAGGCGTTGCGGTGAACCAGTTCGCAGTGGGCGTCGGGGTAGAGCGACTGCAGGGCGGCGTACACCCGCGCAGCATGGTCGCGCTGCTTCGGCGCGATGCGCGGCACTGAAGGGCCGCGTCCGGGGGCAGCCTTCTTCAGTGACCCAGCAGGCATAGCACCTCGATCATCGCGGCATGCTCGATGCGTTCGAGTGTGTTGGCGACATCGTCGAGGCTGTTGCCCGCGCAGAGCACGCAGCGGCGCGACAGCACCACCGCCGGGAGCTTCTCGAACGCCCCGCGCACCGCCGACTCGTCGGTCGCGTCGATGATCGGCACGGGCGTGGGGTCGGGCAACGGCAGCGACTCGTCATCAGGCTTGAGCCGCATCAGCGCCATGACGTGCGGCGGCGACGCCAGCACCGTCGCCTTCACCTCGTGCTTGTCCGACCAGCCCACGGTCATGCCCGAGCGGTCGGCCTGATACGCCAGCCGGTGCGGCGACCAGGTGATCTCGTCCAGCCCGCGGTCGGCGGTCAGCGCGATCCCGCCCATGTCCACCGCCAGCACGTCGGCGAGCGCCATCGACGCGCGACGTTTGCCCGGCGGCGTCACCAGGTAGCGACGCCGATTGACCTTCACACTCACCAGGCCCGTGTCGCCGCTGAGGACGCCCCGCGCCCAGAGCTGGAACGCGGTGGTGCACATCTGCTGGCGCAACTCCTGCTCGTCGAACGTCTCATCCGCCATCGGTTACTCCCGCTCGGGCCGCCAGGGGAAGCGCCCACGCCGACAGGACCAGGGCCGCTCCCAGCGACAGTGCCGCCATGCCCACCATCCGCTCGCTGAGCTTGTGCAGTTTCTGAAAACGCGCGTGGGCCTCGACACGCTGGGGCTGCGGCATGGCGGGATCATACATGACCGAGCGCTCCCGCCAAACCCGCGGCGACAGCACCGTCACATCCACCGCCAGCACCACGATCGGCGCCACAATCAGCAGCGTCCGCAGCGCATCGGCCCAGCGCGGCCCGGGAAAACATATCCACTGCACCGCCAGGCAGATCACCACCACCACCGCACACAGCGTCTGCACCACCACCAGACCCTTGAGCACATTGCCCACGATCCCACCTGCCAGAATACGCACCGGCAGCGGGTACTTCGGCTGGCTCTCGATCTCCGTCAGCTCGCGGTAGGGCTCGATGCCGATCGTCGGCTGGTATTGCCGCACCGTGGCGAACGTGATGCCCGCCGCCACCACCAGCATCACCATCGCACCGAACCACGTGCCCAGGAACAGGTGATAGACACCCCACGTCAACCGGCAGGCGAAGTCGGCGCTCATGGCCGCCATTGTACGGCAACCGTATTGACGAAGCGCCGCCCTCACGCCGGAGCTGAGTCTTCGAAGCTCCGGGTCCTGTCACACGGCATGCCTCTCTACCCGGACCTTCGGAAGACCTCAGGTCCGGCGTGGCGCTTCATGTAAACTACTCACACCATGTCCGAACCTGTCGCCGCTCCGGGCCTCGTCGATCACGATCTGTCGTGCATCGGGTGCGACTACAACCTGCGCACCATCCCCCACGACGCGACCTGCCCCGAGTGCGGGAAGCCGGTCATCGAGACGCTCCACGCCCAGGGCTTGGCGCAAAGCCCGCCGCGATGGCTGCGATGGATCTGCGCCGGCGTCGTCGCGGAGTTCGCAGCGTGTTTCATCGTGTTGATGATGGCAACCCGCCTGTGGCCTTGGCGCGGGACATGGGTGCTGACCATGGTGATGTCGCTGGCCGCGCCGCTGCTGCACCTGGTCGCGTCATGGTGTCTGACCGTCCGCGGCGGGCCACGGTGGCTGCCCATTGGCAATCGTTGGACATGGACCTGTCGAATCAGTGCGACAGCCGTGCTTGTGGCCTACATCCTTGGCAGCTTCGACTGGATGCAGCACCTGGCGAGCTTCAACATGACGACGGCGGTCGTCGCGTATTTCGCCGTCATCCTCGTTACGTGTACGGCGACGATTGCGAGGTGGCTCATCCTCCAGGCCTTGGGGCGGCGCGTGCCTGACCCTCGCCTGGCCAAGGCGATCAGGATGATCTGGATCACATGGGTCACGCTCTTGCTGGCGCAGAACACGGTGGGCTGGGTGCTGGGAATGCTCTACCACAGGGCATACTTGATCTGGTCTATTCTTCAGGCGTTGATCAATGGCGTGTCGATCGCGGCCACCGTCGTCGTTCTGCTGCTGTTGTCGCATGTGATCCACGCCATGGTCACTTCCCGCCGGGCGACTGCAGCGATCAATGCGGAATCTGTGCATCGTCTCTGGGCGCTTGGCGTGGCGCGATCTGCGCTCTGGACGGTGGTGGCCATGGGTTTGGCGCTGTTTCTCAGCAGAGGGATCGGCTTGGACTATGGCGGGGGGTATTACTCGGGATGGTTGCCCGCCGAGGCGCCATTCCTCGCAACGTGCTTGGGATGGTCGGCCTTGGGCGTGGCGCTGATCTTCGTCGGACGGCGTCAGCCAGGGGCCGAGGAGCAGGCGGACGGGTCGTTCAATCCGCGGCTGTTCGGACGCGTGGCCGCGGGAGCGAGCGTGGGGCTGTTCGTCGCGGCGATCGTGGCGTCCGTGACGATGGACGCAGCAGCGGGCGAAGTCGCCTGGCTCGCCGGGCTGCTGCTGCTGGCGTCGGTGTGGGGCACGCTGCTGCATTTGCACCGGACGTTGGCGCGGCTGGGCGCTGCAACGTCGGTGCGCGTGCTGCGCGGCGTGCTGGCGGGCATCGCCGTCTGGGCGGCCCTGCAGGTCGTGATGTGGATGTGGTCGTATCGAATCGACCACATGTCGGGCTTCGAGACGATGGTGGCTGTGCAGTGGATCGTCGAGAGTGCCGGCATGCTCGTCGGCGTCGCCGCGCTGGCGCTGATGCTACAGTATCGCCTCGTGCTGCTGTCCCTGTCGCCTTCCGTCCAGGAGTGAACCCGTGTCCAAGCCGCGAATCCTCACGACGACTGTCGGCTCCTATCCCGTGCCAGACTGGCTCGCCGCGCTGCCCAGCGAGCAGGCCCTGATCGACGCGACGCGCGTCGTGTTCGACATCCAACGACAGGCGGGGATCGATCTGCCGACCGACGGCGAACTGTACCGCTTTGACATCAACCATCCGCAGACGAACGGGATGATCGACTATTTCGTGCGGCCGATGGCGGGATGCCGGGCGAGTCTGGGGCGGAGCGAGATCGAGGCGTTTCGGGGGCTGCACCCGATGGCGTTTCGGGCCAAGCCCGCGGCAGTGGTGGAAGGGCCGCTGGGTGAGGGGACGCTCGACCTGTTGAGCGATTGCCAACGGGCCAGTGAAGCGGCGGGGGGGCCGATGAAGTTCACGGTGACGAGCCCGTACATGCTGGCGCGCACCCTGCTCGACAAGCACTACGGCTCGTTCGAGAAGCTGCTCCTGGCCATCGCCGACGTACTGGCGGCGCAGGTGCGTGGTCTGCCCTGCGCGGCCCTGCAGGTCGATGAGGCCAACATTCCCGGCAACCCCGATCACAGCAGCCTCGCCGCCGAAGCGATCAATCGTGTGTTGCGCAGCTTCGAGGGCGAGCGTGCCGTGCATCTGTGCTTTGGCAACTATGGCGGGCAGACCATCCAGAAGGGCACGTGGGCCAAGCTCATCGCGTTCCTCAACGCCCTGGAGGTCAACCACTTGGTGCTGGAGTTGGCGCACCGGCCCGCGGACGATCTGCACGCGCTCAAAGAGGTCAAGCCTTCGATCAAGCTGGGCATCGGCGTGATCGACATCAAGGTGAATCACGTGGAGACGCCCGAGGAGGTCGCCCGGCGCATCGAGGCGGCGGAAAAGGTTCTGGGCGAAGGCCGCGTCGGCTGGGTGCATCCCGACTGCGGGTTCTGGATGCTCAAGCGTTCGATTGCAGACGCGAAGATCGCGGCGCTGGTAAAGGGTCGGAATCTGCACCTGGGCTGATCGAGCCCGAAAAAAATCGGCCCGGTGGTGTGGGGGGGAACACCACGCGGGCCGTGAGGGGGGGGCTAGGTTTTGCTATCTGATTTATAGCAGACAGTCGGGCAAAATCCAGCCCCAAAAGCGGGGGATGGGTAAAAAAACCCATTCACCGCGGCCGATTGGGCCGGCCCTGCCGCCTCAGGCTGAAAAAGGCAAGCAAAAGCAGGCCGCCATACCGCCGATGAGCACCAACGCCCCGGTTCCCCATTCGGACTCCCTCTCCGGCTCGCTACCCGGCGCCGGCTTCATTGTTGTCGATCTTCCGTGCCTGCGCTGCGGCTATAACCTCCGCACCCTCTCTCGACATGGCTCCTGTCCCGAATGCGGCCTGCATGTGGCGCTGTCCCAGATCGGCGACCGCTTCAACCCGTTGGATACCCGACGCGCCCGTGCGGTGATCCGTGGCTGCCTCGCGCTCGCCCTCAGCGTGGCGATGACGTGCGGGCTGATGATCTTTCTGTGGATGGCATTCAATGGCGATGTTCCATTCGGCGATGACTATGCGGGCGCGATGATTGGCTGGATCATCGTCGACCACCTGCTGTGGGTGGTCGGAGGATGGTGGGTCACGGCGAGGCCGTATGCCGCCACGCGTCTGTCGGGTCTGGTCAAAGGGGTGCGGATCGCCACGATCGCGACCTTCCTGAGCATGATGCTTGTCGTGCAGTTGCAGGCGGCGTTGATCTTTGACTGGCTCGATGTGAGTGGGATGCTGCTGGCCATTGTTCTGTTGCCGACCATGTTCATGGCGAGGCTCGCCGCGGTCGTGCTCTTGGGGCGATGGCTGTCGCGCCTGGCGTCTGAACTCGACGCGCCCGTGTTGTCGCGCGAGGTGGCGGTCATCGCCTACCTGACCGCCACGGGGTTGCTGGGCGTGCTTCTGAGCATTGCCGCGGTCGTCACGGGCGGCGGTAACGATATCGAAACCTTCTGGAAGGTCCTCACCGTAGCCTTTGCGTTTCTGACGATATGGGCGACCATCTGGCTGCTGCGGTTTGCCTGGGCGGTTCGGCAGGAAATCAGGTACGCGTCAGCTTCCGCCGGTGACGTCGGTGTGAAGCTTGCGCAGCAGGTCGAACGCTTCCAGCGGTGAGAGGTGCGTCAGGTCCGCGTCGCGCAGCGCTTCGATGGCGGGGTGGTGGACGTACTCGGTGAACAGGCTCATCTGGGCGCCCGGGGCGGCGGCGGGAGCAGTGTGACGCGCGGTGTCGGCGACGAGGCTCGAGGCGTCGCGGTGGTTGACTTCCAGGGCGGCGAGCAACTGGTTGGCCCGTGCGATGACGGTCGGGGGCACGCCGGCGATCTTGGCGACGTGGATGCCGTAGCTGCGGTCGGTGCGGCCGGGAGCGATGCGGTAGAGGAACACGATCTGATCTTTCCACTCGCGCACCGTCACGTGCAGGTTGGTCACCCCCGCAAGCGTGTCGGCGAGGGAGGTGATCTCGTGGTAGTGCGTGGCGAAGAGTGTGCGGCACCCCCGCGAAGCCAGGTGCTCGGCGATCGCCCATGCCAGCGACAGCCCATCGAGCGTGCTCGTCCCGCGGCCGATCTCGTCCAGGATGACCAGACTTCCGGGCGTCGCGTGGTGGCAGATGTTGGCCGTCTCGGTCATCTCGACCATGAAGGTGGATTGGCCGCTGTGCAGTTCGTCGCTGGCGCCGATGCGCGTGAAGAGGCGGTCGGTGAGGCCGACGGTCGCCTCCTCGGCGGGGACCCACGCGCCGGTGTGGGCCAGCAGCGTGATGAGGGCGGCCGTGCGGATGTAGGTGCTCTTGCCCGCCATGTTGGGGCCGGTGATCAGGGCGAGTGAAGCGGGGAGAACGGGTGTCGGGTGTGACGGATCGGTTGCCTCTTTCTGACACCCGACACCCGACACCCGAACCCCGAGTTCCACATCATTCGGCACGAACCGATCGCCCAGCAACTCGTCGAGCACGGGATGCCGCCCGCCGCGCACGTGCAGCACCGGCTCGTCCACGATCGTCGGCCGCACATACCGCCGCCGCACCGCGCGATGGGCGAAGCACGCCAGCACGTCCACTGCAGCGACCGTGTCGGCAAACGCCTGCAGGGGTGTCGCCTCCTTCTGGCACGCCGCGCACAGCCGACCGAACAGCTCCTGCTCCCTCGCGATCGCCCGACTCTCGGCGGTGAGCACCTTGCCCTCGAAGTCCTTCAGCTCCGGCGTGATGAACCTCTCGGCGTTCTTGAGCGTCTGCTTACGGCTCCATTGCGACGGCGCCTTGTCACGATTGGCGGCAGTCAGCTCGATGTAATAGCCAAAGACCTTGTTGAACCCCACCTTCAACGAGGCAATGCCCGTCTCGTCGATGAGCTGTTTCTGATAACCCGCCAGCCATGTGTGGCTGTCGCGCTGCAATCCACGGAACTCATCGAGTTGGGCGTCGTGGCCGTCGCGGAAGAGCCCGCCGTCGCGGAGATGGGCGGGGGGATCCTCGACGCAGGCCTCGGTGATCTGCCGGGCAAGCGTGTCGAGCGTCGTCGCGCTGGCGTCCAGGCTGCGGTGATACTCGGCCATGGCGGGGCGGTCGGCCAGCAGCGTCGCCAGGGTCGTGGCCTTGGCGGCGCTGCGGCCAAGTGCAACAAGATCGCGCGGGGTCGCTCTGCCCACCGCGATCCGTCCGACGATGCGGGCGACATCCTGCACGCCGTCGGACGCCTGACGAAGACCGTTCAGCAGTCTTGCGTCCTCGACCATCGCGCCCACCGCACGCTGGCGCTGCTCGATGGCCGCACGGTCGCGCAACGGATAGCACAGCCACGAGCGCAGCAGCCGTCGCCCCATGGCGGTGACACACGCGCCCCCGCCCCCGCCCCCGGAAGTGAAGACGCCAAGAAGGCTGCCGTCGGTCTGGCCGCTGCGCATCGTGCGCTCGATCTCGAGGCTGTGCAGCGACGCCTGATCGATGAGCATGTGCGCCGTGCGCTCGAAGCGCACGGGCGGGCGGAGATGAGCGAGTCGGACCTCTGACCTCTGACCCCTGTCCTGCTCTCCACCGACGCACTGGGTTTCGTGGAGGTAGGCGACGATGGCCCCCGCGGGGCTGAGGACGGGGTCGTCGTCGGCGAAGCCGAAGCCGCCGAGCGTCGCGACGCCGAACTGCTTGCGGAGGGTATCGACGGCCTCGCTTTGGCGGAACTGCCATGTGGGGCGGGGGCAGGCAGCGGCGCCGGTGGCATCGAGGAGACGCTTGACACGCTCGGGGGTGTTCCCATCGGCGGTTTCGCAGTACAGCAACTCGCGCGGGCCGATGCGCACCAGTTCATCGACGAGCGCGTCTTCGCCGAACGCGGCGACATGAAACGTGCCCACGCTCAACTCGGCCCATGCGACCCAGACGGAGGGTCTAGGGTCTGGCGTCTGGGGTCTGGCAGAATGGGCGGTGCCAGCGCTTTCTCTGCCAGACCCCAGACCCCAATCCCCAGACCCTTTCGCTCCCCCCCACATCACCGCCGCCAGCGGGTTCTCCCGCGACGCATCCAGCAGATGATCGTCCGTCAGCGTCCCCGGCGTGAGCACGCGCGTCACGTCGCGCTTCACCACGCCTTTGGCCTGGGCTGCATCTTCGACCTGCTCGCACACCGCCACGCGATGCCCCGCCCGGATCATCCGCCGCAGGTAGCTCTCCACGGCGTGATAGGGCACGCCCGCCATCGGCACGCCCTCGGTCCGTTGCGTCAGCGTCACCCCCAGCACCTTGTTGGCCAGCTTCGCGTCGTCGAAGAACATCTCGTAGAAATCGCCCATGCGGAAGAACAGCACGCACTCGGGGTGCTGCTTCTTGAACGCGAAATACTGCCGCATCGCGGGCGTCTGGGTGGGATCGTTTTTCGTGGCCTGCGGCATGGACCGGGCAGTTTACCGCATGTGCCGCCGCGTCACCCCGCCGACGCAGTCTGCGGGGCGAAGCGTTGCACCACGTCGGGCTTGGTCACCTTGCCCATGGCGTTGCGGGGCAGGTCAGGCAACAGCAGCAGCAGGGAGGGAGCTTTGTAGGCGGCCAGGCGCTGCTTGGCCCAGGTGCGCAGCGACGGCAGGTCCAGCGACTGCCCAGGCTTGAGCACGACGGCGGCGGCGACGCGCTGGCCCCATTCGGCGTCCTCGACGCCGACGACGGCGCAGTCGTGAATCGACGGGTGGGTGCGGAGCACTTCCTCGATGTCGAGGGCGGAGATCTTGTAGCCGCCGGATTTGATGATGTCGATCGAGTCGCGACCGAGGATGCGGTAGCGATGGTTGTTGCACACGGCCACGTCCCCGGTCTTGAACCAACCATCGGGTGTGAAGGCTTCGGCGGTGGCGTCGGGTCGGCGCCAGTATTCGCTGAAGACCCCGGGGCCGCGGACCTGGATCTGGCCGGGCGTGTCATCGGGGACCTGCACGTTGTGTTCGTCCACGAGTCGGACCTCGACGCCCGGCAACGGGCTGCCCACGCTTGCGGGGATGCGTTCGCCGTGGAGCGGGTTGGACAGGCCCATGCCGATCTCGGTCATGCCGTAGCGCTCCAGAAGCGTGTGGTTGCTGATCCGCCGCCAGGTCTCGAGGGTGCTCACGGGCAGGGCCGCCGAGCCGCTGACCATCAGGCGCAGGCGCTGACAGCCGGCGCTCATCGCCTGTCGCGTCGCCGGGTCGGCCGCCTCCCACGCGGCGATCAGTCGAGCGTAGATCGTGGGCACGGCCATGAACAGCGTGAGCCCCTTGCTGTGCATCAGGCGGTCCCATACCGCGGTCGCCTCGAACTTCGGCAGAATCTCGCACGTGGCGCCCGCCCACATCGCGCAGCACAGCACGTTGACCACCCCATGCACATGATGCAGCGGCAGCACGTGAAGAATGTGATCGTCACCGCTCCAGCCCCATGCCTCGATCAGGGACGTGACCTGCGCGGTGATCATGTCGTGCGTGCTGACGACGCCCTTGGGCCTGCTGGTCGTGCCACTGGTGTAGATGAGCATGGCGCGGCGCCGGGGTGAGACGCGAGGGAGCGGGCCTTCGGACGGCGAGCGCATCAGTTCATCGGTCGTCAGCAGCGGCAGCCCCCGCGCCTCGGCGAGCGGTCGCAGCAGCGCGACCACGCTGGGATGCGCGATCAGGATCGATGCCTGCGAGTCGTCGATGACATGGGCCAACTCGGGCGCCGGGTGCTGCAGGCACAGTGGAACCGCCACGCCCCCGGCACGCCATGTCGCCCATTGCGTCACGACATGCGCCAAGCTCGGCGGCACGAGGAAGGCCACCCGCGCTTCGTCCAGGTCCGCTCGGTCGCCCAGCAGGAGCGTGGCGGCGCGGGCCGTGAGCTTCAGCAGCTCGCCGTACGTGCATTCGCCGTCCTCGGCGAGGATCGCCCGGCGAGCCTTGGCCATCTCGGCCTGCGCGACGATGGGGATCGTTTCGCTGCAGTGGTCGATGAAGTCCACCAGGGCCGCGTGTGTCGGGTCGGTCGGATCGGCCATTCGGTCCACGATCGACGTGTGATCGCGGTCCTCGATGACGCGAAGGCGGGCGCTGGGATGATGCAGGTGCTCGAGCATGGCGATGAAATAGCGGTTCTCCTCGACGCGAGAAGGAATGTCGCGGTCGCCGATGGCGATGAACAACGGTGGGGCGTCGGCGCGGACGTGATGGCACGGCGCGGCATCATCGATGACAGGTGTGGTCTGCGGTGAGCCGACGCCGCGCTCGCGGCGCACGGTCGAGTGCGTGAACACCTGTGGACTGACGATGAACAAACCGGCGATGTCGCGCAGGTCGAGCTGATGCGCCGCTAGATATCGCTCATCGAAACCGATCAGAGCAGCGAGATACCCCCCTGCGGAGTGCCCACTGAGAAAGACGCGATCGGGGTGGCCGCCATGCTCGGCGATGTGGCGCTTGACCCAGGCGAAGGCGGCGGCGGCATCTTCGGCATAGGCTGGGAAGCGCGCCGCTGGCGCCAAGCGGTAGTTGGCCGACACGGTCGCCACGCCGTGACGCGCCAGCGCCAGAGGCAACCGCGGCGTGGTTCCCATCGCCTTGTCGCCCAACGTCAGTCCGCCGCCGTGGAACCACAGCAGCGTGGGAAAGTCGCGGCAGCTTCGGGGCAGGTGCAGGTCCAGGAGACAACGCTCGGCTTCGTGCGTCGAGAGCCGGCCCGACTTGTAGGGCACATCCGTGATGATCTGCATGTCTGGCGCCAGGTCGGGCATTGACGAACTCCTGGTTGACCGCGGCGCCGATCGTGCCGGGCAAACGCCCATCATAGTCATCGGCGATCCTATACTCATCGCCATGTGCGGCCTCTTCGCCCCCGAGCCGTCCGTGATTGCCGTCGGTTACGCCCAAGTCGCGCTGGAGCAGGGCATCGACGCGACCGCGACGGGCCTGACCTACGCCATTGCCGAGTCGATGCGCGACTTGCGGGTGGGCGATCGCGTGATCGTGCCGCTGGGGCGAGGCAACAAGCCGACGCACGGTTACGTCACCGCGATCGACCCTGCCCCGCCCGCGGATCTGCCCCCGGCGAAGATCAAGCCTATTCGTGCCAAAGACGCGGCCGGGCTTTGGCTTCCATTGGACCTGATCGAGCTGGCCCGCTGGATCGCGTCGTATTACGTGTGCCCGCTGGGCATGGTCTTCGCCACGATGTTGCCTGCCGCGGTCAAGCGTGGCACAGGCACGCTGCGGGAAACCCTGATCGAGAGGGCAGAGCAACCGCCGGCGGTGACGCCGAAGCTGACGAAACTCCAGAAGGCGGTGCTCGAAGCGGTCGCGGCGCATCCGGAGCCGCTGGAGGTTCACCATCTGGCCCACGTTGTCGACGCCAAGACGGTCACGCCGATACGGCTGCTCATCAAGCACGGGCTGCTGCGTGCCCGCCAACACAGCGTCGTGCGCGCCGAATGGGACGACCTCGTCGAGCAGGCAACGAACTTGCGACCGGCCATCACGCTCACTGCCGCCCAACAGGCGGCGCTCGATCATCTCTTCGGCAAAGTCGGCAGCGGCTTTGGCGTGCATCTGCTTCACGGTGTCACCGGCAGCGGCAAGACCGAAGTTTATCTGCGCCTGATCGACCAGGTATTGAGAGGCGATGACGACCGCGGCGCGATCATGCTGGTTCCCGAGATCGCGCTGACCCCGCAGACCGCCGCCCGCTTCATCGAGCGCTTCACCCCCGACAAGGTGGCCGTGCTGCACTCGGCGCTGACCGCGGCGCAGCGACACGAAGAGTGGCGCCGCATCCGCGATGGCAAGGCCCGCATCATTGTCGGCGCTCGTTCGGCGATTTTCGCACCCGTCGAGCGGGCCGGTGTCATTATTGTCGATGAGGAGCACGAACCGTCATACAAACAGGACCAGCTCCCGCGCTACCATGCCCGCGACGTGGCGATCAAACGGGCGCAGGCGCTGGGCGTGCCCGTCGTACTGGGCTCGGCGACGCCGTCGCTGGAGAGCTACGCCAATGCAACGGGGTCTGGGGTTTGGGGTCTGGGGTTTACGAAGGCAGGCGCGCCTGCTTCTGCCAGACCCCAGCCCCTAGCCCCTAGACCCCACTGGCACCTGCTCAAGCTCCCCGAGCGCGTCGCCGGGCTCAAGCTGCCCGAGGTCGAGCTGGTCAACCTGTCTGACGAACGCCGCAAGCGATACGAGATGACCGGCCGCGGCGGCATCCACCTTCTGAGCCTGCGCCTCGAAAAAGTCATGCAGCAGGCGCTGGGGGCGCAGGGTCAGGTCATGCTCCTGCTCAACCGTCGCGGCTACGCCAACTACATCTCCTGCCCCGATCACCGCTGCGGTTGGCTCAAGAACTGCGACTACTGCGACGCGACGATGGTGTACCACAAGGACCAGCGCCTCCCCGACGGCGGCGTGGTGAAGTGTCACCACTGCGAGGCCGAGCAGTTGCTGCCCAAGCTCTGTCCCATGTGCAGCCGCAAGGTGACGACCTTCGGGCTGGGCACGCAGCGTGTCGAGGAGGAGATCGCCGCGAAGTTTCCCGGCGTGTCGTGCCTGCGCATGGACAGCGACACCATGCGTACGGGCCGCGACTATCACAGCAGCCTGGAAGCCTTCCGCCGCGGCGAGGTGCGAATCCTGCTGGGCACGCAGATGATCGCCAAGGGCCTGGATTTTCCCAACGTCCGTGTCGTGGGCGTGATCAGCGCCGACACGGCGTTGAACCTGCCGGACTTCCGCGCCGCCGAACGCACGTTTCAACTCATCGCTCAGGTGGCCGGCCGCGCCGGCCGCGGCGACCACCCCGGCCGCGTGATCGTGCAGACCTTCAGCCCCGACGACCCCGCCATCGCGCTGGCCTCTCGACACGATTACGAAGCCTTCGCCGCCAGGGAACTGCACATTCGCGCCCAGGTGGGCCTGCCTCCCGCCACGCGCATGGCCCGCATCGTCACCCGCCACCGCGATCACGCGGCCTGCCTCAAGCTCGCCACCGATCTGACCGAGTTGCTCCATCAAAACAACACGGACAGCGCGGTTCGCATCCGCGGACCCATGCCCCCTCCGATCGCTCGCATCGCCGAGTTCCACCGTCAGCAGATCGAGCTCATCGCCCCTGACGCCGCGACGCTGCAGCGGCTGCTCACCACGCTGCGCAACCAGCGCCACCTCATCAGCGACATGCACACCGCGATCGACGTGGACCCCGTCGCGCTGCTATGAAGCGAGTGTTCGACAGCATCTGCCAGCGAGCGTTCGGTGCAAGTATGCAAGGAATGCTCGGCGGCGTGCATGCCACTCGCTCAAGCCAGGGCCACGCTTTGGACCGCACGGCACTTTCGGATTCCGCGCAAGACGGTATTCTGCTGGCCGCCACCGTGTGCGTGGGCTCCGCATGGGTCGGTGGCGCGGGGAGTGTGGATGTGCGTGGGATGCCGATCGTGATGGGTCTGATGATGGCGTCATTGATCACCGGCGCTGCGGGGGACGTTGCGGGGCCTTCGTCTGAGGACGGTGTGCGGTATTCGCAGCTTTGGGGCGAGGCGGGGGAGAAGTGGTCTGCCGATGGGCGGCTACCAGATTTTTCGTTTGCGGGATATCGGTTCGGTGAGGTTTCGTTGCCTGACGTGGCGGTCGCTGCCGACGTGACGCAGTTCGGAGCGCGTGGCGATGGACAGCACGACGACACGCAGGCGTTCAAGGACGCGATCGCCCACACCGCGGCCGGGGTGATCCTGATTCCGCCGGGTCGATACGTGATCACGGACATACTCGACATCCGCAAGCCGGGGATCGTGCTGCGCGGGTCGGGCGTGGATCGGACGACGCTGGTGTGCCCGACGCCGCTGCAGGCCATCCGCCCGAACATGGGGGCGACGACCGGTGGTCGGCCGACATCGAACTATTCGTGGTCGGGCGGCATCGTGTGGGTGCGTGGCAGCCGGGACACGCGTGCGGCACGCCCGGTCACGTCGGAGGCGGCACGGGGCCAGACTGTCGTGACGGTATCCGCTGCAGATGACCTGGTGCCCGGGCAGCGCGTGTGCGTCGAGATCACCGACGATGCGCAGCGCACGCTTCTGGACCACCTGTACGCCGGCGACCCCGGCGACACGAGCAAGATCGTCAAGCCGATCAAGACGCGCGTGGTCAGCCGGGTGGCGGCAGTCGAGGGCGGTCGGGTGACACTGGAGCGATCGCTTCCGTTTGCCGTGCGGCTGTCGTGGTCGCCGACGCTGAGCGTGTTCGACCCCGATGTCAGCGAGGTGGGCATCGAGGCGATGAGCTTTGAGTTTCCCGTCACGCCCTATGAGGGACACTTCACCGAAGCGGGCTACAACGCGATCGCGATCAACCGCGCCTCCGACTGCTGGGTGCGCGACATCCACATCCGCAATGCCGACAGCGGCGTGTACCTGACGGGCACGTTCTGCACGCTCGACGGATTGACGATCGACTCGCAGCGGCAGCCCCACACCGGCGATCGCGCCACCGGCCACCACGGCGTGCAGATGGGGATGAATTGCCTGGCGATGAACTTCGACTTTCAAACCCACTTCATTCACGACTTCACCGTCGATAGCGCCAACAGCCGAAACGTCGTGAAAAACGGGCGCGGGGTCAACCTGTCGCTGGATCACCACAAGCGCGTGCCTTACGCCAATCTGTTCTGCAACCTCGATGTGGGCGAGGGGACGGACATCTGGCGTTGCGGCGGGGGCGAGGCCCTGGGCAAGCACTGCGCGGCGTGGGGCACGTTCTGGAACATCCGTGCCGCCCGGCCGCTGGACTGGCCCCGCCGCGGCTTCGGGCCCGACATGATGAACCTCGTGGGCCTCTCCACGGACAAACCCTCCCAACTCGACCCCGCGGGGCGATGGTTCGAGGCCATCCCGCCCCACCAGCTTCATCCCGCCGACTTGCACGCCGCGCAACTGCAGCGGAGGCTCGGACGTGGCCGGTAAGAGACCCATCGAGATTCGCAGATGACGATAGCACGTTGGTCTGGACAATGAGGACGAGCCCCGCCGGGAACGTCACCCCGGAACCTCCGGCCACGGCACCGGCGAGGGTCAAAGTAACCCGCCCCGTCTGGGAACCTGCTACGGCAGAACCACGCGGGGTTTCTTCTTAACCGCCACAAGGTCCCACCACCGCCCCCGCAACCGCATCATCAGCGGCTGCTACCCCCTCGACGACCACTACAAAAAGTCAACGATGTTCGCAGAGCTTCGCCTGGTGAAGTCGGGCAAGTGACCGGGGCATACGCAGAGGTCGAGCCGCGGATCAGAAGGGGACTTTGGGATACCATCAACGCCAATCCGCCTCCCGCCCGGTGCCCTGATAATCGACGGCTCCGTGTTCATGATCGACCCCCGCGTTCCTTGTTGCTGTGCAGATACAGGAACACAACGCCAGCAGCGACAAGAACCAGCGTCGCAACGAACCCCTCAACCGATGGCCCCGCGACGACCAGTGAGCCGCCACGACTGACGGCCAGAGAGTCGCCGATCAGCACGGCGGCGGCGAGCCCAAAGCACCCGAGCATTGCGGTTCGCATGATCACGCTTTTCCTACAATCGCCTTAACTGTCCGGGGTGTCATCCCGGCGCGCTTCGCTAGCTTGATCGCCTCGCGTTTCGACTCGGCGCTGATGTCGATCGCCGCCACGGCTCCGGCCGCCGGGTTGAATCCTTTGACGCGGTAGAGCTGACGGCGGCGTTCCTTCACGGGCTCGGTGTGCGCCCAGATCATCGCACCGAACCAGAGAGGCCAGAGCAGCAGAGACAGGACGGTGCAGACCGTTATGGCTTCCAGTTTCGGATGCTGGCGGCGCTTGGCCTCGGCGATCGGCAGATACCAGATCCATGCTAGGGCGACGACCACGGTGGCAATCACGACGATGGTGATGATCTTCGTCATGGGTTACGCCTCATCGCTGTTCAGCCAAAGCCTGATCCGCATTGTGACGATCCCAGCCTCGCCAGCGACGAACTCGAGCATCATGACGATATGTATCAGTGTTACTTGCAGCCACACTCTATACTCTGGATCGCGAGCGGACCATGTCTTCGTGTCGAATAGTATCTCGGCAGCCGCCAGTTGCCGTGTGAAGTACAATTTGCCCCCGAATCGCGACGTCGGCGGTGAGTTCGGCCCACTTGTCGTAGCCGAAGACGTCGCAGAGCAGGTCTTTGACGAGCGTGACGGTGTCGGCTTCGGACACCTCGCGGGTGCGTTGCTGTTGGAGGATGGGCAGCAGCCGTCTGAGGTTGCTGGTCAACCGGTCAATGACACGTTTTGGCACCATCGGAAGTCCCCAGTTGAAAGGAGCGGGGTCAAGTGTAGCCGGGGCGGGGGCGGATGCCAAGGGGGACATGTCGATGTGCAGGGTGAAGACATTTACCCCAGTTGAGTGATCCATGGTCGCGGGATGTGCCGA